>NZ_NEJN01000012.1:0-158657 GCF_002113105.1 Pseudomonas sp. B22(2017)
CAGCGCAACGTGCATGCGGCGATCTACGACGCCTTGCGCCTGTGCAAGGACTTCTGATCGAGAAAAATCGTCGCCACCGGGCGCGGTCCCTGTGGGAGCGGGTTCACCCGCGAAAGCGTCAGCACAAGCAACAGAGTTGTCTGATCTGACGCATTCGCGGGTAAACCCGCTCCCACAAGGGGCCAATCCCACCTTCAGAGTGGCGCAAGAATCCAGCTGTTGTGGGAGCCTCCCATGTTGAACACCCTTCTACCAATCCTGCTGTTCGCTGCCCTTGGCCTGGCAGTGCTCGGCGCCCTGCGCCGGGTGCGCATGTGGCGGCGTGGCCGGCCGTCCAAGGTCAACCTGATCGGCGGCCTGCTGGCCATGCCGCGCCGCTACCTGGTGGACCTGCACCATGTGGTCGAGCGCGACAAGTACATGTCCAAGACCCACGTGGCCACCGCTGGCGGCTTCGTGCTGTCGGCCGTGCTGGCGATCCTGGTGCACGGCTTCGGCCTGCAGAGCAAGATTCTCGGCTACGCGTTGCTGGTGGCCACGGTGATCATGTTCAGCGGCGCCATCTTCGTCTTCAAGCGCCGCCTCAACCCGCCTTCGCGCCTGTCCAAGGGCCCGTGGATGCGCCTGCCGAAGAGCCTGCTGGCGTTTGCCGTGAGCTTCTTCATCGCCACCTTGCCGGTCGCCGGCATCCTGCCGGCCAACACCGGTGGCTGGGTGATGGTGGGCATTCTCGGCCTGGGCGTGCTGTGGGGCGTGTCGGAGCTGTTCTTCGGCATGACCTGGGGCGGCCCGATGAAACACGCCTTCGCCGGTGCCCTGCACCTGGCCTGGCACCGCCGCGCCGAACGCTTCGGCGGCGGCCGTTCCACCGGCCTCAAGCCGCTGGACCTGGAAGACCCGAACGCGCCGCTGGGCGTGGAAAAGCCGGTGGACTTCACCTGGAACCAGCTGCTGGGCTTCGACGCCTGCGTGCAGTGCGGTAAATGCGAAGCCATGTGCCCGGCCTTTGCCGCCGGCCAGCCGCTGAACCCGAAAAAGCTCATCCAGGACATGGTCATCGGCCTGGCCGGTGGCACCGACGCGCAGTTCGCCGGCAGCCCATACCCGGGCAAACCGATCGGTGAGCATGGCGGCCACCCGCACCAGCCGATCGTCAATGGCCTGGTCGACGCCGAAACGCTGTGGTCGTGCACCACCTGCCGTGCCTGCGTTGAGGAATGCCCGATGATGATCGAGCACGTCGATGCCATCGTCGACATGCGCCGTCACCTCACCCTGGAAAAAGGCGCCACCCCGAACAAGGGCGCCGAAGTGCTGGACAACCTGATCGCTACCGACAACCCGGGCGGCTTCGCCCCTGGCGGGCGCATGAACTGGGCTGCCGACCTCAACCTGCAACTGCTGTCGGAGGTGAAAACCACCGAGGTGCTGTTCTGGGTCGGTGACGGCGCCTTCGACATGCGCAACCAGCGCACCCTGCGCTCGTTCGTCAAAGTGCTCAAGGCGTCGGGCGTGGACTTTGCCGTGCTCGGCCTGGAAGAGCGCGACAGCGGCGACGTGGCGCGTCGTCTGGGCGATGAAGCGACCTTCCAGCAACTGGCCAAACGCAATATCCAGACCCTGGCCAAGTACAAGTTCCAGCGCATCGTCACCTGCGACCCGCACAGCTTCCACGTGCTGAAGAACGAGTACGGCGCCCTGGGCGGCGACTACCAGGTGCAGCACCACAGCACCTACATCGCCGAACTGATTGCGGCCAACAAGCTCAACCTCGGCCAGCACAAGGGTGGCAGCGTCACTTACCACGACCCGTGCTACCTGGGTCGTTACAACGGTGAGTACGAAGCTCCGCGTGCCGTGCTCAAGGCCCTGGGTATCGAAGTGCGCGAGATGCAGCGCTCGGGCTTCCGTTCCCGTTGCTGCGGCGGTGGTGGCGGTGCGCCGATCACCGACATCCCTGGCAAGCAGCGTATCCCGGACATGCGCATGGACGACATCCGCGAGACCGAGGCCGAGCTGGTAGCTGTGGGTTGCCCACAGTGCACCGCCATGCTCGAAGGTGTGGTCGAACCGCGCCCGCAGATCAAGGACCTGGCCGAACTGGTGGCCGACGTGCTGATCGAAGAGGACGCGCCCTCTGCCCCAAAGCCGCAAACGGCCAAACGTGAACCTGCGGAGGTGCACTGATGAGCGACATTATCCGCCGCGACCCACGCGCCGAGTGGATCGCCCGTAACCGTCTGCACCCGCTGCATGCAGCGATGCAGACGCAGCAGACCAGCTGGATGGGGCCCAACGGCCTCATCCGCAAGAACCCCCACGCGATTGCCGCAGGCTTCATCGGCCCGGCCGGCATCAAGCGCATCGACCGCAGCGGCGCCCAGCAGGGCACCGCCGTGGGCGGGCGACGCACGGCGGCGGCCGAAGTCAAGCTGCCGCTGCACCAGGTGCCGGCGCCGGCGTTCTACATCGCCGTGGTGCCGGACATGGTCGGTGGCCGCCTGAGCAGCCACGACCGCGACCTGCTCGGCCTGGCCCACAGCCTGGCCGGCAGCGACGGTGCGGTGCTGGCAGTGGTGTTTGGCGAGCACAAGGAAAGCAACTTTTCCACAGCCGGGGTCGACCGCCTGCTGGTCATCGAAGGTGAGGCTTTCGAAGGTTATGCACCGGAGCAACTGGTACAAGGCCTGCGGGCTGTGGATAACCAGTTCACCCCGCGCCACTGGCTGCTGCCGGACAGCCGCACCGGTGGTGGCGAACTGGGCCGACGCCTGGGCGCGGCACTGGGCGAGCGCCCGGCAACGCGGGTATGGCAGGTCAAGGACGGCCAGTGCATCGGCCGTGCCGGTGCCGGCCAGCAAGACCTGCAGCGCGCCGTACCACGCTTGATCCTGGCGGCGGCCGAGTGCGCCGAGCCGGTCAGCGAAACCCGGCACGAAGCGCTGCCGGTGGAGTTGTCCACAAGCGTGGCGCGCAGCCTGTCGCGCATCGAAGACCTCGGCTCGGTGGCCGTGGACCCGGCCACCATTGCCATGGCTGAAGCCGAGTTCATCGTCTCGGGCGGCAACGGGGTCAAGGACTGGGACCTGTATCACAAGGCCACCGCGGCCCTTGGCGCCACCGAAGGCGCCTCGCGGGTGGCGGTCGACGACGGCTTCATGCCGCGCAACCGCCAGGTGGGTGCCACCGGTACCTGGGTTACCGCGCGGGTCTACGTGGCTGTGGGTATCTCGGGCGCGATCCAGCACCTGCAGGGCATCGGCGCCTGCGACAAGGTGGTGGCGATCAACATGGACCCGGGCTGCGACATGATCAAACGGGCCGACCTGTCGGTAATTGGCGACAGTTCGGCGATTCTCCAGGCACTGATCGAGGCTGTGGACAACTACCGCAGCGGCGGCCAGCGCGACGCGGCATAAGGGCACGAGCATGAGTACGAAAGTGATCAGCCTGGTTTCCATCGGTGCCCACCCCAGCTCCGGCCGCGCTCGCCGCGCCGAGCAGGATGCGCGCGCCGTGGAGCTGGGTTTGCAGCTGGCTGGGGATAACTTGCAGGTGGTGCATGCCGGCGACCCACGGGAAGAGGCGCTGCGCGCCTACCTGGGGATGGGCCTGGACCATCTGGATGTGCTGGAGCAGCCGGCCGGTGCCGACGTGCTGGGCGTGCTCGGGGATTACCTGCGCGATGCCGGGGCACAGCTGGTGCTGACCGGTAGCCAGGCCGAGACCGGCGAAGGGTCGGGCATGTTGCCGTTCCTGCTGGCCGAAAAGCTCGGCTGGCCGCTGATTGTGGGGTTGGCTGAAGTGGAGTCGATCGACAACGGCACCGCCCAGGTATTGCAGGCGCTGCCGCGCGGTCAGCGGCGTCGGCTGAAGGTGCGCCTGCCGTTGCTGGCGACTGTGGATAACGCTGCGCCCAAGCCGCGCCAGAGCGCTTTCGGGCCGGCGCGTCGGGGTGTGTTGGCGGCACGCAACGTGGCTATCGTCGAAGACGAACTGCTGGCCGAAGCCGAACTGCAGCCAGCCCGCCCACGGCCCAAGCGGCTTAAGGTGATCAAGGCCAAGAGCGGTGCCGACCGGATGAAGGCGGCGACGGCCAAGGCCAGTGGCGGCGGTGGCAAGGTGTTGAAGGACGTTTCTCCACAGGAAGGCGCCGAGGCCATCCTCAAGCTGCTGGTGGAAGAGGGCGTGCTGCGCTAGAGCCTCACGCGGTCCCGGTGTAGGAGCGGCCTTGCGTCGCGATGGGCTGCAGCAGCCCCAGCAATCTTGACCCGTAGTCGAGATCCTGGGGCCGCGCTGCGGCCCATCGCGACACAAGGCCGCTCCTACATTCAATACTCAGGATCCACCCGAGCGCTTTTGCCCACCGAATCTGTTCGCCAAGGTGTGGATAAAGTGTTGGCGCATGGCCGCAGCCCTTGTATGACGTGACCTCCAAGCTTTTGATCAAAAAACGATCAGTATTATCCCTGCCTTCGCATGCAAAGCACGGCAGCACCCTGCTGATTTTGCCCACAATCGCTGTTAGCCGGTCTGTGGATAATCTGTTCGGCATCACCTGTAAGCGGCGTAGTCAAAGGCTTTGGCAGATCTGTTCAAAAATTGAACAATCCCGCCCGGATGCTACGCGATGCCTGAAAATCAAGCCCTTGGGTCACTTATCAACAGGGCGATAGCAAAAAGCTCATTGGTTGCCCACAAAGTCTGTTGGTGTTTCTGTGGACAAGATGTATGAACTCCGCTGTAGCCCAGTTAATACGCGACCTTGGCTGATATGGTCAAATAATGATCAAGGTCCTACCTGACATTTTTGCCAGTACGCAAATGTTCAACCAACCATTACCGTATCCACAGGTCTTCGTATTTGTGAATAACTTATGGCGACATACCTGCTAAATGCCGATCGGCAGCACTCTGTACTGGGTACGTATCCCGGCGGCCCCCGTGCTTATGCGCCTTATGGAGTCATGAGCGCCGCCTGCGCACCAGGGCTGGCATTTTGTGGAGAGTATCGGGACCCAGTGACTGGGAATTACCCACTAGGAAATGGCCATCGTACCTACACACCCTCGCTCATGCGTTTCCAGTCACCCGACACGCAAAGCCCGTTCGGCGAGGGCGGGCTCAATGCTTATTTGTACTGCCTTGGTGACCCGGTCAACCACCGCGATCCCACAGGGCAGAAGGCAGAGGATTATGTACTGCCAGTGCTGAGTATCCTTACCAACGTGCTAGGTCTGTTTATCAGCGGGCTACGATTCAGAGCTTTCGTCAAGCAGGTGGGTGCTAGTCGAAGAATTGCCGTGGAAAGCCTTTCACCGTCGATTATGCCGCCAACAAGACAGGATTGGGCTTTGTCCAGCGTGAGTGCGGTCGCTGGCGTTGCGGGGTTGACCATTGGTGTTGTGAGAACGGCCGATCCTGAAAACAACTGGCAGACATGGGCCTTGGCTACGCTGACCGTTGTGTCGCTCGCAACGACGGGCTATGAGGCATGGGGGCTGGCTCAGGAGAAGCCATGGAAACCGGATACGCCTGTCGCTGTGAGGCGGCGAGAATCTCCGCCTACCGCAGATGATGTGAACACTTCAGCGGCCGAGATCAGAGGCATGACCCCATCCCAGAAATACGGATAGCGACATCTGTCGCTATCCGCTTATCCCGGGCAGTTACTGCGCCTGCACTTCTTTCAGGTAAGGCGCAGGTTCCGCGCCCAGATTGTTCAGCAAGCGCTGGCTATACCAGTCAATGAAGTTGACCACGCCAAACTCGTAGGTCTTCGAGTAAGGCCCAGGCTGATACGCAGTGGAGTTGATCCCACGCTGGTTCTCTTCAGCCAAACGACGGTCCTGATCGTTGGTTGCGTCCCAGACCTTGCGCATCTGCTCAGGGTCGTAGTCCACGCCTTCCACGGCATCCTTGTGCACCAGCCACTTGGTGGTGACCATGGTTTCCTGGGCGCTGATCGGCCACACGGTGAACACGATCATGTGGTCGCCCATGCAGTGGTTCCAGGAGTGTGGCAGGTGCAGGATGCGCATCGAGCCCAGGTCGGGGTTCTTGATGCGGCCCATCAGCTTCTTGCATGCCTGCTTGCCATCCATGGTCATCGACACGGTCCCCTTGAGCAGCGGCATGCGCACGATACGGTTACGCAGGCCATGGCTCTTGTGCAGGTACGGGATCTTCTCGGCTTCCCAGGCAGCGGCGGAGGCGGCTACGTGGTCCTTGAAGGCCTGGTCGGCGCGAGGGTCGTTGGTGTCGTCCCACTCCAGCAGGGTTTTCAGCAGTTCAGGGTGCGACCCATTGCAGTGGTAGCACTCGCGGTTGTTTTCCAGCACCAGTTTCCAGTTGGCCTTTTCCATCAAGGTGGTTTGTACCGCCACCTTGGTGTTTTCCATGTCGTACGGTTCCATGTAGTGGTCCAGGGTGGCCAGGAACTCGTCGATGGCGGGCGGGTTTTCCGCCAGGCTGATGAAGATGTAGCCGCCAGCGACCTTCACGTTCACCGGCTTCAGGCCATACTGGTTCATGTCGAAGTCGGCGCCCATTTCAGTGCCGGCGAACAGCAAGCGGCCGTCCAGCTCGTAGGTCCACTGGTGGTAAGGGCAGGCCAGCTTGGCCACCTTGCCTTTTTCGCTGGTGCACAGACGCGAGCCGCGGTGGCGGCAGACGTTATGGAAGGCATGCACCTTACCCTCGGCACCACGGATCACGATGATCGGGTTCTTGCCGATCTGCAGGGTCAGGAAGTTGCCCTTTGTCGGAATCTCGCTTACCAGCCCCGCGATCAGCCACTCCTTGTGGAAGATCTCCTGCATGTCGATCTGGAACAGACGCTCGTCGGTGTAAAAAGGCTGGGGCAGCGAGTAGGTGCGCTCGCGGGTCTGCAGCATCTCGGCGGTGGCCTTGCGTGCAGGTTCCAGTGGATCGCCCAGGCTCAGGGTTGCGGTGACGTCCATCGTGTATTCCTCGGGGCCGTGTGCGGCCGGCAAAAGGTGGCTAATCGTTGTTGTGGTGCCGCAAGGCTGCTCATCAGAAACAGCTAGTTGTTTTGCCGTGGAGTGTGCGTCCGAAGGCGTCATGAACCGTATCCATGGGCGACATGGCCGATTTGAATTACGACGCGCCAGCCCTTGCAGTGCGGGGCTGGTCGCGATAAGCACGCCGATGTCGCTGGCAGGAATGTACGTCGTCTTCAGCTTGCGCATTATCCAAGCCATAAAACGGCCAATAGTCGGCTGCTGGAGATGAACATGTCCGATACCTTCCTCAATCCGGTCACTACCCAGACCTGGGCCAACGGCCGCCACATCGTGCGCTGCGTCAAGGTCATCCAGGAGACCTGGGACGTGCGCACCTTCTGCTTCATGGCCGATCAACCGATCATGTTCTTCTTCAAGCCGGGGCAGTTCGTCACCCTGGAGCTGGAGATCGAAGGGAAGCCGGTGATGCGCTCCTACACCATCTCCAGTTCACCCTCGGTGCCGTACAGCTTCTCGATCACGGTCAAGCGCGTACCGGGCGGCCTGGTGTCCAACTTCCTCCACGACACCATGCACGAAGGCGCCGAGCTGCCGGTGCACGGCCCGGTGGGGCTGTTCAACGCCATCGATTTCCCGGCGCAGAAGGTGCTGTACCTCTCGGGCGGTGTCGGGATCACCCCGGTCATGTCGATGGCGCGCTGGTTCTACGACACCAACGGCAATGTCGACATGGTGTTCGTGCACAGCGCCCGTTCGCCGAAGGACATCATCTACCATCGTGAACTGGAGCAGATGGCCTCGCGCATCCCCAATTTCAGCCTGCACATCATTTGTGAAAAGCATGGCCTGGGTGAGCCGTGGGCGGGTTATCGCGGTTACCTCAACCAGCGCCTGATGGAGCTGATCGCGCCGGACTACATGGACCGTGTGGTGTTCTGCTGCGGCCCGACGCCATACATGACTGCGGTCAAGCGCATGCTCGAAGCGGTCGGCTTCGACATGAAGAACTATCACGAGGAATCGTTCGGTGCGACGCCGCCTGAGGCCAAGGCCGATGCGGTGGAGCATGCCGAGCAGGCTGCCGACGCGCCGGAACTGGATGCGGCCGACCTCAACCTGGTGGAGTTCATCGGCAGCGAGAAGAGCATCCGCATCGCCCCGGGCGAGACCGTGCACGCGGCGGCGGCCAAGGTTGGCCTGATGATCCCGAAAGCCTGCGGTATGGGCATTTGCGGCACCTGCAAGGTGCTCAAGCTGGGCGGCGAAGTGGAGATGGAGCACAACGGCGGCATTACCGAAGAGGACGAAGCCGAGGGCTACATCCTGTCGTGCTGCAGTGTGCCGAAAGGAGATGTGCGGATCGATTACTGATCCGGTGTTCCCAGGGCCGCAAAGCGGCCCTGTTGTGTTTCACAACTGGTATTTCCGACAGTTCCAGATTACCCGAGGTACCAAATAGAATTGCCTCAGTCCTCTTTGAGTATTGAGCATGAACCGTTGCCATTTGCTAGTTGTGGATATGAGCGGTTCAGTGTTTTACGGCAGCCACTGCAGAACACACGGCGCATATGACCCCTATGGTGCACATCCAGGCAATGCTGCTTGGGTACTCGCATTTAATGGCGAGCGCCGAGATAACCTCACAGGCTTTTATCTGCTCGGCAATGGCAGAAGAGCATATAGCTCCGCATCAAGGCGATTCTTGTCTGCAGACCAGCTAAGCCCATTTTCCAAGGGGGGTATCAATGCTTATGCCTATTGCTTGGGAGATCCGGTTAACAGGCAAGATCCGAGCGGAGCATTCAGCATTCTCTCGTTTCTCAAAAGCGCGATATGGCTAGGCTCGCGGATTAAAGCAGCTTGGGCTCGTCCAGCTAGATTGAAGGTGTTGGCTGAAGCGGCTAAGTGGACGGCCGGTATCGGAGGCAGCCTGGCTTTTTACGGAGTACCTGGTGGTAAAGAGTTGGCGACTGCTGGGAGTATTGTGAAGGTCGGGTTAAAAGGACTTTCGGTCGGCAGGTCGCTGAAGAAACAGGTTGAGAATAGTTCTGGGCCTCTCATGATGGATTTGGCTGGGGCTGATTTTTCGCCCTTCGTTGGCCCTACCACCGCCAGCGAGTCTCCAAGCCCCTTGGAGCTTGCTGAACAGATCAGGGCTGTATCTCGTCCAACCCATTCAAGTCCAAGGCAAGGCGTGACAATTCTGCAATCACCGCACGGGCCTGTCGCGCCCCGGTAGCACTCTGCACCGACAGGTCAATGATGTTCGCCAGGTTGCGTCCACTTTCCGCGCCACTTCTTCCACAGCGCTGATCATCTCTATGAGGGTGCTGGCCGCCTGTTCGATTTCGTTGTTCTGCTGCTGGCCGCGGGCGCTTTCGTCAGTCCTTTTCCTGACCGGCGGTTGACCCAGGTCGGAACAAGGGGCCGGCTACCCTGTCAATCTGCGGGTTAGACACTTTGTGAATCCGATATTTAATGGCGATGGGCCGCACTTTTCTTTATCGTGTGCGCCCCTCGCAACAACCTGAGATAGACCCATGCTGGAAGCTTCCCTGAATCAAATCGAGCAACTGGTCAGCGACCTGATGCAGAAGAACGCTCAACTCACCGAGCAGAACGCCGCCCTCGGTCAGGAACTGGCCCAGGCCAAGGAAGAGAACGAAACCCTGCAGCTGTCGCTGATGGAGCAGGAAGAGAAGAACGGCAGCACTGCCGCACGCCTGCAGGCCCTGCTCGAGCGCGCCAACACCGGCGTCGTAGGCGCATGACACTTCGAGCGCAGCCGATCAATGTCGTGTCGATCCTCGGCAACGACTATTCGATCAAGGCGCCTGAAGGCCAGGAAGCGACCCTGGCCCAGGCGGTGCAGATGCTCAACACCGCCCTGGCCCAGACCAAGCGTCAGTACCCGACCCTGATCGGCGACAAGCTGCTGGTGCTGGCCGCGCTGAACCTGTGTTCGCGGCAGATCGAGCTGCAGGATGAGCACCGCAAGACGCTGGAGCGTACACAGGCGCAGATCGATGCCACGGTGGACGCCATCGTGCGGACCATAGCCGAACAATAAGGTCTTACATTGACCTCTGTGGGAGCGGATTCACCCGTGAATGCGTCAGTGCATTCAGCATCGCATTCGCGGGTAAACCCGCTCCCACAGGGTATCTGATTGCTTCAGGTCACTGGATTAACTGGATACGCAAGTGTATACACTTTCCGCAAAACAATAATTATGCGGGGAGTAGGGCATGCGTATCTGGCGTAAAAGCATCCAGTGGCAGTTGATTTCCAGCATGGGCGCAGCCCTGCTGGCGAGCATCCTGGTGGTGGTCATCATTTTCACGGTGGCGCTCAACCGTCTCACCGAACGCTACCTGGTCGATACCGCGCTGCCCGCCAGCATCGAGGCCATCCGCAACGACATCGAGCGCATGCTCGGACAGCCGCTGGTGGCGGCGGCAGATATTGCCGGCAACACCCTGCTGCGCGACTGGCTTGCCGCCGGTGAAGACCCCGCCCATGCCGCTCCATTCATCGAATACCTGACCGCCGCCAAGCAGCGCAACCAGGCCTTCACCACTTTGTTCGTCTCGACCGACACCGGCCACTACTACAACGAGAATGGCCTGGACCGTACCCTCAGCCGCAGCAATCCCAAGGACAAATGGTTCTACGGCTACATCGACAGCGGTGCCGAACGCCTGATCAACATCGACATCGACGGTGCCACCGGCGAGCTCGCGCTGTTCATCGATTATCGCGTGGAAAAGAATGGCCAACTGGTCGGTGTGGCCGGTATGGGCCTGCGCATGACCGAACTGTCGAAGCTGATCCATGACTTCAAATTTGGCGAGCACGGGAAGGTGTTCCTGGTGCGTAACGATGGCCTGATCCAGGTTCATCCGGACGCTGCCTTCAGCGGCAAACGCCAGCTCACCGAACAGCTCGGCGCGGATGCCGCCAAGGTGCTGATGACTGGCGGCGAAGGCCTGCGCAGCAGCCGCTTCAGCCGTGACGGCGAAAGCTACCTGGCGCTCGGACTGCCCCTTCGCGACCTCAACTGGACCCTGGTGGCCGAGGTGCCCGAGGAGGAAATCTACGCGCCAATGCACCAGGCGGTATGGCTGACCAGCCTGATCGGTGGTGCCGTGGCCCTGGTGTCGCTGCTGCTGGTGGTGCTGCTGGCGCGTGGCCTGGTGCGGCCGATCCGCCGCGTGACAGCGGCGCTGGTGCAGATTGGCAGCGGCGCGGGTGACCTCAGCCACCGGCTGGACGATTCACGCCAGGACGAACTGGGCGACCTGGCGCGTGGTTTCAACCGCTTCCTCGACAGCCAGCGCCGGTTGATCGGCGAGGTATTGCACACTTCCGAGCGGCTGCACCTGGCGGTCGAGCAGGTGACACAGGTGGTGGACAACACCGCCGAGCGTTCCGGGCGCCAGCAGGAAATGACCGAAATGGTCGCTACCGCCGTGCACGAAATGGGTTTGACCGTGCAGGACATTGCCCGCAATGCCGGTGATGCGGCCCAGGCCTCGCAGTCGGCGAGGGACGAAGCCCTGCAGGCGCGTGAAGTGGTGCAACGCTCGATCCGTGGTATCGAGGGGATGTCGGGTGATATCGGCAAGGCGGCCGATGCAGTCAGCCAGCTGGCCGAGGAAGTAGCTTCGATCGACGAAGTTCTAGCGGTGATCCGTAGTATTTCCGAGCAAACCAACCTGCTGGCGCTGAATGCCGCCATCGAGGCGGCCAGGGCAGGGGAGATGGGCCGTGGGTTTGCCGTGGTGGCCGATGAGGTGCGTACCTTGGCCCGGCGCACGCAGCTGTCCACCGACGAAGTGCAGCAGATGATCCAGCGCTTGAAGCAGGGCGCGGGTTCGGCTGTGAGTTCGATGCAGGCTGGGCAGCAGGCGACGGGTAGCGGGGTGGAGTCGAGCCAGCGCACCGGAGCGTCATTGGGGGCGATCACTGACCAGGTCGAGCACATCAGCGACATGAACCATCAGGTAGCTACTGCGACCGAAGAGCAGTCGGCGGTGACCGAGGAGATCAATCGTACGGTGCAGGGGATTTCCGACCTGGCGCGGGAGACCGCGGCGGAGGTGCAGGGCTGTCGTGAAGAGTGCCAGGCGCTGCGTGGCTTGGCGGATGACCTGGCGCGGCAGATGGGTTGGTTCAGGCTTTAGATCAGGGCTTCTTCGCGGGCTTGCCCGCCCCCACAGGTACTGCACAGCTCTCGACGGCTGCGATGTTCCTGTGGGAGATTGCCCAGCCCTTTGGGCTGGGCTGTCGCGCAGAGAACCAATATCGCTCGTCTGACGCGTCCTTTGTAGGAGCAGCCTTGTGCTGCGAAGAGGCCGGTACAGCCAATAGACAGGCTTTGTCAGCCCCGGCCTCTTCGCAGCACAAGGCTGCTCCTACAGGGCCTCGCCGAACCAATGAGTCATGTGTTGCTCTATGAGAGCGGGCATGCCCGCGAATGCGGGCTGTCAGGCGCCGATGATGCTGCGGATATCCGCCGCCAGCTCGCGCACCCGCTCTTGCTCGGTATCCCACGAGCACATGAACCGCGCCCCGCCGCTACCAATGAAGGTATAGAACCGCCACCCCTTGGCGCGCAGTGCGTCGATCGCGTGCTCTGGCATCTGCAGAAACACCCCGTTGGCCTCGACCGGGAACATCAGCTCCACCCCCGGCAAGTCACTCACCAGCGAGGCGAGCAACTGCGCGCAATGGTTGGCATGCGTGCCATGGCGAAGCCAGGCGCCATCTTCCAGCAGGCCCACCCAAGGCGCCGACAGGAAGCGCATCTTCGATGCCAGTTGCCCGGCCTGCTTGCAGCGGTAGTCGAAGTCCTCGGCCAGTTGGCGGTTGAAGAACAGGATCGCCTCGCCCACCGCCATGCCGTTCTTGGTGCCGCCAAAGCACAGTACATCGACACCGGCCTTCCAGGTCAGCTCTGCCGGGCTGCAGCCCAGGAACGAGCAGGCATTGCTGAAGCGTGCGCCGTCCATGTGCAGGTTCAGCCCCAGCTCCTTGCAGGTGGCGCTGATCGCCTTCAGCTCGTCGGGGCGATAGACGGTGCCCACCTCGGTGGCCTGGGTAATGGTCACCACCCGTGGCTTGGGGTAGTGGATGTCCTGACGCTTCAGCGCCACTTCGCGGATCGACTGTGGTGTCAGCTTGCCGTTGACGCTGGGCGCGGTCAGCAGCTTGGAGCCGTTGGAGAAGAACTCCGGCGCACCGCACTCGTCGGTTTCGACGTGGGCGGTCTCGGAGCAGATCACGCTGTGGTAGCTCTGGCACAGCGAGGCCAGGGCCAGGGAGTTGGCGGCGGTGCCGTTGAAGGCGAAGAACACCTCGCAGTCGGTTTCGAACAGCTTGCGGAAGTATTCCGCGGCGCGTTCGGTCCACTGGTCGTCGCCGTAGGCGCGGTCGTGGCCATGGTTGGCCTTTTCCATCGCTGCCCAGGCTTCGGGGCAGATGCCGGAATAGTTGTCGCTGGCGAATTGTTGGCTCTTATCTGTCATGACACTGTCCTGTGAACGACGCAGAACAGCACTCTAAACCATCGATTCAGCAGTTGCCTATACAAGCGGTGCATCGGCAGATTTCAGCGGTGCCTGTACTGGGCCTATCGCCGGCAAGCTGGCTCCCACAGGTACTCCACAGGGCTTCAGAGCAATGTCATTCCTGTGGGAGCCGGCTTGCCGGCGATGAGGCCAGAGAGGCCAGTGCAAAACGAATGTCGTAAACGCGCCATTGCAAGGCGTGCGCAGGCATCTGACCCGCCCCGGCCAGTCATAACATCGCCACAAAGGGCCACAGTGCCCCACGACAAAAAACGATCGCTGCCGGGAGATACACGATGTTCAGCAAGCAAGACCAGATTCAGGGTTACGACGATGCACTGCTGGCGGCGATGAATGCCGAAGAACAGCGCCAGGAAGACCACATCGAGCTGATCGCCTCGGAAAACTACACCTCCAAGCGCGTGATGCAGGCCCAAGGCAGCGGCCTGACCAACAAGTACGCCGAAGGCTACCCGGGCAAGCGCTACTACGGCGGCTGCGAGCACGTGGACAAGGTAGAGGCCCTGGCCATCGAGCGCGCCAAGCAGCTGTTCGGTGCCGACTACGCCAACGTCCAGCCGCACTCCGGCTCCTCGGCCAACGCTGCGGTCTACCTGGCCCTGCTGCAGGCTGGTGACACCATCCTCGGCATGAGCCTGGCCCACGGCGGCCACCTTACCCACGGTGCCAAGGTGTCGTCTTCGGGCAAACTGTACAACGCTGTGCAATACGGCATCGACACCAACACCGGCCTGATCGACTACGACGAAGTCGAGCGTCTGGCTGTCGAGCACAAGCCGAAAATGATCGTTGCCGGCTTCTCGGCCTACTCCAAGACCCTCGATTTCCCACGCTTCCGCGCCATCGCCGACAAGGTCGGCGCACTGCTGTTCGTCGACATGGCCCACGTAGCCGGCCTGGTTGCCGCTGGCCTGTACCCGAACCCGATCCCGTTCGCCGATGTGGTTACCACCACCACTCACAAGACCCTGCGCGGCCCACGTGGCGGCCTGATCCTTGCCAAGTCGAACGAAGAGATCGAGAAGAAGCTGAACGCCGCGGTGTTCCCTGGCGCCCAGGGCGGCCCGCTGATGCACGTGATCGCCGCCAAGGCCGTTTGCTTCAAGGAAGCGCTGGAGCCTGAATTCAAGGCCTACCAGCAACAAGTGATCGAAAACGCCCAGGCCATGGCCCAGGTGTTCATCGACCGCGGCTACGACGTGGTTTCCGGCGGCACCGACAACCACCTGTTCCTGGTCAGCCTGATCCGCCAGGGCCTCACCGGCAAAGATGCCGACGCCGCCCTGGGCCGCGCGCACATCACCGTCAACAAGAACGCCGTGCCGAATGACCCGCAGTCGCCATTCGTCACCTCGGGCCTGCGCATCGGTACCCCGGCCGTTACCACCCGCGGCTTCAAGGTCGCTCAGTGCGTGGCCCTGGCCGGCTGGATCTGCGACATCCTCGACAACCTCGGTGACGCAGACGTCGAAGCCGATGTGGCGAAGAACGTCGCGGCCCTGTGCGCAGATTTCCCTGTTTACCGCTGAGTGGAGTCACACACCATGCAACGTTACTCGGGCTTCGGCCTTTTCAAGCACTCCCTCAGCCACCACGAGAACTGGCAGCGCATGTGGCGCACGCCAACCCCTAAAAAGGTCTACGACGTGGTTATCGTCGGCGGTGGCGGCCATGGCCTGGCCACGGCCTACTACCTGGCCAAAGAACACGGCATCACCAACGTTGCCGTGATCGAGAAGGGCTACCTGGGCGGCGGCAACACCGCCCGTAACACCACCATCGTGCGTTCCAACTACCTGTGGGACGAGTCGGCGCACCTGTACGAGCACGCCATGAAGCTGTGGGAGGGCCTGTCCCAGGACCTCAACTACAACGTGATGTTCTCCCAGCGCGGCGTGTACAACCTGTGCCACACCCTGCAGGACATGCGTGACTCCGAGCGCCGGGTCAGCGCCAACCGCCTGAACGGCGTGGATGGCGAACTGCTCAACACCGCCCAGGTCGCGGCCGAGATCCCGTACCTGGACTGCTCGAAGAACACCCGCTACCCGATCCTCGGTGCCACCGTGCAGCGCCGTGGCGGCGTGGCCCGTCACGACGCCGTGGCCTGGGGCTTCGCCCGTGCCGCCGACGCCCTGGGCGTGGACCTGATCCAGCAGACCGAAGTGATCGGCTTCCGCAAGGAAAACGGCGCGGTCATCGGTGTGGAAACCAACAAAGGCTTCATCGGCGCCAAGCGCGTCGGCGTGGTCACTGCCGGTAACTCCGGGCACATGGCCAAGCTGGCCGGCTTCCGCCTGCCGCTGGAATCTCACCCGCTGCAAGCACTGGTATCCGAGCCGATCAAGCCGATCATCGACAGCGTGATCATGTCCAACGCCGTGCACGGCTACATCAGCCAGTCCGACAAGGGCGACCTGGTGATCGGTGCCGGTATCGACGGCTGGGTCGGCTACGGCCAGCGCGGTTCGTACCCGGTGATCGAGCACACCCTGCAGGCCATCGTCGAGATGTTCCCCAACCTCTCGCGCGTGCGCATGAACCGCCAGTGGGGCGGCATCGTCGATACCTCGCCGGACGCTTGCCCGATCATCACCAAGACCCCGGTCAAGAACATGTTCTTCAACTGCGGTTGGGGTACTGGCGGCTTCAAGGCGACCCCGGGTTCGGGCAACGTCTTCGCCGCGAGCCTGGCCAAGGGCGAAATGCACCCACTGGCCGCGCCGTTCTCCATGGACCGTTTCTACAACGGCGCACTGATCGACGAACACGGCGCCGCCGCCGTCGCCCACTAACCGGAGACACCGTCATGTTGCATATTTTCTGTCCCCACTGCGGCGAGCTGCGCTCCGAAGAAGAGTTCCACGCCTCTGGCCAGGCGCACATCGCCCGCCCGCTGGACCCTAACGCCTGCTCCGACGAGGAGTGGGGTACCTACATGTTCTACCGTGACAACCCACGCGGTATTCACCACGAACTGTGGGACCACGTTGCCGGCTGCCGCCAGTATTTCAACGTCACCCGCGACACCGTGACCTACGAAATTCTGGAAACCTACAAGATTGGCGAGAAGCCGCAAGTGACCGCCAGCGGCAAGCAGAACAGCGCCGCGTCGACCGTCAAAGGCCAAGGGGAAAAAGTATGAGCCAGACCTATCGCCTCGCCAGCGGCGGCCGTATCGACCGCAGCAAGGTCCTGAACTTCACTTTCAACGGCAAGACCTACCAGGGTTATGCCGGTGACAGCCTGGCCGCCGCGTTGCTGGCCAACGGCGTCGACATCGTCGGCCGCAGCTTCAAGTATTCGCGCCCACGCGGCATCATCGCCGCCGGTACCGAAGAGCCGAACGCCATCCTGCAGATCGGCTCCAGCGAAGCCACCCAGATCCCCAACGTGCGTGCCACCCAGCAGGCGCTGTACGCAGGTCTGGTAGCCACCAGCACCAACGGCTGGCCGAACGTCAACAACGACGTCATGGGCATCCTTGGCAAGGTGGGCGGCAGCATGATGCCGCCGGGCTTCTACTACAAAACCTTCATGTACCCGAAATCGTTCTGGATGACTTACGAGAAGTACATCCGCAAAGCCGCCGGCCTTGGCCGCGCGCCGCTGCAGAACGACCCGGACAGCTACGACTACATGAACCAGCACTGCGACGTGCTGATCGTCGGCGCCGGCCCTGCTGGCCTGGCCGCCGCACTGGCCGCTGCCCGCAGCGGTGCCTGCGTGATCCTGGCTGACGAGCAGGAAGAGTTCGGCGGCAGCCTGCTCGACACCCGCGAAACCCTCGACGGCAAGCCTGCTACCGATTGGGTCAACGCCGTGGTCAAGGAGCTGGAAAGCCTGCCGGAAGTGACCCTGCTGCCACGTGCCACGGTCAACGGCTACCACGACCATAACTTCCTGACCATCCACGAGCGCCTCACCGACCACCTCGGCGACCGCGCCCCGATCGGCCAGGTTCGCCACCGCGTGCACCGCGTGCGTGCCAAGCGCGTAGTGCTGGCTGCCGGCGCCCACGAGCGCCCGCTGGTGTACGGCAACAACGACGTGCCGGGCAACATGCTGGCTGGTGCCGTTTCCACCTACGTACGCCGTTACGGCGTGGCCCCGGGCCGCAAGCTGGTGCTGTCGACCAACAACGACCACGCCTACCGCGCCGCGCTGGACTGGCACGACGCCGGCCTGCAAGTGGTCGCCATCGCCGACGCCCGTCACAACCCGCGTGGCTCGCTGGTCGAAGAAGCGCGTGCCAAAGGCATCCGCATCCTCACCTCCAGCGCCGTGATCGAGGCCAAGGGCAGCAAGCATGTTACCGGCGCCCGTGTGGCCGCCATCGACGTGCAGGCACACAAGGTCACCAGCCCTGGCGAAACCCTCGAGTGCGACCTGATCGCCACCTCCGGCGGTTACAGCCCGATCGTGCACCTGGCTTCGCACCTGGGCGGTCGCCCGGTATGGCGTGAAGACATCCTCGGCTTCGTGCCGGGCGATGCTCCGCAGAAACGCGAATGCGTGGGTGGCATCAACGGCGTCTACGCCCTGGGCGACGTGATCGCCGATGGCTTCGAGGGCGGCGTTCGCGCAGCCACCGAAGCGGGCTTCAAGGCCACCGTTGGCAGCCTGCCGAAAACCGTTGCACGCAAGGAAGAGGCCACTGTGGCGCTGTTCCAGGTGCCGCACGACAAAGGCACTGCCCGTGCACCCAAGCAGTTCGTTGACCAGCAGAACGACGTCACCGCAGCCGCCATCGAACTGGCCACCCGCGAAGGCTTCGAGTCGGTCGAGCACGTGAAACGCTACACCGCGCTGGGCTTCGGTACCGACCAGGGCAAACTGGGCAACATCAACGGCCTGGCCATTGCCGCCCGTTCGATCGGCATCACCATCCCGGAAATGGGCACCACCATGTTCCGTCCCAACTACACGCCGGTTACCTTCGGCGCGGTAGCGGGCCGTCACTGTGGTCACCTGTTCGAGCCCGTACGCTTCACCGCCCTGCATGCCTGGCACGTGAAGAACGGCGCCGAGTTCGAAGATGTCGGCCAGTGGAAGCGCCCATGGTACTTCCCGAAAGCCGGTGAAGACATCCACGCCGCCGTGGCCCGTGAATGCAAGGCCGTGCGCGACAGCGTGGGCCTGCTGGACGCCTCGACCCTGGGCAAGATCGACATCCAGGGCCCGGACGCGCGTGAGTTCCTCAACCGCATCTACACCAACGCCTGGACCAAGCTCGACGTGGGCAAGGCCCGCTATGGCCTGATGTGCAAGGAAGACGGCATGGTCTTCGACGACGGCGTAACCGCCTGCGTCGGCGACAACCACTTCATCATGACCACCACCACTGGTGGCGCCGCCCGCGTGCTGCAGTGGATGGAGCTGTACCACCAGACCGAATGGCCGGAACTGAAGGTGTACTTCACCTCGGTCACCGACCACTGGGCCACCATGACCCTGTCCGGCCCGAACAGCCGCAAGCTGCTCAGCGAGCTGACCGACATCGACATGGACAAGGAAGCCTTCCCGTTCATGACCTGGAAAGAAGGCAACGTCGGCGGCGTACCGGCCCGGGTGTTCCGTATCTCGTTCACCGGCGAGCTGTCGTACGAAGTCAACGTACAGGCCAACTACGCCATGGGCGTGCTGGAACAGATCATCGAGGCAGGCAAGAAGTACAACCTGACCCCGTACGGCACCGAGACCATGCACGTACTGCGTGCCGAGAAGGGCTTCATCATCGTTGGCCAGGACACTGACGGCTCGATGACCCCGGATGACCTGAACATGAGCTGGTGCGTGGGCCGCAACAAGCCGTATTCGTGGATCGGCCTGCGTGGCATGAACCGCGAAGACTGCGTGCGCGAAAACCGCAAGCAGCTGGTGGGCCTGAAGCCGGTCGACCCGACCAAGTGGCTGCCGGAAGGCGCCCAGCTGGTGTTCGACCCGAAACAGCCGATCCCGATGGACATGGTTGGCCACGTCACCTCCAGCTATGCGTCCAACTCCCTGGGCTATTCGTTCGCCATGGGTGTGGTCAAAGGCGGCCTTAAGCGCATGGGCGAGCGCGTCTACTCGCCGCAGGCGGATGGCAGCGTGATCGAGGCGGAGATCGTGTCTTCGGTGTTCTTCGATCCGAAGGGTGAGCGGCAGAACGTTTGACTCCGGGCCCTGTGGGGGCAGGCCAGGCCCAATCGCCGGCAAGCCAGCTCCCACAGGATCGATGCAGCTTTGAAGGTTGGCGAGCTCCCTGTGGGAGCTGGCTTGCCGGCGATGAGGCCGGTAGCCCCAACACACAAGCTGCGTCGCATCGACGAACAAGAATTCAAGGCAGGTAAGAAATGAGCGCTATCAACGTCTTCCAGCAAAACCCCGGCGCCGAGGCCAAGGCCCAGTCGCCACTTCACCACGCCGACCTGGCCAGCCTGGTTGGCAAAGGCCGCAAGAACGCAGGCGTGACCCTGCGTGAACGCAAGTTCCTCGGCCACCTGACCCTCCGTGGCGACGGCCACGACCCGGAATTTGCCGCCGGCGTGCACAAGGCCCTGGGCCTGGAGCTGCCAGTGGCCCTGACCGTGGTCGCCAACAACGAAATGTCGCTGCAATGGATGGGGCCGGACGAGTGGCTGCTGATCGTCCCGGGGGGCCAGGAGTTTGCCGTCGAGCAGAAGCTGCGCGCGGCCCTCGAAGGCCAGCACATCCAGGTGGTCAATGTCAGCGGCGGGCAGAGCCTGCTGGAACTGCGCGGCCCGAACGTGCGCGAAGTGCTGATGAAGTCCACCAGCTATGATGTTCATCCGAACAACTTCCCGGTGGGCAAGGCAGTCGGCACCGTCTTCGCCAAGTCGCAACTGGTGATCCGCCGCACCGCCGAAGATACCTGGGAGCTGGTGATTCGCCGCAGCTTCGCCGACTACTGGTGGCTGTGGCTGCAGGACGCTTCGGCCGAGTACGGCCTGAGCATCGAGGCTTAAGGAGAACAGAACATGAGTCGGGCACCGGATACCTGGATTCTCACCGCCGACTGCCCGAGCATGCTCGGCACCGTCGACGTGGTGACGCGTTACCTCTTCGAGCAGCGCTGCTACGTGACGGAGCACCACTCCTTCGATGACCGGCTGTCGGGGCGTTTCTTCATTCGCGTGGAGTTCCGCCAGCCGGATGATTTCGATGAAGCCGGCTTCCGGGCCGGCCTTGCCGAGCGCAGCGAGGCGTTCGGCATGACCTTCGAGCTGACCGCACCTAACCATCGCCCCAAGGTGGTGATCATGGTGTCCAAGGCCGACCACTGCCTTAACGACCTGCTGTATCGCCAGCGCATTGGTCAGCTGGCCATGGACGTAGTCGCGGTGGTTTCCAACCACCCCGATCTCGAACCCTTGGCGCAGTGGCACAAGATCCCTTACTACCACTTCCCTCTCGACCCCAAGGACAAGCCAGGGCAAGAGCGCAAGGTAATGCAGGTGATCGAGGAAACCGGTGCCGAGCTGGTGATTCTTGCGCGTTACATGCAGGTGCTTTCGCCGGAGCTGTGCCGGCGCCTGGATGGTTGGGCGATCAACATTCACCACTCGTTGCTGCCGGGGTTCAAGGGCGCCAAGCCTTATCACCAGGCGTACAACAAGGGGGTGAAGATGGTCGGCGCTACGGCGCACTACATCAACAACGACCTGGACGAAGGGCCGATCATCGCCCAGGGCGTCGAGGTGGTGGACCACAGCCATTACCCGGAAGATCTGATTGCCAAAGGGCGTGATATCGAGTGCCTGACCCTGGCGCGGGCGGTGGGGTATCACATCGAGCGACGAGTGTTCCTCAATGCGAACAGGACTGTGGTGCTCTGATCGCGTCTAGCTTTTGGCGCGGGCATGGGCGTTCAGGGTTTCACGGATGGCTGTGATGAACTTCCCGCGCATGTCCGCACCCAGGTTTTTGCCTCGGATTGGATCGCCGTCGTAGTCCAGCAAGCCTGCTTTGAACTCGTGAAGGTCCATGTTTTCGACTGCTTCTTCGAAGGCGTAGCTTGAACTATAGGCCGCGTAACGGAAGATCATATCGGTGTCCAGGAAGTAGTATTCCCCTGTATTACTGAAGAATGCTGCTTCGATCTCTGGTTTGAAGCCCTGCTGCCTGGCAGCTTCGACCCAGTAGGGCCAGAAGGCGTCTTCAGGGCGTTCAATATCTGTCATGGTGGTTCTCCGGTTTGATAGACGGTGGGTTACTGCCCCTCTATCGAAACACTCGGTTGCGGACGTATTGCGGTAGATATTGATCGTCCTGCGCATACGCGCGACCACCAGCTGGCCGATTGCCGTTCAGAGGCATTTGCCTGTCGTTTCCAGTCAGTGCATCCGGCCCCATCAGGCCCACAATTCCCCCATTCCAGAAACACATGCCGCCCAAGGATGGCGGCGCGTTCAACCACCGCTGCATAAATACAAATCAAGCGAGGTAAGAGCATGTCTGGCAATCGTGGAGTGGTATATCTCGGCGCCGGCAAGGTCGAGGTGCAGAAGATCGACTACCCGAAAATGCAGGACCCACGCGGCAAGAAGATCGAGCACGGCGTGATCCTGAAGGTGGTCTCCACCAACATCTGCGGCTCCGACCAGCACATGGTCCGCGGTCGCACCACTGCCCAGGTCGGCTTGGTCCTGGGCCACGAAATCACCGGCGAGATCGTCGAGAAGGGCCGTGACGTCGAGCGCATGCAGATTGGCGACCTGGTCTCGGTGCCATTCAACGTCGCCTGTGGCCGCTGCCGCTCCTGCAAGGAAATGCACACCGGTGTCTGCCTCACCGTCAACCCTGCCCGCGCTGGCGGTGCCTATGGTTACGTCGACATGGGCGACTGGACCGGCGGCCAGGCCGAGTACGTGCTGGTGCCGTACGCCGACTTCAACCTGCTGAAACTGCCCGAGCGCGACAAGGCCATGGAAAAGATCCGTGACCTGACCTGCCTGTCCGACATCCTGCCGACCGGCTACCACGGTGCCGTGACTGCCGGTGTTGGCCCAGGCAGCACCGTCTACGTTGCTGGCGCCGGCCCGGTCGGTCTGGCTGCCGCTGCCTCGGCACGCCTGCTGGGCGCTGCCTGCGTCATCGTCGGCGACCTCAACCCAGCCCGCCTGGCCCACGCCAAGTCCCAGGGTTTCGAAGTGGTCGACCTGTCCAAGGACACCCCGCTGCACGAGCAGATCGTCGATATCCTCGGCGAGCCTGAAGTGGACTGCGCCATCGACGCCGTTGGCTTCGAGGCCCGCGGCCATGGCCACGAAGGTGCCAAGCATGAAGCGCCAGCTACCGTGCTGAACTCGCTGATGCAGGTTACCCGCGTTGCCGGCAACATCGGTATCCCGGGCCTGTACGTGACCGAAGACCCGGGTGCGGTGGATGCTGCCGCCAAGATCGGCGCGCTGAGCATTCGCTTCGGCCTGGGCTGGGCAAAATCGCACAGCTTCCACACCGGCCAGACCCCGACCATGAAGTACAACCGCCAGCTGATGCAGGCGATCATGTGGGATCGAATCAACATCGCTGAAGTGGTTGGTGTGCAGGTGATCAACCTGGATCAGGCGCCGGAAGGTTATGGCGAGTTCGATGCGGGTGTGCCGAAGAAGTTCGTTATTGACCCGCACAAGATGTGGGGGGCGGCGTAATCAGCGCCGATTAACAAGAGTCCCTCGAATCGAGGGGCTTTTTTGTGGCTGTTGCACTGATCTCAAGCCTGCACTGCCCTGTAGGAGCGGCCTTGTGTCGCGAAAGGGCTGCCAGGCAGCCCCAGGGTTTTGGCGCAAATGCACAAATTGCCGGGGCTGCTGCGCAGCCCTTTCGCGACACAAGGCCGCTCCTACAGCTGACCGCGTTAACCGGCCAGGCTATACAAGGCTCAGCGCATCATCCCCAGCTCGGCATCATCCATCAGCGCCTTGGCCAACGCGCTCAGGTAATGTGAAGCCCAAAGCAACTGCGGCTTGTTGTCCATCAGTCCGTCAATGGTCATATCCCGCACATACCGCTACGGCTTTCTGACCGTGCAACCGAAGTCCACTTAAATTAGGTGGACAGCATGGCCTTCGGCGGTTGCGGCAGGAAGATCTATTGGCCGGACGAATACAATAAATATGAGAAATGTATTGAACATTCAAAGCCGCTTGTAGAGGGCGGCTTTGAAGTGTTCGCTCTCATAATTTAATCAGCATCGAAGATGAGGTTCTCAAGGCTACCAGGTCGCTCTCTCCGGGCGTCTCGACGAGCTTGCTGTCGGCCATATCTGATCTCTCTCAAATAAATTCTTGCACCACCAAGAGCTTCTATGCTGTTTATATCTTCTAATAGGTCAAGCCTTGCTACAGCGCTTCTGCTGAAATTACCCGGTACGCCGGAGAGTGTTCCCGCCCTCGCAGCGCTCATTGTTTGATCGCTTGTGGTTATTGCTTTTATGTATCTTTGAATGATTGGGGTGGTATAGCTATTAATGGATCTAGAAGTTTTTGAGAGTGCGGCTGCCTCTTGGGGGAGTAGATTGCTAATAATGGACTCGAATATATCGGGCTCCCTTATTTTATCAAAGTGATTAATGGGTTCAGGTGTGGCAGAGTAGCGTGGGGCGTTTGGACGCAATGCACTGGCATGCGAGGTGGTACGCTTGAGCGTGGAGGGCTTGAATCTATGAAACGCTACGGCAGCGTTCTTGCTCACCTTCATGACCTGGCCATTTTCCAAATGTACGAGTACATGACCTGTCGGGTCTGTATAGTTGACTGGATCTCCGCCGCAGTATGCGTAACAGTTCGTTCCACCCTTTCCAAAGGGGCTGAGGCTATCAGGTGATTGAAAACGCATTAGATCCGGGGAGTATGCTCTATACCCCAATCCAAGGTGATAGACTCCTAATAGTATATCTATGAATTCGCCATTGAATCCTTGCAACGTCCGTTTGGACGGTAGGTTTCTAGAATACCCAAAAGCGGCATATGCATACTCTTCTTTTTTTGCGCTGTCATGGGTGTACATTATTGAGTTTTTCGTATCTGTCGCTAACAGTTCAAGTTTTCGGGCGCTATCATTAGAGGATTCAGCGAAAATATGTTTGGTGGACCGGAAAGTCGAACGGTAATGATCGCCTATTTTTAAAGTGATGAGATTACCGCTTTGGTAGAAGAGGTGTGCCATGATAGTCCTCCAACAAATTGATTGAGCTAGCCTCGTGGCGCTTGGCGGTACGATGGCGGAGTCGCGGAAGTATAAATTAGACTAACTTCATCTATGTCGATTCTGCTACTGGCAAATTTGACAGTTGCTTTTTTGGAGCGACATGGCTCTCCGGCCCTTCTCTGAGGAAATGTCCGATTGCGCTGTGAGTAGCGCCATCAACTGATATTTTTGCTAGTAGACGGCATAACCTGATTGGGCGAGTGTATGGATAGAGGTGATCATGATGCTGGAGGTGATATCTATGCCTATTAAACCTGTACCTGAACAAGGAATGTCTGAGAAATATGATTCCAAGTTGGAACTGGCCTTCGCTCAGTATTTCTATCAAGGTGATAATCTACATGCAAAAGTTCAAAGCTATAAATGCCAATCGATTTATAGGTTCGAGCACGGCGTGCTTGCCCAGCGTGAAATTCATGACGGTCGATACGAGATAGGACTGCTTTATCATGATGAAAAACTATCTGTTTCGCGTGTGCCGAAATATGGAGCGAAATTTGGAGTCGCCTACGCGCCCTATGGTTGTGCATCCTTAGAAAATTTAAAGGATGCTTTGCTTGGGTTCAGTGGTGAGCGATTTGATGAAGTCGCAGTTCGTTACTTATTAGGTAATGGATATCGTGCGTATAGTCCCAGTCTGATGCGATTTACCAGTCCGGATAACTTGAGCCCATTTGGTAGAGGGGGAGCGAATTCGTACGTGTACTGCATTGGTGACCCTGTAAACTTTACCGATCCGACAGGTCATGGGCGGATTTTCAACTTTTTTAGGAGTCTTCTTTGGTCCTCTAAAAGCCCTGGCGGAAAGCAGGCAGACCAAGACGTCCGGATTGGTTATCATGGTACAAGTAAGGCCGCAGCAAAGAAAATTTTGAAGGAAGGTTTTAAAAGCCCAACTGGCACATTGTTTGTGACCGATACGTACGAGAATGCGCTCAACTATGCAGGTTTAAAGAAAAAAGGTGCTGTGTTAGCGGTAAGTACAGTTGATTTTGCAGTGGTTAAGAAAGAATCCTCACGGGGAGTGGTACGGAGCAAAGGTATAAATGAACTGAGGATTCCTGGGGCGGCGCACCACGTACTTACGTTCAAGCGAGTTTCAAGTCCAGGCGAACCCACAGATTTTAGCAGGTTTATAACTTTGGAAGAGCAAATGGCGCGCGATATCAAGGCGCTCCGGCAAAGGATGGGGGACATCTGACTGTGCGGTGTCATCTCTTCCTTCACTGTGGGCAAAGCCGGCGCCTTTGGTTCAGCCTTCAGTCTGAAATTTTTGGACGTGTAGTGCAGGCCCTATCACCAGCGGCCGGCAGTTTTATCAGGTAGCGGGTGATTAGGGGCCGAGTCCTTTGAGTATCTGGATATCTGCTTTAAAAGTGAAACCATCGGAGTTGATCAGTCCCGAGTTGTTGGCGGATCTCTTCTGCTCTCCTTCCAATACGCTCAAAATAATTGCTGTATTCCTGAAATATCTCGGTGCCCGTCGCGACGTAACGTCGGTGTCTGCTGAAGGTTTGAATATGCCCGTCGGCGATCATCACTAGGCGTACTCCATGGTCTGGAGGATGCCGCCTTCAAGGGAGTGGGGATTATGGGGCGGATCAGAAACAGTTTTCAGCATGGTGTAACCCTCAATTTGCGATGAAGCCGCCGCCATTTGCTGTCA
The DNA here is from genome assembly GCF_002113105.1 of Pseudomonas sp. B22(2017). NCBI lineage: Bacteria > Pseudomonadati > Pseudomonadota > Gammaproteobacteria > Pseudomonadales > Pseudomonadaceae > Pseudomonas > Pseudomonas sp. B22(2017). The sequence continues at coordinate 26,460 of NZ_NEJN01000012.1, forward strand.
AACAAAGGGCGGCAGTTGTGCAATGGGTTGACAGACCGGTCAAATTGAGGGGCCCGGCGCACCCGAAGGTGCCCCACGCACAGTCGCCATGAAAGGCAGGGCATAGCTGGTAAATTTTCAATTTTCTGTATGACACTATTATGAAGGGCGCACTTACGTTTTGTGTTAATTGGAAGAATTCCCTCAACTTTTCCTTGGATTGCCGCAGGTACTATGTTTGCATCTAGTTTTTTGACATTTTTTATGGATAATTCCCCAATCTCCAAGTGGAATGCCTTTGATGTGGAGGCAAGGTTCCCCAGGTCTTTTGCTGGAGGTTGACTGAATATTTTATCTCGTACATCTGGTTCATTGGTGATGCTTAAAGTACCCCCTGGGTTGGATGATGGCTTTCTCAATCCCGTAATATTACCGATCCACTTGGCAACGCTACGTAAATAATGGGGAATGTTCCCCGAGGGGGCTACTTTATTGATAGGGTCGTTCTGGCAGTAAGCGTAAGCATTCACACCTCATCTGTCGAAGGGGCTGAACGTGTCCGGACTGCCGAACCGCATCAGGCATGTGATGTATAGTCGGTGCCCATTGCCCAGTAGATATCCTTGAGTCAAAAGGTCTCGCCGCTGCCCATTAAATCCAAGCAGTGCTGCCGTTTTTTCAATATTTAGATAGCCATAGGGGGAGTACGACATTGTGTCACTCCGCATGCCAAGGACTGTATTGGCTTCATCGACTCTAAAAAAGTTAGGCTCCTGAGTCTGGTCAAACTGAGCCATATGGGTGGCTTGCGCCCCGGAAACATGACAATAGCCTTGCGCAGATATCTCGGTAGTAAGTTTGCCATTTTTATAGAAGGTCATGGCGCTTCTATCTGAGACCTTTTGGGAGTGCGGGCTGATTGATGTTGAAACCAATTCTCTTCTATTTCCGGTGTTGTCCATCATAAATTTCTTCCTGGGCGCTTGCGATTTTGCGATGGCGCTTTAAATTGCGCGCCATGTTTAGATGGTGACAACTAGCAATTCTGCTAGGTAACGAACGGCTGGAACAAACCCCAAAACCGTGAGTCAAACCCCTCGTTTCCCACGCCATCCCGGCCCACGAGGTCCCCCCCCGATGAAAGCATTCACCCTGGCAACCCTGATGACCCTGGCCGCGAGCCCGGTGTTCGCCTTCAACCTCAGCGACGCCGCCAACGCCGTGTCGGCCATGCAGAACCAGAATCAAAGCCAGCAAGGCCAGGTGCAGGCACCCGAGGCGCAGGCAAACCTGCTCAATACCTTGGGCAGCCAATTGAATATCACCCCGGAGCAAGCCGTGGGCGGGGCGGGGGCCATGCTTGGGCTGGCGCGCAACAACCTGAGCAGCGACGACTACGGCCAATTGACCAAGGCCGTGCCAGGGCTGGACCTGCTTGCCGGGGCCAATGCACTGGGTGGCTTGAGTGGCCTGGGTGAGCTGCTGGGCAAGAACAGCGAGAGCCAGTCGGCCTTGAGCAATGCGCTGGGCAACAATGTGGAAAACCGCAGCGACCTGGACAATGCGTTCAAGGCGCTGGGGATGGATACCGGGATGATCGGGCAGTTTGCGCCGTTGCTGCTGCAGTACCTGGGGCAGCAGGGGATTGCTGGGTCGTTGTTGCAGAACCTGGGGAGTTTGTGGACCACTCCTGCTCCATTGACTCGACCTTCGGTCTGAGGGTTTTGCCAGCATCACAGCCTTGAAGGCTTACGCTGTACCTGTAGGAGCGGCCTTGCGTCGCGAAAGAGGCGCGAAGCGGCCCCGGCAATCTGTGTGGTGACGCTGAAATCCTGGGGCCGCTTTGCGGCCCTTCGCGACACAAGGCCGCTCCTACAAAGGCCAGCGCAGGCCATGAGAATGGTGTATCCCGCAAACACGGAATCGCGTCCTGTCAGGTCGCTTCCGTAAAGTCTACCAGGCGTACCGGGCGGCGGAAGCCGGCGGTCAGTACTGCCAAGTACGCAAGACCCAGCGCAAACCAGCACAGGCCAATCACCAAGGTAAGCGCCGACAGGCTGGTCCACAGCCACAGTGTCAACCCCAACCCCACCAGCGGCACCAGGCCATAGCTCAGCAGCCCTTTGAGGCTGCGCTGCGAGGCATCGTCCACCAGGTGGGTCTTCACCACCGCCAGGTTCACCGCCGAAAACGCCACCAGCGCACCAAAGCTGATCAGCGAGGCAAGGGTCGCCAGGTCGATCACCAACGCCAGCAACGAGAACGCCGAAACCAGCAGAATGGCGAACACCGGCGTGCCAAAGCGCGGTGACAGGTAGCCGAACGTTCGCTGCGGCAGCACCTTGTCACGGCCCATGGTGAACAGAATGCGCGACACCGCCGCCTGCGAGGCCAGCGCCGAGCCAAGGCTGCCGGCCACATAGGCCGCAGTGAAGAAGTTGGCCAGGAACTGCCCGCCCGCCTTGAACATCACCTCGCTGGCCGCCGCATCGGCATTGGCAAAGGTGGTGCCCGGCACTACCAGTTGGCTTACATAAGCCAGCACGGTGAACAGTACCCCGGCGAACAGGGTGGTGAGGATGATTGCCCGTGGCACATCGCGGCGGGCATCGCGGCATTCTTCGGCCAAGGTTGAGACAGCGTCAAAGCCGAGGAACGACAGGCACAGCACCGCCGCACCAGCCATCAGCGCGCCGAAGCCTGGCTGCGAACCGTCGCCCAGCAGTGGCGAAAGCAGGTCGAGCGGTTGGCCGGCCAGGGACTGGCAGGACAGGGCGACGAACACCACGATGAAGACGATCTGTGCGCCGACGATCAGGTTGCTGGTCTTGGCCACAGAGTGAATGCCGACCACGTTGAGCACCGTGACCAGGGCAATCGAGGCCAGCGCGATCGACCACGCGGGGATGGCCGGAAAGGCGATGTTCAGGAACAGGCCGATCAGCAGGTAGTTGATCATCGGCAGGAACAGGTAGTCGAGCAGCAGCGACCAGCCGGCCAGGAAGCCTACGTTCGGGCCGAAGGCCATGTTGGTGTAGGAGTACGCCGAGCCCGCGACCGGGAAGCGTTTGACCATGAAGCTGTAGGAGGTGGCGGTGAACAGCATGGCCACCAGGGTGACGATATAGGCACCGGCCGTGCGGCCACCAGTAAGTTCGGTGACGATGCCGTAAGTGGTGAAAATGGTCAGCGGGACCATGTACACCAGGCCGAAGAACACCAGGGCGGGCAGGCCGAGGACACGGCGGAGCTGGACGGGGGTGGAGCTGGGTGGGTTGGCCATCGTTCGATCCAGAGCATTTTTGTAGTTGTGCTTTGGTCGATTTTTATCCACTTAGGTGGGGTGTGACAAAGAAGTAATCCTAATGCTGATTATTAGCCAGGTTTTTAATCGGATTCTTGTAATGCCTGTACCGGCCTTTTCGCGGGTAAACCCGCTCCCACAGGGGGCTTACAGGTCTTGAGTACTGCGCAGTACCTGTGGGAGCGGGTTTACCCGCGAAGAGGCCTGGTCAGGCAATGGAAATCTCAGCCCATCTCCACCCGCAGCTGCTCGATCCGCAAGTCCTTCTCCACCCACAACTGGTTCACCCAGCCCTGCACGGTCTGCCTGAACTCAGCATCATTCTCGTAATCCCCCGCCCACAGCATCGGGTCCAGTTCACGCACACGAATGTCGATAATCACCCGGCTGATGCTGCCATTGAGCAAATCCCAGAAACCAGGCGCCTTGTTGCCGGGGTAGACGATGGTCACATCCAGCAAGGCATCCAGTTGCTCGCCCAATGCCGCCAGCACGAACGCCACGCCACCAGCCTTGGGCTTGAGCAGGTAGCGGTACGGCGATTGCTGCTGCTGACGCTTGGCTTCGGTGAAGCGTGTGCCTTCCAGGTAGTTCACCACGGTCACCGGCTGGCGCTTGAACAGTTCACAAGCAGCCTTGGTGATTTCCAGGTCCTTGCCCTTCAGCTCGGGGTGCTTTTCCAGAAACGCCTTGCTGTAGCGCTTCATGAACGGGTAATCCAGCCCCCACCAGGCCAGGCCCAGCAGTGGTACCCAGATCAGCTCCTTCTTCAGGAAGAACTTGAAGAACGGTGTACGGCGGTTGAGGCTCTCGATCAGCGCTGGAATATCGACCCAGGTCTGGTGGTTGCTGACGGCCAGGTACGAAGTGTCCTTGCGCAGGTTCTCGACGCCGCGGATATCCCACTGGGTAGGAATGCACAGGGCAAAGATGGCCTTGTCGATCTCCGACCAGGTCTCGGCCACCCACATCACCGCCCACGAGGCATAGTCACGCCCACGCCCCGGAAGCACCAGTTTGAGCAGGGCGAAGACCAGCAGCGGGCAGATCAACACCAGGGTGTTGAGCAGCAGCAGGGTGGTAGTGAGGATGCCGGTCAGCAGGCGACGCATAAAGAGACTCTTGTTGTAGGAGATAAACGGTTGGCAATGATAAGCAGGGCCGTGCCCTACGCCAAATTTCCAGTGCCCTGCGGCGAGGACAAATGTTTCACATTATGTTGGATAGGCTTGTGACAGCGAACCTATCCTGCCAGTGCAGTCTAAGCACTGACCCTCCTCAAGGAAGCTTGCCTGTGAAACCTCTGCTTGCCCTGTTGTCGTTGTTGGCGCTGCCGGTCATGGCCGCCGAGCCCACAATCTATGGCCGTTACGAGAACATAGCCCTGCCCGAACTGGGCGAAACCCTGAAAGCCAAGATGGATACCGGTGCCTTCACCGCGTCGCTGTCGGCCAAGGATATCGAACTGTTCACCCGTGATGGCGACGAGTGGGTGCGCTTCCGCCTGGCCACCAAGGACTCGGACGGCAAGGTGTACGAGCACAAGGTCTCGCGCATCAGCAAGATCAAGGGCCGTGCCGATGAAGAGGAGGAAGGCGATGCGCCGGAAATCTCCAAGCGCCCGGTGGTTGACCTGGAGCTGTGCCTGGGGGACGTGAAGCGCACCGTCGAGGTCAACCTGGTGGACCGCAGCAGCTTCAACTACCCGCTGCTGGTGGGTTCCAAGGCTTTGCGCGAGTTCAAGGCGGCGGTCAACCCGGCCAAGAAGTTCACTGCTGGCAAGCCAGGCTGCTGATCGCAAGCCACCTGTACCGGCCTCTTCGCGGGCACGCCCGCTCCCACAGGGATGGCGCGTGTCCTTGTGGGCTGCGCGGTACCTGTGGGAGCTGGCTTGCCTGCGATGGGGCGCATAGCGGCCCCACGATCTCAGCGCTGATGCAGAAATCGCCGGGGCCGCTCTGCGGCCCTTTCGCGACACAAGGCCGCTCCTACACAATAGTGCGTCGCCATAGATATCTGCACAGGCCCGGACGCCATGCCCCACATCCTCATCGTCGAAGACGAAGCCGCCATCGCCGACACCTTGGTCTATGCCCTGCAGGCCGACGGCCATAGCACCGAATGGGTAACCCTGGGCAGCGCCGCCCTCGACCAGCAGCGCCAGCGCCCGGCCGACCTGGTCATCCTCGATATCGGCCTGCCCGATATCAGTGGCTTCGAAACCTGCCGTCAGCTGCGCCGCTTCAGCGAAGTACCGGTAATGTTCCTCAGCGCCCGCGACGGCGAAATCGACCGGGTGGTGGGACTGGAAATCGGCGCAGATGACTATGTGGTCAAACCCTTCAGCCCGCGTGAAGTGGCGGCGCGAGTACGGGCGATCCTCAAGCGCATGGGCCCCAGGGTCGAGCCAGCTGTCGAGACCACGCTGTTCCAGCTCGATACCTTGCGCATGCAGATCACCTACCGCGGCCAGCCTCTTCCCCTTACCCGCCACGAATTCCGCCTGTTGCAATCCCTGCTCGAGCAACCGCACCGGGTATTTAGCCGCGAACAGCTGCTGGACGCCGTGGGCGTGGCCTCTGACGTGGGCTACGAGCGCACCATCGACAGCCATATCAAGAGCCTGCGCGCCAAGCTGCGCCAGGTGGCCAGCGACGCCGAACCGATCCAGACCCACCGTGGCCTCGGCTACAGCTACAGCCCGGACCATGCCTGATGCGCCTGGGCATCCGGATCTTCCTGGTGTACTTCCTGTTCGTCGGGCTGGCGGGCTACTTTCTGCTCAACACGGTGCGTGAACAGATCCGTCCGGTAGTGCGACAGTCCTCGGAAGAAACGCTGGTGGACACCGCCAACCTGCTGGCCGAGATCCTGCACGATGACGTCAAGGCCGGCACCCTGAACCAGAGCCGCTTGCCCGAAGTGCTCAAGGCCTACGGCTCGCGCAGCCCGGGTGCGCAGATCTGGGGGCTGGCCAAGAACCAGGTCAGCCACCGCATCTACGTCACCGATGCCAAGGGCACCGTACTGCTGGACTCCAGCGGCGAGGACCTGGGCAAGGACTACTCGAAGTGGAATGACGTGTACCTGACCCTACGTGGCCAGTATGGCGCCCGTTCCACCCGCAGCGACCCCGAAGATGAAAGCACCTCGGTGATGCATGTAGGCGCGCCGATCATCGACGATGGCAAGATCATCGGCGTGGTCACCGTGGCCAAGCCCAACAGCTCGCTGCAACCGTACATCGACCGCTCAGAACGGCGCTTGCTCACCTTGGGGCTGGGGCTGATCGGCCTGGGCCTGCTGATCGGTGCCGCGTTGTCGTGGTGGCTGGCGCGCTCGCTGCGCCGGCTGGCCCGCTACGCTCAGGCGGTCAGCGAGGGCGAGCGCGCCGCCCTGCCGCATTACAAGGGTGGTGAACTGGCTCACCTGGCCCAGGCGGTCGAGCGCATGCGCACCCAACTGGAAGGCAAGGCTTATGTCGAGCGGTATGTGCATACCCTGACACACGAGCTGAAAAGCCCGCTGGCGGCCATTCGTGGCGCTTCCGAGCTGTTGCAGGGCGATGACATGCCGGCTGACCAGCGGGCGCGCTTTGCCGGCAACATCGAGCGCGAGAGCGAGCGTTTGCAGCAGATGATCGAACGCCTGCTCAACCTGGCCCGGGTCGAGCAGATGCAGGCGCTGGAGGATGAGCAGCAGGTGGCGCTGGCGGCATTGGTGGACGAGTTGCTGTTGGCCCATGCGGCGCGTATCGAAGGTGCCGATCTGCAGGTGCGTCAGCGGGTGCCGGCTGGTTTGCGCCTGTTGTGTGACCCGTTTCTGATGCGCCAGGCGCTGGCCAACCTGCTCGACAACGCGTTGGACTTCACCCCGGAGGGCGGCGCGCTGCTGTTCGACCTGGAGCTCGATGGCGAGCGGGTGGCGCTGAGTGTGTTCAACCAGGGGCAGGCGATACCTGCCTATGCCATTGGGCGGGTGAGCGAGCGGTTCTACTCGCTGCCGCGGCCGGGGAGTGGGCGCAAGAGTACCGGGCTGGGGCTGAATTTCGTGGCCGAGGTGATGCAGCTGCATGGCGGGGCGTTGGCGGTGGATAACGTCGATGGTGGGGTGCGGGTGAGGTTGTGGCTGCCGGTGCGGCGTATCAGCTGACATTGCCGGGGCTGCTGCGCAGCCCATCGCGACACAAGGCCGCTCCTACAAGAGCGCGCGTCCTCCTGTAGGAGCGGCCTTGTGTCGCGATGGGCCGCAAAGCGGCCCCAAAAACACACAATCTCCACACCATCTCCCCGAGGCCTCCACGCAAGGCGCAGACACTGCGCCCACTGCCACAGGAGGCCCCATGAACAAGACCCTCGGTTTCAAACTCGGCATGATCGCCGTATTGATGTTGCTGCTGCTCGTCCCGCTACTGCTGATCAGCGGCCTGATCGGTGAACGCCAGGCCCTGCGCGACACTGTGCTGCGCGATATCGCCCAGAGCGCCAGCTTCGATCAGCAACTCAGCGGCCCGCTGCTGGTGGTGCCCTACCGCAAGTACCAGCGCCGCTGGATCGAAAAGGACGGCGAGCGCACGCAAGAAACCAGCACCATTGCCGGTCACCTGTACTTCCTGCCGGAAACCTTCGACGCCGATCTGGGCGTGGACACCGAACTGCGCGCCCGTGGCATCTACCAGGCCCGGCTGTTCCACGCCAAGGGCCGTATCAGTGGCCGCTTCAAGCTCCCGGAACGCTGGGGCATCGACAAGGATTTCGACGACTACCGCTTCGACAAGCCGTTCCTGGTGGTGGGTATCAGCGATATCCGCGGCATCGAGAACGGCCTTGAGCTGAGCATCGGCGAGCAGAAAGTACCGTTCGAAGCCGGTACCCGGCTCGACTGGATGCGCGGCGGCGTGCACGCCAGCCTGCCGGGGCTGGACGGCCTGCAGGCGCGTGAATTCAGCTACGGTTTCGATCTCGCACTGCAAGGCACCGGCCAGCTGCACGTGGTGCCGGTGGGCCGCACCAGCGCCGTGGACCTGCGCGCCAACTGGCCGCACCCAAGCTTCGTCGGCAACTACCTGCCCAGTCGCCGCGATATCGACGCCCACGGCTTCAGTGCCCACTGGCAGACCTCGTTCTTTGCCACCAACCTCGAAGACGCCCTGCGCCAGTGCGCCACCGCCGGGCAGTGTGCGGACTTCAGCGAGCGCAGCTTCGGTGTCACCTTCGTCGACCCGGTGGACCAGTACCTGAAGAGCGAGCGGGCGATCAAGTACGCCTTGCTGTTCATCGCCCTGACCTTCGCCGGCTTCTTCCTGTTCGAAGTACTGAAGAACCTCAGCGTACACCCGGTGCAGTACATCCTGGTGGGGGTGGCGCTGGCTTTCTTCTACCTGCTGTTGCTGTCGTTGTCCGAGCACATCGGCTTTGGTTTGGCGTATGGGTTGTCAGCTTCGGCGTGTGTGCTGCTGATCGGCTTCTACCTGAGCCATGTGCTGCGCAGCCTGGGGCGTGGGGTGGGCTTTGCGGTGGGGTTGGCGGCGTTGTATGCGCTGCTGTACGGGCTGCTGAGTGCCGAGGACTATGCGCTGTTGATGGGCTCGTTGCTGTGCTTTGGCCTGCTGGGGGTATTCATGGTGCTGACCCGGCGGCTGGATTGGGCCCGGGTGGGGAGGGTGGCATGAGGGAGGACAGAGAGATCGGGCGGTGGTTGGCCCTCAGGATCGGGCAGTTGTTTCCTGTGATACCGAGGTGAGGCATTCGCAGCACAAGGCTGCTCCTACAGGGGAGCAGCCTTGTGCTGCGAATGGGCCTGTCAGGCTGCCGGTGCTGTTGCCACCATCGACGGCCGCTTGGCCACCTCGGCATACCACGCAGCCAAGCCAGGCTGGTGCTCACGCCAGCCAAACTCGGGCTGGCGCAAATCCAGATACCCCAGCGCACAGGCCACGCCAATCGCTGCCAGGTCGAACCCGGACATCAACTCGGGCAAATGCTCCTGCTCCAGATTGGCCAGGCTACGGCGGATCTTGTCGCCCTGTGCCTGCAGCCAACCATCCCAGCGCTTGTCTACAGGGCGCAGGAAACTCTCGTAGCGGCTCGACACCGCCGCATCCATGATGGCATCGGCCTGCGACACCAGCGTCATGCGCCGCCAGCGTGCCGAGCCTTCGCGCGGCAGCAGCGGCAGGCCGACGTGCTGCAGGTCGAGGTACTCGCAGATCACCCGGCTGTCATGCAGCACGGTGCCGTCTTCCAGGCGCAGGGCCGGGATCTTGCCGATCGGGTTGTCCTGGTTGAGCTGTGGGTCGCCGCTGACCGGGCTGATGTTCACCGGCTGCAGCTGCACGCGTTCAAGTTGGCCGGTCTCGTGCAACACCACCATGACCTTGCGCACGAAAGGCGACAACGGCGAGTGGAACAGAGTCATCGTGCTCATACTTCAGTTACCCTGCAGGCTCGGTGGCAGGCACACGCCGGTACCGCCGATACCGCAGTAGCCGTCCGGGTTCTTGGCCAGGTACTGCTGGTGGTAGGCCTCGGCGAAGTACACGGTCGGTGCCTGGTCGATTTCGGTGGTGATCTCACCGAAGCCGGCCTTGCTCAGTTCGGCCTGGAAGGCGTCGCGGCTGGCCTTGGCCTGTTCCAGCTGTTCAGGGCTGGTGCAGTAGATGGCCGAGCGGTACTGGGTGCCGATGTCGTTGCCCTGGCGCATGCCCTGGGTCGGGTTGTGCAGCTCCCAGAACATCGCCAGCAGCTCGCGGTAGCTGACTCTGTCCTTGTCGAACACCACCAGCACCACTTCGGTGTGGCCGGTCAGGCCCGAGCACACTTCCTCGTAGGTGGGGTGGGGGGTGAAGCCGCCTGCGTAGCCGACCACGGTGCTGACTACGCCTTCACGTTGCCAGAAGCGACGCTCGGCGCCCCAGAAGCAACCGAGGCCGAAGATGGCGAAGTCGATGGCGCCTTCGAAGAAAGGGCCGAGCAGCGGCGTGTCTTTGAACACGTAGTGGAACTCGGGCAGGCTCATTGGCGTTTCACGGCCAGGCAGGGCCTGTTCCGCGGTTGGCATGACGTTTTTGTTCACCAGGATTTCCGAACGCAGGACCATGGCCGTTCCTCTGTGTTTATTCAGTTGGATAGGTGGTGGGGCCATCGCCGGCAAGCCAGCTCCCACAGGGATATCACAGATTTTGAGATATGAGCGGTCCCTGTGGGAGCTGGCTTGCCGGCGATAGGGCCCGTATGGGCTCTATAGTGCCCGAGGTTTGCGCGGCTGTCAGGCCACTGGGCCACGCGGATAGCGCTTCAGCCGTTCAGCCAGCTCGCGCCCCGGAATCGGCCGGTCGAACAGGTAGCCCTGGCCCACGTCGCAGCGGTGCCGGCGCAGGAACGCCAGCTGCTCCGGCGTCTCGATACCCTCGGCCACCACCTTCAGCTTGAGGTTGTGAGCCATGGCTACCACCGCCGAGGTGATTTCCATGTCGTCCTGGTTGTCCGGGATCTCGTTGATGAAGCTGCGGTCGATCTTGAGGATGTCGATCGGAAACTTCTTCAGGTAGCTCAGCGACGAATAACCGGTGCCGAAATCGTCCATGGCCAGGGTCAGGCCCAGGGCCTTCAGTTCATCCAGCTGGCGGTGGGTATCTTCGGTGGCTTCCAGCAGCAGGCCTTCGGTCAGCTCCAGCTCCAGCAGGTGCGGGGGCAGGGCTTCTTCCTCGAGGATCGTGCTGATCGATGCCACCAGGTCCGGGTCGGAGAACTGCTTGGGGGACAGGTTGATGGCCACATGCAGGTTGCCCATGCCGGCTTCGCGCAGTTGCTGGCTCATGCGGCACGACTGGCGCACCACCCATTTGCCGATGGGGATGATCAGGCCGGTTTCTTCCGCCACGCTGATGAACTGGTCCGGGCGGATCATCCCGCGCTCAGGGTGGTTCCAGCGCAGCAGCGCTTCCAGCCCCAACAGGCGGCCGCTGCGCAGGCACAGCTTGGGCTGGTAGAACACCTCCAGCTCGTTCTGGGTCAGGGCACGACGGAGGTTGTTCTCGACGAACAGCTTGTAGCTGGCTTCGGCATTGAGCACTTCGGTAAACACCTGCACCTGATGCTTGCCGTTGGCCTTGGCCTTGTGCAGCGCCAGGCCGGCGTTCTTCATCAGGCTGGCCGGGTCGGCGCCATGCAGTGGCGCGCAGGCCAGGCCCACCGAGGCGGTGACGTTGATCAGCTGGTTGTCGACGAACATCGGTTTGTCGAGGGTGCGCAGCAATTGCTGGGCGACCCCCTGGCCATCTTCAAGGCTTGTATCGTCGAGCAGTACCGCGAACTCGTTACTGGCAAAGCGCGCCAGGATACCGCCCGAGTGCAGGCTGTTGCGCAGGCGCCGGGCCAGGCTGATCAGCAGCTTGTCGCCGGTCTGGTGGCCGAGGCTGTCGTTGATGCGCTTGAAGTTGTCGATGTCCACCAGCAGCAGGCACATCGAGTATTCGCCATCACGGGCAAAGCGCTCGTCCAGGCTGCGAATGAACGCCGGGCGGTTGCCCAGGTTGGTCAGGTTGTCGGTGTAGGCCAGGCGCTCGATGCGCTGCTGGGCCAGCTTGGTCTGGGTGACGTCTTCGTAGATGCCGATGTAGTGGGTCAGCTCACGGTTGTCGCCATATACCTTGGAAATCGAAAGCTGGCCCCAGTAGGGTTCGAGGTTCTTGCGCCGGCTCTTGAACTCGCCCTGCCAGCTGTTGCCCATGGCCAGGCTCGACGGCGAGTCGAACAGCAGCTCGCTCAGGTTCTCCAGCGCTGGCAGCTCGGCCAGGTGGCGGCCTTGCACTTCTTCGGTGCTGTACTGGGTGATGGCAGTAAAGCTGGGGTTGACGTATTCCACCACACCGTCGCGGTTGACCAGCAGGAAGGCGCTGGCGCTTTGCTCGACTGCGCGCTGGAACAGGTGCAGGGCGCTGGCGGCGGTGCGCCGGTTGTGGTTGGTGATGACCTGGGCGAACTGGTCGGCCAGTTCGCCGGCAAAAGCGATTTCGTCCGACTGCCAGGCCCGTGTCTGGCCGGTCTGTTCCAGGCACAGCACGCCGACGACCTGGCCATCGACACGGATACTGGCATCGAGCATGGCCTTGTTATCCGGGCACAGGCTTTGCGTCAGGGCGCGGGTCCGCGGGTCGTGGCTGGCATTGTGGGCGTCGATGGCGCGGCTGGCGTGCAACGCGTCAAGGTAGTCGGGGAAGCGGCTGGCATCGATGGCATTGGGCTGGCGGTGTTCTTGCGTGTCCCGGTACCAGGCGATGATCGGCTCCAGGCGCTGGTCTTCAAGGTGCCAGATACTCGCAATATCGACCTTGTAGATTTCGCAGGCGCTCTGGGTAATCAGCTGGGCGGCTTCCCGCAGAGAGTTGCCTGCGCTGTAGCGCTGGCGGGCCAGGCGCAGGATCAGGTCTTGCTGGCCACGTACCCGCTCCAGGTGCTCGAGTTGTTCCTGCTGCGCGCGCTGGTTCAGTTGCAGTGCCAGTTGCAGGCGGTTGTTGCGCGATTCCAGGTCGCTGGCACCGGCCTCGCTGGTATCTTCGGCGAGGTCGTCGAGCACGCTCAGGTAGCCGCGCAACAGATGGCGGTTGTGCTGCTTGTAGGCTTCCCCAGCCTCCAGCAGGCGTAGCGAAGCAGTTGGCGTGTGCAAGGTGTAGCGCACGCGGTAGTACCCGCGCTGGGCCAGTTGCAGCTGGATCTCGTCGTGTAGCCGGTAGCGGGCCTCGGGTTCCATCAGGCTGGCATAGGGTGCGTCTACCAGGGCGCAGAGGTCGCCAGCGTGCAGGCCGAACTGGCGCTCGCAGGCCGGGTCGAGGTAGAGCATGGCCCAAGTGGCTTCGTTGAGCCTTTCGAAGCGCAGCATGCCGAGCCGCGAGGGCACGGGTAACTGCGTGACGACCTCGGCCGCCACACGGCTGGCGGCATCGGGTTGGCTTTTCATCGAAGACTCGCTTGAAGAGGAAACGCGGCCTTTGGGGGCGGCAGGTCTGGCAAGGTTGCATCATGTCCCGGGGGCTGGCAAGCAGCCATGCGTGATGCTGTGGACGGGTTATCGGCTGGTGGGTGGGAATCTGTAGTCTGGCTGATATTTCCGGGGCCGCTTTGCGGCCCCAATGTGCCTTATGCGAGGCAAAAAAAAGCCCCGCCAATCGACGGGGTTGAGGTACGAGCGTGGCAGCTCGAAAAGCATACTGCCCCTCGCAGGGAGGGGCAGCGGGCTGCCTTACAGCAGCATGGTGCGGATATCGCCCAGCACGTCGCCCAGGCGCTTGGTGAAGCGCGCGGCGGCAGCGCCGTTGATCACACGGTGATCGTAGGACAGCGACAGCGGCAGCATCAGCTTCGGCTGGAAGGCCTTGCCATCCCAGACTGGCTGCATGGTCGCCTTGGAGACGCCCAGGATCGCCACTTCCGGCGCGTTGACGATCGGCGTGAAGCCGGTGCCGCCAATGTGGCCGAGGCTGGAGATGGTGAAGCAGGCGCCTTGCATCTCGTCGGCCGACAGCTTCTTGGTGCGGGCTTTCTCGGCCAGCGCAGCCGCTTCGGCAGCCAGTTGCAGCAGGCTCTTCTGGTCGACGTTCTTGATCACAGGGACCAGCAGGCCGTCCGGGGTGTCCACGGCAAAGCCGATGTGCACGTACTTCTTGCGGATGATGGCCTTGCCGCTTGGCGCCAGCGAGCTGTTGAAGTCTGGCAGTTCCTTGAGCAGGAAGGCGCAGGCCTTGAGCAGCAGGGGCAGCACGGTCAGCTTAACGCCAGCCTTCTCGGCCACGGCCTTCTGCGCAACGCGGAAGGCTTCCAGCTCGGTGATGTCGGCGGAGTCGAACTGGGTCACGTGCGGCACGTTCAGCCAGCTGCGGTGCAGGTTGGCAGCACCGACCTGCATCAGGCGGGTCAGGGCCACTTCTTCCACTTCACCGAACTTGCTGAAGTCCACGGCAGGGATTGGCGGGATGCCGGCGCCACCGGTTGCGCCGGCGGCTGCCGGTGCCTCCTTGGCCTTCTGCATCATCGCCTTGACGTAGACCTGCACGTCTTCTTTCAGGATGCGGCCGTGCGGACCGGTCGCGGCAACCGCGCCCAGGTCGACGCCGAATTCACGGGCCAGCTGACGAACCGCCGGGCCTGCGTGAACCTTGGCGTTGCTACCGGCAGCCGGTGCGGTAGCAACCGGTGCAGGGGCAGCAGCCGGGGCTGCAGCGGCAGGTGCGGCGGCCGGAGCCGCTTCAGCCTTGACCGGGGCAGCAGCGGCAGGTGCCGGAGCAGCAGCCGGGGCAGCGCCCGCGACTTTCAGCTTGAAGATCAGGTCGCCAGTGCCGACTTCGTCTTCCAGCTTGCACAGGACTTCTTCGACCACGCCGGCAGCCGGCGACGGGATTTCCATGGAGGCCTTGTCGGACTCCAGGGTAATCAGCGACTGGTCGGCTTCGACGGTGTCGCCGACCTTGACCAGCACTTCGATGATCTTGGCCTTGCCCGACGAACCGATGTCCGGCACGTGGATGTCCTGCAAGCTGGCGGCAGCCGGGGCTGCTGCCGGAGCTGGGGCAGGGGCGGCTTCGGCGGCCGGAGCCGGCGCAGCAGCCTGGGCCGGAGCGGCGGCCGGAGCCTCAGGGGCCGCTGCAGCGGCGCCCTCGGCTTCCAGGACCAGCAGCTCGTCGCCTTCTTTCAGGCGGTCGCCCAGCTTGACCTTCAGTTCCTTGATGACGCCGGCTTTCGGGGCCGGGATCTCCATGGAGGCCTTGTCGGACTCCAGGGTCAGCAGGCTCTGGTCAGCCTCGATACGATCACCGACCTTGACGAACAGCTCGATGATTTCACCTTCACCGCTGCCGATGTCAGGTACGCGAATGAGTTCGCTCACTTAAAAATACTCCTCAGCAGTCCAGTGGGTTGCGCTTGTCCGGGTCGATACCGAACTTGACGATAGCGTCTGCAACAACCTTTGGTTCGATCTCGCCGCGGTCAGCCAGGGCTTCCAGGGCAGCCAGCACCACGAAGTGGCGGTCGACTTCGAAGAAGTGACGCAGCTTCTTGCGGCTGTCGCTGCGACCGTAACCGTCGGTACCCAGGACCTTGAACTCTTTGCTCGGTACCCACTGGCGAATCTGCTCGGCGAACAGCTTCATGTAGTCGGTGGAGGCGATGACCGGGCCCTTGCGACCGTTCAGGCACTGCTCGACATAGGTCTGCTGTGGCTTCTGGCCAGGCTTCAGGCGGTTGGCGCGTTCCACGGCCAGGCCGTCGCGACGCAGTTCGTTGAAGCTGGTGACGCTCCACACGTCGGCACCGACGTTGAACTCTTCACGCAGGATCTTCGCTGCTTCGCGGACTTCGCGCAGGATGGTGCCGGAGCCCATCAGCTGCACGTGGTGCGCGGCTTCGCGGGTGTCTTCTTCCAGCAGGTACATGCCCTTGATGATGCCTTCCTCGACACCGGCCGGCATGGCTGGCTGCTGGTAGGATTCGTTCATCACGGTGATGTAGTAGAAGATGTCCTGTTGCTCTTCGGTCATCTTCTTCATGCCGTCCTGGATGATCACCGCCAGCTCGTAGCCGTAGGTTGGATCATAGGTGCGGCAGTTCGGGATGGTGCCCGCCATCATGTGGCTGTGACCGTCTTCGTGCTGCAGGCCTTCACCGTTGAGGGTGGTACGGCCGGCAGTACCGCCGATCAGGAAGCCACGGGTGCGGCTGTCGCCAGCGGCCCAGGCCAGGTCGCCAATACGCTGGAAGCCGAACATCGAGTAGAAGATGTAGAACGGCAGCATCGGCTGGTTGTGGCAGCTGTACGAGGTACCGGCAGCGATGAACGACGACATGGCGCCGGCTTCGTTGATGCCTTCCTCGAGGATCTGGCCCTTCTTGTCTTCGCGGTAGAACATCACCTGGTCTTTATCGACTGGCTCGTAGAGCTGGCCGACCGACGAGTAGATGCCCAGCTGGCGGAACATGCCTTCCATACCAAAGGTACGGGCTTCGTCCGGGATGATCGGGACGATGCGCTGGCCGATTTCCTTGTCCTTGACCAGCTGCGCCAGAATACGCACGAAGGCCATGGTGGTGGAGATTTCGCGGTCACCCGAGCCGTCCAGGATCGCTTTCAGCGTTTCCAGTGGCGGGGTCGGTACGCTGAAGCTCTTGGCGCGGCGCTGTGGCACGAAACCGCCCAGGGCAGCACGGCGCTCGGCCAGGTACTTGGCTTCGGCAGAACCTTCTTCCGGCTTGAAGAACGGCAGGTTCTCCAGGTCGGCATCCTTGACCGGGATGTCGAAGCGGTCACGGAAGTGACGCAGGCTGTCGACGTCGACCTTCTTGGTGTTGTGCGCGGTGTTCTTGGCTTCGCCGGCACCGGTACCGTAACCCTTGATGGTCTTGGCCAGGATGACGGTAGGCTGGTCCTTGTGGTTGACCGCCTGGTGGTACGCCGCGTAGACCTTGTACGGGTCGTGGCCGCCACGGTTGAGCTTCCAGATCTCTTCGTCGGACAGGTCTTCGACCATGGCCTTGAGCTCTGGGGTGTTGAAGAAGTTCTCACGAACGTACGCGCCGTCTTTGGCTTTGTAGTTCTGGTACTCGCCGTCGATGACTTCGTCCATGCGGCGCTGCAGGGCACCGTTGGTGTCCTTGGCGAACAGTGGGTCCCAGAAGCGGCCCCACACGACCTTGTTGACGTTCCAGCCACCGCCACGGAACACGCCTTCGAGTTCCTGGATGATCTTGCCGTTGCCGCGAACCGGGCCGTCGAGGCGCTGCAGGTTGCAGTTGATGACGAAGATCAGGTTGTCCAGCTTCTCGCGGCCGGCCAGGGCGATTGCGCCCAGGGATTCCGGCTCGTCGCACTCGCCATCGCCCATGAAGCACCAGACCTTCTGCTTGCCGGCCGGGATGAAGCCACGGGCTTCCAGGTACTTCATGAAACGTGCCTGGTAGATGGCCTGGATCGGGCCCAGACCCATCGAAACGGTCGGGAACTGCCAGAAGTCAGGCATCAGCCATGGGTGCGGGTACGAAGACAGGCCGTTGCCGTCCACTTCCTGACGGAAGTTGTTCATCTGGTCTTCGCTGATGCGGCCTTCCATGAACGCACGGGCGTAGATGCCTGGCGAAGCATGGCCCTGGAAGAAGATCAGGTCGCCGCCGTGTTCTTCGGTCGGGGCCTGGAAGAAGTAGTTGAAGCCGATGTCGTACAGGGTGGCGCTGGAGGCGAAGCTGGAGATGTGTCCGCCCAGGTCCGAGTCTTTCAGGTTGGTACGCATGACCATGGCCAGGGCGTTCCAACGCACCATCGAGCGAATGCGGCGTTCCATGAACAGGTCGCCAGGCATGCGTGCTTCGTGGGTGACAGGGATGGTGTTGCGGTATGGCGTGGTGATCGCATACGGCAGCTGGGAGCCACTACGGGTGGCCAGCTCTCCCATACGGGTCATCAGGTAATGAGCGCGGTCTTCGCCTTCTTTGTCGAGGACCGACTCCAGGGCATCCAGCCATTCCTGGGTTTCGATTGGATCGAGGTCTTGCATGGCTTGCTCCAGGGCGGAAAGGCAACCAGAATCGATTGCCTGAGATTGCGACTGGCCTTATGGGCAGACGTCGTGAATTCTTGGATTACCGGGGTGTCCTCCGGCGCCGTGTAGTTTTACTACATTTGCTTTCGCATTTCATGCTTTTACACGACACGAGTAGTAGTAAAACTACATTTGTGCGACGTTTCGTCGCATGTTGGCTTGTGAGGAAAAACGTTCATGTTGGTTGGCATTGTGTCGCGAACGGGTAATTCTTGATGTTTGTTGCCATTTTTTCGCTTCTTTCAGCTATTTCCAACTTTTGTACGACAGTCCAACCGTGGTCCGGCTTCCCCTTTGCCGCTTCTTCCCCTCTATTTCACGCCGATCAAGGATAGACCATGCGCCTACCTTTGCCGTCCGATCTGCCCGCTACCCTGCAGCCGCTGGTCGCGCGCAACCAGCAATTCATCAGCGATGCGGTGGCTACCCACCCGGAACTCGACCTCCAGGCCTGGAGCCCGCTGCACCGGCAACAGTTCGACCAGGTAGCCGCCGCCAGCGACTTCGTGCTCGGCCTGGTCCGGCGCGAGCCGGCCATGCTGTTCGGCCTGCTGGCCAGTGGCGAGCTGGATCGGCGTTACGCCGCGGGTGAACTGCGCGGGCACATCGCTGCAGCCGCCCAGGCGGCGCAGAGCGAGGACGAGCTGGCGCGCAACCTGCGCCGCGAGCGCAACCGCCAACAGCTGCGCATCATCTGGCGCGACATCACCCGCCAGGCCGCGCTGGGCGAAACCTGCCGCGACCTGTCCGACCTGGCCGACGCCGCCATCGACGAAGCCTACCAATGGCTGTACCCGCGCCACTGCCAGCAGTTCGGCACGCCTGTCGGCAACCGCAGCGGCCAGCCGCAGCACATGGTGGTGCTGGGCATGGGCAAGCTGGGTGCAGTGGAGCTGAACCTGTCGTCGGACATCGACCTTATCTTCGCCTTCCCCGAAGGCGGTGAAACCGAGGGGGTGAAGCGCTCGCTGGACAACCAGGAGTTCTTCACCCGCCTGGGCCAGCGCCTGATCAAGGCGCTGGACCCGGTCACCGTCGACGGTTTCGTGTTCCGCGTCGACATGCGCCTGCGCCCGTATGGTTCGGCCGGCGCGCTGGTGCTCAGCTTCAATGCCCTGGAGCAGTACTACCAGGACCAGGGCCGTGACTGGGAACGCTACGCGATGATCAAGGCGCGGGTTGTGGCCGGCGACCAGGCGACCGGGGCACAGTTGCAGGAGATGCTGCGGCCGTTCGTGTACCGCCGCTACCTGGACTTTTCCGCGATCGAAGCGCTGCGCACCATGAAGCAGCTGATCCAGCAGGAAGTGCGGCGCAAGGGCATGGCCGACAACATCAAGCTGGGTGCCGGTGGCATTCGCGAGGTGGAATTCATCGCCCAGGCCTTCCAGCTGATCCACGGCGGGCGCGACCTCAGCCTGCAACAGCGGCCACTGCTGAAAGTGCTGGCCACCCTCGAGGGCCAGGGCTACCTGCCGCCAGCCGTGGTCGCCGAGTTGCGCGAGGGTTATGAGTTCCTGCGCTATACCGAACACGCCATCCAGGCCATCGCCGACCGCCAGACGCAGATGCTGCCGGACAGCGAGACCGATAAGGCGCGGGTGGCCTACATGCTTGGCTATGCCGACTGGCAAAGCTTCCATGACCAGCTGACGCACTGGCGTAGCCGTATTGACTGGCACTTCCGCCAAGTGATCGCCGACCCGGATGATGAAGACGGCGAGGGCGAGCTGGTGGTGGGGGGGGAATGGTCACCGCTGTGGGAGCAGGCACAGGATGAAGATGCGGCTGGCCGTCAGCTGCAAGAGGCCGGTTTCCAGCAGCCTGCCGAAGCCCTGCGGCGCCTGGCCGCGCTGCGCTCCAGCCCGCAGTTGCGTTCGATGCAGCGGATTGGCCGTGAGCGCCTGGACGCCTTTATCCCACGGTTGCTGGCCCAGGCTGTGGAACATGACAACCCCGACCTGGTGCTCGAGCGCGTGCTGCCGCTGGTCGAGGCCGTGGCACGCCGTTCTGCCTACCTGGTGCTGCTCACCGAAAACCCCGGGGCCTTGCGCCGCTTGCTGACACTGTGCGCCGCCAGCCCGTGGATTGCCGAGCAGATTGCCCGCTACCCGCTGCTGCTCGACGAGCTACTTAACGAAGGCCGCCTGTTCAGCCCGCCACTGGCGCCGGAGCTGGCCAGCGAACTGCGCGAACGCCTGACACGCATTCCCGAGGACGACCTGGAACAGCAAATGGAGGCGCTGCGCCACTTCAAGCTGGCCCACAGCCTGCGCGTGGCCGCTTCGGAAATCAGCGGCAACCTGCCGCTGATGAAAGTCAGCGACTACCTGACCTGGCTGGCCGAGGCCATCCTCGACCAGGTACTGGCCCTGGCCTGGCGCCAGACCGTGGCCCGCCACGGCCAGCCCAAGCGCAGCGACGGCAGCCTGTGCGACCCGGGCTTCATCATCATCGGCTACGGCAAGGTAGGTGGCCTGGAGCTGGGTCACGGATCGGACCTGGACCTGGTATTCATCCATGACGGCGACCCGCAGGCGGAAACCGACGGCGCCAAGCCGATTGACAGTGCGCAGTTCTTCACGCGCCTCGGCCAGCGCATCATTCACCTGCTGACCACCCAGACCAACTCGGGCCAGCTGTATGACGTGGACATGCGCCTGCGCCCGTCGGGTGCCTCGGGCCTGCTGGTGAGCTCGCTGGGAGCGTTCGAGCGCTACCAGCAGAACGAGGCCTGGACCTGGGAGCACCAGGCCCTGGTGCGGGCCCGGGTGCTGGTGGGCTGCAAGCAGGTGGGCACGGCGTTCGAAGGCGTGCGCGCCAAGGTGTTGGGCCAGGCCCGCGACCTGGAAAAACTGCGCAGCGAAGTGAGCGAAATGCGCGCCAAGATGCGCGACAACCTCGGCACCAAGGCCACCGCTGCCGGTACCGCGGCCAACGCCTTCGAGGCCGGTGTGCCGTTCGATATCAAGCAGGATGCCGGCGGTATCGTCGATATCGAATTTATGGTGCAATACGCCGCTTTGGCCTGGTCCCACGACCACCCGGCCATACTCCGATGGACCGATAACATCCGCATTCTGGAAGAGCTGGAGCAGGCGGGTTTGATGCCGGCCAGTGACGCGGTGCTGTTGCGTGAAGTGTACAAGGCGTTCCGCTCGGCCTCGCACCGCCAGGCCCTGCAGAAGCAGGCCGGGGTTATCGATGCGGCGCAGTTTGCCGATGAACGCCGTGAGGTGCGGCGGATCTGGGGTGAATTGGGTTTGACTTGAGATTGCTGGGGCCGCTTTGCGGCCCATCGCGACACAAGGCCGCTCCTACAGGAGATCGCATTCCCTTGTAGGAGCGGCCTTGTGTCGCGATGGGCTGCAAAGCAGCCCCAAAGGCTCATGCCTCACCACCGGTGGTACACTGTTCGCCACATAGCCTGAATATAAAGAGGGGAGGCCAGGCTGTACCGCAGCCTGTAGCCTCCCCGAGCGTTTCTGGACTAAGCATGAGAATACTGATCATTGGCCCCAGCTGGGTCGGCGACATGGTGATGGCGCAGACCCTGTTCCAGTGCCTGAAACAGCAGCATCCCGACTGCGTGATCGATGTGCTGGCCCCCGAGTGGAGCCGGCCGATCCTCGAACGCATGCCCGAGGTCCGTCAGGCCCTGAGCTTCCCGCTCGGCCACGGCGCACTGGAACTGGCCACGCGGCGACGCATCGGCAAGTCCTTGGCCGGCCAGTACGACCAGGCCATCCTGCTGCCCAACTCGCTGAAGTCGGCGCTGGTGCCGTTCTTTGCCGGTATCCCCAAGCGCACCGGCTGGCGCGGCGAAATGCGCTTCGGCCTGCTCAACGACGTGCGCAAGCTGGACAAGGCCCGTTACCCGCTGATGATCGAGCGCTTCATGGCCCTGGCTTACGCACCCGGCGCCGAGCTGCCGCAGCCGTACCCGCGCCCCAGCCTGCAGATCGAAGCGCAAAGCCGCGACGCCGCCCTGGCCAAGTTCGGCCTGGAGCTGGACCGCCCGGTGCTGGCGCTGTGCCCCGGTGCCGAGTTCGGCGAGGCCAAGCGCTGGCCGGCCGAGCACTACGCCACCGTGGCCGATGCGATGATCCGCCAGGGCTGGCAGGTGTGGCTGTTCGGCTCGAAGAACGATCACCCGGTCGGTGAGCAGATTCGCGATCGGCTGATCCCGGGCTTGCGTGAAGAGTCGTCCAACCTGGCCGGCGAAACCTCGCTGGCCGAGGCCATCGACCTGATGTCCTGCGCCCATGCCGTGGTGTCCAACGACTCGGGCCTGATGCACGTGGCCGCCGCGCTGAACCGCCCGCTGGTGGCGGTGTACGGCTCGACCTCGCCGGGCTTTACCCCGCCGCTGGCCGAGCACGTGGAAGTGGTGCGCACCGGCATCGAGTGCAGCCCGTGCTTCGACCGCACCTGCCGCTTCGGCCACTACAACTGCCTGCGCTTGCTGGAACCGGGCAAAGTCATTGCTGCCCTGCACAGCCTGACCGGGCCGGACCTGATCGATACCGTGGCCGAGGTCGACTAAGTGCGGGTACTGATCATCAAGACTTCGTCGCTGGGTGATGTGATCCACACCTTGCCGGCGCTTACCGATGCCGCCCACGCCATCCCGGGCATCCGCTTCGACTGGGTGGTGGAAGAAGGCTTCGCCGAAATCCCCAGCTGGCACCCGGCGGTCGACCAGGTGATCCCGGTGGCCATTCGCCGCTGGCGCAAGAACCTCTGGCAAACCATCAAGAGCGGCGAGTGGAAGGCGTTCAAGCAACGTGTACGCGAGCGCAAGTACGACCTGGTGATCGACGCCCAGGGCCTGGTCAAATCGGCCTGGCTGACCCGCTACGTGAAGGCGCCGGTGGCTGGCCTGGACCGCTACTCGGCCCGCGAAGGCTGGGCCAGCCGCTTCTATGACCGGCGCCTGTCGGTTGCCACCGGCCAGCACGCGGTGGAGCGGGTGCGCCAGCTGTTCGCCATGGCCCTGGCCTACGACCTGCCGGAAGGCATCGGCAACTACGGCCTCGACCTCGAGCGCCTGCAACTGCCGCCGGCCGCCCCCTATGTGGTGTTCCTGCATGGCACCACCTGGGCGACCAAGCACTGGCCCGAAGCCTACTGGCGCGAACTGGCCGAGCGCATGGGCCGGCGCAAGCTGGAGGTGCGCCTGCCGTGGGGCAACCCGGCCGAGAAGGCGCGGGCCGAGCGCATCGCCCAGGGCTTGAACAACTGCCAGGTACTCCCCAAATTGAACCTTGCCGGCGTCGCACGCGTGTTGGCGGCGGCAAAAGCCTGCGTGGCGGTCGATACCGGCCTCGGCCACCTGGCGGCGGCACTCGATGTGCCCACCATTTCGCTGTTCGGCCCGACCAACCCGGGCCTGACCGGCGCCTACGGACGGACCCAGATTCACCAGGCCAGTGACTGGCCCTGCGCGCCCTGCCTGCAGAAGAAGTGCACCTACAAACCGAGCGCCGACGACCTGCGCCGGTTCGATCTGAAACGCGAGTGGCCATTGTGCTTCACTCGCCTGAATCCCGAGCATGTGGCGAGCCGCTTGAGCGCGTTGCTGCTGGCTGAGGATGTCCGTTGATGCAACTGGCTTTCGTGCTTTACAAATATTTCCCCTTCGGCGGGCTGCAGCGCGACTTCATGCGCATTGCCCTGGAATGCCAGAAGCGGGGCCACCAGATCCGTGTGTACACGTTGATCTGGGAGGGTGACATTCCGCCGGGCTTCGAAGTGCTGGTGGCGCCGGTGAAGGCGATTTTCAATCACCGCCGCAACGAGAAGCTCAGCGCCTGGATGGCCGCCGACCTGGCCAAACGCCCGGTCGACCGCCTGATCGGCTTCAACAAGATGCCTGGGCTGGATGTGTACTACGCCGCCGACGGCTGCTTCGAGGACAAGGCGCAGACCCTGCGTGGCGGCCTGTACCGCCGCTGGGGGCGTTACCGGCACTTTGCCGAATACGAACGCGCGGTGTTCGCCAAGGACGCCCGTACCGAAGTGCTGATGATTTCCGAAGTGCAGCAGCCGCTGTTCATCAAGCACTACGGCACCCCGGTGGAGCGTTTCCACCTGCTGCCGCCGGGCATTTCCCAGGACCGCCGCGCGCCGGCCAATGCCGGCGAAATCCGCGCCGAGTTCCGCAAGGAATTCAACCTGGGCAATGACGACCTGCTGCTGGTGCAGATTGGCTCGGGCTTCAAGACCAAGGGTGTTGACCGCAGCCTCAAGGCCCTGGCCGCGCTGCCATCGGCCTTGCGCAAACGCACCAGGCTGATGGTGATCGGCCAGGATGACCCCAAGGTGTTCCAGCTGCAAAGCGCTACCTTGGGCCTGGGCGAGCAGGTGCAGTTCCTCAAGGGCCGCAGCGACATCCCGCGTTTCCTGCTGGGCGCCGACCTGCTGATCCACCCGGCGTACAACGAGAACACCGGCACGGTGCTGCTCGAGGCACTGGTGGCCGGCCTGCCGGTGCTGGTCTCCAAAGTATGCGGCTACGCCCACTATATCGCTGAGGCCGACAGTGGCCTGGTGCTGGACGAGCCGTTCGAGCAGGAACAGCTCAATGGCTACCTGCAGCGCATGCTCGAAGACCAGCAGGCCCGCGCCAGCTGGTCGCGCAACGGCCTGGCGTTTGCTGAAACCGCCGATCTGTACAGCATGCCGCAGCATGCCGCCGACGTGATCCTGGGGCAGGAGTCCGCATGAAGCTGATACTGGCCGAACCGTTCAAGCGCCTGTGGGCCGGGCGTGATGCCTTCGATGCCGTGGAGGCGCTGCAAGGCGAGGTCTATCGCGAACTGGAAGGGCGCCGCACGCTGCGCACCGAAGTCGCTGGCGAGGGCTTTTTCGTCAAGATCCACCGCGGCATCGGCTGGGGCGAGATCTTCAAGAACCTGCTTACCGCCAAGCTGCCGGTACTCGGCGCCGGCCAGGAATGGCAGGCCATCCAGCGCCTGCACCAGGTTGGCGTGCCGACCATGACAGCCGTCGCCTATGGCGAGCGTGGCAGCAACCCGGCCGCGCAGCACTCGTTCATCATCACCGAAGAGCTGGCGCCGACCATCAGCCTGGAAGACTTCAGCATCGACTGGGTCAGGCAGCCGCCCGAGCCGCGCCTGAAGCGCGCGCTGATCGCCGAAGTGGCGAAGATGACCGGCGGCATGCACCGCGCCGGGGTCAACCACCGCGACTGCTACATCTGCCACTTCCTGCTGCACACCGACCGCCCGGTGACGGCGGAAGACTTCAAACTGTCGGTAATCGACCTGCACCGCGCGCAGACCCGGGCGAAAATCAGCCGCCGCTGGCGCGACAAGGACCTGGCCGCGCTGTACTTCTCGGCGCTGGACATCGGCCTGACCCAGCGCGACAAGCTGCGCTTCCTGCGCGGTTACTTCCAGCGCCCGCTGCGGCAAGTCCTGAAGGATGAAGCCGCGCTGCTCGCCTGGCTGGAGCGCAAGGCGCAGAAACTCTACGATCGCAAGCAACGCTATGGGGATGCACTCTGATGGCGGGGTGGACACTGGCGCCGGGCTACGAACACCTGGCGGCGGACTTCGGCAGCCTCGATGCTGTATTTGCCCTGCAAGGCGAGCGCCTGACCCGCGACCCGCTCAGTGAGGTGGTGCGTATCACGCGTGACGGGGTCAATTATTACGTCAAGCGCTACACCGGGGCCGGCAAGCACATGCGCCGTTACCTGGGCCGGCCGCGGATCAAGGCCGAATGGCAGAACCTCAAGCAGTTCGCCAAGTGGGACATCCCCACTGCCGAAGTGGTGGCCTGGGGCCTGGAGCGCAATGGCCTGGCCTTTGGCCGGGGGGCCATGATCACCCGCGAACTGCCGCATACCGAAGACTTGTCGGCGCTGGCCGAGCGCAACGATGCACGCCTGGCCGATCGCGCCTGGGTCGGGCATGTCAGCAGCCAGCTGGCGCGCCACACCCGGGTCATGCACCAGCACCACTTCGCCCATAACGACCTGAAATGGCGCAACTTGCTGGTCGACGACCAGGGCACGCTATTCTTCATCGACTGCCCCACCGGCGACTTCTGGCGCGGCTTCATGTGGCGGCACCGGATGATCAAGGACCTTGCATGCCTGGACAAAGTGGCCAAATACCATCTGTCGGCGACCCAGCGCCTGCGTTTCTACCTGCAATATCGTGGCCGCGATCGGCTGAATGTGCGTGACAAGAAGCGCATTCGCCAGGTGGTGAGCTTTTTCGAGGGAAGGGAATGACCGATTACCTGGCCAGCGCGGACCTCGCGCTGCTCAAGCGCCATGGCCTGGACGACTTCGAGGCGCTGTGGGCGCTGCAACTGGATGCCGTGGACGAACCGAACACCGGCCGCGGTGGCTGGAGCAGCGTGTACCGCCTGGAACTCGAGGGCAAGGGCTACTACCTCAAGCGCCAGAGCGACTACCTGACCCGTACCCTGCACCGGCCATTCGGCGAGCCGACCTTCGCCCGCGAATTCCGCAACATCAGCCGTTACCAGAAACTGCAGATTCCGGCCTTGCAGGCGGTGTTCTACGGCGAGCGCAAGAAAGGCGGCACGCACCGGGCGATCCTGATGACTCGTGCTCTGGACGAATGGGCCGACCTCGACAGCTTGTTGGCCCGGTGGCCACAACTGAGCGATGCCGAACGCAATGGTGTCCTGCAGGCCTGCGGCCAGCTGGCGCGCACCCTGCACCGTGCCGGCCAGGTGCATGGTTGCTTCTACCCCAAGCACATCTTCCTGCGTCAGCGCCGCGAAGGCTGGGACGCGCAACTGATCGACCTGGAGAAGACCCGACCCCTGCTCTTCGGCATGCGTGACCGCCTCAAGGACCTGGAGCCGTTGCTGCGCCGCGCACCGGTCTGGGGCGAGCGCGATGTACGTACCTTGCTGGCCAGCTACCTGGCGCAGCCTGCCGATGGCACGCTGGTCGATACCTGGCTGCAACGCCTGACGCAACGCCGTCGTGAAAAAGAGGCCCGCTGATGCGTTTGTCTGAATTGAAAGAGGCCGGGCGCAGCCCCTCGTTGCCCCTGAGCATCACCCTGGCCGATGCCGCCGGCACGGCCGATCTGCAATTGCTCAGCCTGCTGCGCGTGCTGCCGGGCCAGCGCTATGTGGGTGCCGGCGTGTGGCGCGGTACCCCGGTGCTGGCCAAGCTGCTGGTCGGTGGTAACGCTGCACGGCATTTCCAGCGCGAATTGCAAGGCGTGAAACTGCTGGCCGAGCAGGGCCTGACCACGCCGAAGCTGCTGGCCGACGGCCTCAAGGAAGGCGAGGGCGGCTGGCTGCTGTTCGAATTCCTCGACGGCGCCGAGAGCCTGGCCGATGCCTGGGCGGCAGTGGAGAGCTTGCCGGTGTTGGCAGACGAGCAGCATCTGGTGCTGGGCGAGGCGCTCACTGCAGTGGCGCACATGCACGCCCGGGGCCTGTGGCAGGAAGACCTGCACCTGGACAACCTGCTGCGCCACGGCGGCAAGCTGTACCTGATCGACGGCGCCGGCATCAAGGCCGAAACGCCTGGCCAGCAGCTGTCACGCCCGCGTGTGCTGGAAAACCTGGGGGTGTTCTTCGCTCAGCTCCCCAAGCGCCTGGAGCCTTTCATCGAAGAACTGCTGGTGCACTACCTGCTGGCCAACGCCGAGCATGCGCTGCTGCTGGAAGCCTTGCAGAAGCAGGTGGACAAGGTGCGCAGCTGGCGCCAGAAGGATTACCTGGAAAAGGCTGGTCGTGAATGCAGCCTGTTCAGTGTCGAGCGCAGCCTTTCGGGCTTGCGGGCAGTCCGCCGCGACGAGGTCGAAGCCATGCTGCCGGTACTGGAGCAGGCCGACGCGTTGATCGACCAGGGTCACCTGTACAAGACCGGTGGTGCGGCCAGTGTGGCGCGCATCGAGGTTGGCGGCCGCACGCTGGTGCTCAAGCGCTACAACATCAAAAACACCGCGCACTGGTTCAAGCGCTTCTGGCGCCCGAGCCGGGCCTGGCATTCCTGGATCGAAGGCCATCGCCTGGAATTCCTCGACATTGCCACGCCGCGTCCACTCGCGGTGCTGGAGCAACGGGTGATGGGGCTGCGAAGCCGTGCCTACCTGGTCACCGAGTATATCGATGGCCCAGACCTGGCCGAATGCTTCGCGCCCTACGTGGATAACGGCGATGCGCCTGAGGAGCAGGTGGATGCCCTGGTGCATGTGATGCAGCAACTGATTCGCGAGCGTATCAGCCACGGCGACTTCAAGGGCCACAACCTGTTCTGGCACAACGGCCAATGGTCGCTGATCGACCTCGACGCCATGTGCCAGCACGCCACCCAGCTCAGCTTCGCCCCGGCCTACGCCCGTGATCGGGCGCGGCTGCTGCGCAACTGGCCGAGTGGCAGTGCCTTGCATCAGCGGCTGGACCGGCTGTTGCCCAAGCTGGCCGAGTAATCCGCCGGCAGTGCCAGCCAGTCGCTGCTGCGGCCTGGCTGGCGCACGCGAATGCGCCATTGGCCGCCCTGTTGGCGCAATACTGCCCAGGCGTGGACTGCGCCCAGTGCCTTCTCGGGCAGCAGCAAATGGTATTGCCCGGCAAGCAGGTGCCGTCGAACCGGCAACTGATGGTTACCCAACTGCAAATAGAGTTGCCCCCCAGCGTCGTGCAGGTCGGCGTCCCCTGCCACCGGTTCGCCCGCTAATGGTTGTTGCAGGCGTACCTCTTCCAACAGGTGGGCTATGTCAGGCAACCCGTCATGCCAAAGCACGATGGAATCGACCACCCAATTGCCGTTGCGCAGCCGTTTGATCGGCAGTTGCGCATAGGCATCCGGCTGCCTGGGGTCGAGTACCCGCCACCGATAGCCGTCGAAGTGGACGTTGTACAACCTCCCCTGGCTGTCCTTGACGAAGTACCGGTCCGGGCCTGGCACGCTGTTGATCTGTTCGTACACTTCCTCGCCATGAACGCCGTCGATCCGGTAGCGCAGCTTGCTCACATCCACGGCCGCTTCGTGGGTATTCGGCAGTGGGCGCGGAGGTTGCGGCGGCAGGCCGCGCATCGCCCGGCGCATGAGGGGCGAACCAGCGAAACTGGACAACCCGTCGGCGCTGTGGCTCAAAGCAGCCATGGCGTGGTGGAAGGTTGCTGCATAATCCTCTTTTTCCAGGGCTTCGAAGCCGTCCCACAGCGAAATCGACATGCGGCCGAAGGCCAGGGCTGACATTGTCGGGGCCGGTAGCACGAGGCTGATCATGTCGAGAACCAGGCGCAGCGTCGACAGCCCGTACTCGCCGAGCAGCTCGCGGTTGCTGCGGCTGTTGGTATCGGCCTCGGCGATCATGGCGTGGACCTGGGCCTTGTAAAGGGCATTGAAGAGGTTGCCGTTGATCATTGGCCTTTGCACATATGGCCCGAGGCGGCCCTTGCGCACCAACTTGTCGAGCCGCTTGCCATCAGCCAGAGGCGCGCGCTGGATCAGGTACTTTCGCAAGGACGGCGTGCTGCGAAGGGTTCTGAGCAGCGCCCGGGTATCGGGGTATTCACGCCATGCGCGCCGGTCGGGAGCGTCCGGCGTATACAGCACCAGCGACGGCTGGTTGTCGCTCTCGGCATTGAGCAGCAGTACCCCTTGCAGCGTGTGCCCGTCGATGATCAGTTGGCGCACCGCGATACGATGCTCGTCGATGGTAGGGCGCCAATTGTTGTCGGGGTGGTCGGTGACGGCCTTGACCCAGCGATAGCCCCGCTCGTGGGTATCGTTCAGAAAGTGCCTGGCATAGCGGGCCTTGGCCGCCTCGGCGCGCATGCGGGCGCGGTTCATGTTGCCGTGGCATTGCATGCGCCAGCGCGCACCTGGAGACTCCAGCAGGTGGGTTCGCAGGTAGCGGATGTAGCCACTGCCGGCGTCTAGCTCACGCACCAGGCGCTTTACCCCTTCCGCGGATATTGATTCCAGCGTGGAGCCGTCTTCGTGGTGTATTCGGGCAGTCAGCCAGTAATCGACGTCGAACCAGCCGATGTTCAACAGGGCCAGCTCGTCCAGGCGGTAGGTGGTGGTTACCAGCTCGATGGTGTCACCGACATGGCGACGGTTGGCAACGGCCACGTAACCCGAAGGTGCCAGCGGGTTGATCAGCGGGCCGGTGCGGTGTGCAAGCGTGACGGTTATGCAGATTTTTTCGGCAGGCAATTCGATGGAGAATTCGCGCCGCAGCGCCTTGCCGAGGCGTTCGCGCACCCATGCCAGCAGGTGGTGGCGACTGCCGAACGCCTCAAGGGTCAAAAGGCCGGGTGCAGCGGCCTGTGTGATGGCCCCGGCGAGCTCCTGGATCGTTTGCATGATGTGCGTCAGGCTTTGCGTGGAGCTCTGGCGCAGCCAGGCGGGCAGGTGTTTTTCCAGCAGCAGCGCATAACGGGTGGACAACGCATATTGGCTGCCCATGAGATCGGTCAGTGACTGCTGTTTGGCCAGGGTGCTTTTCAGTGCCGGTAGATTCGGGTTCTGGTCAAGCGCCCAGGCGGCGTGCCAGGCGATGGTAAGCCGTTGATGCTGCGCGTCGATCACGTCAGTGGCCTGTTGTTCGACCAGGTCGCCGGTAAACCACTCGTAGCGCAGCCGGTCGGCACACCGGACCAGTTGCTGGTCCTGCAGGCGGGGTAGCAGTTGCAGCATTGGCCGGCTTTGCATGGGGTCGTCCAGGCGCTCGCACAGCTCCCTATGCAGTTCGGCCAGGTTGGCGAAGCCTTCAACGCCATGAGAAACGCTGCACAGCAGTGCCTGGCCCGTGGCTGT
Source organism: Pseudomonas sp. B22(2017) (assembly GCF_002113105.1). Classification (NCBI taxonomy): domain Bacteria; kingdom Pseudomonadati; phylum Pseudomonadota; class Gammaproteobacteria; order Pseudomonadales; family Pseudomonadaceae; genus Pseudomonas; species Pseudomonas sp. B22(2017). The sequence continues at coordinate 57,126 of NZ_NEJN01000012.1, forward strand.
TGCAGGCTCGGCAACGGCCCCTTCCGGTGCGTCTGCCACCAATACCAGCACGCCGGGTAACGGCAACCGGCCATGGGGGCTTGAACGGTTGAATACCGGCCGATAAACCTGGGCCCGGTGGGTGTCTGGCAGGTGGTTGCGCTGCCAGGGTAGCGGCAGCTCCAGTGAGGTGCGCAGCAGGCTGATGTGGCTGTAGTCCAGGGTCTGGTCGGCAAGGCGCAGTTCCAGCTCGGCCAGAAGTTGCTCATGACGCAGTTCGCGCAGTTGTCGGGCGCGGCTGTGGCCTGCTTCGACAGGGTCGTTCCAGAACGCTGCCAGGTCACCGAAAAAACGCTGACGTATGGCGGCCGGTTCCGTTTCACCCGCCAGTTCGGGCTTGCCTTGCTCAAGGGCGATTAGTTGTCGATCGAGCGCTTCGAGGCGCTGCAAAGGTGTCATGGTAAAGCTCCAGGGAAGATGGCAGCCAACCATGTCGCAGCAGAAGAGGGGGCGTGTATTACCCGATTACTGCCGTGAACGAGGGTAGAAACCTTGCAGGCCCAGAGCAGCCGACACTCCCAGGCCGAGCCAGGCGAGGCTGTCCCATGTCCCGTCCCCCAGCAAGGCGGCAAACAGCCCGACGGCAGTGAGCAAGGCCACGACCATCGGCCAGATGAAGATGCGCCAGGTCGGCTGTGACTTGTGGCTCATGCCCGCGCCTCCCGCTTCGTGCGTTGTTTGCCCCACCACAGGTACAAGCCGCTGCCGAGGACGATGATGGTCAGCACATCGAGTAGCGCCCACAGGATTTGCATTGGCCGGCCGCCGTAGTCGCCGAAGTGCAGCGGTTGCGACAGGCCCATGGCATCCATGTACCAGGGGCGTTCGCCGACGGCGGTCACCGCCAGTGTTCGCGCATCGATCAGCACGGGCGTGAGCAAGTGCGAGGTCAGGTGCGTGGCGCCCTTCATGAACACCGCATAGTGGTGCTCACTGGAAAAGCGGGTGCCGGGGAAGGCGATGAAGTCCGGGCGCATGCCGGGGGCGGCCCGTTCGGCGATGGTCAGCAGGTGGGTGGCCGGGGCGCGTTCGGTGAGCGGTGGGGCATCACGGTATGGGGCAACCATGGCGGCCAGGCTGTCGTTGCGCCAGGCGGCGATGACCAGGTCCGACAGCGCGCTGATGACACCGGTCACGCCTACCGTCAGTGCCCAGGCCAAGGTGACCACGCCGATCAGGTTGTGCAGGTCGAGCCAGCGCAGGCGACGGGATTTGCCGTGGCGCACCGTGCCGAAGTCCAGGCGACGCATGAATGGTGCATAGAGCACTGTGCCGGAGATGATCGCCACGACGAAGAGCACGCCCATGAAGGCCAGCAGCAGCTTGCCGGGCAGGCCGGCGAACATGTCAACGTGCAGGCGCAGCATGGTCATCATGAAGCCGCCGTTGGCGGCCGGCATGGCCACGGCTTCACCGGTGCGTGCGTCGAGCATGAAGGTGTGCGACGAATTGGGTTCGGTGCCGGCGGTGGCGGCGGTGATGGCCACTACGCCGTTGGCTTCGTCCTCGTCGTAGCCGAAGTACTGCATGACCTCGCCGGGGCGGTGCTGCTCGGCCTTGATTACCAACTGCTGCAGGTCCAGGTGTGGGGTATTGGCCGGCATTTCCCGCAGTTCAGGGGCATCGCCGAGCAGGTGTTCGAGTTCGTGGTGGAAGATCAGCGGCAGGCCGGTGACTGCCAGCAACAGCAGGAACAGGGTGCAGACCAGGCTGCTCCAGGTGTGGATCACCGACCAGCGGCGGATGGTTGGGCTTTTCATCACGGTACCGATTTTTGCCTGTTGGAAGCTGGGGCTGCTGCGCAGCCCTTTCGCAGCGCAAGGCTGCTCCTACAGGGACCGCGTTGGCCGTTGTAGGGGCAGCCTTGTGCGGCGAATGGCCCGGCTCACTCAGAACTTGTAATTGACACTGGCCACCACGTTGCGCTCGTCGCCGTAGTAGCAGTAGTACCCGTCACAGGTAGACAAGTAGTCCTTGTTGAACAGGTTCTTCGCATCCACGGCTACGGTCACCCCCTTGAGGGTGCTGTTCAGGCGGCCCAGGTCGTAGTGCACCGATGCGTCGTAGACGGTGTATGACCCCACATGGCCCCAATCGGTGTTAGTGGTATTACCGTAGGTGTCGCCCACGTAGCGCACGCCAACGCCGACCCCGAACCCATCCAGTGGTCCGCTGTGCCAGGTGTAGTCAGCCCAGGCAGTAGCCTGGTTGCGCGGTACCTGCGCCATGCGCTTGCCTTTCTCGTCACTGGTGCCTTTGATGATTTCGCTGTCGTTGTAAGTGTACGAACCCACCAGTTTGAGGTTCTCGGTCACATCCGAGGTAGCCTCCAGCTCCAGGCCTTTGACACGCACTTCGCCTACCTGGCGGGTGACACCACCCTCGGTCACCGACATGTTCTCCTGTGTCAGGTCGAACACAGCAGCGGTGAACAGGCTATTGCTGCCTGGAGGCTGGTACTTGATGCCCAGTTCGTATTGCTTGCCTTCGGTCGGTTTGAAGGCATCGGTGCTGTTGACGGTGGAACCGGTGGCAGCCTGGAACGACTCGGCATAGGAGATGTAAGGCGTCAGGCCGTTATCGAATACATAGCTGAGAGCTGCGTTACCACTGAACTTCTTGTCGCGTTGGGTGTTGGTTGCGTCGCCTTGGTTGTGGAAGGTGGTGCCGGTGTGCACCCAGTCCTCACGGCCACCAAGGGTCAGGCGCCAGTTGTCCAACGCCATCTGGTCCTGGATATACAGGCCGGTCTGCTGGGTTTTCTGGTCGTAGTCGTACATGTCGAAGTACTGAACGTTCGAGAAATCCTGACCGTAGATGGGGTTGTGGATATTGCTCGGTGGCACACCCGCCGAGCCCCAGCGCCAGCGGGCATTACTGTCCGAGCGCTGGTGGTCGAGCCCCAGCAGCAGGGTATGGGCAACCTGCCCGGTCTGGAAGTCGGCCTGGAAGTTGTTGTCCAGGGCGAACTGTGAGATGTCCTCCTCGACGATACCGGCGGTGCGTTGCACGGTGCCATCGGCGCTGACAGCTTCGTCCGGGCCGGCTGGCCAGATCGAACCACCGGCGGTAATGCCCTTGAAGTCCAGTTCGTTACGCGCGTAGCGCAGGTTCTGACGGAACTGCCAGGTGTCGTTCAGGCGTGTTTCGAACGCATAGCCCAGGTGGTAGTAGGTGCGGTCGTAGGACTCCCAATCCGGGTCGCCCAGGTTCTTGTGGTGCGAAATCTTGCCTGCGGTGCTATCCAGTTTGGTGCCCTGCAGTGGCAGGAACTGGCCGGTGATGCCGGTGTCATCGCGGGTGTACTGGCTGATGAAAGTCAGCTTGGTGTCGTCGTTGATGTTCCAGGTCAGACTGGGCGCGATGTTGTAGCGCTTGTCCGGGATGTGGTCTACCGGCGAACCGCTGTCACGCACGGTGCCGCTCACTCGGTACAGGAACTGGCCTGCATCGTCGAGCTTGCCAGTGCTGTCGAAGTTGATCTGCTTGTGGTTGTTGCTGCCAACCTGGGCTTCGACTTCGTGGCTGCTTTCCAATTGCGGCCGACGGCTGGTCATGTCAAGCAGGCCACCTGGTGGAGTCTGACCGTAGACCGAAGAGGCCGGGCCACGCAGCACGGCGATGCGCTCCAGGTTCCAGGGCTCGATCTTGGGGGTGGCGTAGTTGCCCTTGGGCAATGGCAGGCCATCGAGGAACTGGGTAGGCACAAAACCCCGTACCAGCAACCAGTCGCTGCGCGAGTCGGATCCATAGCCGCTGCTCTGCACGCCAGCGGTGTAGCGAAGGGCGTCGTTCAGGCTGAGCACCGGCCGGTCTTCCATCTGCTGGCGGGTGATCACGCTTACCGAGCGGGGAAGTTCGGCGATGGCGGTGTCGGTCTTGGTGCCTGCTGCTGTCCGGGTAGCGGTGTAACCCTCTACCGGTCCCCAGGCGCTTTCATAGCTGGAAGCCGCATTGATCGCAGTCTCCGGCAACGCCAGCGTCCCTTCCGGCGTAGCCACCAGGCTGTAGCTGCCCACGCTGCTTTGCTGCAGTTGCAGGCCGGTGCCGCGTAGGGCGGCCTGCAGGGCACCAAGGCCATCGTACTGCCCGCTCACCGGGGCCGAGGTGCGGCCGCTTACCAATGCCGGGTCGATGGCCAGGGTGATGCCGGACTGGCTGGCGATCTGGTTGAGAGTGGTGGCCAGCGGGGCGCTGGGCAGGTCGTAGGCGCGCTGAGGGGATTGCTCGGCGGCGAACAGGGCAGGGCTGGCCAATGGTGCGGTCACGGCGATGGCCAGGGCCATCAGGCTGGGGCGCAGGATACGATCAACAGCACGGGACATGCAGAGGCTCCTCGACGGATAAGTGCTTTCTGCTTCCTTGCCGAGCGAGATTTGAAAAGTGATAGGGCGAATCTGAAAAAAATTGAGAATTATTTGAAGTTGGCTTTTGCCTGTACCGGCCCTTTCGCGGGTAAACCCGCTCCCACAGGGATCGCGGGGGCTTTGAGGCTGGTGCAATCCTGTGGGAGCGGGTTTACCCGCGAAGAGGCCAGTGCAGGCCTACTTGGGACCGACGGTCACCCACCACTGGGTATGCCGCTCGACCTTCACCGGCAGTGCCGGCACCAGCGACGACAGCGCCAGGTCGGTATCGGTCAGCGGGAAGCTGCCGGTCACCCGCAGGTCGGCGACCTGGTCGTCTACCCCGAGGTAACCGCTGCGGTACTGGCCAAGCGTGGCCAGCAGGTCAGCCAGGCGCACGTTGTCCACCACCAGCATGCCGCGGGTCCAGGCGTCGGCACCGGCTGGCACCGTGCCGATCCGGCCAAGGCCGTTGGCGTTCATCAGAACCTGCTGGCCTTCGCGCAGCACCTGTTCGTCGCCGCTGTTCAGCGGCATGGCGGCGACCGAAGCTTGCAGCACTTCCAGGCGCGTGCCGTCGTCCTCGCGGCGCACCAGGAAGCGCGTGCCCAACGGGCGCAGGCGGCCATCGTCGGTGCGCACCAGCAGCGGGCGCCGGTCCTGATGGCCGGTTTCGACGGAAATCTCGCCTTGGTGCAGCACGATCACCCGTTGCTTTCCGGCGTAGTCGATATCCACGGCCGTGTGGCTGTTCAGGCTCAACAAGGTGCCGTCTTCCAGGCGCAGGGTACGCAGTTCGCCGGTGGCGGTACGCTGATCGGCCAGCCAGTAGCTCGGTGCCAGCGATGGTGCGCCGACCCAGGCCAGCAGCGAGCCCAGCAGAAACATGCCGGCCAGCCCGCCGCCGACCTTGCCGATACGTCGGCGCAGCCCGGCGCGCGATTGCAGCAGGGCCTGGCGTGCCGGGCCGGCAGCGGCGCTCACGCGCTGGTCCATGGCACCGAGTTGGCGCCAGGCGCTGGCATGCTCCTCGCTGGCGGCATGCCAGCGCATGAATTCGCTGCGCTCGTCAGGTGTGCCGCTGCCGTTGTCGAGGCTGAGCTTCCAGGCAATGGCGGCTTCCAGCACCCGGGACGAAACCGGTGAACTGCTCACGTCGGCTCCCCGTACAGGGCCACGTAGCACTGGCGCATGCCCTGGGCGATGTACTGGCGCACCCGCGAAACCGAAACCCCCATGCGCTCGGCGATTTCGGCATGGCTCATACCGTCCAGGCGATTGTGCAGGAATGCTGCGCGGGCCTTGCTCGACAGCTTGCCTAGCAGGCGGTCGATGGCCTTGAGGTCCTCGAGGATCAGGTGTTGCACTTCCGGGGAAGGTTGTTCGGCTTCCGGCATCAGGGCCAGTTCGGCCAGGTAGGCTTGTTCTAGCGCGGCGCGGCGGAAGTGGTCGAACATCAGGCCCTTGGCCACGGCGGCCAGGAACGCGCGGGGTTCGCGGGGCGTATCCAGTTGCGCACGGCCGAGCAGGCGTACGAAGGTGTCCTGGCTCAGGTCTTCGGCACGTTGGCGGCAGGCCATGCTGCGTTGCAGCCAGGCGAGCAGCCAGTCGCGATGGTCGCGGTACAGCGCACCGACCAGATCGGCGTGTGGGCTCTGTGCAGAAGACAAGCAGCGTCCCCCCGGAACGAATGCATTAACTAACGATAATTATTCGCGATTGTTGCAGAGGGGAGGGGGTGGGTGCAATGGACGCTTATCGGATGGCCATCATGAAAAAGGCAGGTGGCCGTTCAGCAACTCGGTCGTTGTAGGAGCGGCCTTGCGTCGCGAAAGGGCTGCATAGCAGCCCCGGCCATATCTGCGGCGAAGCTGAAAATGTGGGGCCGCTGCGCGCCCCTTTCGCGACACAAGGCCGCTCCTACAAGATCTTCACCCGTGCTGGCGGAATGTTACAGGCCGTGGTTGTGCACCTTGCGCCTGCGCCACCCGCGCAAGCGCTGCTCCAGCTGCAGCGGGCTGTCCAGCTGCTGGCGCCGGGCCTGGCTGAACAGGATCAGCGCCAGTTCGGCGGTGACCAGCGCATCGGCGCTGGCGTGATGGCGCTCCTCTACCTGCAGGCCAAACCGCGCCACCCAGTCATCCAGCCCGGCCTCGCGCAGCACTGTGTCGGGGTTGAGCATCGGCGCCAGCTCGGCAACATCCAGGAAGGGCGAGTGCAGGCGATAGCCCAGGCTTTCCTTCAGCGCGCGGGCGAGCATGCGCTGGTCGAACGGCGCATGGAATGCCAACACCGGGCTGTTGCCAATGAAGTCGAGCAGGTCGAGCAAGGCCTCGGCCGGGTCGCAACCGGCAGCCAGGGCACTCGGGCCCAGGCCATGGATCAGCACGCTGGCGTTGGTCTTCTGCAAAGGCCGGTGCAAGGTGCGTTCGAATTGCTGGGCAAAGTCGATGGCGCCGTCTTCGATGGCGACGGCACCAACCGATAACACCTGGTCACGGTTGGTGTTCAGGCCGCTGGTCTCCAGGTCAAGCACCACCCAGCGCTGCTCGCGCAGGGTACACACCCCCAATGGCGCTGGCTTGGGCAGCCGGGCCAGGCGCTGGCGCGTGGCGTGGTCCAGTTCCGGCGCACTGGGGCGCAGCCAGGCGAACAGGCTCATAGCTGGTACCGCAAGGCCAGGCTGCTTTGCAGGCGCTGGGCCTGGCGCAGGGACTCGCGCAGGATGCGCCGGTCCAGGTGGTTGAGGCTGTCCGGGTCCAGGCGGTTGGAGTAGGGCAGGTTGTCGCGGGTCTGGCGCTGGTGCTGCTGCATGCGGGTTTGCTGGATGAAGTGGTAGGCCTCTTCATACGCTGCGCCATCCAGTGACTCGATCACGCCCTTGGCCACGAGCTGGCGCAGGCGCTCCAAGGTATTGCAGGCACCGATGCCGTTGGCCAGGGCCAGCAGCCGCGCACCATCGACGAAGGGCGTCAGGCCCTGGACCTTGAGGTCGAGGGTGGCGGCCTTGTCGTTACCCTGGCGGGTCAGCACGAACTCGCGCAGGCGGCCCACCGGCGGGCGCTGGCGCAGGGCGTTGTCAGCCATCATGCGCTGGAAGATGCGGTTGTCGGCCACCTGCTCCAGCAGGCCCTGGCGCAGTTGCTCGCAACCTTGCTCGTCGCCCCACACCACACGCAGGTCGAAATAGATGCTCGAGCCCAGCAGGTTCTCCGGGCTGGCTTCACGGACAAAACTGGCAAAACGCCGCGCCCATTCAATGCGCGACAGGCACAGCTCGGGGTTGCCGGCCATGACGTTGCCCTTGCACAGGGTGAAGCCGCACTGGGCCAGGCACTGGTTTATGTATTGCGCCAGCGGCAGCAGGCGTGCGCGGATGGCGTCGGCTTCGATGCTGTCGGCGGCTTCGAAGAGGATGCCGTTGTCCTGGTCAGTGTGCAGGGTTTGTTCTTGTCGCCCCTCGCTGCCAAAGCACAGCCAGCTGAACGGCACGCCCGGGTCACCGCGCTCGGCCAGCGCCAGTTCGATCACCCGGCACACGGTGTGGTCGTTCAGCAGGGTGATGATCTGGGTAATCTGCGTGGAGGATGCGCCATGGGCCAGCATTCGCTCGACCAGCTGGCTGATTTCGCCGCGCAGCGAGACCAGGGTATCCAGGCGTGGCGCATGGCGGATGGTGCGTGCCAGGTGCACCAGGTCGACCCGTTGCAGGGAGAACAGGTCGCGCTCCGAAACCACACCGCACAGGCGCTGGTTTTCCACCAGGCATACGTGGGCGATGTGCCGCTCGGTCATCGCCATGGCTGCGTCGAAGGCGCTGGCCTGGGGGCTGAGGTAGAACGGCTGGGCGGTCATGTGGCGCGCGATGGGTGCACCCAGGTCGGCATCGGCCGCAGCCACCACCTGGCGCAAGTCGCGCAGGGTGAAGATACCGGTGGGGTAGCGCTGCTGGTCGACCACAACGATGCTGCCGACCTGCTGCTCGTGCATCAGTCGCACGGCGTCTCGCAGAGGCGTTTCGGGGCTGCACACCACCGGGTGGCGCATGGCCAGTTCACCCAGTGGCGTGTTCAGCGAATACTGGGTGCCAAGGGTTTCCACCGCGCGCTGGCGTACCTGCTGGTTGACCTGGTCGAGCAGGCTGCTGACCCCGCGCAGGGCAAAATCCCGAAACACTTCCGACATCGAGAACACGCGGATGAACGCGGCCTTGTTCAACTGCAGGCAGAAGGTGTCCTCACCTGCCAGATGCTCGGTGCGGGTCGCCCGCTCGCCGAGCAGGGCAGCCAGCGGGAAGCATTCGCCGCTGGTGATCTCGAAGGTAGTCTCCACACCAGGTTTGACCAGATGCTGGCGTTCGCCGACCACGCGGCCCTGCTTGACTATGTAGAAGTGCTCGACCGGCCCATCGGCAGGTTTGACGATGCTTTCGCCGCTGGCATAGAAGCGCAGCTGGCACTGTTCGACCAGGTAGGCCAGGTGGCTGTGTTCCATCTGGTTGAACGGCGGAAAACGCTGCAGGAACTGCAAGGTGCCCTGGATGTTCTGCAGCACTGCCGTCCTTCCCGCCTGGCTGTAGGCGTCCTTTTTGCTCATGAAACTGACCGTATCGCTATGCCGAACTATATATCTATATATATAGGTGCCGGCCATGTTGTTCTCTGCCTCCATGGTCGGCTTGCGGCGGGATGGTGCCCATTGGACGTAAGTCTATGAGCGCCCCTGTCAAAGACCCGACGAAAGGCCAGCCGGGTTACGCAAGTTCTGCGGTCCTAATGCTGAAGCGGAATTTTTTTGACGAGATGAGCATGCCTGAGCAACACGACATCCTGAGTGACGCCGAGCGCGAGGCATTGGCCCTCGTAAGTGCGCCCGTGGTTGCCAAGCCACTGGTGCTGGTGGTGGATGACAATGCGGTGAATCGTGAGGCGCTGATCCTGTACCTGAAAAGCCGGGGGATTGACTGTGTCGGGGCGGATGGGGCCGAGGAGGCCAGGCTGTACCTGCACTACCAGCAACGGATTGGCTTGATGATTACGGATTTGCGCATGCAACCCGAGGATGGGCTGGACCTGATCCGCAAGGTTCGCGAATCAGAGCGGGCGGCGTTGTCGATCATCGTGGTGTCGGGCGATACCGACGTGAAAGAGGCGGTGGACGTGATGCACCTGGGGGTTGTGGATTTTCTTCTGAAGCCGGTCGACCTGGACAGGCTGCTGGAGTTGGTGAAGAAAGAACTGCAGATCGCTTAGCTGAGGAGCCTGTTCCGGCCTCATCGCCGGCAAGCCAGCTCCCACAGGGACCGCACAGCGTTTGGGGCCTGTGGGGGCTGGCTTGCCGGCGATTGGGCCGCAAAGCGGCCCGCTGTCGCAGATGTCGCTTACAGCCCGTTACGCGCCTTGAACTCGCGGCGACGGCGGTGCAGTACCGGCTCGGTATAGCCGTTCGGCTGCTTGCCACCTTCCACCACCAGTTCTACCGCCGCCTGGAACGCGACGTTGTCGTCGAAGTTCGGTGCCATCGGGCGGTACAGAGGGTCGCTGGCGTTCTGCTGGTCCACCACCACGGCCATGCGCTTGAGGCTTTCCAGCACCTGCTCCTGGCTGACCACGCCATGGCGCAGCCAGTTGGCCAGCAGCTGAGCCGAGATGCGCAGGGTGGCGCGGTCTTCCATCAGGCCGACGTTGTTGATGTCCGGCACCTTCGAGCAACCTACACCCTGGTCGATCCAGCGCACCACGTAGCCGAGGATGCCCTGGGCGTTGTTGTCCAGTTCGTTGCGGATCTCTTCGGCCGACCAGTTGGTGTCGGCGGCCAGCGGGATGGTGAGGATGTCATCCACCGACGCGGGTGTGCGCGAAGCCAGTTCACGCTGACGCGCCTGTACGTCCACCTTGTGGTAGTGCAGGGCATGCAGGGTGGCTGCAGTCGGCGACGGCACCCAGGCGGTGTTGGCGCCAGCCAACGGGTGGGCGATCTTCTGCTCGAGCATGGCTGCCATCAGATCGGGCATGGCCCACATGCCTTTGCCGATCTGCGCACGGCCTTGCAGGCCGGTGGCCAGGCCAACGTCGACGTTGTTGTTCTCGTAGGCACCGATCCACTTCTCGTTTTTCATGGCGCCCTTGCGCACCACGGCGCCGGCTTCCATCGAGGTGTGGATTTCATCGCCGGTGCGATCGAGGAAGCCGGTGTTGATGAACACCACGCGCTCGGCTGCGGCCTTGATGCACGACTTGAGGTTGACCGTGGTACGGCGCTCCTCGTCCATGATGCCGACCTTGACGGTATTGCGCTTCATGCCCAGCAGGTCTTCGACCTGGCTGAAGATTTCGGCGGCGAAGGCTACTTCCTCCGGGCCGTGCATCTTCGGCTTGACGATGTACACGCTGCCGGTGCGGGTGTTCTTGCGGCTGGTGTTGCCATTGAGGTTGTGCAGGGCGATCAGGTTGGTGAACAGGCCGTCCTGAATACCTTCGGGGATTTCGTTGCCTTGGGCGTCGAGGATCGCCGGGTTGGTCATCAGGTGGCCAACGTTGCGCACGAACAGCAGCGAACGGCCATGCAGGGTCACGCTACCGCCGTTGGGCGCGGCGTACTCGCGGTCCGGGTTCATGGTGCGGGTGAAGGTTTTGCCACCCTTGCTAACGCTTTCTGCCAGGTCGCCTTTCATCAGGCCCAGCCAGTTGCGGTAGACGATCACCTTGTCGTCGGCGTCAACGGCTGCAACCGAGTCTTCGCAGTCCATGATGGTGGTCAGCGCCGATTCCATCAGGATGTCTTTCACGCCGGCGGCGTCGGTGCTGCCGACCGGGGTGCTGGCGTCGACCTGGATTTCGAAGTGCAGGCCGTTGTGCTTGAGCAGCACGGCGGTCGGCGCAGCGGCATCGCCATGGAAGCCGATCAGCTGGGCATCGTCACGCAGGCCGCTGTTGCTGCCGCCTTTCAGGGCAACTACCAGCTTGCCGCCTTCGATGCGGTAGCCGGTGGAGTCGACGTGCGAGCCGGCCGCCAGTGGCGCGGCTTCGTCGAGGAAGGCGCGGGCGAAGGCGATGACCTTGTCGCCACGTACCTTGTTGTAGCCCTGGCCTTTCTCGGCGCCGCCTTCATCGCTGATGGCATCGGTGCCATACAGCGCGTCGTACAGCGAACCCCAACGGGCGTTGGCGGCGTTCAGGGCGAAGCGGGCGTTCATCACCGGTACGACCAGCTGCGGGCCGGCCATGTGGGCGATTTCTTCGTCCACGTTCTGGGTGGTTGCCTGGAAATCGTCGGCTTGTGGCAGCAGGTAGCCGATTTCCTGGAGGAATGCTTTGTAGGCTACGGCGTCGTGGGCCTGGCCTTTGCGTGCCTGGTGCCAGGCGTCGATCTTGGCTTGCAGCTCGTCGCGCTTGGCGAGCAGGGCTTTGTTCTTTGGAGCGAGGTCATTGATGATCTTCTCTGCACCGGCCCAGAACTGCTCGGCGACGATGCCGGTCCCTGGGATGGCTTCGTTGTTCACGAAGTCGTACAGGACCTTGGCGACCTGAAGGCCACCGACTTGAACGTATCCAGTCATTGCTTGCCTCACTCTGCTCAGCTATTTCGCTCTTCTGTATTAAGCCTGTAGCGCTTCTCTAAACACGGCACCAGTGCATGCCCCCGAGTAAAGCCCCGAGCGCGGCTGGGTGCGGCCTGCCAGACCGGCTGGCAGACAGTGTGCGTATTTTCACAGGCGCCTTGGCAGACATCCAAACGACGTTTTGTAGTCCGCGCCACGGGATACTACACGAAGCAGTAGGCGGGGCAAAATCAGACTAAAAGCGCCGTTATGCGACCCGTTGGTCGCGTATGGTCACGCTGGGAGTGAGTATGTTCGCAAAAAACAGGTGGATTGTTCCAGATAAATCTTGAAACAGTACACGATTCGTTGTGCGGATTGCCCTGCGGCAGGTTGCCGCGCCTTGCCTATACTGAGTCGATCCCCCGATTTTCTGCCGCACGGCGCGGTCCGACACGAGGAAGGGCTTGTGGATCATCTTGTACTGACTGTGATTGCCCCTGACAAGGCCGGCCAGGTCGAGCGCATTGCCCAGTGCATCGCCGACCACAGTGGCAACTGGCTGGAAAGCCGCATGTCGCGCATGGCCGGGCAGTTTGCCGGCATCCTGCGGGTGGCGGTGCCGGCGGAAAACTACGACGAGCTGGTGGCTTCGCTGCAGGGGTTGGTCCGATATGACATTCGCGTGCTGATCGCCGAGAGTGGCATCGAGCCTTCGTGTACCTGGAAACCGATTGCCATGGAGCTGGTAGGTAATGACCGGCCAGGGATCGTGCGTGATATCACCCGCTTGCTGGCTGAATTGCAGGTGAACGTCGAGCGGTTTTCAACAGAAGTGCGGCCGGCGCCGATGAGCAGCGAGCCGTTGTTTCATGCAGATGCGTTGTTGGCTTTGCCGTTGACTCTACCGCTCGAAGAACTGCAGCAGCGACTGGAGAGCCTGGCGGATGACTTGATGGTGGAGTTGAAGCTGCGGCCGGAGGATTGATCCGAGATTGCCGGGGCCGCTTCGCGGCCCATCGCGACACAAGGCCGCTCCTACAAGGGTTACGCGTTCCCCTGTAGGAGCGGCCTTGTGTCGCGATGGGCTGCAAAGCAGCCCCCTGCGGTTATCCCGATATCACGGGGAAGGCCCTGTGGATAACCTGGGGGTTCCCCTCTCCAGCCCAGGCCTCGCGCGCCTTGCACGGCCTTGATCAAAAAACACCCAAAAATCAGCAGCTTGTGCACAAAGCACGGGGACGAGGGTGTGGATAACCTTTGGAGATGTCTCTGCAGGCCACGAATCACAAGGCCTGCAGAGTTGTGATCATTTTCTGATCAACTACGCTTGCGCAAACTGACCCACGCATCGACGCTGTAAATCGCCAAACCTGCCCAGATGAACATGAACGCCACCAAGGTGCTCGGCGACAAATGCTCATCGAACAGCAGCACCGCCTGCAGCAGCACCAGGGTCGGCGCCAGGTACTGCAGGAAGCCCAGCGTGGTGTACGGCAAGTGCCGCGCAGCAGCGTTGAAGCACACCAGCGGCACCAGTGTCACCGGCCCCGCAGCCATCAGCCACAACGCTTCGCTGCTGGTGTAGAACGCGCCTTGGGCACTTGTCGCCGCCGGATGCAGCAATAGCCAGCCAAGCGCCAGCGGTACCAGCATCCAGGTTTCCACCACCAGGCCCGGCAGCGCCGCTACCGGTGCCTGCTTGCGAATCAGCCCGTAGAAGCCGAAGCTCAGCGCCAGTACCAGCGACACCCACGGCAGGCTGCCCACCTGCCACACCTGCTGAGCCACACCCACGGCGGCCATGGCCACGGCCAGCCACTGAAGCCGACGCAGGCGCTCGCCAAGAATCAGCATGCCCAGCAGCACATTGATCAGCGGGTTGATGTAGTAACCCAGGCTGGCCTCGAGCATGCGCCCGTTGTTCACCGACCATACGTAGGTCAGCCAATTGCCGGCGATCAGCGCCCCGCTCAGGGCCAGGATGCCCAGCCGGCTCGGGTTGTCACGCAGTTCACGCCACCAGCCGGGGTGTTTCCACACCAGTAGCAGCAGCGAGCCGAACAGTGCCGACCACAGCACCCGGTGGACAATGATCTCCACGGCCGGAACGCTCTGGATTGCCTTGAAGTACAGGGGGAAAAGACCCCAGATGATGTAGGCGCTGAGGCCCAGTAGGTACCCGCGACGCGGGTTTGCGGCGTGCATGCAGAATCCTTGCTTAGGTAGCTAAATAAAGCGACGCCTATTGTAGACAGAGGCGGTCGTGCTTCTAGAACAATTTCAGCGGCGCTTCATCCAGTGCGGCCATTTGCTCGCGCAGGGCGAGGATCTGGTCTCCCCAGTAGCGTGGCTGGCCGAACCAGGGGAAGCTCGGCGGAAATGCCGGATCGTCCCAGCGCCGCGCCAGCCAGGCGCTGTAGTGCAACTGGCGCAGGGCGCGCAGGGGCTCGATCAGGGCCAGCTCGCGCGGGTCGAAGTCGTGGAACTCGTTGTAGCCGTCGATCAGTTCGGCCAGTTGCCCCAGGCGCTCCTCGCGGCTGCCGGCCAGCATCATCCACAAGTCCTGCACCGCCGGGCCCATGCGGCAGTCGTCGAGGTCGACCACGTGGTACACCTCGTCGCGGTGCATAAGGTTGCCGGGGTGCAGGTCGCCATGCAGGCGGATGAGCTTGTGCGGGGTGCGGGCATAGATGTCCTCCACTCGCTTGAGCAGGTCGCGGGCCACCGATTCGAACGCCGGCAGCAGTTCGCGAGGGACGAAATCGCCTTCCAGCAGGGTATTCAGTGAGGCGTGGCCGAAGTTGTCCACAGCCAGCGCTTCGCGGTGCTCGAACGGTTTGCTGGCACCCACGGCATGCAGGCGGCCGAGCAACTGGCCAAGACGGTAGAGCTGGTCGAGGTTACCCGGCTCTGGCGCGTGGCCGCCGCGGCGGGGGAACAGGGTGAAGCGGAAGCCCTGGTGTTCGAACAGGGTGCGGCCGTCGTGCTGCAAGGGGGCGACCACCGGCACTTCGCATTCGGCCAGTTCGGCAGTGAAGCTGTGCTCTTCGAGGATGGCCGCGTCGCTCCAGCGGCCTGGGCGGTAGAACTTGGCGATCAGCGGTTGCGCGCCCTCGATGCCCACCTGGTAGACGCGGTTTTCGTAGCTGTTCAGCGCCAGCACCCGGGCATCGCTGAGAAAGCCCAGGCTTTCCACGGCGTCCAGGACCAGGTCGGGGGTGAGGGTATCGAAGGGGTGAGACATGGGGGCTCCGGGGATAGGCGGCGTGGGGACCATGGTAACGCGTTATGCCTGTACCGGCCTCTTCGCGGGTAAACCCGCGAACCGCGCAAAGCGCGGCCAGGCTATGCAGGAATCCCAAGCAATACATAAGAGGGATGAAATTGAACCCGCACCGAACTGCCTGCTGCCACCCGCTGCCCAGCCAACCAATCCGTCTCGGCAAACGCACACAACGTCTGCCCATTCCCCAACGCCAACCGGACCTCACCAGGCCCATCAGCCTCCGCCAGCACCTCCTCCACCGTCGCCCGTAGGCAATTGCTATCCGCTTCGGCCTGTTCCTCGTCGGCCAGCAACCTCACCCACCCCGCCTTGAGCAGCGCCACTACCGTCGTCCCCAGCGTCAGTTCCAGCCGTGCGGTGCTGTCGTGGGTGATCAACGCCTCGATCTCCAACCCTCCGCCCAACGCCAGGCTGACGCGATCATGTCGTCCCTCGCGGCGCAGGCCGCTGACCTGGCCCTGCAACTGGTTGCGCGCGCTGGTACGCAGCATCAGCCGGCCGAGCAGGTCGAGGTCGCTGGACTCTTCGGCCGCTTCGAGGATTTGCGCCTGAAGGGCCTGCAGCCTCTGGTACAGGCGCAGCACCCGCTGGCCTTCCGGCGACAGACGGGCACCACCGCCACCACGCCCGCCGGTACTGCGCTCGACGAGGGGCTGGCTGGCCAGGTTGTTGAGTTCGTCGATGGCGTCCCAGGCGGCCTTGTAGCTGATGCCCGCAGCCTTGGCGGCGCGGGTGATCGAACCTTCTTCGGCAATGTGCTGCAGCAGCGCGATGCGCTGGGGGCGGCGGGCGATGTGCTGGGTGAGGTGGGGGGGCAGGGACATGGGCATTCGGTCATTGTAAGTGGCAGCGAAGTGTAGCTTGTGTGGGAGCGGCCTTGTGTCGCGAAAGGGCTGCGTAGCAGCCCCAGCGATTTTTGCCGTGGCAGAGATCCTGGGGCTGCTACGCAGCCCTTTCGCGACACAAGGCCGCTCCCACACGTCATACATACCCCGGCTTGGGCGTGCGCGCCAGGCAATACACATCCACCCGCCGCGCACCGGCCTTGCGCAGCACTTCGGCAACCGCTTGCGCGGTCGCACCGGTGGTCAACACGTCATCGACAATGGCGACATGCTTGCCCGTCAGCTTGCCCGTGACGGTAAACGCCTGGCGCAAGTTGCGTCGCCTGGCCTTGGCGTCCAGTTGTTGCTGCGCAGGTGTCTCCCGTGTGCGCAGCAGCAACCGCTCGTCGCAACGTACCCCCACGTGCGACGACAGCCAGCGCCCGAGCATCCCCGCCTGGTTGAACCCCCGCTCCCGTAGTCGACGTTTGGCCAAGGGTACAGGCAACAACAGGTCGGGGCGCGGCAGCCCTTCGGTAAAGCGGTGCAGCAGCCCATGCGCGAGCAATTCGGCCATCAGGCGCCCCAAGGGCCACTGGCGGTTGTGCTTGAAACGGCTGATCAGCGTGTCCACCGGAAAGCCGAAATGCCACAGTGCAAGCACCTGCTCGAAGGCCGGTGCGCGGCGCTGGCATTGAGCGCAAGTCAGGCCGGCTATCGGCAATGGCAGGGCGCAGCGCAGGCAATGATCGCCCAGCCAGGGCAGTTCCTGCTCGCAGGCGACGCACAGCGGGTAGGCCTGCTCGGCAGGTTCATCGCACAGCAAACACAATTGATTAATAAGTGAGCACTTGTAAACCAGTCTTTTCCAGTGTGGTTGACAGTTCATAGGCCTTCCATGACTATGCGAGCTATCCGTGATGCGCTGGCGGGCTTTCCTGTCCCGGCGCCTGCTTCAGCCTAAACAAGGAAACGCCAATGAGCGCCAGCACAACTGCAACAACACGTCACGACTGGTCCCTGGCCGAGGTCAAGGCGCTGTTCCAGCAACCGTTCAATGACCTGCTGTTCCAGGCGCAGACCGTGCACCGCGCGCATTTCGACCCGAACCGCGTGCAGGTTTCGACCCTGTTGTCGATCAAGACCGGCGCCTGCCCGGAAGATTGCAAATATTGTCCACAGTCCGGCCACTACAACACCGGGCTGGAAAAACAGAAGCTGATGGAAGTGCAGAAGGTGCTGGAAGAAGCCGCCCGCGCCAAAGCCATTGGTTCTACCCGCTTCTGCATGGGCGCGGCTTGGAAGCACCCGTCGGCCAAAGACATGCCCTACGTGCTGGAGATGGTCAAAGGCGTGAAGGCCATGGGCCTGGAAACCTGCATGACCCTCGGCAAGCTCGACCAGGAGCAGACCAAGGCCCTGGCCCAGGCCGGCCTGGACTATTACAACCACAACCTCGACACCTCGCCTGAGTTCTACGGCAGCATCATCACCACCCGCACCTACAGCGAGCGCCTGCAGACCCTGGCCTACGTGCGCGATGCCGGGATGAAGATCTGCTCCGGCGGCATCCTCGGCATGGGCGAGTCGCTGGACGACCGCGCCGGCCTGCTGATCCAGCTGGCCAACCTGCCCGAGCACCCGGAGTCGGTACCGATCAACATGCTGGTCAAGGTGGCCGGTACGCCGCTGGCCGAGGAAGAAGACGTCGACCCGTTCGACTTCATCCGCATGCTGGCCGTGGCCCGTATCCTCATGCCCAAGTCGCACGTGCGCCTGTCCGCCGGCCGCGAGCAGATGAACGAGCAGATGCAGGCCCTGGCCTTCATGGCTGGTGCCAACTCGATCTTCTACGGCGAAAAACTGCTGACCACCGCCAACCCGCAGGCCGACAAGGACATGCAGCTGTTCGCACGCCTGGGCATCAAGCCCGAAGCGCGTGAAGAGCACGCCGACGAAGTGCACCAGGCGGCCATCGAGCAGGCGCTGGTCGAGCAGCGCAGCAGCGAGATGTTCTACAACGCCGCGACAGCCTGAAATGGCCTTCGACTTGGCAGCGCGCCTGGCCGAACGGCGCGCCGCAGACCTGTATCGGCAGCGGCCACTGCTGGAAAGCCCGCAGGGGCCGGAAGTGGTGGTCGATGGCCAGTGTTTGCTGGCCTTCTGCAGCAATGACTACCTGGGCTTGGCCAACCACCCCGAGGTGATTGCCGCCTGGCAGGCCGGCGCCGAGCGCTGGGGTGTCGGTGGCGGTGCCTCGCACCTGGTGATCGGCCACAGTACGCCGCACCACCAGGTGGAAGAGGCCCTGGCCGAACTCACCGGGCGCCCGCGCGCGCTGCTGTTCTCCACCGGCTACATGGCCAACCTGGGCGCCATCACCGCGCTGGTGGGGCAGGGCGACACGGTGCTGCAGGACCGCCTGAACCACGCTTCGCTGCTGGATGGCGGGTTGCTCAGTGGTGCCCGTTTCAACCGCTACCTGCACAACGACCCGGCCAGCCTGGCCAGCCGCCTGGACAAGGCCGTAGGCAATACCCTGGTAGTGACCGATGGCGTGTTCAGCATGGACGGCGACCTGGCCGACCTGCCGGCGCTGGCCGATGTCGCCCGCGCTCGCGGTGCCTGGCTGATGGTTGACGATGCCCATGGCTTGGGCACCCTCGGCACCCGGGGCGGCGGTATCGTCGAGCACTTCGGCCTGGGCGTTGAGGATGTGCCGGTGTTGATCGGTACGCTGGGCAAGGCTTGTGGTACCGCCGGTGCCTTTGTGGCCGGCAGCGAAGAGCTGATCGAGGCGCTGGTGCAGTTCGCCCGCCCGTACATCTATACAACCAGCCAGCCACCGGCGCTGGCCTGCGCCACCCTCAAGAGCCTGGAATTGCTGCGCCGCGAAACCTGGCGCCGCGAGCACCTGGCCGCGCTGATCCGCCAGTTCCGTGAAGGTGCGCAGCAGATCGGCCTGGAATTGATGGACAGCCCGACGCCGATCCAGCCCATCGTCATCGGCGACAGCGCAAAGGCCCTGCGCCTGTCACGCATGCTGCGCGAACGCGGTTTGCTGGTGACGGCCATCCGCCCGCCCACCGTGCCGGCGGGCAGCGCACGCCTGCGGGTGACATTGAGCGCCGCGCACAGCGGGGCGCAGGTGCAGCTATTGTTGAATGCATTGGCCGAGTGTTATCCACAGTTGGAGAGCGCCGATGCGTAATCGACTTGTTCTGTTGCCTGGCTGGGGCTTGGGCACTGCTTCCCTGGAGCCGCTGGCCGCCAGCCTGCGTGCCCAGGACGCCCGCCTGCAGGTAGAGCTGATGCCCTTGCCGGAACTGGCCCATAGCGATGTGCAGGCCTGGGTCGACCACCTCGACCGCAAGCTGCCGAGCGATGTCTGGCTGGGTGGCTGGTCGTTAGGCGGCATGCTGGCCAGCGCGCTGGCGCACAAGCGCGGCGACCATTGCTGCGGCCTGCTGACTCTGGCCAGCAACCCCAGTTTCGTGGCTCGCCCCGACTGGCCCCACGGCATGGCCGAAGACACTTTCGGCACCTTCCTCGACGGCTGCCGCAGCCATACCCAGGTCACCCTGAAGCGCTTCCGTACCTTGTGCAGCGACGGTGCCCTGCAACCGCGCACCCTGCTGCGTCAGCTGGGTGTCGGCGTGCCGGACACCGACCCGTTGTACCTGGCCACGGGCCTTGAGGTGCTGGCCAAGCTGGATACCCGCGAAGCACTGCAGGCCTATGGTGGCCCGCAGCTGCACCTGTTCGCCGGCAGCGATGCGCTGGTGCCGGCAGAGGCGGCAAAAGCGCTGAGCGAGCTGCTGCCCGATGTAGAAGTGGGCCTGGTCGAAGACAGTTCCCACGCGTTCCTGCTGGAGTACCCGCAGGAACTGGCGGCGGGCATCAAGAGTTTCCTGCATGAGAGTGGCGATGACTGACCTTTCCCGTCCGACCCTGCCCGGCGCGCTGCCCGACAAGCGCCAGGTAGCAGCCTCGTTCTCCCGCGCCGCAGCCAGCTACGACAGCGTGGCAGCCTTGCAGCGTGCGGTGGGTTCGAGCTTGCTGGAGCAGTTGCCGGAAGGCCTGCAGCCGTCACGCTGGCTGGACCTGGGCAGCGGCACCGGTCATTTCAGCAGGGCGTTGGCCGAGCGGTTCACCCAGGCCAGCGGCGTTGCGGTGGATATTGCCGAAGGCATGTTGTGCCATGCCCGCAACGAGCAAGGCGGGGCGCTCTATCACGTGGCCGGTGACGCCGAGCGTTTGCCGCTGCGTGATGCCAGCGTCGACCTGGTGTTCACCAGCCTGGCCGTGCAGTGGTGCGGCCAGTTCGCCAGCGTGCTGGCAGAAGCGCTGCGAGTGCTGCGCCCGGGCGGCGTGCTGGCCTTCAGCAGCCTGTGTGTGGGTACCCTCGATGAACTGCGCGCCAGTTGGCAGGCGGTGGATGGCCTAGTGCATGTGAACCGCTTCCGCCGTTTCGAGGACTATCAGCGCCTGTGCGCAGCCAGCGGCTTCGAACAGCTTGGTCTGCAGCGTTGTCCGCACGTGCTGCACTACCCGGATGTACGCAGCCTTACCCATGAACTCAAGGCTCTCGGCGCCCACAACCTGAACCCCGGCCGACCTTCCGGGCTTACCGGCCGGGCACGCATGCAGGGCCTGTTGCAGGCGTATGAGGCGTTTCGCCAGCCCGAGGGGCTACCAGCCACCTACCAGGTGGTCTATGGTGTGTTGCGCAAGCCACAGGCTTAAGGGGAGCGAGATGAGCCAGGCCTATTTCATTGCCGGTACCGATACCGATGTCGGCAAAACCACCATCGCTGCCGGCCTGCTGCATGCGGCACGGTTGCAGGGCATGAGCACGTTGGGAGCCAAGCCGGTGGCCTCCGGTTGCACGATGACGCCCAAAGGCTTGCGCAACAGCGACGCTCAGGCGCTGATCGATGAAAGCACGATCAAGATGCCCTACGAACAGGTCAACCCGTTTGCCTTCGAGCCTGCGATTGCGCCGCATGTGGCAGCACGTGAGGCCGGGGTGACGCTGGCCGTGTCGGACCTGCTGGCTGCGATGCGGAATGTGCTGCAACAAAATGCCGATTTCACCCTGATCGAGGGAGCCGGAGGCTGGCGCGTGCCGTTGTCGGGGCTGGAAAACCTGTCCGACCTTGCGGTGGCCCTGCGGCTGCCGGTGATTCTGGTGGTCGGGGTGCGGCTCGGCTGTATCAGCCATGCCTTGTTAAGCGCTGAGGCGATCGAGCGTGACGGGCTGCAACTGGCTGGATGGGTGGCGAACATCATCGAGCCGCGTACTTCGCGCCTGGAAGAGAACCTGGCCAGCCTGGCCGAGCGTTTGCCGGCGCCATGCCTGGGGCGGGTGCCCAAATTGAAGCAGGCCAGTGCCGACATGGTGGCTGAACACCTTCAGCTGGATCTGCTGGATTAACCGTTTCCAGGCTTGGCCCTTTCGCGGGTAAACCCGCTCCCACAGGTACTGCACAAGTCTCAAAAAATGTGGAGATCCTGTGGGAGCGGGTTTACCCGCGAAGAGGCCAGTGCAGGAATACCCAAGGCCTATCAAATGGCACGAGGCCATTAGGGATTTAAACGGGCCTTTTCGCCCCTGGCCTGCTTTAATTGGGCCTGTTCGTCATCCAGCGTCAATGGAGTCCTGACATGGAAATCACCGGTAGCTCCGCCTATTACGCGGGCCTGAGCGCAATCCAGACCGGCCAGAACCGCGTCGATCAGGCTGCCAGCCAGATCGCCAGCACCACCGCCGAACGTAGCGCCACCAGCCAGTCCAGCGATTTTCAGGCCGAGCGCCTGCGCGCGGTCGACCGCAGCCAGCAGATGGACCTGGCCACCAGCACCGTGCATCTGGCCGTGGGCAAACTCGAAGTCGAGCTTGGCGCAAAGGTCGCCAAGGCATCCGACGAAATGCTCGGCCGGATCATCGACACCTACGCCTGACACGGCGGCCCTTCCCGAACATAACGCTATCCCTGCGGGAGCGGGTTTACCCGCGAATGCGTCCGCCCGGAAACCTCTGTTTTCCGGGCTGGCCCATTCGCGGATAAACCCGCTCCCACAGGGGGACTTATCATGGCCTGACGCTTTTGCCATTTTTCGTGGCGTAAATGGCACCATAGTCCATCCTTGACATAAGGCGGAGCTAAACGTAAGTTTCAAACAACTGTTTGATCGACGGCCGCCACGTGCTGGTCACCCCACAGAACTCACCTAGAGGTTCATCGCAATGCCTGATTACAAAGCCCCCTTGCGTGATATCCGCTTCGTTCGCGACGAGCTGCTCGGCTATGAGGCGCACTATCAGAGCCTGCCGGGTTGCCAGGACGCCACGCCCGACATGGTCGACGCGATCCTCGAAGAAGGCGCGAAGTT
The DNA here is from genome assembly GCF_002113105.1 of Pseudomonas sp. B22(2017). Classification (NCBI taxonomy): domain Bacteria; kingdom Pseudomonadati; phylum Pseudomonadota; class Gammaproteobacteria; order Pseudomonadales; family Pseudomonadaceae; genus Pseudomonas; species Pseudomonas sp. B22(2017). The sequence goes on from NZ_NEJN01000012.1 coordinate 79,560, forward strand.
CTGTGAGCAGGTGCTGTCGCCGCTGAACCGCGTGGGTGACCAGGAAGGCTGCACCTGGAGCGAGTCGGGCGTTAAAACCCCGACCGGCTTCAAAGCGGCCTACGAACAGTTCGTAGAAGGCGGCTGGCCGAGCCTGGCGCATGACGTCGAGCACGGCGGCCAGGGCCTGCCGGAGTCGCTGGGCCTGGCGCTGAGCGAAATGGTCGGCGGTGCGAACTGGTCGTGGGGCATGTACCCGGGCCTTTCCCATGGCGCGATGAACACCATCTCTGCGCATGGCACCCCCGAGCAGCAGCACACCTACCTGACCAAGCTGGTATCCGGCGAGTGGACCGGTACCATGTGCCTGACCGAGCCGCACTGCGGTACCGACCTGGGCATGCTGCGCACCAAGGCCGAGCCACAGGCCGACGGTAGCTACAAGGTGTCGGGTACCAAGATCTTCATTTCGGCCGGTGAGCACGACATGGCCGACAACATCGTCCATATCGTCCTGGCCCGCCTGCCGGACGCACCGGCTGGCACCAAGGGCATCTCGCTGTTCATCGTGCCGAAGTTCCTGCCCAACGCCGAAGGCGGTGTGGGCGAGCGCAACGGCGTGAGCTGCGGCTCGATCGAACACAAGATGGGTATCCACGGCAACGCCACCTGCGTGATGAACTTCGACGGCGCTACCGGCTACCTGATCGGCCCGGCTAACAAAGGCCTGAACTGCATGTTCACCTTCATGAACACCGCTCGCCTGGGTACCGCGCTGCAAGGCCTGGCCCACGCCGAAGTCGCGTTCCAGGGTGGCCTGAAGTATGCCCGTGAGCGCCTGCAGATGCGCTCCCTGACTGGCCCGAAAGCACCGGACAAGGCTGCTGACCCGATCATCGTCCACCCAGACGTGCGTCGCATGCTGCTGACCATGAAGGCCTTCGCCGAAGGCAACCGCGCGATGGTGTACTTCACTGCCAAGCAGGTGGACATCGTCAAGTACAGCCAGGATGAAGAAGAGCGCAAGAAGGCCGATGCCCTGCTGGCGTTCCTGACCCCGATCGCCAAGGCGTTCATGACCGAGGTCGGCTTCGAAGCCGCCAACCATGGCGTGCAGATCTACGGTGGCCACGGCTTCATCGCCGAATGGGGCATGGAGCAGAACGTACGGGACAGCCGCATTTCCATGCTGTATGAAGGCACCACCGGCATCCAGGCCCTGGACCTGCTCGGCCGCAAGGTGCTGATGACCCAAGGCGAAGCGCTGAAGGGCTTCACCAAGATCGTGCACAAGTTCTGCCAGGCGCAGGAAGGCAACGAAGCGGTCAAGGAGTTCGTCGAACCGCTGGCGGCGCTGAACAAGGAATGGGGCGAGCTGACCATGAAAGTGGGTATGGCCGCCATGAAGGACCGCGAAGAAGTGGGTGCGGCCTCGGTCGATTACCTGATGTATTCCGGCTACGCCTGCCTGGCCTACTTCTGGGCTGACATCGCCCGCCTGGCGGCGGAGAAACTGGCTGCCGGCACCAGCGAAGAAGCCTTCTACACCGCCAAGTTGCAGACCGCGCGCTTCTACTTCCAGCGCATCCTGCCGCGTACCCGTACCCATGTGGCGACCATGCTGTCGGGTGCCAACAACCTGATGGCGATGGACGAAGAACACTTCGGCCTGTCGTACTGATCCTGCCGCTGTACACGAAACCCGTCTGCCTTCACCGGCAGGCGGGTTTTTTCATTCTGCGGCCTGATGCCTATCTCTTTGTAGGAGCAGCCTTGTGCTGCGAAGAGGCCATAGCTGCCACAGAAAATCTTTTGTCATTGCGGCCTTTTCGCAGCACAAGGCTGCTCCTACAAGGAAAAGCGTCTGATTCGATATTCAACTGTTCATGTGCACTGCCGATGAAGTAAGGGCACAATGCCACCATTGATCTGCCGGGTTGGAGATTACCCTTGTTTCGTTTTAACGCTGTTCGCGCGAGTCACTTCCTGCCTTCGCTGATTCTTTTGCTGGCAGGACTCGCCGCGGCCTATGTGAGAGACCTCAGTGTCTTTTTCACATCGCTGTTCAACGTCCTGCCCACCTTGGTCCTGCTGCTGGGTGGCGCCTACTGTGCGGTGTACCGTCGCCAGCGCGAGCTGTTCCTGATGCTCACGGTGTACATCGCCTACTACCTGCTCGACACCCAGACCGACTTCTACCGTGACCATGGCCGCGTTCGCGAGGACGCGGCGGTGATCTTCCACCTCGTGTGCCTGCTGCTACCCGCCCTGTTCGGGCTGTATGGTGCCTGGCAGGAGCGCACCCACCTGCTGCAGGACCTGGTCGCCCGTGGCGCCGTGCTGTTCGCCGTGGGTAGCGTGGCGGTGGCCCTGGAGCAAAGCTACCCCCAAGCACTACTGACCTGGTTGGCGGAAATCCGCTGGCCAACCTTGCATGGCCAGTGGATGAGCCTGATCCAGATGGTCTATCCGCTGTTCCTCGGCGTGTTCATCCTGCTGGTGGTGCAATACCTGCGTGCACCACGGCCGCTGCACGCTGCGCAGGTGATGGGCCTGCTGGGCATCTTCTGGATGTTGCCGCAAACCTTCATCCTGCCGTTTACCCTGAACATCATGTGCAGCCAGGTCATGCTGATGATCGCCGCAGCGGTGGCGCACGAGGCCTACCAGATGGCTTTCCGCGACGAACTGACCGGCCTGCCGGGGCGCCGTGCGCTGAACGAGCGCATGCAGCGCCTGGGACGCAACTATGTGATCGCCATGACCGATGTCGACCACTTCAAGAAATTCAACGACACCCACGGCCACGATGTCGGCGACCAGGTGCTGCGCCTGGTTGCCAGCCGCCTGTCCAAGGTTACCGGGGGGGGCCGTGCCTACCGCTATGGCGGCGAGGAGTTCGCTCTGGTGTTTGCCGGCAAGACCGCCGAGGAATGCGTGCCCCATGTGGAAGCCGTGCGCGAAATGATCGCCAACTACGTGATGCACCTGCGCGACCAGCACAACCGCCCGCAGGACGATACCGCCGGGCGCCAGCGGCGGGCGGGCAGCAGTGGGGGTACGGTTTCGGTCACCATCAGCATCGGTGTGGCGGAGCGCCAGGCCGATCATCGTAACCCCGAAGCGGTGCTGAAATCCGCTGACCAGGCGCTGTACAGCGCCAAGGGCGCAGGGCGCAATTGTGTCATGGTACATGGGCAACAAGCGCAGCGAGGGGCGGTGCGCACGGCGTGACCGAGTTAGACTATACGGTCTATTGATGACCCTATGTCTCGTAAAAGTTGTTCGGTTACACTGCCTGCAACCCAGTGTCGCGGTTCCCCGAGACCGCTCCGACCCGACTAGCGAGAGGTTGTCATGGCTGAATATAAAGCGCCCCTGCGCGACATGCGCTTCGTACTGAATGAAGTCTTCAACGTGGCCGAGCAGTGGGCGCAGTTGCCCGGGTTGGCCGAGGTTGTCGATGCCGACACAGCCATGGCCGTGCTGGAAGAAGCCGGCAAGGTCACCGCCAAGTCCATCGCACCGCTCAGCCGTGCCGCCGACGAAGAGGGCTGTCACTGGGAAAACGGCGCAGTAAGTACCCCAGCCGGTTTCATCGAGGCGTACAAAACCTACGCCGAAGGCGGTTGGGTGGGTGTGGGTGGCGACCCGCTGTTCGGCGGTATGGGCATGCCCAAGGTCATCTCGGCCCAGGTCGAGGAAATGGTCAACGCCTCCAGCCTGTCCTTCGGCCTGTACCCGATGCTGACTGCTGGCGCCTGTCTGTCGATCAACGCCCACGCCAGTGAAGCGCTGAAGGAAAAGTACCTGCCAAACATGTACGCCGGCGTGTGGGCCGGCTCCATGTGCCTGACCGAGCCGCACGCCGGTACCGATCTGGGCATCATCCGCACCAAGGCCGAGCCCCAGGCCGACGGCAGCTACAAGGTCAGCGGCACCAAGATCTTCATCACCGGCGGCGAGCACGACCTGACCGAGAACATCATCCACCTGGTGCTGGCCAAGCTGCCGGACGCACCAGCGGGGCCGAAAGGCATTTCGCTGTTCCTGGTGCCGAAGTTCCTGGTCAATGAAGACGGCAGCCTGGGGGCGCGCAACCCGGCCACCTGCGGCTCGATCGAGCACAAGATGGGTATCCAGGCCTCGGCCACCTGCGTGATGAACTTCGATCAAGCGGTCGGCTATATCGTCGGTGAGCCGAACAAGGGCCTGGCGGCCATGTTCACCATGATGAACTACGAGCGCCTTGGCGTTGGTATCCAGGGCCTGGCCTCGGCCGAGCGCTCCTACCAGAATGCCGTGGAGTACGCCCGCGACCGCCTGCAGAGCCGCGCCCCGACCGGGCCACAAGCCAAGGACAAGGCCGCTGACCCGATCATCGTCCACCCGGACGTGCGCCGCATGCTGTTGACCATGAAGGCGCTGATCGAGGGTGGCCGTGCCTTCTCCAGCTATGTGGCCATGCAGCTGGACAGTGCCAAGTTCAGCGAAGACACCGCCGTGCGCAAGCGCAGCGAAGAACTGGTGGCACTGCTGACGCCGGTTGCCAAGGCCTTCCTCACCGACCTGGGCCTGGAGTGCGCGGTGCACGGCCAGCAGGTGTTCGGCGGGCATGGCTACATTCGCGAATGGGGGCAGGAGCAACTGGTGCGCGATGTGCGTATCACGCAGATCTACGAAGGCACCAACGGCATCCAGGCCCTCGACCTGATGGGGCGCAAGGTGGTGGCCAGTGGCGGGGCGTACTACCGGCTGTTCTCCGACGAGATTCGCCAGTTCATTGCCAGCGCAGGTAGCGAGCTGGATGAATTTGCCAAGCCGTTGGGTGCCTGTCTCGATCAGCTCGACGGGCTGACCGAGTGGGTGCTGGAACAGGCCAAGGGCAACCCGAACGAAATCGGAGCGGCTTCGGTCGAGTACCTGCATGCCTTTGGTTATGTCGCCTATGCCTACATGTGGGCATTGATGGCGCGGGCGGCGAAGGCGGGTGAAGGGGATGAGGCGTTCTATACGGGCAAGCTGGGTACGGCGCGGTTCTACTTTGCGCGGTTGCTGCCGCGGGTGGACTCGCTGGTGGCTTCGGTGAAGGCGGGGAGTGAGTCGTTGTACCTGCTGGATGCCGAACAGTTCTGACAGATTTGGGGGCTGCTTTGCAGCCCATCGCGACACAAGGCCGCTCCCACAGGTACCGTGCAAGCTCGAATGGCTATGCGTTCCCCTGTGGGAGCGGCCTTGTGTCGCGATGGGCCGCAAAGCGGCCCCTGTCGTGTAAGCCTTTTCCTACACAACGTGGTGACTTTTCACCACTGTTCTCAGATTGGATCCACGGTTATTCTTTACCACATGGACGTTGCGCAGGAAGCGCAAAGGACAGATCAAGGATGACGACGAAGGACACCTGCCAGGATGGCGGGGCGATACGGATGTCACAGGGAAACAGTCTGGAAAACCCCGCTTCGGCGGGGTTTTCTTTGTGCGCGTGTTTTTTCAGCCCAGCACATCCAGCGGTGATGCACCCAACAGGCGGGCGTCCGTCTCTTCCTCCAGCAGCGTGCGCAGCAGCTCCACAGATGCCTGCTGGCGTTGGGCATCGCGGAACACCAAGCCAACCTTCAGCGGTACCCGTGGCTCGCTCAATGGCTTCCACAGCAGCCCCTGGTCATCCTCGGCGGCCTCCTTGGCCCGCCCCGGCAGGATGGTGGCCAGCGCGGTATGGGCCAGGCTGTCGAGAATCCCCGCCATGTTGTTCATCTCTGCCTGCACCTGCGGCCGACGCCCCTGGCTGGCCAGTTGCGCCTGCCAGATCTGGCGGATCTGGAATTCCTCGCCCAGCATCAGCATGGGCAGCTCGGCGGCCTGGCGAATGGACACCTTCTTGAAGTCCTTTAGCGGGTGGGTAGCGGGGATGACCAGTTGCAGTTCATCTTCATAGAGCAGCAGACCATGCAGCCCCGGCTGGCGTGGCGGCAGGTAACTGATACCGATGTCCAGGCTGCCATTGAGCAAGCGCCGTTCGATCTCCAGCCCTGACAATTCGTAGATCTGCACCACCAGGTGCGGCTGTGCCCTGCGCAGGCGTTCAAGCAGCTGCGGCACCAGGCTCGGCCGCACGGTCTGCAGCACGCCGATGGCCAAGGTACGCAGCGACTGGCCCTTGAAGTTGCGCATGGCCTCGTGGGCGCGCTGCAGGCCGTCGAGCAACGGCAGGGCGTGGTTGTACAGGGTGTGGGCGGCCAGAGTCGGCAGCAGGCGCTTGTTGCTGCGTTCGAACAGGCTCAGGTCGAGGCTGTGCTCCAGCTGGCGTATCTGCTGGGAAAGCGCTGGCTGGGACAGCGACAGGCGCTCGGCGGCTCGGCCCACGTGGCCTTCTTCATACACCGCGACGAAATAACGCAGTTGGCGGAAATCCATAAGTGATACTTATCGAAAATGCTGGAAAAACGAAATGGTCGAAACCCCTCGCGAGGCCTAGTCTATCGCCGTATTCCAAAGGGTTACAGCGATGAATCGATCGATTGTTACCCCGGATGAAAAACACTTTTGATAGGCAAGGCAAAATATCGAGTGCCGCACCCAAGCCGCACCGTGACCGCCCCTGTCGTGATTGGTTGGAGCCCTGATGAACCTGTTCAACCTGCGCCGCCCGGCCCCTGCCGCCGTCGCCGAGCCCAAGCGTGCGCCGGTGATCGCGCCGGAAGCGCCGCAGCTGTCGCGTGAGCGCCTGATGCCCAGCACCGAACGCGCAGCGCAGGTATTCGTGCGTGGCCAGGGCTCCTGGTTGTGGGACAACGAAGGGCATGCCTACCTGGACTTCACCCAGGGTGGTGCAGTCAACAGCCTGGGCCACAGCCCCGGTGTGCTGGCGAAGGCGCTGGGCAGCCAGGCCCAGGCGTTGATCAACCCGGGCTCGGGCTTCCACAGCCGTGGCCTGCTGGGGCTGGTCAACCGCCTGTGCCAGAGCACCGGCAGCGACCAGGCCTACCTGCTCAACAGCGGTGCCGAAGCCTGCGAAGGCGCGATCAAGCTGGCGCGCAAGTGGGGCCAGCTGCACCGCAACGGCGCCTATCACATCATCACCGCCACCCAGGCCTGCCATGGCCGCAGCCTGGGCGCGTTGTCGGCGTCCGACCCGCTGCCCTGCAACCGCTGCGAACCGGGCCTGCCTGGCTTCAGCAAGGTGCCATTCAACGACTTGGTGGCGCTGCACGCCGAGGTGGACTCGCGCACCGTGGCGATCATGCTCGAGCCGATCCAAGGTGAGGCGGGTGTCATCCCGGCCACGCAGGAATACCTAAAGGGTGTGGAAACGCTGTGCCGCGAACTGGGCATCCTGCTGATCCTCGACGAGGTGCAGACCGGCATTGGCCGCTGTGGCGCGCTGCTGGCCGAGGAAACCTACGGCGTGCGCGCCGATATCATCACGCTGGGCAAGGGTTTGGGCGGTGGTGTGCCGCTGGCGGCCTTGCTGGCCCGGGGCACGGCGTGCTGCGCCGAGCCTGGCGAACTGGAAGGCAGTCACCATGGCAACGCGCTGATGTGCGCCGCCGGCCTGGCCGTGCTGGATACCGTGCTGGAGCCTGGCTTCTTCACCCAGGTGCGGGACAACGGCCGCCACCTGCGTGAAGGCCTGAGCCGGCTGGCCGGGCGCTATGGCCAGGGCGAAGTGCGCGGGCAAGGCCTGCTGTGGGCCCTGCAGATGAAAGAAAACCTGGCCCGCGAGCTGGTGGCGGCTGCCTTGCACGAAGGCCTGTTGCTCAACGCACCGCAGGCGGATGTGGTGCGTTTTTCGCCAGCGCTGACCGTGAGCAAGGGCAACATCGACGAAATGCTGCTGCGCCTGGCCCGTGCCTTTGCCCGTCTGCATGCCCAGCAGCAGGCCCGCCGCGAAATGCCAGCCTAGCGGCCTGGTGACATCGAGAATTCTACGAACCGTCTGGCGTTCCTGCGCATCGCCCTTGGCCTGTTTCATTCGGCCCGGGGCGTTTTTTTTGCCTGTTGAACCTCTGTGGCGGGCGGCTAGTCTCTGATGTAACCCCTTCAGGAGAGACTCGCATGGACTTTATACGCATCATCATCGCTATCATCCTGCCGCCGCTGGGCGTTTTCCTGCAGGTGGGGTTTGGCGGGGCGTTCTGGCTGAATATCTTGCTGACCTTGCTGGGGTACATTCCGGGGATCGTGCATGCGGTGTACATCATCGCCAAGCGTTAAGCGGCGAGCACGGTCCCTGTAGGAGCAGCCTTGTGCTGCGAATAGGCTATTACAGGCACGGCAAATGCGCTTGCCATGAGGGCCCTTTCGCAGCGCAAGGCTGCTCCTACAAGGGGTGGCCCGGCTTACTGCCCTAACACCCGGCAATAGAACTTCCATTCTTCTTCCAGCGCATGCGCCAGGTTTTCCGCCTTGCGGAACCCGTGCCGCTCCCCCGCGTAGAAGTGCCCTTCAGCCTCGATCCCGTTAGCCTGCAGTGCCGCCAGCATCGACCGCGTCTGCTCCGGCACCACCACCGCATCCAGTTCGCCCTGGAAGAAAATCACCGGTACCTTGATCTGCCCCGCATGCAGCAGCGGCGTACGCTGGCGATAGCGCTCGGCATCCTGCAGCGGGTCGCCAATCAGCCAGTCCAGGTAGTCCCCTTCGAACTTGTGGGTGGCCCGGCCCAGGGCAACCGGGTCGCTGACCCCGTACAGGCTGGCACCGGCGCGGAACACATCATGGAACGCCAGGGCGCATAGGGTGGTGTAGCCGCCCGCACTACCGCCACGGATGAACGCCTTGCGGCCATCGATCAGCCCGCGTCCGGCCAGGTATTCCACCGCTGCGCAGGCATCGGCCACATCGCTTTCGCCCCAGCGCAGGTGCAAGGCCTGGCGGTATTCCCGGCCATATCCGGAGCTGCCCCGGTAGTTGAGGTCGGCGACGGCGAAGCCGCGTTGGGTCCAGTACTGGATTCGCGGGTCGAGCACGGGATAACAGGCCGAGGTCGGGCCGCCATGGATGAACACCACCAGCGGTGCGGCTCCTTGCGACCGGGCTGCCGGGTAGAAGAAGCCATGGGCACGGTGGCCGTCACTGCCGTAGTGGATCGACTGCGGCAGGCTGATATGCCTTGCCGGCAGCACTTCGGCGCCACCAGCCAATACGCTGACCTCGTGGTCGTCGCGGGCGATGGCGATGACCGCCGGCGGGCTGATCGGCGAGGCGGCAATGGCATACAGGTGTTCGGCATCCATGGCCAGGCTGCGAAAGCGCGTGTAGGCGCTGGCGAAACGCTCCAGGCGGCCATCGGCTGTGCGCAGCCCCAGTTGCCCGAAGCCCTCTTCGAACCAGCTGGCCAGATAGCTTCGCGGCCCCAGCGCCAACCAGGTACTGGCGCCCAGTTGCCAGGGGGCTGCGGCGTGGTCCGCCGGTTTGGCAGGCAGGGCCTGCCAGCAGCCATCGATCTCGCCCCAGGGTTGCCAGAAGCCATTGCGGTCAGACAGGCAGTAGAGTCGGCCTTCGCTATCGAAGCGCGGCTGCTGCAGCGATTCGTCAGCGCCGGCCACACATTGCGCGGGCCCCCAGTGGCCACTTGCATCACGTGTGCGGCACATCAGCCTGGTGACGGTCCAGGGTTGTGCCGGTCGGTCCCATTCGACCCACGCCAGGCGCTGGCCGTCGGAACTTACCGTAGGCGATGCATAGAAGTCGGCTCCCTCGGCGAGCACTTCGCGGGCTTGTTCACCCAGGGCGACCAAGCGATGCTCGACCCGTTCGCCATGCTGCTCCTCGACCGCCAGCACCAGGCCGTCGTGCCACTGCACATCGCCGTAGCGGCAGCTGGCATCATCGGTCAGGGCGCGCGGTGCTGCGCCTTCCAGGGCCTGGGTATAGACCTGCTGGTCCTTTTCGTTGACGAACAGCAGCCCATCGCCACCCAGGCAAAAGCTGCCACCGCCGTATTCGTACACCCGGCTACGCACGCTGAAGCCATCGGGGGTCAGGCAGCGGGCCTGCTGGTGCTGCCAGTGCCAGATGCGACAGGCACCATCGGCCGGGCGAAACTCGTTCCAGAACAGCCCCGCGGCGCTGACCTTGAGTTCGGCGAAGTCGGTGCCGGCCGCAACAGCCTGGGCCGCGCTGAACTCAGCCGCGGACGATGACACGGGAATTTCGTTCATTGCGGAAGGTCATCTGTTCAATGGTGAGCTGGGCGCTTTCCGCCTCCTCGCGGGCCTTGAGGATGATGCCGTGGTCGGCCGACTTGGCGCACACCGGGTCGGCGTTGCTGGCATCGCCGGTGAGCATGAAGGCCTGGCAGCGGCAGCCGCCGAAGTCCTTTTCCTTCTCGTCGCAGGAACGGCAGGGTTCGGGCATCCACTCATAGCCACGGAAGCGGTTGAAGCCGAACGAGTCGTACCAGATGTGGTGCAGGTCGTGGTCGCGCACGTTGGGGAACTGCACCGGCAGCTGGCGCGCGCCGTGGCAGGGCAGGGCGGTGCCGTCCGGGGTGATGGTGAGGAACAGGCTGCCCCAGCCATTCATGCAGGCCTTGGGGCGCTCCTCGTAGTAGTCCGGTGTGACGAAGATCAGCTTGCACGGGTTGCCCTCGGCCTTGAGCTTTTCCCGATACTCGTTGGTGATGCGTTCGGCCCGTTCCAGCTGCGCGCGGGTTGGCAGCAGGCCCAGCCGGTTGAGGTGGGCCCAGCCGTAGAACTGGCAGGTGGCAAGCTCGACGAAGTCGGCTTCCAGGGCGATGCACAGCTCGATGATGCGGTCGATCTTGTCGATGTTGTGCCGGTGGGTGACGAAGTTGAGCACCATCGGGTAGCCATGGGCCTTCACCGCACGGGCCATTTCCAGCTTTTGCGCAAAGGCCTTCTTCGAGCCGGCCAGTAGGTTGTTGACCTGCTCGTCACTGGCCTGGAAGCTGATCTGGATATGGTCCAGGCCGGCCTTCTTGAAGTCGGCGATGCGCGCCTCGGTCAGGCCGATGCCCGAGGTGATCAGGTTGGTGTAGTAGCCCAGCCGGCGGGCCTCGCCGATCAGTTCAGCGAGGTCCTGGCGTACCAGCGGTTCTCCGCCGGAGAAACCGATTTGCGCGGCACCCATTTCCCGGGCTTCGGCCATCACCTTGAACCACTGTGCGGTACTCAGCTCCTGGCCCTGGGCTGCGAAGTCCAGTGGGTTGGAGCAGTACGGGCACTGCAGCGGGCAACGGTAGGTCAGCTCGGCCAGCAGCCACAGCGGCAGGCCTACTGCGGGCGTGGGCGGTAACTCAGGCGAGGACGATCCAGTGTTCGGCACGGGCCACCTCCATGAACTGCTCGATGTCATCGGCCACTTCCGGGACACCGGGGAACTGTTGTTCGAGTTCGCTGATGATCGCGGCAACGTCGCGTTGGCCGTCGATCAGGCCACCGATCAGGGCCGCGCTGTCGTTGAGCTTGATCATGCCCTCGGGGTACAGCAGCACATGGCCCTTTTGCGCCGGCTCGTACTGAAAGCGGTAGCCGGGGCGCCAGGCTGGCACTTGATTACGGTCGAAACTCATAGGGTGATCCCTTTGTGCCACACCCGTTCCTGGGTGACGGAATGATAGGGCGGGCGGTTCAGCTCGTAGGCCATGCTCATGGCGTCGAGCATGCTCCAGAGAATATCCAGCTTGAACTGCAGTATCTCCAGCATACGCTCCTGGCCCGCGCGGGTGGTGTAGTGCTGCAAGGTAATCGCCAGGCCGTGCTCCACGTCACGCCGGGCCTGGCCCAGGCGGGTGCGGAAGTATTCGTAGCCGGCCGGGTCGATCCACGGGTAGTGCTGCGGCCAGCTGTCCAGGCGCGACTGGTGGATCTGCGGGGCGAACAGCTCGGTCAGCGAGCTGCTGGCCGCTTCCTGCCAACTGGCCCGGCGGGCGAAGTTGACGTAGGCGTCCACGGCAAAGCGTACACCGGGCAGTACCAGCTCCTGGGAGCGCAGCTGGTCCGGGTCCAGGCCCACGGCCTGGCCCAGGCGCAGCCAGGCGTCGATACCACCGTCCTCGCCGGGCGCGCCATCGTGGTCGAGCAGGCGCTGGATCCACTCGCGGCGTACTTCGCGGTCCGGGCAGTTGGCCAGGATCGCGGCATCCTTCATCGGGATGTTGACTTGGTAGTAGAAGCGGTTGGCTACCCAGCCCTGGATCTGTTCGCGGGTGGCGCGACCCTGGTACATCGCCACGTGGTACGGGTGATGGATGTGGTAGTAGGCGCCCTTGGCGCGCAGGGCCTGCTCGAATTCGGCAGGGGACATTGGCAGTGCGTCGCTCATTCGGCTGGCTCCTGTATAGCTGAGTCTCGGCTCACCTCGCCTCCTGTGGGAGCGGGCGTGCCCGCGAACACCGGCGAAGCCGGTGCCATACACCGTGTTGGATTTTTCGCGGGCATGCCCGCTCCCACAGGGGGTTGTGTCAACTCGCAGACCTTTTTACAACTCGATACTCATGCCATCGAAGGCCACTTCCACACCCCGGCGCAGCACTTCGGCACGCTCGGGCGAGTCTTCGTCGAGAATCGGATTGGTGTTGTTGATGTGGATAAGTACCTTGCGCTGGCGCGGGAAGCCATCCAGCACCTCCAGCATGCCGCCGGGGCCGTTCTGCGCCAGGTGGCCCATCTCGCGACCGGTGCGGGTACCCACGCCACGGCGCTGCATTTCATCATCTTCCCACAGGGTACCGTCGACCAACAGGCAGTCGGCGCCATGCATCATCGTCAGTAGCTTCTCATCCACCTGGCCCAGGCCCGGGGCATAGAACAGCTTGCCGCCGGTGCGGGTGTCCTCGACCAGCAGGCCAAGGTTGTCGCCCGGGTGCGGGTCGAAGCGGTGCGGCGAGTAGGGCGGCGCGGCGCTGCGCAGGGGGAACGGGGTGAAGCGCAGGTTGGGGCAGGCGTCGATGACGAAGCTGCCTTCCAGCTCGATGCGGTTCCACTGCAGGCCGCCGTTCCAGTGGCTGAGCATGTTGAACAGCGGGAAGCCGGTGGTCAGGTCCTGGTGAACCATGTCGGTGCACCACACCTGGTGCGGGCAGCCTTCGCGCAGGCTGAGCAGGCCAGTGGTGTGGTCGATCTGGCTGTCCAGCAGGATGATGGCGTTGATGCCGGTATCGCGCAGGGCACGGGCCGGCTGCATCGGCGCAAAGGCCTGGAGCTGGGCACGAATATCGGGCGAGGCATTGCACAGCACCCAGTGCACGCCGTCGTCGGACAGGGCGATGGAGGACTGGGTGCGTGGCGTGGCCCGCAGGGTGCCGTCACGCAAGCCCTTGCAGTTGACGCAGTTGCAGTTCCACTGTGGGAACCCGCCGCCAGCGGCGGAACCGAGAACCTGGATGTACATGGCCACTCTCTCTGCAGAAACCGTAGCGAAAAAACGAAAACGCCCCGGCAGGCCGAGGCGTTGAACCGTAAGCCGGGCTTAGCGGTTGGCGAAGTACATGGTGACTTCGAAGCCGATGCGCAGATCAGTGTATGCAGGTTTGGTCCACATGGAATTACTCCTTCCGGATGAGGGGGTGGGTTTTTCAGCTACTACTTGGGTACCGCCAATGGCTGGAGGTTCCCATGGCTGGGATTGCGCTATCTTACAAGAAAAATTTGTACCGAAAGGTTAATTATTCGAAAACTCCGTTGCGGTTTTCGTAACAATCATGGGTTTGAACCCAGCCAGGAAGCATCTGGTGCGGCTGCGTTGGCAAGGCATAGCCAAGTGGAATCTGTATCGAGCAAGTGGTTCAGCAACTGGTCCAGATCCGTCTGCCGCGTTTTCAGGATAGACCTGCGCAGTGCATCCAGCCTGCCGGGTTGTGTGGCCAGGAATGTCTGCCACGCCCATTCGGCGACTTCGGCGTTGCCCATCGCCGGTTCATCGAATTGCGCGGCCAGGGCCTGACCAGCGGCAGGGGCCAGGGTAACGCCCTGGCGCAGCAAGGTGAGCAGGTGGTCGAGGATCTGTACCTGGCTGGCATGAGGCGACTGGACCCCGAACAGCAGGCCGCCGACACCCTCTACCTGACGAAAGGTACTGAATACCGCATAGCCGAGTTGCAGTTCTACCCGTAGCCGTTGGTAAACCGGCCCTTGCAGCAACTGCGCGAGCAGGCGGCCAGCGGCTTCCATGGCCGCTGGCAGTGGGCAGAACAGCAGCAGGGCATGCTCACTGCCGGGTACTTCGGCATGTTGCCAACGGTGGTTGGCTAAGGCGGGCAGAGGGCCAGGCGCCGAGCCTTGGCCAGGGCAGTGCTGCAGCACGGTGCCCAATGCCTTCAGGGCGGCATCGTCGAAGCCGGCAGCCAGGCCGTGCCAGCGTGCTTGCTGCCACAGTTTGTCGAGATGCGTCTGTGCCAGGGTGCAGGCCGCAGCAGGTGCAGGCGTGGCGCCTAGCACGGCGTCGGGCAGCTGCTTGAGCAGGGCCCGGATGGGAATCAGTGCCGGAGGCTGCGTCGAACTGGGCAGCCAGCTGCCTGCCGGGGGCTTGCGCATCAGCGCCAAGGCTTGGTCCACAGTGCGCAGTACCGCTGCCGGCAGCCCGGCGCAGCGCAGTTGCCAGTATTCGCCAGCGGCACTGAACTGCAACTGCACCGATACGCGCTCGCAGCGCTCCTGCAGGGGGTGCAAGGCGCGTTCGAGCAGCGCATGCAGGCGTTGGCGCAACGGCGAAGGGACATGCCAGCGCAGGTACAGTGCCGCGTACTGACGAGCACCAGGCAGCTGGTCGCTGACTTTCAATGCCGCTGGCAGTGGTTGCGGACTGGCATCAGGCAAGTCGGCCAGAAGCAGGGGGTCGACGGAGGGCAGTTGCCAATGCCTATGTGCGCGGCCCGGCAGGCCTTCCAGCAGGGCTCGGAGCGCCTGCAAGCCTTGTGTGTCCAAACCGCTGAACGGCTGGCCGGCGCTGTCCCGGCGGGCCAGCTCAAGCGCACTGGCACTGCGTTCGCGGCTTTGCTGCAGCAGCTCGAATTCGGCACTCAATTGCTCAGGGGCGGCCTGGCGGATGAAGCCGAACCAGCCCTGCAACAGGGCATTGGCTTCCTCTGGGCAGGCGTCCTCGCTCAGCTTCAGATCAATGTGCCACAGCAACTGCCCGGCGAAGGCATACAGCGCCTCAGCCTTGAAGCCTTGCAGCCAGCCACGCTGGCGAAGTGCATCCAGCCAGGTGCCCGGGCGGCTATCGCCGAGGCTGGCGATGAGCAACTCAAGGGCCTGCTCGGCACCTGCCGGCAGGTTTTCGTGGCTGAACAGCAGGTGCGTGTCGGTCGCCGATAAAGGCGGTGGCAGAGCTTGTGGCACCCGTTCACCTGTTGCGAACAGCTTGGCATGCTGCCGGCCCAGTAATTCCAGTTCATCCAGCGATTGCGGGCCGCACAGGCTCAGGGTGACCTGGCCGCCTTGGTAGAAGCGCTGGTGAAAGCCACCGAGCGCTTGCTGGAAGGCAGGATCCTGCAAGGCCAGGGTGTGCCGGTTACCGGCATGAAAAGCGCCCAATGGATGGCCGGGCGCTGCCGATTGCAGCAAGGCGAACTGCTGCTGGGCCTGCGGGCTGCGCGACCAGGCAATGAACTCGGCATGGATTACTTCGCGTTCGCGGCGTTGGCGCTCGATACCCAAATCTGGCTCGGCCAACATCTGGCACAGGCGCTCCAGCCCCCCGGCCAGGGCGCTGGGCGGGACCTCGAAGAAGAAGTCGGTGGTGCGTTCGCGAGTGCTGGCATTGACCTGGCCGCCGAGGGCCTGCACGTAGCGCATCAGGCCGTCGTCCAGAGGGAAGCGCGAGGTGCCGAGGAAGAACAGGTGCTCCAGGAAGTGGGCCAGGCCGGGCCATCTGGTCGGCGCGTCGTGGCTACCCGCGTGCACCCGCAGGGCCGCGGCCGAGCGCTTCAGGCGCGGGGCGTGGCGCAGGGTCAGCTGCAGGCCGTTGGCGAGGGTGAGGTGGCGGGTGGCGTCAGGCATGGAAACTCCGGGGCAGGTGTTCATGCTAACCCATTTGTGTTGGCAGGCTTGGCCCTATCGCCGGCAAGCCGGCTCCCGCAGGGAATGCAAATGCCTTGAAACCGGTGCGGTCGAGGTGGGAGCCGGCTTGCCGGCGAATGGGCCGCACAGCGGCCCCTGTCAGCCCTTACGCAGGTGCAGCTCCTGGCGCAGATCGCTCAGGTAAGGAAACGCCGCCCGCCCCTGTACCACCCGCTCATGCTCCAGCTCCGCCAGCAACTGGCACTCGTCCCGCCCGGCCATGGCCAGCAGGCTGCCATCCGGGCCGACGATGCTGCTCTGCCCGCAATACTGGATATCGTCTTCCGAGCCGCAGTAGTTGGCATACACCAGGTAGCACTGATTCTCCTGCGCCCGCGCCCTCACTGTCACCTGGCAGATGAAGTCGTACGGCGACATGTTCGCCGTCGGCACCAGGATCAGCTCGGCACCGTCCAGCGCCAGGCGTCGCGCGTTTTCCGGGAACTCGATGTCGTAGCAGATCAGCAGACCGACCTTCCAGCCATCCAGCTCCACCACCGGGAAGTGATCGGCACCTGCGCTGAACATCGAGCGGTCCAGCTCGCCGAACAGGTGGGTCTTGCGATAGTTGCTCAGGCTGCGGCCGTGACCATCGATCAACTGCACGCTGTTGTAGATCGCGCCATCATCGCCACGTTCCGGATACCCGTAGACGATGGCGATGCGGTGCGCCTGGGCGATTTCCACCACCTCCATGGCCGCCGGGCCATCGGCGGCCTCGGCCAGGCGCTCGACCTGGGCCAGGCCGATGTTGTAGCCGGTCAGGAACATCTCCGGGCACACCAGCAAACTGGCCCCGCGTTCGGCCGCCAGTTGCGCCTGGTGGCGCAACCGTTGCAGGTTGCCGGGCACGTCCAGTGGCTTGGGTGCGCCCTGGAACAGAGCGATGCGCATGCTGCCTCCTTGTCTCAGTCCGGCAGGGCGATCGGGCCGATTTCGTCGAACACATCGCCTGGGCCGGGGTTGTCCGGGTGGGTGCGGCCACCGAAGTGATTCATGATACCCCACACCGCATTCAGCGATGTTTGTACCGCGCCTTCCACCCAGGCCGGCGTCCACGACACATCGTCACCGGCGATGAACATGCCGCGCTGCTCGGCAGGCATGTCCTGCTGCATGAAGTGCGCGTACATGCGCTGGTTGTAGCGGTAGTGCCCAGGCAACGCGCCCTTGAAGGCGCCGAGGAAGTGCGGGTCGGCTTCCCAGGAAACGGTGATCGGGTCGCCGATGATGTGCCCGGCGATGTCGGTCTTCGGGTAGATCTTCTTCAGTGCATCCAGAGCCAGTTGCACGCGTTTTTCCACCGGGTGCGGCAGCATCTTCAGCGCGTCGCTCATCCACGAGTAGGACAGGCAGATCACCCCCGGCTTGTCGTCACCGTTATCGAACAAGTAGGTGCCACGGGTGAGGCGATCGGTGAGGGTCATGCTCATCAGGTCGCGGCCGGTTTCCGGGTCCTTGTCCTTCCAGAACGGCCGGTCGACCATGACGAAGGTCTTCGACGACTGCATGTAGCGGGTGCGGTCCAGGGCCATCCACATCTTTTGCGAGAACAGCGATTCCTCGCAGTCGATCTGGGTGGTCAGCAGCCAGGTCTGGCAGGTGGCGAGCACGGCACTGTAGTGACGGGTGTCGCCCCAGTTGTCGGTGACCGCCAGGCGGCCATCGGCAGCGCGGGCGATGCGCTTGACCCCGGTACGCGGTGCGCCGCCATGCAGCCCGCTCAGGCTGGTGCCTTCCGGCCAATGCACGCAGCGCTCCGGTACGTGGCGCCAGATGCCTTGCGGTACCTGCTCTACACCGCCGACTACCAGGTGCTGGTGGTCGTCGCAGTTGGTCATCACCACGCGGAAGATTTCCAGCATCGAGTTGGGGAAGTCCGAGTCCCAGCCGCCGGTGCCGAAGCCGACCTGGCCGAACACTTCGCGGTGCTGGAAGCTCAGCTGGGCGAACGAGCGCGAGGTGGCGACGAAGTCGTAGAACGTGCGGTCGTCCCACAGCGGTACCAGCTTGTTCCACAGCTCTTTCAGGCGCGGTACGTCACGGTCGCGGATGGCCTGCTGGATGTCAGCGAACTGCGCACCGCTTTCCAGCGCGTCGGCCCAGGCATCGGCCACTTCGTGGAACAGCTTGGGCAGGTCGGTGGGTTTTTCGGCGTAGTAGGTCTGGCCTTCCAGGTCGATCACCGTGCTGCCCGAGGCCGGGGTCAGCGGGTTGGGGAACGGTTTGGTCTCCAGGCCCAGCTTGTCCACGTAGTGGTAGAAGGCAGTGGATGACACCGGGAAGCGCATGCCACCCAGTTCGGCGATGATCCCGTCGGTGCCGTTGAAGGTTTGCGAGCGCAGCCGGCCACCCAGCTTGGATGCTTCGTACACCACCGGCTTGAGGCCCAGCTTCATCAGCTCGTAGGCCGCCACCAGGCCGGCGATACCGGCGCCCACGATTGCCACTTCCTCACCATGGCGCTCGGCCGGGATGCTGCCCAGGCCTGCGGGGTGTTCCAGCCAGTCGTCGAAGGCGAAGGGGAAATCCGGGCCGAAGATGGTGACGGGTTTTTTACCATCGGCGGGGTGGCGGTTTTTCTTGTTCATGAAGTGACCTTGCCAGAGAGGCTGCGCAGCGGGCGGAGCCTGAGTATAGGAGATGCCTGGGGGCCATTTTAGGGAGTGGGGTGTTCGTTATTAAGGTGCAGATTGTTGTCTGAATGTAGCTTGTATCGTCGAAATGTATAAGCAAGATAGATTTATGACGAACAGGAAGCCTACCCATCTCAAGCACAGCATCGGCCCCCTGTGGGAGCGGGCGAGCCCGCGAAGAAGCCCCCGCGGTGTATGGCACGGGCTGCGCCCGTGTTCGCGGGCACGCCCGCTCCCACAGGGTGTGATCAGACAGTTCCTACACCCATGCCATGAATTAAAGAATTACCCTACGCCCGCTATAGCCTCGGTCTGGCTGCGTGGGAAACGCCTCATCGTTAACTTCACTGGGTCGCCGCTGTTCGGGCGACTGGGTGTGAGAACCCATCTCCAACTTCGCACCAAGGCTTATGTCATGGCAGCTGTGCGCGGGCAGGCTTTCGCCTGGCCGGATTTCCAAGTTGGCCGGTTCTCACCCCGTGCATGGCTGCCACCTATTTCCCGTGAGAAGGAGTTGGTAGGCGGTTTCCTCAAGAATCAATTTGGAAATTGCATCATGAAGAAGACTTATTCCGACCAACCCGAAAAACTGAAACCCACCGCAGAAAAAACCTTTTGCAACTGCGAATCCAGCCATCCGCCATTATTCGCCATACGTCCCGGCATCGACGCTGCAGACGCCTTGGTCCACGCCTGCCTGCTGGCCCGTGGCCTCAATCAGATCGCCACCGACTACGCCCAGCATCACGCCCCCGAGCGCAGCCGTGACATCGTCTGGTCGATGCAGCATTCCGCCGAAAGCCTTTCGGCGATTCTGGAAGGCCTGCTCGACGGCCAGGAGGCCTGACCGCCAGCCAGGTTCAGAACGGCTGCCCGCGGTCCACCTTGCTGCTGAGAATGATCGACGTGGTGGTCTTCTCCACCCCGTCGACACTGCCGATCTGGTCGAGCAACTGGTCCAGTTGCTCGGGCGAATCCGTACGCAGCCAGGCCACATAGTCGAACTCGCCGCTCACTGCGCACAGCTGCTGTACCTGGCCCATGGCACTCAGGCGCCGCACCACCTCCTTGCCCGAGCGCGGCTGCACCTTGATCCCCACATACGCCTGCAGCCCACCCCCCATCACCCGCTGGCCCAGGCGCACGCCATAGCCGGAGATGACCTTGTTCTTCTCCAGCCGCTCCAGACGCGAGTTGACGGTAGTACGAGCGATGCCCAGCTGGCGGGCGAGGGTGGCGACGCTTTCGCGGGCGTTTATCTGCAGCAGGGCGATCAGCTGGCGATCGATTTCATCCAGCGTGATGGAGCGGGAATCCGACATGGCGAGTCTCTACGGTTGACCCGCTAGCCTAGCCAGCCTGCGGTAAGCAGGGCAAGGGTAGACAGTTGGCCATGCGTTGCATCAGTGCTGCAATCCCGGGGCAGCTTCGCGGCCCTTTCGCGACACAAGGCCGCTCCTACAGCTGCTGCGCCGGCATGTAAGCATCGGGCGCAATGACAGAACTGCTCGATTGGTCCGGCAGGTCGAGGTGCGGTCTAGGGTGGAATAGGAGCTCACAAAATCTAACGATTTATAGCTGTTTAGATAGCCATGCCTGAGCAGAGAATGGCCCTCTCACCAACGTTGTGTTTCGGAGGACGAGGATGCCAGCCTACTACCTTGCATCAGCTCCCTCATTGCGCAATACTGCCGACAACAACTAACCCTCACGACCGGCGTGGCATGACCATCTGGTTGGAGGGGGAAAAAGCCGGCTTAAGCCGGTTTTTTCGTTTCTGGAGTGCAAAAAATGCAGAGAAAGCTTGATTCTGAGCCTCTGCGCACTCGTATCTATATCGACGGCTACAACTTCTACTACGGCTGCTTGCGCGGCACACCGTACAAGTGGCTCGACCTGCTACCTCTCTTTGAAAAGCACATCTTGCCTTCCATACTGGTCACGGACAGCCATGGCCAGATCAGGGCATGGCGGCTCCTGGAATCCCCCTCGATCAAATATTTCACGGCAAAGATCATCGAGTCGGTCGCCCGTGCTGGCGATTCAGTGTCGTCACAAGCTCGCTACCACACCGCTTTGCGCAAGCTGCATGACGGTCGAATAGAGCTCATCGAAGGTTATTACGCCGTCAATAAAATGAAGGTGAAGTTCGTCGACCCTGAAAATCCGGACAAGGCTCCGCGTGAGTGCCAGGAAATCCAGGCCTGGAAGGTGGAGGAGAAACAGAGCGACGTGAATCTGGCCCTCCAGGCTTACCATGATTCGATCACGGGGCAGGTTGACCATGCCGTCATCGTTACCAACGATACTGACATCGCTCCTGCACTTCAGATGATTCGTGCTCACACAGATGTGCGGATTGGCGTGGTTGTGCCGACGTCGGGGCAAAACCGCTCGGCGAATACCGACCTGATCAAGTTTGCGCACTGGAAGCGAGAGCACATCAATTCAGGCGAGCTTGCGGCCTGTCAGCTACCGAGAGTGATTCCAGGGAGGAAACCAACCATCAAGCCGGAGTCCTGGTATGGGCAACCTGAACTGCTGCAGGAAATTCTGGATTTGGCCATTCCTGTACGCGGAAGCAGGGCGGCAGCGTTCAAGTGGATGGAGCAGCCCAATCAGTTCCTCAGTGGTGAGCGGCCGATAGAGCTGGTGGAAACTGCCGAAGGTGCGACACGGGTTCTTCAGAACATCCACAGCTGGATAGCCCAGCAAGAGGAGTTGCCCTAGTCAGGAGAACATGGCGACTGCAGTCCCCGAAAAGACAAAGGCCTACGTTCTGCAACGTAGGCCTTTGATTATCTGGTGGGCCCACACGGACTCGAACCGTGGACCAAAGGATTATGAGTCCTCTGCTCTAACCGACTGAGCTATAGGCCCTCAGTAAGTGGCCGGATTATAACGAGGGTTTCGCACCTGTGCCATCTGAAAGATCCGATAGTGCTATGCGAAGAAACGTCGCCGCGAAGTCGTCCGGGGGCAGGGGCAGGCTGACGATGTAGCCCTGGATCTGTTCACAGCCTTCAGCCGCCAGGAAGCGTTGCTGGGCCTGGTTTTCCACACCCTCGGCAATGATGGTCAGCTGCATGCTGCGGCCCAGGGCGATGATCGCGCGGGCGATGGCAGCGTCATGAGGGTCGTCGGGCAGGCCGCGGATGAAGGATTTGTCGATCTTGAGGATGTCCAGCGGCAGGCGCTTGAGGTAGCTCAGCGATGAATAACCTGTGCCGAAGTCGTCGATGGCCAGCTGCACGCCCAGCTTCTTCAGCTGGTACAGCACGGCCAGGGCTTCCTCTGCCTGGCTCATGATGAAGTTTTCGGTGATTTCCAGCTGCAGGTCGCCGGCCTTGAGCTGGTAGTGCTTCAGCAACTGTTCGATGCGCCGGGCAAGGTGGGGGTGGCGTAACTGGGCGCCGGCGAGGTTTATCGACAGTGGGCCGAAGGGGTCGTAGTGCATCTTCCAGGCCTGCATCTGCCGGCAGGCCTGTTCCAGTACCCAGTCGCCGATCTGGAGGATGGTGCCGTTCTCTTCCGCCAGGTGGATGAAGTGCTCTGGCGGCACTTCACCAAAGGTCGGGTGGCTCCAGCGGATCAGCGCTTCGGCACCGACCAGGCTCTGTGTCTTGAGGCTGAGCTTGGGCTGGAAGCACAGGCTCAGTTCGTTGCGCTCGATGGCGCGGCGCAGTTCGTGCTCCAGGGCGATGCGTTCGCTGGCCTGGGCGGTGAGGTCGAGGGTGTAGGCTTCGACGCGGTTACGGCCCTTGGCCTTGGAGCGGTACATGGCTGCGTCGGCGTTGCGAATCAGTGTGGCAACGTCGGTGCCGTCCTGTGGATAAAGGCTGATGCCGATGCTGGCGCTGGTGAAGAACTCGTGCTCGCCGGCCTGGAACGGCGCGTTGAAGCAGGTCAGCAGCTTGTTGGCGATGGCGCTGGCGTCACTGGGTTTGTGCAGGCCGGGCAGCAGGATGATGAACTCATCGCCGCCCAGGCGGGCCACGGTGTCGACATCACGCACCTGCTCCTTCAGGCGTTGGGCGATGCCCTTGAGCAGCAGGTCGCCGACCGGGTGGCCGAGGCTGTCGTTGATGTGCTTGAAACGGTCGAGGTCGAGGAACAGCACCGCGCCCTTGCGGTTGGACACTTGCGAGCAGGTGAGCGCGGCCTGCAGGCGGTTCTCGAACAGGGCACGATTGGGCAGGCCGGTCAGCGGGTCGTGGTGGGCCTGGTAGTCGAGCTTGGCCTGGGCATGCTTGAGGCTGGAGATGTCGGCGAACACGGCGACGAAGTGGGTGATCTCGCGTTCTCTGTTGCGCACGGCGCTGATGGTCAGCCAGCCGGGGTACAGCTCGCCGTTCTTGCGCTTGTTGTAGATCTCGCCTTGCCAGTGGCCTTCGTCGGTCAGCTGGTGCCACATGGCGACATAGAACGCGCTGTCGTGCTGGCCGGAGGCAAGCAGGCGCGGAGTCTGGCCGAGGGCTTCGATCTCGCTGTAGCCGGTGATTTCGCTGAAGGCGCGGTTGACGGCACTGATGCGCTGGTCGATGTCGGTGATCAGCACGCCTTCGGCGGTGTTCTCGAACACGGTGGCGGCCAGCTGCAGCTTTTCCTGCATCAGGTGGCGCTCGGTGATGTCCCGGGCGATGGTCAGCATGCAGTCGTCGCCAGCAATCGGCAGCGGCCGTGCAGAGAGCTCGCAGAGGCGAATCTGCCCATCACTGCGGCGCAGGTGGCACGTGAAGTCGCGTACGAAACCGTCGCGGTTGAGCTGTTCGACCAGGCGCTTGCGCTCGTTGAGGTCGACCCAGATGCCCAGGTCCAGCGAGGTCTGGTCGAGCGTCGGGCTGAGGTCATAGCCGGTGAGGCGGCAGAAGCCCTCGTTCACTTCAAGCAGCAAGCCGTCGCTCTGGCGCGACAGCAGCAGGCCATCGGGCGAGGCATGGAAGGCCTTGGCGAATTTCTCTTCCGAGATTTGCAGCTGCTCCTGGGTTTCCTTGAGCTGGCTGATATCGCGTACCGCTACCACCAGCGCGAGGTTGCCGTCGAGTTCGAAGGTTTCGGCCGAGGTCAGGCCGGTGAACAGTTGGCCGTTGCTGCGGCGGAAACTCATTTCCAGGTTGCGGATACCGCCCCGGTGCAGGCGTTCGAGCAGCCGCGGGCCGGTGCCTTCGACGCCCCACAGGTTGAGCTCGGTGGCGGTGCGGCCAATTACCTGGCTCGGGGTGAGGCCGATCTGCTCTTCGAAGGCCTCGTTCACCTCCAGCAGGCAGCCGTCGCTGTGGCGGGCGATCAGCAGGATGTCGGGGCACTGCTGGAACACCGAGGCGAACTTCTGCTCGGACAGGCGCAGGGCGTCCTCGGTGCGCTTGGTCTCGCTGATGTCGATCATCAGGCCACGCATCACCGGCTGGTGACCATGCTCGATCATGCTGACGATGTTGCGTACCCACAGTGGCTGGCCATCGGCCCTGATCACCCGGTAGTCGAGGCTGTGGTCGCGGCCGGCGGCAGTCTCGCTGTCGCAGTAGGCCTGGGCCCAGAGGGCATCCTCCGGGTGCAGGATGCTGCGCCAGAAGCCAGGTTTGAGCCAGTCGGCCAATGGGTAACCGAGCAGGCCTTCTGCGTGGGGCGAGACGTAGCTGTAGGTGAAGTCGTTGGCGTCGGCCTCCCAGGCTATGGCGGACAGGCTCTCGACCAGGCTGCGATAGTGGTACTCGCTGCTGCGCAGTTCCTGCTCCAGGGCGATGCGCCGTGAAATTTCCGAACTGAGCCGGCGGTTGATGCGGATGACCGCTGCCAGCACGGCCATCAATACCAGCACCGTGGGCAGGCCATACACCAGCAGGTCCGACCAGAACATCCGTTGGTCGACCACATTGCCCACCCAGCGTTGCTGGATCTGGCTGACTTCGCTGCTGCTCATGTCGGCTATCACTTTGTCGAGAATGCCGACCAGTACTTTCTTGTCGCGCGGGGCGGCCATGGCCAATTGGTAGCGGTAGGGCGTTTCGCCGCTGACGTAGAGGCCGTCGAGCTTGAGCTGGCGCAGGCTCCAGATGCTTGAAGCGAGGTCACCGACCACAGCGTCCACTTCGTCGGTGGCCAGGGCCTGCAGGGTAGAGCTGACGTTAGGTAGGGCCACCAGGTTGAGGTCTGGGTGTTGGGTGCGCAGCAGTTCGTGCGGGGCGTAGTTTTCGACCACGGCAATCTTCAGGCCGTAAAGGTCGTCCAGGTTGCGCGGCTGTGCACCGCCTTTGTGGGCGAGGATAACGATGGGAAAGTCGAGGTACGGCCGGGTGAAGGCCAGGTAGCCTTGGCGCTCGGGGGTGGACATGATGCCGGGCAGCAGGTCGATGCGGCTTTCGCGTGCTTGCGCCAGTACCTCGGTCCAGCTGCTGGGTTCGACCGGTTTGAGCGTCACGCCCAGGCGTTGCTGGATCGTGGCGATGTAATCGGCGGCCAATCCCTGGTACCGGCCCTCCTGGTCGCGAAACTCGAACGGTGGCCAAGAGGCGTCTACACCCAGGCTCAGCTGCGGGTGGGCAGCCAACCAGGCTTTCTCCTCGTCTGTCAGGGTCAGGGCGCCGGCCGTTGTGTTCCACAAGATCAGGAGCAGCAACAGGATGGCCGGCATCAGCGGCATAGCGGCCTCACATTCAAGTGGTATGAAGTCGAGTGTAGACGGGCATTGCTGCAGATGTGCGGTGGAGGGCAGGGTCTTTTGTCAGAGGCGACAGGGCCTTGCGGGTGTGGGGCGGCCTGCATGGCCTTCATGGCATGCGCACCCCCTGTAGGAGCAGCCTTGTGCTGCGAAGACGCCAGTCAGGCGAAAGATCATCTACTGTTGCAATGGACTCTTCGCAGCACAAGGCTGCTCCTACAGAGATCGCGCCAGAATTCAGATTTTGCGCAACAGCCGGAAAAGAAAAACCCCGGCCTGGGCCGGGGTTTTGTCATCACTCGTCGAGGAAGGAGCGCAGATGCTCGCTGCGAGTCGGGTGGCGCAGTTTGCGCAACGCCTTCGCTTCGATCTGACGGATCCGCTCGCGGGTCACGTCGAACTGCTTGCCCACCTCTTCGAGGGTGTGGTCGGTGTTCATGTCGATACCGAAGCGCATACGCAGCACCTTGGCTTCGCGTGCGGTCAGGCCCGAGAGCACGTCACGAGTGGCTTCCTTGAGGCTTTCGACCGTGGCCACGTCAATCGGGGACTGCATGGTCGAGTCCTCGATGAAGTCGCCCAGGTGCGAATCTTCGTCGTCACCGATCGGGGTTTCCATGGAGATCGGCTCTTTGGCGATCTTCAGTACCTTGCGGATCTTGTCCTCAGGCATTTCCATGCGCTCGCCCAGCTCTTCCGGGGTCGGTTCGCGACCCATTTCCTGCAGCATCTGGCGGGAAATACGGTTGAGCTTGTTGATCGTCTCGATCATGTGCACCGGAATACGGATGGTGCGCGCCTGGTCGGCGATCGAACGGGTGATCGCCTGGCGGATCCACCAGGTGGCATAGGTCGAGAACTTGTAGCCGCGACGGTATTCGAACTTGTCCACCGCTTTCATCAAGCCGATGTTGCCTTCCTGGATCAGGTCGAGGAATTGCAAGCCACGGTTGGTGTACTTCTTGGCGATGGAGATAACCAGACGCAGGTTCGCCTCGACCATTTCTTTCTTGGCGCGGCGGGCCTTGGCTTCACCGATCGACATGCGACGGTTGATTTCCTTGATCTCGGCAACGGTCAGGCCGGTTTCGGTCTCAAGGTCGATCAGCTTCTGCTGGCAAGCGACGATGGCAGCGTCCTTTTCACCCAGGGCGGCAGCCCATTTGGTGTTGCGCTTGGCCAGGTCACCGCTCCAGGTCTGGTCGGTTTCGTTGCTCGGGAACATGCGCAGGAAGTCGGCACGCGGCATGCGGGCGTCACGCACGCACAGCTGCATGATGGCGCGTTCCTGCTGGCGCAGGCGGTTCAGGGCGTCACGAACACGCTCTACCAGTACCTCGAACTGCTTCGGTACCAGCTTGATCGGCATGAACAAATCGGCCAGGGCCTGCAGGGCGTCGATGCTTTCCTGGTGGGTGCGACCATTCTTCTTCAGAACCTTGTTGGTGGCCTGAAGCTGGTCGTTGACCGCGCCGAAACGCTGACGGGCGACTTCCGGGTCCGGGCCGCTCTCGGCCTCTTCCTCGTCGTCACCGCTTTCGGATTCGTCCTCGTCGTCGTCGGACTCTTCCTTCGCAGCGGCGGCCTTGGTGCCTGGGATCGGCACTTCTTCGGTCGGCGCGGCGATATTGTCGTCAGGATCGATGTAACCGCTGAGAACGTCCGACAGACGGCCGCCTTCGCTGGTGACACGGTCATATTCGCTGAGAATGTAGTCGACAGTGCCCGGGAAGTGAGCGATGGCGCCCATGACTTCACGGATGCCTTCCTCGATACGCTTGGCGATTTCGATCTCGCCTTCGCGGGTCAGCAGCTCGACGGTGCCCATTTCGCGCATGTACATGCGCACCGGGTCGGTCGTGCGGCCGATATCGGTTTCAACTGCCGCCAACGCAGCAGCGGCTTCTTCGGCCGCGGCTTCGTCGGTGTCGGCTTCCGCCAACAGAAGGGCATCCGCATCCGGAGCACTCTCGAATACGTTGATCCCCATGTCGTTGATCATGCGGATGATGTCTTCCACCTGTTCCGGATCTGAAATATCCTCAGGCAGGTGGTCGTTGACCTCCGCGTAAGTCAGGTAGCCCTGCTCACGACCGCGGGTGATCAACTCTTTGATACGAGACTGCTGTTGCGCTTTTCCGGACATAACACCCTATCCACTGAAGGTCTTGGCGGGCAAAAAACAAGCCGAGGATTATACCCGAGCATGGGCCTCACGCGCCAGATGAGGTCGGCGTTTGTGCGGGAACATTCCGGCTCAGCAGGGCGAGGAGCTGGGTTTTTTCCTCGCTGGTCAATTCGCTTTGACGTGATTTCCTGAGCAGTTGTTCCAGGCTGCGCTCGCGTTGGCGGGCGGACAAGCTAGTTATAGTGTCGAAAAACTGTTGTTCAAGGTTGTCGGCCACGATCAGCCATTCCTTTTCCGCCAGGGCCCGCAGCAGGCGCCCCTGTTCGGTGCCGTGCCAACGTGCGATCAACTGCATTGAGCTTAGCCCAGGATTTTTCTGCGCGGCTTCGATCAGTGCCACCAGCAGCTGGCTGTACAAGTGTTCTTCATCGGCGAAGTGGCTGGCATCTTCCACCTTGCCGGCCAGCAGAGGGTGGTGCAGCAAGGTGCGCAGGGCGGCCAGGGTGGGTGGCTCGACCGGGGCCGGTACGCGTGGTGGTGCTTCGTCACGCTGCTGCCATGGCTTGCCACCCTTGCGGTTCTTGTCCCAGGGTTTGTCGCCCCATTGCTTCTTGCCAGCGCCCTTGTTCGGCTTCCACTCCTGTTCCTGATGAACGGGGGCGAAGTCGTGCTGCGGCATGTCGCCGTAATCGGGGGTATAGCTGGCCATGGCGTCATAGTCGTAGCCAGGGTCGTAGTCCGGCACGCTGCTGGTGGCCGGGGCGTGTTGCGCCAGTTGCTCGACCTGCTGCGGGTCGAGGCCGGTGATTTCCTTAAGGCGGTTGCGCATCAGCTGGCGCAGGTTGGCGCCGGGGATCTTTTCGATCAGCGGTGCGGCAAGGGTCGCCATGTGCGCCTTGCCTTCCAGCGAGCGCGGGTCGGCTTCGACGCTTAGCTGCTCGAAGAAGTAATCGGCCAGCGGCTGGGCGTGCTGGTTGATGCGGGCCATGAAGGCGTCGGTGCCTTCGGCGCGCACCAGGCTGTCCGGGTCTTCGCCTTCGGGCAGGAACAGGAAGCGCGCGCGGCGGCCGTCCTGCAGGTTCGACAGGGTCGACTCCAGGGCGCGCCAGGCGGCCTTGCGCCCGGCCTGGTCACCGTCGAAGCAGAACAGCACGCTGGGTACCACGCGGAACAGGCGCTTGAGGTGCTCTTCGCTGGTGGCGGTGCCGAGGGTGGCCACGGCGTTGCGCAGGCCCTGCTGGGCCAGGGCAATGACGTCCATGTAGCCCTCGACGACGATGATTTCGTCGAGGTTGCGGTTGTGCTTGCGTGCCTCGTACAGGCCGTAGAGTTCCTGGCCCTTGTGGAACACCGGGGTTTCCGGGGAGTTCAGATACTTGGGCTTGTCGTCGCCGAGCACTCGGCCACCAAAGGCGATGATGCGTCCGCGGCTGTCGCGGATCGGGAACATCACCCGGTCGCGGAAACGGTCGTAGCGCTTGCCGCTTTCGGCGTTTTCGATCAACAGGCCGGCATCGATCATCACCTTCTGCTGCAAGGTGTCGGCACCCAGGTGCTTGAGCAGGTTATCCCAGCCTGGCGGGGCGAAGCCCAGGCCGAAGTCACGGGCGATTTCCCCGGACAGGCCGCGGCCCTTGAGGTAATCCACCGCTGCCTTGCGGGTCGGGTGGCTGCGCAGGGCCTGGCGGTAGAACTCCGAGGCGGCGTCCAGCAGCGGGTACAGCGGCGAATCGGTTGGCTGGCGCGGCTTGTGGTCGCGGCGACCTTGCTCGCGGGGTACTTCCATGCCGGCGGCGCGGGCCAGCTCCTCGACCGCCTGGGGGAAGTCCAGGTTGTCGTGGTCCATTACGAAGCCCAGGGCGTTGCCGCCGGCGCCGCAGCCGAAGCAGTAGTAGAACTGCTTGTCGGGGCTGACCGTGAAGGAGGGGGTTTTTTCCTTGTGGAACGGGCAGCAGGCGGAATAGTTCTTGCCGGTTTTTTTCAGCTGGACGCGCGAACTCACCACGTCGACGATGTCGAGGCGGTTGATAAGGTCGTCAATGAAACTCTGGGGAATCAGCCCGGCCATGGCAGTCTCGTCATCTGGCAGCTGGCAAGTCTAATCGCTCACGCGCCGAATGGGGCGAGTGCCGCTTGGGAAAGTGCGAGGGAATGTGTGCTCGTCGCCAGCCCCTGAGGGCCCGTCAGTCGGACGTGCACGTCTGGTCATACAACAAGGAGGACCAGCTCTGACGTTTCAGGCAGGTTGCCCATGTGCAGTTCGCATGAAGCTTGTGCAGGGCCTTGAGCTAGCTGCTCAAGTTTGAAACGACCACTGCCATCGCCCGGCGGTTAGCCGGGCAGGGCAGAAGCTTTGCGTAGAACGCCTGTATTAGTACAGACGAACGGCGCGGCGCTGTTCGCGCTGAACTTTCTTGGCGTGACGCTTAACAGCAGCAGCTGCTTTGCGCTTACGCTCGGCGGTCGGCTTCTCGTAAAACTCGCGGCTACGAACTTCAGCCAGTACACCGGCTTTTTCGCAGGAGCGCTTGAAACGACGCAGAGCTACGTCGAAGGGTTCGTTCTCTTTAACTTTGACGGCTGGCATCCAGGGCTACCTTAATTCATTACCGGGGTAGACGTGCTCCTGGCAAAACAAAGGTGTGCTGGAGAACGTCGGTTTTCAAGGGTTGCGGATGTTAACCCTTAGCAAGCCGGAATGCAAAGCCTCTGATCGAAAACCGCTGGTCGGCATCCGACACGGGGACTATCATGCGCGGCTTCGAATTCAGCCCCCACAAGGGACGAACCCATGCTAGTACTGGGATTGGAAACATCCTGCGACGAAACTGGCGTCGCATTATACGACAGCGAGCGCGGTTTGTTGGCCGACGCGCTGTTCAGCCAGATCGACCTGCACCGCGTGTTCGGCGGTGTGGTGCCAGAGCTTGCCTCGCGCGACCACGTCAAGCGCATGCTGCCACTCATCCGCCAGGTGCTGGATGAGGCCGGCTGCGTCGCCACCGAGATCGACGCCATCGCCTACACCG
The DNA here is from genome assembly GCF_002113105.1 of Pseudomonas sp. B22(2017). Lineage (NCBI taxonomy): Bacteria > Pseudomonadati > Pseudomonadota > Gammaproteobacteria > Pseudomonadales > Pseudomonadaceae > Pseudomonas > Pseudomonas sp. B22(2017). The sequence goes on from NZ_NEJN01000012.1 coordinate 110,015, forward strand.
CAGGCCCTGGCCTGGTCGGTGCCCTGCTGGTGGGGGCCTCGTGCGCCCAGGCGCTGGCCTTTGCCTGGGACATCCCGGCGATTGGCGTACACCACATGGAAGGCCACCTGCTGGCACCCATGCTGGAGGAAAACCCACCGGAGTTTCCGTTCGTCGCTTTGTTGGTTTCCGGTGGTCACACCCAGCTGGTGCGGGTCGATGGCATCGGCCAGTACGAGCTGCTGGGCGAGAGCCTGGACGACGCCGCCGGCGAAGCGTTCGACAAGACCGCCAAGCTGATCGGCCTGAACTACCCCGGTGGCCCGGAAATCGCCCGCCTGGCCGAGCGCGGCGTGCCTGGCCGCTTCGTGTTCCCGCGGCCGATGACCGACCGCCCGGGCCTGGAGTTCAGCTTCAGCGGCCTGAAAACCTTTGCCCTGAACACCTGGCAGCAGTGCCGCGATGCCGGCGACGACAGTGAGCAAACCCGTTGCGACCTGTCCCTGGCATTCCAGCAGGCGGTGGTGGAGACTTTGACCATCAAGTGCAAGCGGGCGTTGAAGCAGGCAGGCCTCAAGCGCCTGGTCATTGCTGGTGGCGTCAGCGCCAACAAGGCCTTGCGTGCGTCCCTCGAGGACATGCTCGGCAGCATCAAGGGCAACGTGTACTACGCGCGCCCGCAGTTCTGCACCGACAACGGCGCGATGATCGCCTATGCCGGCTGCCAGCGGTTGTTGGCCGGGCAAAAGCAGGACCTGGCAATCAGCGTGCAGGCACGCTGGCCGATGGAGCAGTTGCCGCCGGTTTAAGCGTTAGAAGTGCCGTTCGCGGCCTGCGAACAGGTCGCGAAGGTTGCTGCGGTGGCGCCATACGATCATTGCCGTCAGCACAGTGATCGGTAGCAGGGCCTCTGGCTCGCGCCAGGCCAGCAACGGCAAGGTCAGCGGTGTGGCGATCAGCGCCGCCAGCGAGCTGGTGCGGGTGAGGTAGAAGGTCAGCAGCCAGGCGCCAATGGCCAGCAGCGCGGCCGGGAAGTACAGGGCCATGAGCATGCCGGCGGCGGTTGCCACGCCCTTGCCGCCCTGGAAGCGGAAGTACAGCGGGAACAGGTGGCCCAGCACTGCGCACACGCCAACCCAGGCCTGCGCGTGCAGGTCCAGCCCGGCACCGCGGGCGAGCAATACCGGCAACAGGCCCTTGCACAGGTCGCCAAGCAGGGTCAGGATCGCCAGTTTGCGGCCTGCCAGGCGTAGCATGTTGGTGGCGCCGGCATTGCCTGAACCGCTGGAACGCGGGTCCGGGCTGCCCGTAAGGCGGCTGAGGACGATGGCGAAGGACAGCGAGCCAAGCAGGTAGGCGAGCAACGCCAGTAACCAAAACATGCTAACTATTCCGGGCGAGGACGCCCTGATTCTAACGGCGCCAGTCGCCCTTGTCGTGCTGTGGAGAGAAGTGCTTGGACAGAGTGTTCATCGAAGGCCTGGAAGTCGATACCGTCATCGGTGCCTATGACTGGGAGCGGGATATTCGCCAGTGCTTGCGCCTGGACCTGAGCTTTGCCTGGGATAACCGCCCGGCTGCGGCGGGTGACGACCTGAACCTGGCGCTGGATTATGCCAGTGTGTCGGCCCGTATCCAGGCGTTTGCCGAACAGGCGCGTTTCGAGTTGGTTGAAACTTTCGCCGAGCGCCTGGTGGCGACGTTGATGGAAGAGTTCCACATCCCGTGGGTGCGGTTGAAGCTGACCAAGCCGGGTGCGGTACCGGCGGCCCGTGGCGGTGTTGGCGTGGAGATCGAGCGCGGATGTCTCTGAGCACGGTTTACCTGGGGCTTGGCAGCAACATTGATCGCGAGGTGCACTTGTGCGCCGGGCTCGATGCGTTGGCAGGCATCCTGACCGACATGCGCTGCTCGCCGGCGTTCGAAAGCCAGGCGGTGGGGATCAAGAGCGGTCCGTTCATCAACTTCGTGGTGACTGGGCAGACTGCGTTGCCGTTGATCGAACTGGACCGCCGGTTGAAGTTCATCGAGGCCGACAATGGCCGCTATGCCCCGGACCGCAAGGGGCTGCCGCTGGATATCGACGTGCTGATGTATGACGACTTGCACGGCACGTTCGATGGGCTGGTGTTGCCTCGGGCCGAGATCCTGAAGAACGCCTTTGTGCTGTGGCCGCTGTCGCTGCTGGCGCCGGAGCTTGTGCATCCGGGGGTAGGCAAGACAATGGCGCAGTTGTGGCAGGAGGCGCGGATTGATCAGGTGTTGGCCCCGGTTGCCTTTGAGTGGCGTGGGTTGCAGCTGACTCCCGCGTAAGCCTGTACCGGCCCTTTCGCGGCTAAAGCCGCTCCCACAGGTACAGCGACAACCTCGAGAGCAACGCCGTCCCTGTGGGAGCGGCTTTAGCCGCGAAGGGGCCGGTATGTTCAACCGAGCTTGTAAGCTTCGAGGGCTTTCAGCCGCTCACCTTTGAGCGCTTCACCCAAGGCCTGGCCGGTCAGCCCTGCCTGCACCAATGGCTTAACATCCACTGCCCGCGCCGCCGCCGCTGCCCCTCGCAGGTATTCGGACTGTGGATAACCCGCTTTGCCCTCGCCCAGCGCTGCCATCTCGGAAGCGATCAGGAAGTCTTCGAATCGCTGTGGCCGCCGGTACACATCGAACTTCTGCAGCAGCCCCAGCAGTGCCGTGGCGGGCAACTCCTGCGCCTGGTTGCCCAGCTTCAGGCACTCACCCGTCAGCAGCGCCAGCTCCTGGCACTCCCGCGGCGCCTTCAGGCGCTGGTTGATGGCTTTGATCGCGGCCGGTGTCAGCGACTGCAGCAGGCAGGCCCAGCGTACATGCAGGGGCTGTTCGTGCATTGCCGACTGTTCCAGCGCTGCCAGGGCCTGAGGGGCGTCATCTAGCTCTGGCAGCAGCTCCTGCAGGGCCCCACAAGCATGCAGCACCTGGAAGAACACCTGCGGCTGCGCCTCCATCAGCGCCCGCTCGATTTCCTTCCAGCTGCGCTCGGCGGTCAGTGCCTGCAATTCGCCAGAGGCACTGATCTGACGCATCAGCTCAAGCGTCTCATCGGCAACCCGGAATCCCAGCGGTGCATAACGGGCAGCAAAGCGCGCAACTCGCAGCACACGCAATGGATCTTCGGCGAATGCCGGGGAAACATGGCGTAAAAGGCGCTGGTCGATATCGTCCTGGCCATGATAGGGATCGTATACCGTACCCGTCTCGTCCTCGGCCATTGCATTGATGGTCAGGTCACGACGGATCAGGTCTTCTTCCAGGGTCACATCGGGGCTGGCGTGGAAAGTGAAGCCGCCGTAGCCCCGCCCGCTCTTGCGCTCGGTGCGCGCCAGGGCGTATTCCTCGCCGGTTTGCGGGTGCAGGAACACCGGGAAATCAGCGCCGACCGGTCGAAAGCCCTTAGCGTGCATTTCCTCGACCGTGGCGCCGACCACCAGCCAGTCGATATCGCTGACAGGGCGGCCGAGCAGGCGGTCGCGCACGGCGCCGCCAACTTTGTAGATGTGCATGTGCAGCTCTCCATAACTGCCGACAGGATAACCCGTCGGCAGCCTTGAAGTTGCACTAGAGGTGGTGAATGACAGCCAGATCCATGCGGCCATAGTCGGCGCTTTCGCCGTGCTCGCCGCGTGGTGGCATGTGGTGGGTTTTCATCACCTGCTCGCCCTGGACGGTCTCCAGGTGGATGTCGAAGCCCCACAGGCGGTGCAGGTGCTTGAGCACTTCATCGGTAGAATCGCCCAGCGGTTTGCGGTTGTGTTGCTGGTGACGCAAGGTCAGCGAGCGGTCGCCGCGGCGGTCAACGCTCCAGATCTGCACGTTCGGTTCGCGGTTGCCCAGGTTGTACTGCGCCGCCAGTAGTTCGCGAATGGTCCGGTAGCCGGCCTCGTCGTGGATGGCAGGTACATACAGGTCGTCGCGCTGGTCGTCATCGAGGATGCTGAACAGCTTCAGATCGCGAATGACCTTCGGCGACAGGTACTGCAGGATGAAGCTCTCGTCCTTGAAGCTGCTCATTGCGAACTTGATGGTAGAAAGCCAGTCGCTGCCGGCAATGTCGGGGAACCAGCGCCGATCTTCTTCGGTCGGGTTTTCGCACATGCGGCGGATGTCGGTATACATCGCAAAGCCCAGTGCGTAGGGGTTGATGCCGTTGTAGTAGGGGCTGTCGAAGCCGGGCTGGAATACCACGCTGGTGTGGGATTGCAGGAACTCCATCATGAAGCCTTCGGTGATCAGCCCCTCGTCGTACAGGTCGTTCATCAGTGTGTAGTGCCAGAACGTCGCCCAGCCTTCGTTCATCACTTGGGTCTGGCGCTGCGGGTAGAAATACTGGGCGATCTTGCGCACGATGCGCACCACTTCACGTTGCCAGGGCTCCAGCAGCGGGGCGTTCTTCTCGATGAAATACAGGATGTTTTCCTGCGGTTCGGCGGGGAAGCGCGCATCATCTCGCTCGTTACCCTTGTCGGCGCTCTTCGGAATGGTCCGCCAAAGGTCATTGATCTGCCGCTGCAGGTGCTCCTCGCGCTCCTTCTGCCGCCGCCGCTCCTCTTCGGCGGAAATCGGATAAGGCCGCTTGTAGCGGTCGACGCCGTAGTTCATGAGGGCATGGCAGGAGTCGATCAGGTCTTCCACGGCATCAATGCCATGGCGCTCTTCGCACTGGGCGATGTACTGCTTGGCGAACACCAGGTAGTCGATGATTGAACTGGCGTCGGTCCAGGTGCGGAACAGGTAGTTGCCCTTGAAGAAACTGTTATGGCCGTAGCAGGCGTGGGCGATCACCAGTGCCTGCATGCACATGGTGTTTTCTTCCATCAGGTAGGCGATGCAGGGGTCGGAGTTGATCACGATCTCGTAGGCCAAGCCCATCTGGCCACGGCTGTAGGACTTCTCCGTGCTGAGGAACTGCTTGCCGTAGGACCAGTGGTGATAACCCAGCGGCATCCCGACCGAGGCGTAGGCGTCCATCATCTGCTCGGCGGTAATGACCTCGATCTGGTTGGGGTAGGTGTCCAGGGCGTAACGCTCGGCCAGGCGGCTGATTTCCCGGTCGTAGGTCTGGATCAGTTCGAACGTCCACTCGGACCCGGTGGAAATAGGTTGGCGTCTCTGTGCTCTGGCGGTCATGTGGCTAACCTGCGCTGGAAGAGTTCACGGAAGACCGGGTAGATATCGCCGGCCGATACCAACTGCTGCTGGGCGAACGTGTCGGGGAAGGCTTCGCCGATGCGCTCGTATTCGTACCACAGCGCCTGGTGTTCACGCGGAGTGATTTCAACGTAAGTGTAGTACTGCACATGCGGCATGATCTGCTTGGCCAGGATGTCGCGGCAGATCGGCGAGTCGTCGTTCCAGTTGTCGCCGTCGGAAGCCTGGGCGGCGTAGATGTTCCAGTCGCTGGCCGGGTAGCGTTCGGCCATGACCTCCTGCATCAATTTGAGTGCGCTGGAAACGATGGTGCCGCCGGTTTCCCGCGAATAGAAGAATTCTTCCTCGTCGACTTCACGAGCGCTGGTGTGGTGGCGGATGAACACCACTTCGATGCGGTCGTAGTTACGCTTGAGGAACAGGTACAGCAGGATGAAGAAGCGCTTGGCGATGTCCTTGGTGGCCTGGGTCATCGAGCCGGACACGTCCATCAGGCAGAACATCACAGCCTTGGAACTGGGGTTGGGCTGCTTGACCAGCAGGTTGTACTTGAGGTCGAAGGTGTCGAGGAAGGGCAGGCGGTTGATGCGTGCCTTCAGGCGTTCGATCTCGTGTTCGACTTCCTGGATATCGGTGAAGTTGTCTGGCTCCTCGACCTTCAGGCGGGCGAGTTCCTTTTGCGCTTCGCGCAGCAGTGCGCGGCTGCTGCCGGTCAGGGCGATGCGCCGGGCATGGGCCGAACGCAGGGTGCGCACGATGTTGATACGTGACGGGTTGCCTTCGTTGGCGATACCGGCGCGCACGGTCTTGAAAGTGTCGGCCCCGGTCAGGTGACGTTTGACCAGGTTGGGTAGCTCGAGGTCCTCGAACATGAACTCGAGGAATTCTTCCTGGGTGATCTGGAAGACGAAGTCGTCCATGCCCTCGCCGGAGTTGCCGGCCTTGCCGCGGCCGCTGCCACCGCCGCCGCCTTGTGGCCTTGGGATGTGTTCACCGGCGGTGAATTCCTTGTTGCCTGGATGCACGATGGTCTGCTTGCCCCCGCGACCATGGTGCAGCACCGGTTCGTCGATATCGCGCCCCGGAATGCTGATCTGCTCGCCATGTTCCATGTCCATGATGGAACGGCGGCTCACCGCCTCTTCGACGGCTTTCTTGATGTGTTCGCGGTACCGCCGCAGGAAGCGCTGGCGGTTCACCGTGCTCTTGTTCTTGCCGTTCAGGCGTCGATCTATAACGTAGCTCATGGTCCCTCCGGTAGCTGGGAACAGCTGCACGCTTCAAGCTACGAGCTGCTGCACATAAAGGCAGCAAAGCAGCTGCCGCCGCCCAGGGCTGGCATATCAGCCCTGGGCGCGCGGTGGGTAGCTTGTCGCTTTATTGCGATTTCCTGACCCGCAGGTACCATTCCGACAGCAGACGAACCTGTTTGTCGGTGTAGCCACGCTCCACCATACGCGTGACGAAGTCGTTGTGTTTCTGTTGGTCCTCCTTGCTTGCCTTGGCGTTGAAGCTGATGACCGGCAGCAGGTCTTCGGTGTTGGAGAACATTTTCTTCTCGATCACCACCCGCAGCTTTTCGTAGCTCAGCCAGCTCGGGTTCTTGCCGTTGTTGTTGGCACGGGCACGCAGCACGAAGTTGACGATTTCGTTGCGGAAATCTTTCGGGTTGCTGATGCCGGCCGGCTTCTCGATCTTCTCCAGTTCTTCGTTGAGGGCGATACGGTTGAGGATTTCGCCGGTTTCCGGGTCGCGGTATTCCTGGTCCTGGATCCAGAAGTCTGCGTACAGCACGTAGCGGTCGAAGATGTTCTGGCCGTATTCGCTGTAGGACTCCAGGTAGGCGGTCTGGATCTCCTTGCCGATGAACTCGATGTAGCGCGGGGCCAGGTATTCCTTCAGGTAGCGCAGGTAGCGTTCGCGCACCTCGGCCGGGAACTGTTCCTGCTCGATCTGCTGCTCCAGCACATAAAGCAGGTGCACCGGGTTGGCGGCCACTTCATGCGGATCGAAGTTGAACACCTTGGACAGGATCTTGAACGCGAAGCGGGTCGACAGGCCGTTCATGCCTTCGTCGACGCCGGCCGCATCGCGGTACTCCTGGATCGACTTGGCCTTTGGATCGGTGTCCTTGAGGTTCTCCCCGTCGTACACCCGCATCTTCGAGTAGATGTTGGAGTTTTCCGGCTCTTTCAGGCGCGACAGCACGGTGAACTGGGCGAGCATTTTCAGCGTGTCTGGCGCGCAGTGCGCCTTGGCCAGCGAGCTGTTGATCAGCAGCTTGTCGTAGATCTTGATTTCGTCGCTGACGCGCAGGCAGTACGGCACCTTGACGATGTAGATCCGGTCGATGAACGCCTCGTTGTTCTTGTTGTTACGGAAGGTGTGCCACTCCGATTCGTTGGAGTGGGCCAGCAGAATCCCGGAGTAGGGGATGGCGCCGAGGCCTTCGGTACTGTTGTAGTTGCCTTCCTGGGTGGCGGTAAGCAACGGGTGCAGGACCTTGATCGGGGCCTTGAACATCTCGACGAATTCCATCAGGCCCTGGTTGGCCCGGCACAGCGCGCCCGAATAGGCATATGCGTCGGCGTCGTTCTGCGGGAATTCCTCGAGCTTGCGGATATCGACCTTGCCGACCAGGGCCGAGATGTCCTGGTTGTTCTCGTCGCCAGGTTCGGTCTTGGCGATGGCGATCTGGTTGAGGATCGACGGGTACAGCTTCACCACCTTGAACTTGCTGATGTCGCCGCCGAACTCCTGCAGGCGTTTGGTGGCCCAAGGCGACATGATGGTGTTCAGGTAGCGCCGCGAGATGCCGTACTCTTCCTCGAGAATGGCCCCGTCTTCGGTGGCATTGAACAGGCCCAATGGCGACTCGAATACCGGCGAGCCCTTGATAGCGTAGAACGGTACCTTTTCCATCAGCTGCTTGAGTTTTTCGGCCAGCGACGACTTACCGCCGCCCACCGGGCCCAGCAGATAGAGGATCTGTTTCTTTTCCTCCAGACCTTGGGCGGCGTGGCGGAAGTAGGACACGATCTGGTCGATGCACTCTTCCATGCCATGGAAGTCGGCAAAGGCCGGATAGCGGCGGATAACCTTGTTGGAGAAGATTCGCGACAGTCTGGAGTTGGTTGAGGTGTCGATCAGCTCCGGCTCACCGATGGCCAGCAACAGCCGTTCGGCCGCCGATGCGTAGGCACTGCGATCCTCTTTGCACAGCTCGAGGTACTCCTGCAGCGAGAGTTCTTCCTGGCGCGTAGACTCGAAACGTTGTTGGAAGTGGCTAAAAATACTCATGACGTCACCTCGCTCGATACGTGGAGACGACGCCGGATCAGTCAGCTGATGCTGGCATGCAACCGGGGCTGCCGATTGCTGTATACCCCCCAGAACACCCTGTAACGCTACCGATGACCCGCACGCCGGTGTACCGGCTCTCCCCTTTTTCTGGATGGCCTGCGCTTAAGAATAGTTGGTTATCCGCAAGGTCAAGGGCGAGGCGTGGAGAAGTTGCGAACGACCGTTCGTCAGATAAGCCGCAAGCCCGCATGGGGCGCGGGCTGCAGTAAAAATGAAAAAATTATTCGGCAGTGCCCTGGGCGGTTTCGGCCGGGTAGGTGGCGCGCCACAGCTCAAAGCCGCCGTCGACGCTGTATACGTCCGAGAAACCCTGGTTCACCAGATAGGCCGCAGCGCTCTGGCTGGAATTGCCGTGGTAGCACACCACCAGGGTTGGGGCGTCGAGGTCGGCATTGCGGATGAACTCGGCGACAGAATGGTTATCCAGATGCTTGGCGCCAGTGATGTGGCCGGCGGCAAAGGCCTGCGGGTCGCGAATGTCGACGACTACCGCACCTTGCGCGCGAAGGGCCAGGGCCTGTTCGGGATGGATGCGCTTGAATTCGCTCATGGGTACGGCTTCCTTCAGGATTGATCGTTCAGTGTAGGCGTTTGGGTGGGGAGGCGTAAGTTGCCGTCGTCGCTGCAGTCACAGCGGTGGTATTCGCCGCTGTCGACGTTGTACAGGGTCATGGCACCGCCCCATACGCAACCGGTGTCCAGGGCGATGATGCCGGGCTCGTCGACCTGCCCCTGCAGGGCGGCCCAGTGGCCGAAGATGATCTTCACGTGGCGTGAGCGGCGGCCTTTGTGTGCGTACCAGGGCTTGTAGCCCTTGGGCGCGGTATCCAGGCCTTCCTTGCTCTTGAGGTCGAGCTTGCCCTCGGCGGTGCAGAAGCGCATGCGCGTGAGGCAGTTGGTGATGACCCGCAGGCGTTCGATGCCGGTGAGGCTCTTGCTCCACTTGTTCGGCTCGTTGCCGTACATGCCGTCCAGGTACAGTTTCAGGCGCTCATCGTCACGCAGCACTTCCTCTACCTCGGCGGCCAGTTCCAGGGCTTTGCCCAAGGTCCATTGCGGTGGAATGCCGGCGTGAACCAGCGCAATGCCACGGGGTTCGTCGTAATGCAGCAGCTTTTGCTGGCGTAGCCAGTCGAACAGCTGATCGGCGTCCGGTGCTTCGATGATCTCGCGCAGTGTGTCGCTTTTCTTCAGGCGTTCGACGTTATGCCAGACGGCCAGCAGGTGCAGGTCATGGTTGCCCAGCACGCACACCAGCGACTGGCGGATCGAATAAAGGAAGCGCAGGGTTTCCAGTGACTCGGGGCCGCGGTTGACCAGGTCCCCGACCAGCCACAGGTGGTCGACGGCGGGGTTGAAATTGACCCGTTCGAGCAGGCACTTGAGTGGCTGCAGGCAGCCCTGCAGGTCACCGACGGCATAGGTAGCCATCAGTGCAGCGCCCCGGGCACCGCCAGGCGGAAGGGGGCGATCTCGGCATCGAAGCGTTTGCCGTCTTCGGCGAACATCTGATAACTGCCCTGCATGGTGCCCACGCGGGTGCTGATGACCGCGCCGCTGCTGTAGGTGTGGCTCTGGCCCGGGTCGATATTGGGCTGCTGGCCGACCACGCCGGCGCCACGCACCTCCTCGACCTCGCCGTCACCGTTGGTGATCAGCCAGTGGCGCGACAGCAGCTTGGCCTTGAGCGAGCCATTGTTCTGCACGGTGATGGTGTAGGCGAAAGCGAAACGACTGTTTTCGGGGTCGGATTGTTCTTTGAGGTAGCGGGTCACGACGCTAACGTCGATTTTATAGCGAGGGTCGGACATGCAAGGGCCTTGGGCAAACTGACGCAATAATGCAGTCTAGGCCATTGGGAGGGGTGAGGGCCAGCGGTGAGGGGCTTGGGGGTTTGTGTTGTCTGTCCCGGCCCTTTCGCGGGTAAACCCGCTCCCACCTGGAGAGCATGGGTTTCAAGGTATGCACAGGACCTGTAGGAGCAGCCTTGTGCTGCGAAGAGGCCATTACTGTCGAAGAAAATCCTTCTTCGAAGCACAAGGCTGCTCCTACAAGGTACTACGCAGATTTTGAGGGCTGTGCAGTACCTGTGGGAGCGGGTTTGCCCGCGAAGAGGCCGGTACAGGCGATATCAGGCTTGCTGATCGGCCAACTGGTCAGCCAGGCGCACGAAGGCGGCCAGGTCCAGCTGTTCAGGGCGCAGGCTGCCATCCACGCCGGCAGCTTCGATGGCCGGGCTGTCGAGCAGGCCTTTCATGGTGTTGCGCAGGGTCTTGCGACGCTGGTTGAAGGCTTCGCGTACCACCTGCTCCAGCAGCTTTGCGTCCTTGGCCGGGTGTGGCAGCACTTCGTGCGGCACCAGGCGGACGATGGCCGAGTCCACTTTCGGCGGCGGGTTGAAGGCGCCCGGGCCAACGTTGAACAGGTGCTCGACCCGGCAGTGGTACTGCACCATTATCGACAGACGCCCCCAGTCACCACCGCCAGGGCCTGCGGCCATCCGCTCGACCACTTCCTTCTGCAGCATGAAGTGCATGTCGCGGATCAACCCGGCATGGCTGAGCAGGTGGAAGATCAGTGGGGTGGAAATGTTGTAGGGCAGGTTGCCCACCACCTTGAGGCTGCGCGGTGGCACGCCTAGCTGGTTGAAGTCGAACTTCAAGGCGTCGCCCTGGTGCAGACGGAAATTGCTGCGGTCGGCGAACTTGTGCTGCAGGATCGGCACCAGGTCCTTGTCCAGTTCCACCACGTCCAGTTGTGCCCCGCTGCCCAGCAGGCCTTCGGTCAGGGCGCCCTGGCCGGGGCCGATTTCCAGCAGATGTTCGCCGGCCTTGGCGTTGATGGCACGCAGGATGCGGTCGATGATGCCGGCGTCGTGCAGGAAGTTCTGGCCGAAGCGCTTGCGCGCCCGGTGTTGGTATTGCTCGTTCATGGTCGGTTCTCGGCCATCTGGTAGGCGGTTTCCAGCGCGACGCGCAGGCTGCCGGTGTCGACCTTGCCGGTACCGGCCAGGTCGAGGGCGGTGCCGTGGTCGACCGACGTGCGGATGATCGGCAGGCCCAGGGTCACGTTGACCGCAGCGCCGAAGCCTTTGTACTTGAGTACGGGCAGGCCCTGGTCGTGGTACATCGCCAGCACCGCGTCGCAGTGCTCCAGATATTTGGGGGTAAACAGGGTATCGGCCGGCAGCGGCCCGCGCAGGTCCATGCCTTCGGTGCGCAGGCGGGCCAGGGTCGGCTCGATGATGTCGATTTCTTCGCGGCCCAGGTGGCCGCCCTCGCCCGCGTGAGGGTTGAGGCCGCACACCAGGATGCGCGGGTTGGCAATGCCGAACTTGTCGCGCATGTCGGCATGCAGGATACGGGTTACACGCTCGACGCGCTCGGCAGTGATGGCGTCGGCAATGTCGCGCAGCGGCAGGTGCGTGGTCACCAGGGCCACGCGCAGGCCACGGGTGGCCAGCATCATCACCACTTGCGCGGTGTGGGTCAGCTCGGCAAGGAATTCGGTATGCCCGGAGAAGGCGATACCGCTTTCGTTGATTACGCCCTTATGTACAGGGGCGGTGATCATCCCGGCGAAATGCCCTTCCAGGCAGCCTTGCCCGGCACGGGTCAGGGTTTCCAACACAAACGCGGCATTGGCCTTGTCGAGCTGGCCCGGCACTACCGGGGCCGCCAGGGGGGTATCCCAGACGTACAGGCTACCCGCTGGCGCCGGCTGCTCGGGCCATAGGCCCGGCGCTACCGGCAGCAAGTTGACGGCCAGCCCCAGCTGCGTGGCCCGCTCGGCGAGCAGGTCACGGCTGGTAATGGCGATCAGGGGGTGGGGCTGGGCGTCTGCGGCGAGCAGCAGGCACAGGTCAGGGCCTATGCCGGCCGGCTCGCCGGGGGTGACGGCGAAGCGCAGGGGCTTCACTGGGCGGCCTGGTCAGCGCCAGGCAGCTTGATTTCAACGTAGGCCTCGTCGCGGATCTGGCGCAGCCAGGTCTGCAGCTCTTCGTCGTACTTGCGGTTGCGCAGTACGTTCATGGCCTGTTGCTCACGAGCCTGTTCGGTGCTGTCGGTGGCGCGACGGCCCAGCACTTCCAGGACATGCCAGCCGTACTGGGTCTTGAACGGACGGGTGACCTCGCCTTGGGCGGCGTTGGCCATCTGCTCGCGGAACTCCGGTACCAGGCTGTTCGGGTCAACCCAGTTGAGGTCGCCGCCGTTGAGCGCCGAACCCGGGTCTTCCGAGAAGCTCTTGGCCAGCTCACCGAAGTCTTCACCGTTCTTGATGCGCTCGTACAGGCGCTCGGCGAGTTGCTCGGTGGCCGCCTCGCTGCGGATCTCGCTCGGCTTGATCAGGATGTGGCGAACGTGCACTTCGTCACGCAGCACGTTCTCGCTGCCACCGCGCTTCTCCTCGAGCTTGAGGATGATGAAGCCGTTGGGGATGCGGATGGGCTGGGTAATTTCGCCAACCGGCATGCTGCTGAGCATCTTGGCGAAGTCTGGTGGCAGCTGGCCGGCTTTACGCCAGCCCATCTCGCCACCTTCCAGGGCGTTTTCGCTGGCGGAGCGGGCAATGGCCATCTGGCCGAAGTCCGCGCCCTGCTTGAGCTGCTGGTACACATCGCCAACCTGGCGCGCGGCAGCCTGGATAGCTTCCGAGTTGGCCGCTTCCGGGGTCGGGATCAGGATGTTGGCCAGGCGGTACTCTTCCGACATCTGCATCTTGCCAAGGTCGGAGTTGAGGAAGTTCTTCACTTCCTGCTCGGAGACCTGGATACGCTCGGCCACGCGGCGCTGGCGCACGCGGCTGATGATCATCTCGCGCTTGACCTGCTCGCGGGCGTCGTCGAACGACATGCCGTCACGAGCCAGGGCGGCGCGGAACTGGTCCAGCGACATACCATTGCGCTGGGCAATGGTGCCCATGGCCTGGTTCAGCTCTTCGTCGGTGATGCGGATGCCGGAACGCTCGCCGATCTGCAACTGCAGGTTCTCGACGATCAGGCGTTCCAGCACCTGCTGATCCAGCGCACCGGCAGGCGGCATGCCGCCGCCACGCTTGGCGATGGTTTGCTGGACCTCGCGGACACGCTGGTCCAGCTGGCTTTGCATGACCACGTCGTTGTCGACGATGGCCACCACGCGATCAAGAGGTTGTACCGCGGCATGCACCGCGCCACTCAGCAATGCAACGCCCAGCAACGCCGGGCGCAGTCGATCAATAAGCTTGGTCTTCACGTTCACGATAACCTTGAATGCCTTGGTCGAGGAAAGATTCGACCTTGTTGCCGACTACACCACCGAGGCCTTTCAGCACGATCTGAAGGAAGATGCCGTGGTCGCCCTTTTCGTTTGTCGGAAGGGCTTGGCTGAAGTCGTCGTAATCGATCCAGTAGCGGTTGATCAGACGCAGCTTCCAGCAGCAGTTGTCGTACTCGAAACCGCCCATGGCTTCCAGGGTGCGATTGCGGTTGTAGTCATGCTGCCAGCGAGCGATGACGCTCCACTGCGGAACGATCGGCCAGATGACCGAGAAGTCATGCTGCTGGATCTTGTAGTAGTCCTTGATGTAGTTCTCGCTGCCTGGGACGCCGTAGTCGCCACCGCCCACTTTCCAGGTACCGGTCGTGGAGTCGTAGGAGATGGTGTCGTTACGGTAGCGATAACCGAGGTTGACCACTTTGTTCGGGTTGTCTTCAGGCTGGTAGTGGAACATCGCGCTGCCCGAGCGGGTGCTGCGGCTGTCCGGATCCCAGTTGAAGTCCGAATTGAAGCGCCAGTCGCGGTTGAAGAAGTAGTTGTACACCAGCGCATACGGAGATACATCGGACTGCGAGTCACTACGGGTACGATAATCGATACCTGGGAGCTGAACTTTGCGGTCCTTGAAGTAGAAGGCCTGGCCGATGCTGAAGTTCTGGCGCTCGAAGCCGTTTTCTTCGATCCAGCGGGTGGTTACGCCCAACGACAATTTGTTCTCGTCACCGATACGATCGGTGCCGCTGAAGCGGTTGTCACGGAACAGCGAGTCGTAGCTGAACAGGGTTTCACCCGAGTCGAATAGAGGGATGTCCTTCTGGTCCTTGTACGGGACGTAAAGGTAGAACAGGCGCGGTTCGAGGGTTTGCTTGTAGTTGGTGCCGAACATCGACGTGTTGCGGTCGAAGAAGAGCCCGCTGTCCACGCTGAAGATCGGTACATCGCGGTTCAGCGAGCTGTTGTAGCTGCCGTATGCCGGATTGGCCGATTGCGCGATTGCCTGAGCTTTACCTTGGCTGTCCAGATCCAGATCGTAGTGGGTGTACGCGTACTTCAGCTTGGGTGTCAGGAAGCCATAGCTGGCTTTCATCGGCAGGCTGATCGACGGTGCAACGTTGAAACGGTTGCCGTTGGCGCGGGCGATGCCGGAAACGTTCTGATCCAGTCTGCGACCGCCCAGTACTGCCCCCGTAACCGGATCCCTGACGACACCTGCGGTTGTATCTGGCAGGCCGTCTTCGTTGAAGACCAGGTCGTTTTTCAGGTCGCGATCAAAGCGAACGGCTTCAGTTTCATAACTAAGGTTCAGCCCGCCCGGTTCAAACGGCAGCTTGCCATTGAAGGTAATCTGCGGCAGGCGATCGTACGGCGTGATCTGCGAGATAGTGGCCATTTCGTAGGCATGCACATTCAGTCGCGCGGTATAGCTATCGCCGCGATAGGTCAGTGCACCCTGCTGGTTCAGGAAGTCCTGGCTTTCGACACCGATCTGGTCGGATTCCAGGTCCTGGAAGTAGAACGGATCGCTGATGTCGGTGTAGTCCACTTCAGCCATCAGGCGCTCGTCCAAGCCACCCTTGTGCTGCCAGTTGACCATCCAGCGCTGCTCTTTGTAGTCAGTCTGGTCTTTACGGTCGTCGTTCTTGTCGTTGAGGTACGCGCCACCGAACTGGCCTTCGCTGGAAGGCGTCAGGTAGCGGAACTCGCCTTCCATCAGCAGGCCGCGCTTGGTCATGTAGCGCGGGTACAACGTGGCATCGTAATTCGGCGCCAGGTTGAAGTAGTACGGCGTGACCAGCATGAAGCCGGTATCGCTGGTGCTGCTGAACGATGGCGGCAGGAAGCCGGACTGGCGACGGTCGTCGATCGGGAAGTAGATGTACGGTGTGTAGAACACCGGGAAATCCTTGACCCGCAGCGTAACGTTGGTCGCGGTACCGAAACCGGTGGCCGGGTTCAGGGTGATGTTGTTGCCCTTCAGCTGCCAGGCGTTGCTGCCCGGTTCGCAGGTGGTGTACGTACCGTCCTTGAGGCGGATGATGGCGTTCTCGCCACGCTTGGCGTACAGGGCACTGCCGCGGATGTGCGACTTGTGCATCACGTATTCGGCGTTGTCGACCTGGGCCTCGCCCGTGTCGAGCTGGATCTGTGCCTCGTCACCGACCACCAGAGAACCGTTGTCACGGATCTTGACGTTGCCCTTGAGCTCGCCACGGTTTTCGGTCTGGTAGAGGTTGGCCTCGTCGGCCTCGGCCTGCATGCTGCCCTGGCGCATCACCACGTCACCGGCGAGGGTAGCGATCTGCTGCTCTTGCTGGTACTTGGATACCTTGGCGTTGATGTAGGTCGGCGACTCGTCCTTCGGCGTGGTGTCGGCCATGCCAGGGCGGGTTGGCTCGATGTAGGCGCCTCCGCAGTACGGGCCGGTTTCGGCCAGCTGTGCGGCAGTGAGCTTTTCACGCGGAACCCAGTCCAGGTGGCTGTAGTCTTCGCTACGCGACTTCAGGCCACGGCCCTTGGCCTCGGTGACCAGCATCGGCCGGTCCGCGGTTTCGCCTTCGCTCGCGGCTTCGGTGCCGGTGCTGACGGCAGCACCCTCGTGCACCGGGCGCGGCGGCAGGTTGTTGGTTGGGGTCTTGGGCTTGCAGTCCCAACCACCGGAGGCGGACACTTGGCAGTCGAACTGTTCGGCTGCCACCACGTAAGACGTGGCCAGAGGTTGCAGGGCCAGCAGACCGCCGGTTACCAGCAACGGAAACTTTCTACGAAACGCGGGGGATTTCAATGCCATCTTATTAGTCCGGGCTTCCTGCGTGCCATCTGCCCGCGTGTGGGGCCGCACGCCTCTCGATGGTCTGAAAAAGATGCTGGATAATAAAGCATGACCCGCTTGACGGCTAGGGCCGTCGGAGACCCTTGTAATGCCTGAACACGATGTACGCCTGCAACAACTGACGGTCTGGCTCGATGAGCAGCTCAATGATCTTTTCCGGAAAAACGCCTGGGGCGACGTGCCTGCAGGCAGCTTGACCGCGGCCAGCAGCGACGCCAGCTTCCGCCGTTATTTCCGCTGGCAGGGTGCCGGCCACAGCTTCGTGATCATGGATGCACCACCTCCACAGGAAAACTGCCGACCGTTCGTCGCCATCGACCACCTGCTGGCCAGCGCCGACGTGCACGTGCCGCTGATCCATGCCCAGGACCTGGAACGTGGTTTCCTGCTGCTGGGTGACCTGGGCCACCAGACATACCTTGATATCATTGATGCGGACAACGCCGACGGCCTGTTCGCCGATGCCATCGACGCGCTGCTGGCGTTCCAGCGCCTGCCGATGGACGCGCCGTTGCCCAGCTACGACGATGCGCTGTTGCGCCGTGAAGTCGAGTTGTTCCCGGAGTGGTACGTGGGTCGTGAGCTTGGCCTGGCCTTCAGCGATGCTCAGAAAGCCACCTGGCAACGAATCAGCCAGCAGCTGATCGACAGCGCACTGGCCCAGCCCAAGGTGCTGGTGCACCGCGACTACATGCCGCGCAACCTCATGCAGAGCACGCCCAACCCCGGCGTGCTGGACTTCCAGGATGCCGTGTATGGCCCGGTCACCTACGACATCACCTGCCTGTTCAAGGACGCGTTCCTCAGCTGGCCGCAGGCGCGAGTCGAAGGCTGGCTGCGCGACTACTGGCAGAAGGCGCAGGCTGCCGGCATCCCGGTGCAGGCCGATTTCGAGGCGTTCCAGCGTGCCAGCGACCTGATGGGTGTACAGCGCCACCTGAAGGTGATCGGTATTTTCGCCCGTATCTGCCACCGTGACGGCAAACCCCGTTACCTGGGCGACGTACCGCGCTTCTTCGCCTATATAGAAGAAGTGATCAGCCGCCGGCCCGAATTGGCGGAGCTGGGTGAGCTGATTGCCGAGTTGCAGGCCGGAGCGCGTGCATGAAGGCAATGATCCTGGCAGCGGGCAAAGGCGAGCGCATGCGCCCGCTTACCCTGCACACCCCCAAACCGCTGGTCCCGGTCGCCGGCCAGCCATTGATCGAGTACCACCTGCGGGCCCTGGCTGCGGCGGGCGTCACCGAGGTGGTGATCAACCATGCCTGGCTCGGCCAGCAGATCGAGGACCACCTGGGTGACGGCAGCCGTTTCGGCCTGAGCATCCGCTATTCGCCCGAAGGAGAGCCGCTGGAAACCGGCGGTGGCATCTTCAAGGCCCTGCCATTGCTGGGGGACGCGCCGTTCCTGTTGGTGAACGGCGATGTCTGGACCGACTACGACTTCGCGCGCCTGCAGGCTCCCCTGCAAGGCCTGGCTCACCTAGTGCTGGTCGACAACCCAGGCCATCACGGCCGCGGCGACTTCCGCCTGGTGGGCGAGCGGGTGGTCGATGGTGATGATGCGCCCGGCACGCTGACCTTCAGTGGCCTTTCGGTGCTGCACCCGGCGCTGTTCGAAGGCTGCCAGCCTGGCGCCTTCAAGCTGGCGCCGTTGCTGCGTCAGACCATGGCTGCGGGCCAGGTCAGTGGCGAGCACTACCGTGGGCACTGGGTTGATGTCGGTACGCTCGAACGCTTGGCCGAGGCCGAGCGCCTGATCCGCGAGCGTGCCTGACATGTGGTGGCCAAGCACGGTGATTGGTGTCGGTGCCGGCTTTGCCGTTGCCAGCATCCCCGGGGCCTTGCTCGGGGCGTTGCTCGGGCAGGCCATGGACCGTCGCCTGCGTTTGCAAGGCTGGGAGGACATGCGCGAACGCCTGGGTGGGCGCCCGGCGTTGCAGGACGACGAATTGCTGTTCGTGATGCTCGGGCGCCTGGCCAAGTGCGATGGCCGGGTGGGCGAGCAGCATATTCAGCAGGCGCGCCAGGAGATGGTGCGCCTGGACCTGGCCGAAGAGGCTCGGCTGCGTGCGATTGCTGCGTTCAACCGCGGCAAGGCGGGCAAGGACCGGCTGGGTGGGCACCTGCGGCGCATTCGCCAGCAGCCGCATGCGGCCGAAGGTACCCTGCGTGCCTGTTGGCGCATGGTCTGGGCCGACGGCAAGATGGGCAACAAGGAGCGTGAACTGCTGCTGGACTGGGGGCAGAAACTGGGCCTGAGCCGGCGGCAGGTGCAGGCCATGTCGCTGGAGTACGAACCACGCAAGGCGGCGGGGCCGGAAGGGGTCGCCATGACCTATGCGGCGGCGTTGCGCTTGCTGGCGGTCGAGGCGGATACCGATGGCGACAAGGTCAAGCAGGCGTATCGTCGGCTGGTCAGCCGGCACCACCCGGACAAGCTGGCGGGTACTGGTGCCAGTGAGTCGCAGGTGCGTGAAGCAACCGAGCGGACCCGGGAGCTGCATCAGGCTTATGCCATGATCCGCAAGCGGCGCGGGCTTTGATGGCCCTATCGCCGGCAAGCCAGCTCCCACAGGTATTGCACTGACCCTGAACACTGTGGCGTACCTATGGGAGCTGGCATGCCGGCGATAGGGCCATCATGGCAAACCTTACCCCTGCGGACTCATCCACCCCCGCACCCGGCGGAACAGTTGCTCCTGCTCGGCCGCCTTGTTCCCCGGCATGGCAATCAGCGACAACTGCCGGTACTTGTTGTCCTTCTGCCGCTTGCTGGCCTGCAGGCGCTGTGCGGCTGCATTGCGGTCACTGCTGCGGGTGGCGTAGTAGATGTCGGCAGTCGGCACTTTCAAGGTTGGCGCCAGGCTTTCCAGGTCATGCTCCACCCGTGCTGGTGTCTGCGCGGCAACCATTACCAGTTTCTGCACCTGTGGTGGCTGCCTCTCGCTCAGATAGCGGGCCGCCCAATATGCGCCGCTGCCATGGCCGATCAGCACGATGCTGCGGGCGTTGTGCTGCTGGGCAAAGGCCACCGCAGCATCCAGGCGGGCGAAAATGCGCTCGGCATCGGCTGGGTCGGTTTGTTCGCTGGCCTGTTTGGCGTCAGTGCTCTCTGCGGTGTCGGCATCGGCTGCGGTAGCCTGGGCGACGTTAGCATTGGCATCGGCCGGCATGTCCTTGGCCGGGGCGCTTTCGCCCTTGTCTGGCTCCGGCTCGGCAGCCGGCTTGGCCTCGACTCGCGCCTGCGGGCTGTCGGCGAGCAGGTCAGGCAGGCTGATGCTGAGGCTGTGCCAGCCGATATCGGGGAACTTCTGCCGCAGCGGGCCGACCGCATTCGGCCAGTCAGCCGTTTCGCCAGCCCCCGGGACGATGATGACCGCGCCCTGTGGATCGCTGTCGTTGGCTGGTTTCCACAAGGCCAGGAAGCTGTCGGCACCGGCCTGAAGGGTCTGCTGTTCGGCCTTGGGCACCAGCCGTTCAAGTGCCTGGGCATCCTCCTGGCTGCGTTCCAGCAGCGGCGGGCGAGGAGCTTGGGCAACGGGTGCCTCGGTGGTGGTGGATGGTTTTTCGGCATCGGCGGCCAGGGCGCCGAGTGGAAGGATCGAGGCCAGGCAGCACATTGCCAGCGTCGTGCGATAAAGTGTGGACATGAGTCAACCCGGGGCCAGAATGATACCGGCAGCCTAATGGTATTTGCCCGTGACGGCCATGCTGCATGGCCGCTTTGCCAAGACGAGCGTGTAGATGAAGCGAGTGCGTCGCCTGTTGGTTATCGGCTGCTTTTGGCTGCCCTTGATTGCATTGGCAAGGCCCGAAGCGGTGCCCACGGTTGCCCTGGAACCTGCCCAGCAGCAATGGCTGGATACACATCGTAGCCTGCGTGTCGGCCTGGTGTTGCAGGCGCCCTACGCTCAGTTCGACCGGCGCCTGCAGCAACTGTACGGTGCCAACGTGGAACTGGTGAGCAGCCTGGCGCAGGCGCTGCGGCTGGACCTTACCTGGCGCAACTTCGCCGACCAGGCCAGCCTCGAACATGCCCTCCAGGCCGGCGAAATCGACTTTGCCCCGGGGCTTACCCAGACCCCCGCCAGCCTGCGTCTATGGCTGTTCAGCGACCCTTACATGCGCGTGCCGCAACTGGTGGTGGGGCCGCGCACCGGGACGATGGCCGTGGAACTGGAAACGCTCGGAGCCGAGCAGCGGGTGGCGGTGCGCATGCCCAGCCAGCTGGCGGACTACCTGCGCGGTAACTACAGCAACCTCAACCTGCAAGGGGTACCCAACGAGCGCGAGGCCCTGCAATTGGTGGTGGGCGGCCAGGCCAGTTTCGCCGTGCTGGATGAAGCTCAGCTCAGCCGCCTGTCGCGCGAAAGCGAGTTCGGCGAGCTGGCTGTGGTCGGCGATATCGGCCTGCCGCAACTGTTGCGCATCGGTTCGCGGCGCGACTGGCCGCTGCTGGCCGATGTGCTGGAGCGTGGCCTGCAGGCGCTGCCGGCCAAGGAACTGGAGCAACTGCACCAGCGTTGGCTGCAGCCAAAGTACCCACGCCTGAGCGAGTCGACAGGGTTCTGGAAGAACCTGGCACTGCTGTTCGGCTTGCTGCTGTTGTGTGCGCTGGCCACCCTGGTGTGGCAGCGTCGGCAACAGCGCCAGTTGGAGCGCAGCCTGCTGGCCACGCGGGAAAGTCTTGTGGAGCGGCAAGTGCGCGAAGAAGCGTTGCGCCTGAGTCAGTTTGCCATCGACCAGAGCACGGTGGGCATCCTCTGGGTCAACTGGGACAGCCACGTACGCTACGCCAACCATGCCGCCGAGCGCATGCTGGGCTACGGCGAAGGCGCACTGCTGGAGCGGCCGCTGAGCGACTTTGAACCCAGCCTGACCATGGATCGCTGGCTGGAGCTGTGGAAGGGCGCACGTACCGGGGCGGGCGGTGTTGGTCAGTTCGAGACGCAGTGCCGCCGGGCTGACCACAGCCTGTTGCCGGTCGAGCTGTCGCTGAGTTTTCTGCGCTTTCGTGACTCCGAGTACCTGGTGGTGTACCTCGCCGATGTCACCGAGCGCTACCGCGCCCTGGCGGCCCTGCGCGAAAGCGAGGCGCGGCTCAAGGGCATTGCCGGCAACGTGCCGGGGCTGGTGTTCCGCCTGGAGCGCGACCCGGCCGAGGGCGACCTGGAATTCCCCTACATCAGCGAAGGCAGCGAGGCCTTGGTGGGCTATTCGCCCAGTGAGATCCAGGACCCGCAGATGGGCCTGCGCAACCTGGTGCACCCTGAGGACCGTGCCGATTACCACCGGGTGCAGGACCTGGCCCTGGCCAGCGACCAGGACTGGTCCTGGCAGGGGCGCATCCTCACCCGCCAGGGTGAACAGCGCTGGGCCGACATCAAAGCCAGTACCCGGCGCCTGGGTAACGGCCAGGTGGTATGGGACGGTGTGGTTTGGGACATCACGCAGGGCAAGCGGGCCGAGTTGGCGCTGGCCAGGTCCCAGGAGCAGCTGCGCGAATTGTCGGCCCACCTGGAAAGCGTGCGTGAGGAAGAAAAAGCCCGCATCGCCCGAGAAGTGCACGATGAACTGGGGCAGATGCTGACCGTGCTCAAGCTGGAAGTGTCGATGTGCGAGCTGGCCTTCGCCGAGCTGGACCCGGGGCTGAACGAGCGGCTGGCCAGCATGAAGCGCCTGATCGCCCAGCTGTTCCAGCTGGTGCGCGACGTAGCCACTGCCTTGCGTCCTCCGATTCTCGATGCCGGCATCGCCTCGGCCATTGAATGGCAGGCGCGGCGCTTTGAAGCACGCACGCAGATCCCCTGCCTGGTGCAAGTACCGGATAATCTGCCAGCATTGAGCGATGCCAAGGCCATCGGGCTGTTCCGTATCCTCCAGGAGGCGCTGACCAACGTGATGCGCCATGCCCAGGCGCATAGCGTGGAGATCGAACTGGTGCGTGAGCACGGGCAATTGCGCATGACCGTCAGCGATGACGGCCAGGGCTTTTGCCGTGACCAGCCTCGGCCCACCTCGTTCGGCCTGGTAGGGGTACGTGAGCGGGTGCTGATGCTGGGCGGCAGCATGGCGCTGGACAGTGAACCGGGCGAAGGCACCAGCCTGAGCGTGGCCATACCGTTGGAGTAGGAGAGCGATCGTGATTCGAGTGCTGGTGGCCGAAGACCACACCATTGTCCGTGAGGGCATCAAGCAGTTGATTGGCCTGGCCAAGGACATGCAGGTGGCGGGGGAGGCCGGTAACGGCGAGCAGTTGCTGGAGACCTTGCGCCACACCCCGTGCGAGGTGGTACTGCTGGATATCTCGATGCCGGGCGTGAATGGCCTGGAAGCGATTCCGCGAATCCGCGCGTTGCAGGACGCCCCGGCGATCCTGATGCTGTCGATGCACGATGAAGCGCAGATGGCGGCGCGGGCGCTGAAGGCCGGAGCGGCGGGCTATGCCACCAAGGACAGCGACCCGGCGCTGTTGCTGACCGCGATTCGCCGGGTTGCCGCTGGCGGGCGCTATATCGACCCGGCGCTGGCCGACCGCATGGTCTTCGAGGTGGGCCTGACCGAGTCGCGGCCGTTGCACACCCTGCTGTCGGAGCGAGAGTTTTCGGTGTTCGAACGCCTGGCCCAGGGCGCCAACGTCAACGACATCGCCCAGCAGTTGGCGCTGTCGAGCAAGACCATCAGCACCCACAAGGCGCGCCTGATGCAGAAGCTGAAAGTGAATTCGCTGGCTGAGCTGGTGAAGTACGCGATGGAGCACAAGCTGGTCTGATTGCGACATGCGCTTCCTACGTCCTGTAGCGAATCCCTGTGGGAGCGGGTTTACCCGCGAAAGGGCCTGACCTGCCATCTGCGCTGCCTGGGCTAGCCTCTTCGCGGGTAAGCCCGCCACAGGGGCGCGCCGGAGGTCTGAGAGAAGTATTCCAATCCCGCCATCTTTGTAGGGGAATCCCTACAACAAATCTTCCATCCGGATGATGGCATTCTCTCAGCACCCCCGATTTTCCGGTGCTTGCCGCTTGTCTAGTCTATGCCTACGCAGTCATCCAACAAGAAGGTGCAGGCATGAGCGAGGCGAAGTCGAACGCTGCAACCAGCGAAACGCTGGTCAGCTTCCGTGGTGTGCAGAAGAGCTACGACGGCGAGTCGCTGATCGTCAAAGACCTCAATCTGGATATTCGCAAGGGCGAGTTCCTTACCCTGCTTGGCCCGTCCGGCTCGGGCAAGACCACCAGCCTGATGATGCTGGCTGGCTTCGAAACCCCCACCGCCGGTGAAATCCAGCTGGCCGGGCGTTCGATCAACAACGTGCCGCCGCACAAACGCGACATCGGCATGGTGTTCCAGAACTACGCGCTGTTCCCGCACATGACCGTGGCCGAGAACCTGGCGTTCCCGCTGACCGTGCGCAACCTGAGCAAGACCGACATCAGCGAGCGGGTAAAGCGGGTGCTGAACATGGTCCAGCTCGATGCCTTCGCCAAACGCTACCCCGGCCAGCTGTCCGGCGGCCAGCAGCAGCGTGTGGCCCTGGCCCGGGCACTGGTGTTCGAGCCGCAGCTGGTTCTGATGGACGAACCGCTGGGCGCGCTGGACAAGCAGCTGCGCGAGCACATGCAGATGGAGATCAAGCACATCCACCAGCGCCTGGGCGTGACCGTGGTGTACGTGACCCACGACCAGGGCGAAGCGCTGACCATGTCCGACCGGGTGGCCGTGTTCCATCAGGGCGAAATCCAGCAAATCGCCGACCCGCGCACGCTGTACGAAGAACCCTGCAACACCTTCGTCGCCAACTTCATCGGCGAGAACAACCGCATCAACGGCACCTTGCTGGCCAGTGATGGCAAGCGCTGCCAGGTGCAGTTGCCGCGTGGCGAGCGGGTCGAGGCGCTGGCGGTGAATGTCGGCCAGGCCGGCGAGCCGGTGACCCTGTCGATCCGCCCGGAGCGCGTGCGCCTGAATGGCCACAGCGAAAGCTGTGTTAACCGTTTCTCGGGCCGGGTGGCCGAATTCATTTACCTGGGAGACCACGTGCGGGTGCGCCTGGAAGTTTGCGGCAAGGGCGATTTCTTCGTGAAACAGCCGATTGCCGAGCTCGACCCGGCCCTGGCCGTGGGCGATGTGGTACCGCTGGGCTGGGAGGTGGAGCACGCCCGCGCGCTCGATCCGATTGCCGAAGCCCATTGATGGATTGCTTCACCAACCCTGTACTGTGGAGAGAATAATAATGCGCAAGCAGTTGAAACTGACCGCCCTGGCCCTGGGGCTGTTCGCCGCTGGCCAGGCCATGGCCGCAGACCTGACTGTTGTCTCGTTTGGTGGTGCCAACAAGGCGGCCCAGGTGAAGGCGTTCTACGAACCGTGGGAGAAGGCCGGCAAGGGCAAGATCATCGCAGGCGAGTACAACGGCGAGATGGCCAAGGTCAAAGCCATGGTCGACACCAAGAGCGTGTCGTGGAACCTGGTGGAAGTGGAGTCGCCAGAGTTGGCCCGTGGCTGTGACGAGGGCATGTTCGAAGAACTCGACCCGGCCCTGTTCGGTAATGAGGCCGACTATGTGCCGGGTGCCATTCAGCCATGTGGCGTTGGCTTCTTCGTATGGTCCACGGTGCTGGCCTACAACGCCGACAAGCTGAAGACCGCACCGACCAGCTGGGCCGATTTCTGGGACACCAAGAAATTCCCGGGCAAGCGCGGCCTGCGCAAGGGCGCCAAGTACACCCTGGAATTCGCCCTGATGGCCGACGGTGTGGCGCCGAAGGATGTGTACCAGGTGCTGGGCACCAAAGAGGGCGTGGACCGCGCCTTCAAGAAGCTCGACGAACTCAAGCCAAGCATCCAGTGGTGGGAAGCCGGCGCCCAGCCACCGCAGTACCTGGCCTCGGGTGACGTGGTCATGAGTTCTGCCTACAACGGCCGCATCGCTGCGGTGCAGAAAGAGAGCAACCTGAAGGTGGTGTGGAACGGCGGCATCTACGACTTCGATGCCTGGGCCATCCCGAAAGGTGCCAAGGATGTCGAGGAAGCGAAGAAATTCATCGCCTTCAGCGTGCAGCCAGAGCAGCAGAAGACCTACTCCGAGAACATCGCCTATGGCCCGGCAAATTCCAAGGCCGTGAGCCTGCTGTCGGACGCTGTGAAGAAGGACATGCCGACCACGCCTGAAAACATCGCCAACCAGGTGCAGATCGATGTGGCCTTCTGGGCCGACAACAGCGAGCAGCTGGAGCAGCGCTTCAACGCCTGGGCGGCGAAGAAGTAAACGACCAGTGTAGGGGGCCGCTTTGCGGCCCATCGCCGGCAAGCCAGCTCCCACAGGGGGCCGCTGCCCTGGAGCCAGCGCAGTATCTGTAGGAGCTGGCTTGCCTGCGATGGGCTGCGCAGCAGCCCCATTTTCAGTTCGTATCGCGGAGTTCGCCATGGCCATTGCAGTGCCCCTCAAAGAAGGCGCAGGTCCAAGTCTCAAGCAGCGCCTCAAGCATGCCGAGCGGGTCAACCGCTGGAAGGCGCAGGCGTTGATCGCGCCGCTGGCGCTGTTTCTCCTGCTGGTGTTCCTGGTGCCTATTGCGGCGCTGCTGTACAAGAGCGTCGGCAACCCGGAAGTGGTTGGCGGCTTGCCGCGCACCGTTGGCGTCATCACCCAGTGGGATGGCAAGAGCCTGCCGGGCGAGGACGTTTACAAGGCGTTGAGCCAGGATTTGGCCGAATCGCGCAAGAACCAGACCTTGGGCGACCTTTCCAAGCGCCTGAACATGGAGCTTGCCGGTTACCGCAGCCTGTTGGCAAAGACCGCGCGGGCGCTGCCGTTCAAGAGCGAACCCGCTTCGTATAAAGATGCCTTGCAGGCTCTCGACGAGCGTTGGGGCGACCCGGCCTACTGGCAGGCAATCCGCCGCAACACCAGTACGGTCACCTCTTTCTACCTGCTGGCTTCGCTCGACCACCGTATCGATGACCTTGGCGAACTGGCCAAGGCCACCCCGGACCAGGCCATTTACCTGGACATCTTCGCCCGCACCCTGTGGATGGGTGTGGTGATTACCGCCATTTGCCTGGTGCTGGCCTATCCGCTGGCCTACCTGTTGGCCAACCTGCCGACCCGGCAGAGCAACCTGCTGATGATCCTGGTGCTGCTGCCGTTCTGGACCTCGATCCTGGTGCGGGTGGCGGCGTGGATCGTGCTGCTGCAGTCGGGCGGCCTGATCAACAGCGCGCTGATGGCCATGGGCATCATCGACCAGCCGCTGGAACTGGTGTTCAACCGCACCGGCGTGTACATCTCGATGGTGCACATCCTGTTGCCGTTCATGATCCTGCCGCTGTACAGCGTGATGAAGGGCATTTCGCCGAGCTACATGCGTGCGGCGATCTCGCTGGGCAGCCACCCGTTCGCCAGTTTCTGGCGGGTCTACTTCCCGCAGACCTACGCCGGGGTTG
Organism: Pseudomonas sp. B22(2017); assembly: GCF_002113105.1. Taxonomy (NCBI): domain Bacteria; kingdom Pseudomonadati; phylum Pseudomonadota; class Gammaproteobacteria; order Pseudomonadales; family Pseudomonadaceae; genus Pseudomonas; species Pseudomonas sp. B22(2017). Next base: position 137,062 of record NZ_NEJN01000012.1, read on the forward strand.
GCGCTGGTTGCCTGCTGGTGTTCATTCTGGCCATCGGCTACTACATCACCCCGGCACTGCTGGGCAGCCCGAATGACCAGATGGTCAGCTACTTCGTGGCCTTCTACACCAACACCAGCATCAACTGGGGCATGGCCACCGCGCTGGGCGGGCTGTTGCTGCTGGCGACCGTGCTGTTGTACCTGATCTATAGCTGGCTGGTCGGCGCCAGCCGCCTGCGCCTGAGCTGAGGAGCCTTGTCATGCTGAGCCCTTACATGTCGCCCGTGGAGCGGGTGTGGTTCTACAGCCTGCGCATTCTTTGCGGCTTGATCCTGCTGTTCCTCATACTGCCGGTCCTGGTGATTGTGCCGCTGTCGTTCAACAGTGGCAGTTTCCTGGTGTACCCGCTGCAGGGCTTCTCGCTGCAGTGGTACCAGGACTTCTTCGGCTCGGCCGAGTGGATGCGGGCCTTGAAGAACAGCATCATCGTCGCCCCGGCAGCCACGGTGCTGGCCATGGTGTTCGGCACCCTGGCGGCCATCGGCCTGACCCGTGGCGACTTCCCGGGCAAGTCGCTGGTGATGGCGCTGGTGATTTCGCCGATGGTGGTGCCGGTGGTGATCATCGGTGTGGCCAGCTACCTGTTCTTCGCCCCGCTGGGCATGGGCAACAGCTTCACCTCGCTGATTCTGGTGCATGCGGTACTCGGCGTGCCGTTCGTGATCATTACCGTGTCGGCGACCTTGCAGGGCTTCAACTACAACCTGGTGCGTGCGGCAGCCAGCCTGGGCGCCTCGCCACTGCTGACTTTCCGCCGGGTAACCCTGCCGTTGATCGCGCCCGGGGTGATTTCGGGGGCGTTGTTCGCTTTTGCCACGTCGTTTGATGAAGTAGTGGTGACCCTTTTCCTGGCCGGGCCGGAGCAGGCGACCCTGCCGCGACAGATGTTCAGTGGTATTCGCGAGAACCTGAGCCCGACCATTGCCGCGGCGGCGACCTTGCTGATTGCCTTCTCGGTAGTGTTGCTGCTGACCCTGGAATGGTTGCGTGGGCGTAGCGAGAAGCTGAGGACCCAGCAGCCGACTTGATTAGTAGCTCAAGGCCTGCGCATTACCCTTGTAGGAGCAGCCTTGTGCTGCGAAGAGGCCGGTAAGACAAAAGCTATTCTTCGGCCCTACCGGCCTCTTCGCAGCACAAGGCTGCTCCTACAGACGCGAAGAGGCCGGTACAGGTTGATGCTAATCAGCCTTCATCCGCTTCCCTGGGTTACAATGCGCGCCACCGTGATTCTGCCAACAGGTGCGCCATGCAGCCCTACGCTATTGCCCCCTCCATTCTCTCCGCCGATTTCGCCCGTCTGGGCGAGGACGTCGACAAGGTATTGGCCGCGGGTGCCGACATCGTCCACTTCGATGTGATGGACAACCACTACGTCCCCAACCTGACCATCGGTCCGATGGTCTGCACCGCTTTGCGCAAGTACGGCGTCACCGCCCCGATCGACGTGCACCTGATGGTCAGCCCGGTCGACCGCATCATCGGCGACTTCATCGAAGCTGGCGCCACCTACATCACCTTCCACCCGGAGGCCTCGCAGCACATCGACCGTTCTCTGCAGTTGATCAAGGACGGTGGTTGCAAGGCCGGTCTGGTGTTCAACCCGGCCACCAGCCTGGATGCCTTGAAGTATGTGATGGACAAGATCGACATGGTGCTGCTGATGAGCGTCAACCCGGGCTTTGGCGGGCAGAAGTTCATCCCTGGCACCCTCGACAAGCTGCGCGAGGCGCGTGCGCTGATCGACGCCAGCGGCCGTGATATCCGCCTGGAAATCGACGGTGGCGTCAACGTCAACAACATCCGCGAAATCGCTGCCGCTGGCGCCGACACTTTCGTGGCCGGCTCGGCGATCTTCAACGCCCCGGATTACCAGGAAGTAATCGCCAGGATGCGCGCCGAACTGGCTCAGGCCCGCCCATGAGCGGCTTCGAGCAGCTGTTCCCCGGGACGCTGCCCAGGCTGGTGATGTTCGATCTGGACGGTACCCTGATCGATTCCGTGCCAGACCTGGCCGCCGCCGTGGACCGCATGCTGCTCGAACTGGGGCGCCCGCCTGCCGGCCTGGAGGCGGTGCGCCACTGGGTGGGCAACGGTGCCCAGGTGCTGGTGCGCCGGGCGCTGGCCGGCGGCATCGACCACGCTGCCGTGGAAGATGCGCTGGCCGACCAGGCGCTGGCGCTGTTCATGGACGCCTATGCCGAAAGCCACGAACTGACCGTGGTCTACCCCGGTGTGCAGGACACCCTGCGCTGGCTGCGCAAGCAGGGCGTGGAGATGGCTCTGATCACCAACAAGCCCGAGCGCTTCGTTGGCCCGCTGCTGGACCAGATGAAGATCGGCAACTACTTCCGCTGGATCATCGGTGGCGACACCCTGCCGCAGAAAAAGCCCGACCCTGCGGCGTTGCTGTTCGTCATGCAGATGGCCGGTGTCACCTCGCAGCAGTCGCTGTTTGTCGGCGATTCACGCAGTGACGTGCTGGCGGCCAAGGCGGCTGGCGTGCAGTGCGTCGGCCTGACCTACGGCTACAACCATGGCCGGCCGATCCACGACGAATCCCCCAGTCTGGTGATCGACGACCTGCGTGCATTGCTGCCCGGTTGCGCAGACCCGGCCACTGGGATAACGTTGGCGGACCTTCAAGCCTCACAAGACAGAGAGTCCACCGTGGCGGTTACCGGCAAATTCTGGATGAAAGTCATCAAGGCCTTGGCCCGTTGGCGTTGGCGCGCCTGACTTCAGCCTGCCGGCGCGTGCCGGCCCGTCCGTTTGCCTGACCTATTGCTGCTTGCCACGAGGCTACCCATGACCCGCGAAGAATTCCTGCGCCTGGCCGCTGCCGGCTACAACCGCATTCCCCTGGCCTGCGAAACCCTGGCCGACTTCGACACGCCGCTGTCGATCTATCTGAAACTGGCCGACCAGCCCAACTCGTACCTGCTCGAATCGGTGCAGGGCGGCGAGAAATGGGGCCGTTACTCGATGATCGGCCTGCCGTCGCGCACCGTGATGCGTGTGCACGGTTACCACGTCAGCATCCTGCAGGATGGCGTGGAGGTGGAAAGCCACGATGTCGAAGACCCGCTGGCCTTCGTCGAAACCTTCAAGGACCGTTACAAGGTCGCCGATATCCCTGGCCTGCCGCGCTTCAACGGCGGCCTGGTCGGCTACTTCGGCTACGATTGCGTGCGCTATGTGGAAAAGCGCCTGGGCGCCAGCCCCAACCCGGACCCGCTTGGCGTGCCGGATATCCTGTTGATGGTGTCCGATGCAGTGGTGGTGTTCGACAATCTGGCGGGCAAGATGCATGCGATCGTGCTGGTCGACCCGGCGGAAGAGCAGGCTTTCGAACAGGGCCAGGCACGCCTGCAAGGCCTGCTTGAAACCCTGCGTCAGCCGATCACTCCACGCCGCGGCCTGGACCTGAGTGGGCCGCAGGCTGCCGAGCCGGAATTCCGCTCCAGCTATACCCGCGAGGATTACGAGAACGCCGTCGGCCGCATCAAGGAATACATCCTGGCTGGTGACTGCATGCAGGTGGTGCCGTCGCAGCGCATGTCGATCGACTTCAAGGCGGCGCCTATCGACCTGTACCGCGCGCTGCGCTGTTTCAACCCGACGCCGTACATGTACTTCTTCAACTTTGGCGACTTCCATGTGGTCGGCAGCTCGCCCGAGGTGCTGGTACGCGTCGAGGACAACCTGGTCACCGTACGCCCGATTGCCGGCACCCGCCCGCGTGGTGCTACCGAAGAGGCCGACCGCGCGCTGGAAGACGACCTGCTGTCGGACGACAAGGAAATTGCCGAGCACCTGATGCTCATCGACCTGGGCCGTAACGACGTCGGGCGCGTGTCCTCGACCGGCAGCGTGCGCCTGACCGAGAAGATGGTGATCGAGCGTTACTCCAACGTGATGCACATTGTGTCCAACGTCACTGGCCAGCTGCGCGAAGGGCTGACGGCGATGGACGCACTGCGGGCGATACTGCCGGCCGGTACGCTGTCGGGTGCGCCGAAAATTCGTGCGATGGAAATCATCGACGAGCTGGAGCCGGTCAAACGTGGGGTTTACGGTGGTGCCGTCGGTTACTTCGCATGGAACGGCAACATGGATACCGCCATTGCCATCCGTACCGCGGTAATCAAGGACGGTGAGCTGCATGTGCAGGCCGGGGGTGGCATCGTTGCCGACTCGGTGCCGGCGCTGGAATGGGAAGAGACCATCAACAAGCGCCGAGCGATGTTCCGCGCGGTGGCGTTGGCTGAGCAGACTTCCGCCAAATAAGTTGATCGGGGCCGCAAAGCGGCCCCATCAATTCAAAAGTCGACGCTGATGCCCAAGCTCACTCCCTGCTGCGTCAATTCATCACTCTTGCGCCAGTTGTAGTTGCCGCGCAAATGCACCCCCGCCACCACTTCATGGCTCACCCCCAGGCTCGCCCGGGTCAGGTCGCTGTGCGGCGTATACCCTGTCAGGGTGAAATCGTTCGCCGGCAGGCTGGTCAGGTGCATCGTCACATCCTGCTGGTCATCCTCGAACTCGTGCTCCTGCGCCACCTCGGCGAACAGCCGAGTACCTGGCAGCACCTGCACGCTACCCAGCAACCCCACGCCCAAACGGCGTGATGTACGTTCCTGGTCATCGAAACCCAGCGCCGTCGAGCGCCCGGTCTTCTCGTCATAGCCATCCACCTTCACCCGCGCATAGTCGGCGCTGATGAACGGCGCCAGCTGCCAGCTGCTGCTCTCGGCTGCCAGGTTGTAGCCCAGTCGCCCCGACATCGCCCAGGCCTCGCCATTGGTGTCGCCCTTTTCGCTGCGGTCGTTCACGCCAAGGGCGAAGGTGCGCTTGAGGTCGCTGTAGTCCAGGTGCCCGGCGGTCAGCGCCGCGTCGGCCCACCAGCGGTCCTGGCGGTATTGGGCGAAGGCGCTGGCAAGGTAGCTGTCCAGCTTGTAGTCCGAGTCCTGTGCGCCGGCTTCCAGCTTCTGCCGGTACACGCCGCCGGCCAGGCCCAGGCGCCATGCATCGTTCAGGCGGTAGCTGCCGCCCAGAGTCAGGTTGTAGCCGCGGCCATCGCCGCTGGCCGCGCTGCGCTGGCCGTCGATGTCCAGGTCCTGTGCGCCGGTGGCAACGAAGGCCTGCCACTGGCCAACTGCCTGCCAGGGTGTCTGCCACTGGTTGCGCAGTTCGTCCTGGTGAGCGCGTAGGCTGGCGTGGGCCATTTCCGGGAGCAAGGTCAGTTCCCAGGGGGCGGCGATGATCGAATAGGCGTAGTCGGCAATCAGTTGCTGGCCGGCAATGGTCGGGTGCACCGAGTCGTTGAACAGCAGCTTGGTCGGGTCTGGCGTGGCGCCGTTGATGCCATACACGGGATTTTCCACACAGCCTTCGCCGCTGTAGCAGGTGCCGACCAGATTCTGGCCGCTGGCCAGGCCGAACTGCTCGGGGCTGGCCAGCGCTTCGCTCAGCAGCACAGGGATGTTCAGCGGAATGATTTCGGCATCGATCTGCCCCAGTTGGCTGAGCAGCGACTGGTTGAACGCGCCGGATAGCCGCGACAGTGGGTTTTGTTGCGGCGTACCGCTGAAGTTCGGTGTTTGCCCGAGGTCGGGCAGCAGCCAGACCATGATGTAGCGGGCGCCGCCTTGCTGCAGGGCCTGGGCGCTGGCGGCCAGGCGGGCGCCGGCGGCCACGGCATCGGTCGGGCTGTTGACCAGGCCTTGCAGGAAGTCATTGCCGCCGCCAGTCAGGTAATACAACGCGTTGGGGTCGGCGCGCAGGCCGTTGGCCAGGTAGCCCGGTTTATCACGCAGTACCAGCCCGGCGCCGGGTCGCCCTGGCGGGATGACGGTTTCGGAGGTACTGGTGATCGAGTCCAGGATCTGCTGGGTGGTGTAGCCACCGACTGCCCAGTTGTTGCCGTCGGGAAGGCCCAGCACCGGATTGACCGGTGAGGTGGAAGGGCCAAGCTCGGTCGGGCTCACACCGAGCCGCCCGCCCAGGATCATCGGTGACACTGGCGCATAATTGCCATTGGCATCGCGGTTGGTGAAGCGCACCCCGCCAAACTGCCCGGCGTCGCTGAGGCTGTCACCAAACACGATCACGCTGGAGTAGGGCGAGGGTGTCGCTAAGGCCTGGCTGCAGGCTAACGTCAATGAGGCGAGGGTAAAGCGCAATAACGGTGCTTTTCGCATCAGGGAACATCCTTTTCTTTGTTTTTATCAGGACAACCCCATCGACCTTAGCAAATCGCAGTGCATCCCTCCCAAGTCCATTCGTTTCCCCGTGTTTACGGGCATATTGCGCCCGCCGCCCCGGTAGGCTACTGTGCCGGAACGTATGAGCGAGACCTATCCTGTGTTGATCGTCAGCAAACTCTTGATGCGCGTTATCAAGGCCCACGCCCGTTGGCGTTGGCGCGCCTGACTTTATCCCCTGCCGGCCCGTCCGGCCCGCCCCCGTTTGCCTTCCTGACTACCGCCCCTGAATGGCCAAGCTGCGCCTTTGGCAGAAGCAGGAAGGTTCGAATTTTGAAGTCAGTAGATTCAAGAGGTTTAACCCGATGTTACTGATGATCGACAATTACGACTCATTCACTTACAACGTCGTTCAGTACCTTGGCGAGCTGGGTGCCGATGTAAAGGTCATTCGCAATGACGAAATGACCATTGCCCAGATCGAAGCCCTCAATCCCGAGCGCATCGTCGTATCTCCAGGCCCGTGCACGCCGAGCGAGGCGGGCGTGTCCATCGAGGCCATCCTGCACTTTGCCGGCAAGCTGCCGATCCTTGGCGTATGCCTGGGCCACCAGTCCATCGGCCAGGCCTTTGGTGGTGATGTTGTACGTGCCCGCCAGGTGATGCACGGCAAGACCAGCCCGGTACATCACCGTGACCTGGGCGTGTTCGCCGGCCTCAACAACCCGTTGACCGTTACCCGTTACCACTCGCTGGTGGTAAAGCGCGAAACCTTGCCCGACTGCCTGGAAGTGACCGCCTGGACCGCCCATGCTGACGGCTCGGTCGACGAGATCATGGGCTTGCGCCACAAGACGCTGAATATCGAAGGGGTGCAGTTCCACCCCGAGTCGATCCTGACCGAACAGGGCCACGAACTGTTCGCCAACTTCCTCAAGCAGACCGGCGGCCGCCGCTAAGGATCGAACATGGATATCAAGAGTGCGTTGAGCCGTATCGTCGGTCAGCTGGACCTTTCTACCGAAGAAATGCGCGACGTCATGCGCCAGATCATGACCGGCCAGTGCAGCGAAGCGCAGATCGGCGCCTTCCTGATGGGCATGCGCATGAAGAGCGAAAGCATCGACGAGATCGTCGGTGCGGTGTCGGTGATGCGCGAGCTGGCAGACAAGGTCGAACTGCAGAGCCTCGATGGCGTGGTCGATATCGTCGGTACCGGCGGTGATGGCGCCAACATCTTCAACGTGTCCACCGCCTCGTCGTTCGTACTGGCGGCGGCAGGTTGCACCGTGGCAAAGCATGGCAACCGCGCGGTATCGGGCAAGAGCGGCAGTGCCGACCTGCTGGAGGCCGCAGGTATCTACCTGAACCTGACGCCCACCCAGGTGGCCCGCTGCATCGATAGCCTGGGCATCGGCTTCATGTTCGCGCAAAGCCATCATTCGGCCATGAAGCACGCAGCCGGCCCGCGTCGCGACCTGGGGCTGCGCACCCTGTTCAACATGCTCGGCCCGCTTACGAATCCGGCCGGGGTGAAGCACCAGGTGGTCGGTGTATTCGCCCAGACCCTGTGCCGCCCGTTGGCTGAAGTGCTGCAGCGCCTGGGCAGCAAGCACGTGCTGGTGGTGCACTCGAAAGACGGCCTGGACGAGTTCAGCCTGGCTGCGCCTACCTTCGTCGCTGAACTGAAAAATGGCGAAATCACCGAATACTGGGTAGAGCCGGAAGACCTCGGCATGAAGAGCCAGAGCCTTCATGGCCTGGCCGTCGAGAACCCGCAGGCGTCGCTGGAGCTGATCCGCGATGCGCTGGGCCGACGCAAGACCGAAAACGGCCAGAAGGCCGCCGAGATGATCGTGCTCAATGCCGGCGCGGCGCTGTATGCCGCTGACCATGCCATGAGCCTGAAAGCCGGTGTGGAACTGGCCCACGACGTACTGCACACCGGGCTGGCCTGGGAGAAGCTGCAGGAGCTGGGTGCCTTTACTGCAGTATTCAAGGTGGAGAACGAAGCATGAGTGTGCCGACGGTGCTGGAAAGGATCATTGCCCGCAAGTTTCAGGAAGTGGCCGAGCGCAGCGCGCGCGTCAGCCTCGCCGAACTGGAGGGCCTTGCAAAGGCTGCCGACGCCCCGCGTGGTTTTGCCAAGGCTCTGATCGAGCAAGCCGCACGCAAGCAGCCGGCGGTGATTGCCGAAATAAAGAAGGCCTCGCCGAGCAAAGGCGTGATTCGCGAGCATTTCGTGCCGGCGGAAATCGCCGTCAGCTACGAGAAGGGCGGGGCGACCTGCCTGTCGGTACTGACCGATGTGGATTACTTCCAGGGCGCCGACGAGTACCTGCAGCAGGCCCGCGCGGCGGTGTCGCTGCCGGTGATCCGCAAAGACTTCATGGTCGACCCGTACCAGATCGTCGAGGCCCGGGCCCTGGGCGCGGACTGTGTACTGCTGATCGTGTCGGCGCTGGATGACGTGAAGATGGCCGAACTGGCGGCCACGGCCAAGGATGTTGGCCTCGACGTGCTGGTGGAAGTGCATGATGGCGATGAACTGGAGCGCGCGTTGAAAACCCTGGATACACCGCTGGTGGGGGTGAACAACCGCAATCTGCACACCTTCGAGGTCAGCCTGGAAACCACCCTCGACCTGCTGCCGCGTATTCCGCGTGATCGCCTGGCGATTACCGAGAGCGGCATCTTGAACCGGGCCGATGTGGAGCTGATGGCGATCAATGAGGTCTACTCGTTCCTGGTAGGTGAGGCATTCATGCGCGCCGAGCAGCCAGGGCTTGAATTGCAGCGGTTGTTCTTCCCGGAACAGGTGAAGAAGACTGTTCAGCAACTGGACTGATCGAATGAAGCCGGCGTTATTGCCGGCTTTTTTGTATGCCTGCAATGGCCTCTTCGCGGGCGAGCCCTCGAAGAGGCCGGTAAAAAAAGACATAGGTGGATCAATGACCGATCAACCCCTGACCCTGACCGTAGAACAAGGCCTGCACGCCGAACAGGAATTGCTGGCCGCCGTCTGCCGCGGGGAGTGCGACAGTGGCGTGCTGTTCTGGCGCCCGACCGACCACGCCCTGGTCATGCCCCGGCGCATGAGCCGTCTGGAAAACTTCGAAGCCGCCTGCGCGGAGCTGGCGATTGCCGGCTGGCCGGTGCTGCTGCGCGAAACCGGCGGCGAACCGGTGCCGCAGTCACACTCCACGGTGAACGTAGCCCTGGTCTATGTTGCCCCCCGCAGCGAAGGAGACCACGGCCGTATCGAAAACGCCTACGAGCGCTTGTGCCTGCCGCTATGCGACGTGCTGCGCGAGTGGGGTGGGGTGGCATCGGTGGGCGAAATCGACGGTGCCTTCTGCGATGGCCGTTACAACGTCAACCTCAATGGCCGCAAATTGGTCGGCACCGCCCAGCGCTGGCGCCAGGGGCTGGGTGGCAAGCGCCCGGTGGTGCTGGTGCACGGTGCGTTGCTGCTGGACAACGAGCGTGATTCGATGGTGGCTGCGGTCAACCGCTTCAATGAGTGCTGCGAACTGGAGCAGCGCTGCCGTGCCGATGCGCACATCGCCCTGCACGAAGTGGCGCCCGCGGCCCCATGGTTCGAGCGGCTGTCGCAGGCCTATGCCAAGGTGCTGACCGACCTGCCCAGAGACTAGCGGGTACCGTAGACCACCATGGTCTTGCCTTTGACCTGCACCAGGCTGCGTTCCTCAAGGTCCTTGAGGACGCGGCCGACCATTTCCCGCGAGCAACCGACGATGCGGCCGATTTCCTGACGAGTGATCTTGATCTGCATGCCATCGGGGTGGGTCATGGCGTCGGGTTGCTTGCACAGCTCCAGCAGGCAACGTGCGACACGCCCGGTAACGTCGAAGAACGCCAGGTCGCCGACCTTGCGCGTGGTGTTGCGCAGGCGCTGGGCCATCTGGCTGCCCAAGGCATAAAGGATTTCCGGGTCTTGGCGCGCGAGTTCGCGAAATTTCTCATAACTGATTTCGGCCACTTCGCATTCGGTCTTGGCGCGCACCCAGGCACTGCGCTGCTGTTCACCTTCGACTGGTTCGAACAGGCCCAGCTCGCCGAAGAAGTCGCCATAGTTGAGGTAGGCGATGATCATTTCATGGCCGTCATCGTCCTCGATGAGGATGGTGACCGAACCCTTGATGATGAACGACAGTGTCTCGGCCCGGTCGCCGGCGCAGATGATGTTGCTTTTGGCGGTATAGCGACGGCGCTGGCAGTGCACCAGCAGCTTGTCGATGTTCTTGATCTTGGCGGGTAGGGCGGAAGCAACCATCACGAAATCCTGTTCGATATGACGCATAGGCTTTATATAAAGGTTGGCTGGCGGAGCGCGCCAGTCATTTGGCGCCAGCTTATCAGACACTACAGGATGTTTCGGTACTAAACCGACATGACTCGTACTTTTCCCACAGCCGTACAAGGTCTAAGCTGACACCCTTTTTCGTAAATCAGGAGTCCGGGTAGATGAAGGCACGTATCCAGTGGGCCGGTGAGGCGATGTTCCTCGGCGAATCGGGGAGCGGCCATGTCGTCGTGATGGACGGCCCGCCCGAGGCCGGTGGCCGTAACCTGGGCGTGCGCCCGATGGAAATGTTGTTGCTGGGCCTGGGTGGCTGCAGCAGCTTTGACGTAGTCAGCATTCTGAAGAAGTCGCGCCAGGCGGTAGAAAGCTGCGAGGCGTTCCTGGAGGCCGAGCGTGCCAGCGAAGACCCGAAGGTGTTTACCAAGATCCACATGAACTTCGTGGTGAAGGGGCGTGGGCTGAAGGAAGCCCAGGTCAAGCGTGCGGTGGAGCTGTCGGCGGAGAAGTATTGCTCGGCTTCGATCATGCTCGAGCGTGCCGGGGTTGAGATTACCCACGGGTACGAGATTGTAGAGCTGGGTCAAGGCTGACATTTTGGGGCCGCTTTGCGCCCCATCGCGACACAAGGCCGCTTCTACAAGGGATCGCGTACCACCTGTAGGAGCGGCCTTCTGTCGCGATGGGGCGCGGAGCGGCCCTGGCAATTTCAGCTGCGAAGCGCCGGCAGCGCAGCCCGCACCCATCCCGGCAAACAATCGCGCATCACCCGGCTCAACCGCTCCCGCCGCTTCTGGTAAACCAGCCCCAGCCCGATAACCCCCAGCCCGATCAGGGTCACCACCACCGGGAACAGCAGCGAGTCGGCAAACACCTCGTACGACAGGTACCCCAGGTAAGCCGCCACACCCAACGCCCCGAACACCATGAACACCGGCCGGCGCAACAGCACCGCCATACCCATCAGGGCAATATTGATCAGGCAGTACAGGGCCTTGCCCAACTCACTGCCGCTGTCCACCAGCGTCAGCCCGCCCCAGAATGCCGCCAGCCCGGCCAGGTAGCCCCAGTGGGCATAGTCTTCGCGGGTGCGGCCGTCCACACCAACAAAAAACACCAGCAAGCCCAGACCGAACCACAGCGAAACCTCGCGGCGCTGTTCCCAGCTGAATGGCGAGCCGAAGAACCATTCGCTCAAGTCCATTGACATGAACCACAGGGTGACGGCAATCGGCATGACGATAAACGGGTAGGGGATCAGCCTCAGCATCAACAGCCCGGCAAGTACCGTGGCTGCTTCCATTGCCAGCCAGCCGCCCTGCACGTAGGTGTAGTACTGGTGATAGTTCGCCTGCGCATCATCCATTGGCCACCAGCCGACCAGCCGTTCGATGGCGAACACCGCCAACGGCACGATGCTGACCGCCACCGCCGCCAGCACCCCGGCCGCGGGCTGTACGCGCCGTTGCAGGTTAACGGCGAACAGTGTGAGCAGCAGAATATAGAGGCTGGCGATGAGCAGCAGCGCCCAGTCGCCGATGCGCATCCAGGCTTCGGTGAGCAACCAGCCCATGGCTGCCATGATCAGCATGGCGCCGAAGTAGAACGCGACATGGGCCAGTTGGAAGCTGCCACGCTGTGCTGGTCGCTGGCGCAGGAACGCCAGCAGGGCCTGGTCCTGGCCCGGCTGGAGAATGCCGGCTTGCACGGCGCGCGCCAGGTCCTTGGCGTCGAAACGGTCCGTCATGGTGATGCCTTCAGATACGGTAGGTGCTCTTGGTCATGACTTTGGCCAACAGGCTCATGCCAAAGCGAACCGGGGCAGGGAAGCGATAACCGCCGGCTTCCAGTGCAGACTCGGCGTGCTGTTCCTCGTCGACGCGCATCTGTTCGAGGATGGCCCGGGACTTTTCGTCTTCCTGCGGAATCTGCTCCAGGTGCTCGTCGAGGTGCTTGCACACCTGATGCTCGGTGGCGGCGACAAAGCCCAGGCTGACCTTGTCGCTGACCAGCCCGGCGAGTGCACCGATACCGAACGACATGCCGTAGAACAACGGGTTGAGCACGCTGGGGTGGCTGTTCAGCTGGCGAATGCGCTGTTCGCACCAGGCCAGATGGTCCACTTCTTCCTCGGCGGCATGTTCCATGGCCTTGCGCACTTCGGGCAGCTTGGCGGTCAGGGCCTGGCCCTGGTACAGCGCCTGGGCGCAGACTTCACCGGTGTGGTTGATACGCATCAGCCCGGCAACATGGCGGGCCTGCTGTTCGTCAAGGTCGACGTCCGGCTGGACGATGGCCGGCGATGGGCGGGCGGGTTGGCCGCTGAAGGGCAGCAAGGTGCGCATGGCGGTATCGGCCTGCAGCAACAAGCGGTCGAGCGGCGAGTAGTGACGTTCGGTAGCCATCGGGCACCTCCGCAAGAATGTGCCCGACAGTTTACCGCAATAGTGGCAGGGTCGCTTGCCGTGGATCAGCCCGGTGGCCAGTGCATCTGGCGCTGGCCAAGTACGTGCATGTGGATGTGGTAGACGGTCTGGCCGCCTTGCTCGTTGCAGTTCATGACTACGCGGAAGCCTTCCTCGCAGCCAAGTTCCTTGGCCAGGCGCTGGGCGGTGAACAAGATGTGACCAGCCAGGCCTTTGTCTTCCTCGGTCAAGTCATTGAGGGTGCGTATGTGCTTTTTCGGGATGACCAGAAAATGCACGGGCGCCTGGGGGGCGATATCGTGGAACGCCAGAACCTGGTCGTCCTCGTAGATGATCTTCGCCGGGATCTCCCGGTTGATGATCTTGATGAATAGATCGTCCACAGCACTTGCTCCATGGTGAGGGTCGGGCCGAGTGTACTCAGCCGGGCGCCGCTCGCCCAGTAGCTATTCCATGCCAACCGGGCAATAGCGGCGGTGGATGGCACCGGCCAGCTTGCGCACCAGCCAGCGCGGCAGCAGACGCGGGGCGAACGCCAGCCAGCGGTTGCGCCGGCCGGGCATGATCAGCGCGCGGTTCTTGTCCAGCGCGCGCACCGTGTACAGCGCAACTTCCTCAGGGCTGAGGCAGCGTGGCTTGCCATCCAGCCGCGGAATGCGCCGGCGCGAGGAGTGCACCGGGCCTGGGCACAGTACCGAAACCTTGATGCCGGTGCGCTTGAGTTCTTCACGCAAGGCCTGGGAGAAGCTCAGTACATAGGCCTTGCTAGCGGCATAGGCGGCCATCCACGGGCCAGGCGCCACCCCGGCCAGGCCGGCGACATTGAGGATCTGCCCACCGCCTTGCACTGCCATCAGGTTGCCGATGGCGTGGCACAGGCGGCTCAGGGCCAGCACGTTGACTTCCAGCAGGTCCTGCTCGTCCGCCCACTCATGGGCCAGGAATGGCCCGTAGGTGCGCAGGCCGGCACAATTGACCAGCAGGTCGATACGTCGCTCGCCTTCCTCCAGTTCAAGCACGAAGCCTGACAGGCGTAACGGTTGGCTGAGATCGCAGGCGCGGAATAGCACCTCGACACCGAAGCGTTGGGTCAGTTCGATGGCCACCGGCTCCAGCGTTTCACGCTGGCGAGCCACCAGGATCAGGTTGCGCCCGCGCCGCGCCAGGGCTTCCGCCAGGGCGAGGCCCAGGCCGCTGGAAGCACCAGTGATCATGGCGTAACGGGTCATGCAAGGCTCCTGGGGGCTGAAGAGGGCGCCTAGTGTACAGCTTGGCCAGTCAAGGTGTTGCCTTTTGCTACAAGGTACGGGCGCGCAGGGCCTGGCAGCGCTCCAGGGCGTCCCGGTACTCGTCATGCAGCCGTCCGATCAGCGCGCTGGCGCTGGGCAGGTCGTCTATACCGCCGACCCCCTGGCCCGCCGACCACACGGTCTTCCAGGCCTTGGCTTCGTCGTCGATCGGCTTGAGCTTGCCTTGCTCATGGCCGCCCTTGATGGCGTTCATGTCATAGCCGGCCTGTTCCAGGCTCGGGCGCAGGAAGCTGGCGGGGACGCCGGACACCGCCGGGGTGTGGACGATGTCGGCGGCATGGGAGTCGAGCAGCATCTGCTTGTAGGCGCTCGGGGCCTGGCTTTCTGCGGTGGCGATGAAGCGGGTGCCCATGTACGCAAGGTCCGCACCCAGCATTTGCGCGGCGAGGATCTCGTGGCCGTGGTTGAGGCAACCGGCCAGCAGCAGGGTCTTGTCGAAGAACTGGCGAATCTCTGCGGCCAGGGCGAACGGGCTCCAGGTGCCAGCATGGCCGCCTGCGCCCGCAGCGACGGCGATCAGGCCATCGACGCCGGCTTCGGCGGCTTTCTCGGCATGGCGGCGGGTGGTGACATCGTGGAACGCCAGGCCGCCGTAGCCATGCACGGCATCGACCACTTCCTTCACCGCGCCGAGGCTGGTGATGACGATCGGTACACGATGTTCCACGCACAAGGCCAGGTCGGCCTGCAGGCGCGGGTTGGTCGGGTGGACGATCAGGTTGACGGCATAGGGTGCTGGCGCCTGCAACAGTGCCAGGCCTGCCTCGATTTCCTCCAGCCAGGCCTTGAAGCCGGCGCTGTCGCGCTGGTTCAGGGCCGGGAAGCTGCCGACCACGCCGTTGGAGCAGCAGGCCAGTACCAGCCTGGGGTTGGAGATCAGGAACATCGGTGCGGCAACCACGGGCAGGCGCAGGCGTTGTTCGAGGGAGGCAGGTAGCGACATGGCAAGGCTCCTTGAGCGGGTGGCTATGTCAGAACGGTTTGACCACCACCAGAATTACGATACCCAGCAGGAACAATACGGGTACTTCGTTGAACCAGCGATAGTAGACATGGCTGCGGGTGTTGCTGCCGCTGGCGAAGCGCTTGCGCTGGGCGCCGCACATGTGATGGTAGACCGTCAGCAGGATGACCAGGGTCAGCTTGGCATGCAGCCAGCCCTGGCTGAGCCAGCCGGGCGTGAGGTAGAGCATCCATGCGCCGAACACGTAGGTGGCGATCATCGCCGGGTTCATGATGCCGCGAAACAGCTTGCGCTCCATGGTCACGAAGCGTTCCTGGCTGATGCTGTCCTGGCTTTGGGCGTGGTAGACGAACAGCCGCGGCAGGTAGAACAGGCCGGCGAACCAGCAGACCACACTGACGATATGCAGCGCTTTGATCCATAGGTAAAGCATGGGGGAGTTCCTTCAGGTATTCACGGTCGTCAGATAGTAGTGGTCAAGCGCCCGAAGGGTCACCCGAAGAGTTGTTACAGGCGCCTTGCGCCCCTATTATCGTGCGCTTTCCAGACGGCTCGTTGATAAGGGGCAAGCGTTATGATCAAGGTCGGTATCGTCGGCGGCACGGGTTACACCGGCGTCGAACTGTTGCGTCTGCTGGCACAGCATCCACAGGCCGAAGTGGCGGTCATCACTTCGCGCTCCGAGGCGGGCGTTGCAGTGGCGGACATGTACCCGAACCTGCGCGGCCACTATGACGGGCTGGCGTTCAGCGTGCCGGACAGCAAGACCCTGGCAGCCTGCGACGTGGTGTTTTTCGCCACCCCGCACGGTGTTGCCCACGCCCTGGCTGGCGAACTGCTGGCGGCCGGTACCAAGGTGATCGACCTGTCGGCCGATTTCCGCCTGCAGGACGCTGCCGAGTGGGGCAAGTGGTACGGCCAGCCGCACGGTGCGCCAGAGCTTCTCAAGGACGCGGTATACGGCCTGCCTGAAGTCAACCGCGAGAAGATTCGCCAGGCGCGCCTGATCGCTGTGCCGGGTTGCTACCCGACTGCTACACAACTGGGCTTCCTGCCGCTGCTGGAAGCTGGCCTGGCCGACCCGTCGCGCCTTATCGCCGACTGCAAGTCGGGTGTCAGCGGCGCTGGCCGTGGTGCGGCGGTGGGCTCGCTGTTCTGCGAAGCCGGCGAAAGCATGAAAGCCTACGCAGTGAAGGGCCATCGCCACCTGCCGGAAATCAGCCAAGGTCTTCGCCTGGCCGCTGGCAAGGATATCGGCCTGACTTTCGTGCCGCACCTGACGCCAATGATCCGTGGCATCCACGCCACCCTGTACGCTACCGTCGCCGACACCTCGGTCGACCTGCAGGCGCTGTTCGAGACGCGTTACGCCAATGAACCGTTCGTCGACGTGATGCCGGCTGGCAGCCATCCGGAAACCCGCAGTGTGCGCGGTGCCAACGTCTGCCGCATTGCCGTTCATCGCCCGCAAGGTGGTGACCTGGTGGTGGTGCTGTCGGTGATCGACAACCTGGTCAAGGGCGCGTCCGGCCAGGCAGTGCAGAACCTCAACATCCTGTTCGGCCTGGACGAACGCATGGGCCTGTCCCACGCGGGCCTGCTGCCATAAGCAGCCAGCTTGCGAAAAGGCCCGCGTCGTGCGGGCCTTTTTGTATGTCGCGACTAAAGCCGCACAATTCTTGACCGATTTTCTCGGGAAAGCGGATAATGCGCGTCATCGAGTTTTATGGCGGCTACCACGCCGGGAGAATCAACATGAGCGTCGAAACCTTCACCCCCACCGCTTTGGAATTCACCCACGGCGCTGCGCAAAAGGTGAAGAACCTGGTTTCCGAGGAAGGCAACGATCGTCTGAAGCTGCGCGTGTTCGTCACCGGTGGTGGCTGCTCGGGGTTCCAATATGGCTTCACCTTCGATGAAGACGTGGCTGAAGACGACACCATCGTCGAGCGCGAAGGTGTTTCCCTTGTGGTCGACCCAATGAGCTTCCAGTATCTCGCCGGCGCCGAGGTGGATTACCAGGAAGGTCTGGAAGGCTCGCGCTTCGTGATCAAGAACCCGAACGCTGCCACCACCTGTGGCTGCGGCTCCTCGTTCTCGATCTGAGGCCTGGCCATACGAAAACGCCGCGCAATTGCGCGGCGTTTTGCTTTCTGGCGTAACGTTCAGGCCGGGTAGATTGCGCCGAGTACGCGCAGGCCCTTGGCCGCTGTCACGCTAGGGCGATTGGCAGCGATGCCTTCCAGGCAGCAGTGGGCCAGCCAGGCGAAGGCCATGGCTTCGACCCAGTCCGGGTCCACGCCATGGGCGCCGGTGCTGGCGACACGGGCGTCGGGCAGCAACTGGCCAAGGCGTGCCATCAGGGCGCCGTTGCGCGCACCGCCACCGCAGACCAGCAGCGCTTCGGTGCCTTGCTGGGCGTTGCTCAACGAGTCGATGATGCTGCGTGCGGTCAGTTCCAGCAAAGTTGCCTGTACGTCCTCGTCGCGGTAAGCGGGCAGGCGGGCCAGATGACCTTCCAGCCAGGGCAGGTTGAATACTTCGCGACCGGTGCTCTTCGGGCCGATTCCGGCGAAGAACGGGTCGGCCAGCAGTGCGCTGAGCAAGCCGGCTTGCACCAAGCCCGAGGCAGCCCAAGCCCCATCCGCATCGTAGGCCTGGCCGCGCTTGCGTTCGATCCAGGCATCCAGCAGCACGTTGCCCGGGCCGCAGTCGAAGCCGTGGACTGGCTTGTCGTGTTCGATCAGGCTGAGGTTGCTGAAGCCGCCCACGTTGAGAATTGCCAGGCGCTGGCCCAGATGGCTGAACAGGGTTTCATGGAAGGCCGGCACCAGTGGCGCACCTTGGCCGCCGGCGGCCACATCGCGACGGCGGAAGTCGGCGACCACGCTGATACCGGTAAGCTCGGCCAGCAGCGCCGGGTTGCCGATCTGCACGGTAAAGCCGCGTGCAGGTTCGTGGCGGATGGTCTGGCCGTGGCTACCGATGGCGCGGATGGCTCCGGCCTGCAGCCCTTGCCTGGCCAGCAGTTGGCGGATGCCTTCGCCTGCCAGGCTGGCCCAGCGGTTTTCCGCCAGTGCAGCGCGGGCGATCTCGTCAGGGCCACTGCTGCAAAGGCCCAGCAGTTCCTGGCGCAGGTCGCCGGGCATGGGCAGGTAGTGGGTGGCGAGCAGTTCGAGCTGCTCGCCTTGTTCGATCAAGGCAATGTCCAGGCCATCGAGGCTGGTGCCGGACATCACCCCCAGGTATAGCGCCATGTGCTTAGCGCTTGTTCGCTGCGAGCAGGGTGGCCTTTTCCTGATCCATGCGGGCGATCAAGGGCTGGCTCTGCTGCAGGAAACGCTGGCGTTCGTTCCTGGCAATCGGGTCGGCCATCGGCACTTTCTGGCTCAGCGGGTCAACGTGCACACCGTTGACCTGGAACTCGTAGTGCAGGTGCGGTCCGGTGGACAAGCCGGTGGTGCCGATATAGCCGATGATCTGGCCCTGCTTGACCGAGCTGCCGGTCTTGATGCCCTTGGCAAAGCCTTGCATGTGGCCGTACAGCGTCTTGTAGCGGTTGCCGTGCTGGATGATCACGGTATTGCCGTAACCACCGCGGCGCCCGGCCAGTTCGATGCGGCCGTCACCGGCTGCCTTGATCGGGGTGCCGCGTGGGGCGGCGTAGTCGACGCCTTTGTGGGCACGGATCTTGTTCAGGATCGGATGCTTGCGGCCGGCAGAGAAGCGCGAGCTGATGCGGGCGAAGTCGACCGGAGTGCGGATGAATGCCTTGCGCAGGCTGTTGCCATCTGCGGTGTAGTAACTGGTGTTGCCCTGCTTGTTGGTATAGCGCACGGCGGTGTAGGTCTTGCCGCGGTTGGTGAAGCGCGCGGAGAGGATGTTGCCGGTACCGACGACCTTGCCGTCCATCACCTTCTGCTCGTAGACCACGTCGAATTCATCGCCCGGGCGGATGTCCTGGGCGAAATCGATGTCGTAACCCAGCACGCGAGCCATGTCCATGGTCATGCTGTGGGACAGGCCGGCACGTTGGGCCGAGGCCGACAGCGAGCTTTTGATCACACCGTGGGCGTAGGCGGTACGCACGACCGGCTTGCTGATCTCGCGGTTGAAGGTATAGCCCTTGTCGGTCTTGGTCAGGCGAATGGTTTCGAGGTTGCTGACCTTGCTGTGCAGGCTGGCCAGCTGGCCGTCCTTGTCAAGCTCGAACTGCAGCACCTGGCCATGCTTGAGCTGGCTGAACTGCTTGGCCTGCTTGTTGCTGGCCAGAAGGTCGTGCACCGCGTTACTCGGCAGGCCGACCTTGGCGAACAGTGTGGACAGGGTGTCGCCACGGGCCACGGTGACTTCACGGTGGCTGGGCTGCTTGGCAGCTTCGACGACCGGTTCGGCCGCAGGGGCTTCCTGCTCGGCCTTCTGGGTCTCGGGGGCGGCCTCTTCGATCTGGGCGAATGGTGAGCCTTGCTCACCTTCTGCCTGCACCAGCGGCGCAGCGCGGGATTCGTCCTTCAACTGCTCGGCAGGGCTCTCCAGCTCGAGGTTGAGGGTGGTTTTCTTGGCTTCCACTTCGCTGGAAGGAAACACCAGCAGGGCCAGGCTGAGCAGGGCGGCTATGCCGCTGGCGGCCAACAGATGGCTTTTCGGATAAAGCGGGGGCGCTTTAGGCGGTTCGTTGGTCATGGGCAAGGTGACTTTGAAAAAGGTGAAATGGAAAAGATGAATGACATGATGAAGATGAAATAACTGTATAAAATATAACCAAAACCATTTTCACGCAAGGGCGCGTAGACGCCGCAAGCCCGGGCTCGGGTCACATTCCTTTGCGAAACTTGTAATTGACGGCCGATCTTGTATGGTTGGCTCCCCCTGAATCTGAGCCTTGCGGGTTTGTCTATGAAGTCGGTTGAAGAGCAGCTGGCGCTTATCAAGCGCGGCGCGGAAGAAGTACTGGTCGAGTCGGAACTGGTGGAGAAGCTCAAGCGCGGCCAACCTCTGCGCATCAAGGCCGGCTTCGACCCGACCGCGCCTGACCTGCACCTTGGGCACACGGTGCTGATCAACAAGCTGCGCCAGTTCCAGGATCTGGGGCATCAGGTCATCTTCCTGATCGGTGACTTCACCGGCATGATCGGCGACCCGAGCGGCAAGAGCGCCACGCGCCCGCCGCTGACCCGCGAGCAGGTGCTGGAAAACGCCGAGACGTACAAGCAGCAGGTGTTCAAGATCCTTGACCCGGCCAAGACCGAGGTTGCATTCAACTCCACCTGGATGGACAAGCTGACTCCGGCTGATTTCATTCGACTGGCGTCGCAGTACACCGTGGCGCGCATGCTCGAGCGCGATGACTTCGACAAGCGCTACACCACCAACCAGCCTATTGCCATCCACGAGTTCCTGTACCCGCTGGTGCAGGGCTATGACTCGGTGGCACTGAAGGCTGATGTCGAACTCGGTGGCACTGACCAGAAGTTCAACCTGCTGATGGGGCGTGAACTGCAGCGCGCCTATGGCCAGGAGGCGCAGAACATCGTGACCATGCCGCTGCTCGAAGGGCTCGACGGCGTGAAGAAGATGTCCAAGTCGCTGGGTAACTATGTAGGTATCCAGGAAGCGCCGGGGGTTATGTACAGCAAGTTGGTGTCGATCCCGGATACCCTGATGTGGCGCTACTTCGAGCTGCTGAGCTTCCGTTCCATGGAAGAGATCGAGCAGTTCCGTACCGACGTCGCCAATGGCGCAAATCCACGCGACATCAAGATCAAGCTGGCGGAAGAGATCGTTGCACGCTTCCATGGCGAGGAGGCTGCGGCCAATGCTCACCGTGCCGCGGGTAACCGCATGAAGGAGGGCGAGTTGCCGGAAGATCTGCCGGAGGTCGAAGTGGCTGCGGCTGAAAGCCTGCCAATTGCTGCCGTGCTGAACCGGGCTGGCCTGGTGAAGAACTCGGCTCAGGCGCGTGATTTGCTGAGTGGTGGTGCGGTCAAGGTTGATGGCGCGGTGGTCGATCGTGACTTCGTGTTTGCGCTGGGTGCAACCCATGTGTGCCAGGCGGGCAAGAAGTCGTTTGCTCGGGTTACCCTCAAGGCTGAGTGATAGCCGGTAGGTGTAGCTATGTAAAAGCGGAGAGGCCGGTAGGCCTCCCCGCTTTGTTTTTGGGTTTTGGGTTGTTGGTTGTGTCAGGGCTGCCGGGTGCCTGTCTTGAGATGGCATTGGCTTTGAGAGGTGCCTGTCTTGGGTTTTCTGGCGCCTGTGAGATCGAGCGCCGCCCGCGCGGCGCTTCGCAGCACAAGGCTGCTCCTACCGTTTGTTTCGGGCCAATTATTCC
>NZ_NEJN01000013.1:0-156544 GCF_002113105.1 Pseudomonas sp. B22(2017)
AGCCGGTGCCATCCACCGCGTCGCCTGCTTCGCGGGTGAACCCGCTCCCACAGGGACCCCACCAGCTGAAGGAATGCGCCGTACCTGTGGGAGCGGGCGCGCCCGCGAACACCGGCGCAGCCGGTGCCATCCACCGCGTCGCCTGCTTCGCGGGCATGCCCGCTCCCACAGGGACCCCACCAGCTGAAGGAATGCGCTGTACCTGTGGGAGCGGGTTTACCCGCGAACACCGGCGAAGCCGGTGCCATCCACCGCGTCGCCTGCTTCGCGGGCATGCCCGCTCCCACAGGGACCCCACCAGCTGAAGGAATGCCTCATATCTGTGGGAAAGGGTTTACCCACATGCACGGATCACATCAGGGCCTCAGGAAATCAGCTCATCGAGCTCTTCCATGCTCAGGCTATCGAGCAGCGCCAGGGATCTGGCCAACTGGTCCTGGGTGGAATCGACCATGGGCGCCCTGGTCTCCAGCTGGCGACTGAAGTCAGCCAGCACCGGGAACTCGAAGAGTTCTTTCAATTCGGCCACTACCCCCGCTTGCTCCCGGATGCGCACGATCACCGAGGTGGCCAGCAAGGAGTGCCCGCCAAGCTGGAAGAAGTTGTCACCCAGGCCAACCCTCTCCAGCTGCAGCACATCGGCCCAGATCGCCGCGATCTGCTGCTCCAGATCACTCTGCGGCGCGATGTACTCGCCCTGCAACTGGCTGGCATCCGGCTGCGGCAGGGCCTTGCGGTCCAGCTTGCCGTTCGGCGTCACCGGCAGCTTGCCGAGCAGCAGCAGGTGCGCCGGCACCATGTAATCCGGCAAACCGGCCTTGAGCGCCTCGCGCAGGCTGTCGCGCAATGCGCCTTCGTCTTGCGTGCTGTCGACGGGCACCACATAGCCCACCAGCTGCTTGCCGCTTGGCCCGTCCTGGGCCAGCACCACGGCTTCCTGCACACTCGGCAGCTCCAGCAAGCGCGCCTCGATCTCGCCCAGTTCGATGCGCAGGCCGCGGATCTTCACCTGGTGGTCGATGCGCCCGGCGTAGTCGATCACGCCATCGGCGCGGTAGCGCGCAAGGTCGCCGGTGCGGTACAGGCGCCCGCCGGTGCCGCTGAATGGGTCTGGCACGAAGCGTTCGGCGGTCAGCGCCGGGCGCTGGTGGTAACCACGGGCCAGGCCGACGCCGCCAAGGTACAGCTCGCCGGCACTGCCGCGCACCGCCGGTTGCAGGCTGCCTTCGAGGATGTGGGTCTTGAGGTTGTCGATCGGCTGGCCGATCGGCACGCTGATGCTTTCGTCCGGCTGGCAGGTCCAGTGGGTGACGTCGATCGCCGCTTCGGTCGGGCCGTACAGGTTGTACAGGCCCGCCGCCGGCAGGCGTTGCAGGGTCTGGCGGGCCAGTTCGGCCGGCAACGCTTCACCACTGCACACCACGCGCTTGAGGCTGATGCAGCTTTCGACCGCTTCGTGGGTCATGAACGCCTGCAGCATCGACGGCACGAAGTGCAGCGTGCTGATACCGTGGTGGTTGATGGTTTCGACCAGCAGCTGCGGGTCGCGGTGCGCGCCCGGCTGGGCCATGACCAAGCGCGCACCGGTCATCAGCGGCCAGAAGAACTCCCACACCGACACGTCGAAGCTGAACGGGGTTTTCTGCAACACGCTGTCGCTGGCGTCCAGGCCGTAGGCCTTCTGCATCCAGCACAGGCGGTTGACCAGCGCCTGATGGCTGTTGCCAGCGCCCTTCGGGCGACCGGTGGAACCGGAGGTGTAGATCACGTAGGCGAGGTTCAGCGGGGCCACGTCGACATTCGGGTTGGCATCGCTGTAGCCGCCGAGGTTCTCGGTGTCCAGGTCCAGGCTGCGCAGGCCGGCCGGGATCGGCAGGGTCTCGCGCAAGTGCGACTGGGTCAGCAGCAAGGCGATGCCGCTGTCCTGGAACATGTAGCTCAGACGGTCCTGGGGATATTCCGGGTCCAGCGGCACATACGCGCCACCGGCCTTCACGATACCCAGCAGGCCGACGACCATCTCCAGGCTGCGCTCCATGGCGATGCCCACCAGCACGTCCGGGCCCACGCCCTGCTCGCGCAGCTTGTGCGCCAGCTGGTTGCTACGGCGGTTGAGCTCGGCATAGCTCAGGGTCTGCTCGCCAAAGACCAGTGCCGGGGCATCCGGGGTGGCAAGTACCTGCGCCTCGATCAGCTGGTGAATGCTGCGCTCGTCCGGGTACGTCGCCTGGGTTTCGTTCCAGCCTTCGACCATCTGTCGCTGTTCTGGCAGGCCCAGCATTGGCAGCTCGCCAATCACCGCGTCAGCATTCTCCGTCAGCGCCTGCAGCAGGTTGGCAAAGTAGCCAGCCAGGCGGCCAATGCTCTCGTCGCTCCACAGCGCACGGTCATGGCTGTACTGCATCGACAGCGTGGTGCCCAGTTCCACCACCAGGGTCAGCGGGTAGTTGGTCTGCTCCTGCACGGCCACGTCGCCGAAGCGCAGACCACCGGGCGCGCCCTGTTGCAGCGCCTCGGCCACCGGGTAGTTCTCGAACACCAGGATGCTGTCGAACAAGGCGTCACCGCCCTGCCCCGCCCAGCGCTGAACATCGTACAGCGGGGTGTGCTCGAACTCGCGCACGGCCAGGTTGCCGGCCTGCACCAGGCCGATCCACTCGGCCACGGTCTGCTCGGCACGCGGGGCACCGATCACCGGCAAGGTGTTGATGAACAGGCCGATCTGTTCCTCTACCCCCGGCAGGTCTGCCGGGCGGCCGGCGACAGTGGCACCGAAGCACACGCTGGCCTGGCCGGTGCAGCGCTGCAGCAGCAGCAGCCAAGCCGATTGCACCAGGGTGTTGACCGTGACCCGGTTGGCCCGGGCGAAGGCTTCGATGCGTGCGGTCTGCTCAGGGTCGAAGGCCAGGCGGTGGTCGCCATGACCGCTACCGCTTGTGCCTGCACTGCCGGCGATGGCCTGGGCCAGGCGGATCGGCTCGTCCAGGGCGGCAAGCTGGGCTCTCCAGAAGGCTTCGGCAACGGCCGCGTCCTGGCCCTGCAGCCAGGCGATGTAGTCGCGGTAGTGCGTGGCCTGGGCCTGCGGCGCCAGGCCGGCATAGCGCTGCAGCACTTCGCCCAACAGGCGCGAGGTGCTCCAGCCGTCCATCAGGATGTGGTGGTTGGTGTAGATCAGGTGGTGGCGGGTATCGCCCGTGCGTACCAGTACCAGGCGCAGCAGCGGCGCGGCAGCAAGGTCGAAACCGCGCTGGCGCTCACCCTCGGCCAGAGCCTGCAATGCCTGCTCCAACGCCGGCTGGCCACGCCAGTCATGCTCGCTGCATGGCAGTTCGACGGCCTTGCGAACCACCTGTACGGCTTGCTCCAGTTCGCCTTGCAGGATGAAACCGCTGCGCAGGATGTCGTGGGCATCGAGCGTGGCCTGCCACGCCTGGTTGAAACGCTGCACATCCAGCCCATCCACATCCACGCGCAGCTGGTTGATGTAGTTGCCGGCCTGCTGGTCGTAAAGGGTGTGGAACAACATGCCCTGCTGCATGGGTGACAGCGGGTACACATCGGCGATCTGCCCGGCCTCCAGCGGCAAGCTGTCCAGTTGGTGCTGGGTCAGCGCGGCCAGCGGGAAGTCCGACGGCGTCACGCCCTGGTGCCGCGCATCGCAGCAGTGCTCGACCAGCTCTGCCAAGGCCTGCCCGTAGGCCTGGGCCAGCTTCTCGATGGTGGCCGGGTGATGAACGTCGGCGCTGTAGGTCCACTCCAGGAACAGCTCGCCGCCGTACACCTGGCCGGTGATGCTCAGCCAGTTGCCCAGTTGAGCACCGGCACATTGGGTACGGCCTGCGCTTTCCCCGCTCGGAGTGAACAGGGCGCCGGCCTCGGCATCGAAGCTGGCATCGAACTGGCCCAGGTAGTTGAAGGTGACACGAGCCTGGGCGGCACGCTCGAGCTGGTCACGCACTTCAGCATCGCCGAAGTAACGCAGCAGGCCGTAGCCGAGGCCTTTGTCCGGCACGCCGCGCAGTTGCTCCTTGATTGCCTTGATCGACTGGCCAAGGTCCTGGCCGGGTGTGAGGCGCACCGGGAACAGGCTGGTGAACCAGCCCACGGTGCGGCTGAGGTCGAGGTCGTCGAACAGGTCTTCCCGGCCATGGCCCTCCAGCAGTACCTGCACGTTGTCCTGTGCGCTCCACTGGCACAGGGTGCGCGCCAGCGCGGTCAGCAGCAGGTCGTTGATCTGCGTGCGGTAGGCCGCCGGGGCCTGTTTCAGCAGCTTGGCGGTGCGCTCGGCATCCAGCCGTGTGGCAGCGGTACGGGCATGGGTGTTGGCCAGGCTGCCCAGCGGGTTGTCACGCGGCAGTTCGGCGTGGTCGCCGGCCAGCGCCTGCAGCCAGTAGTCGCGCTGTGCTTGCAATGCGGGGCTGCCGGCATGGCTGGCCAGGCGCTCGGCCCAGGTCTTCACCGAGGTGGTCTTGGCGGGCAGGCTCACGGCCTGGCCGTTCAGCAATTGCCGGTAGGCCGCTTGCAGGT
Organism: Pseudomonas sp. B22(2017); assembly: GCF_002113105.1. Taxonomy (NCBI): domain Bacteria; kingdom Pseudomonadati; phylum Pseudomonadota; class Gammaproteobacteria; order Pseudomonadales; family Pseudomonadaceae; genus Pseudomonas; species Pseudomonas sp. B22(2017). The sequence goes on from NZ_NEJN01000013.1 coordinate 4,528, forward strand.
CTTCCAGCAACACCCGCCACGACACGCCGTCGACCACCAGGTGATGAACCACCAGCAGCAGGCGCTGCTGGCCATCGGCGAAGTCGAACAGTTCGGCACGCAGCAGCGGCCCGTGCTGCAGGTCCAGGCTGACCTGCACCTGGTTGCCGGCGGCGTCCAGTTCACTTAGTGCTGCCAGGTTGCGCTGGTGCAGCAGTGGCGCATTGTCCAGCGGCTGGAAGCGCGCCTGCCACTGGCTTTCGCCACGGCTGAAGCGCAGGCGCAGGGCATCATGCTGCTCGACCACGGCGCGCAGGGCTGCCTCCAGGTGTTGCACCTGCACCGAGCCGGCCGGCTTGAGCAGCACCGACTGATTCCAATGCGCCGGCTGGGCGATCTCCATCTCGAAGAAACGCGCCTGGGCCGGCAGCAATGCCACCTCGCCGCTGGTGGCAGTGTCCACGGCTGCGGCCGCAACCGCTTGCTTGGCCTCGATGCGCTTGGCTACCTGGGCCAGCTGGGCGATGGTTTGTTGTTCGAACAGCTGCTTGGGGGTGATCCGGATGCCCTGGCGTTTGGCCCGGGCGATGATCTGCAGGCTGAGGATCGAGTCGCCGCCCAGTTCGAAGAAGTTGTCGGTGCTGCCGACCTGCTCCAGCTTGAGCACATCGGCCCACACTGCAGCCAGCTTCTCCTCGATATCGCCTTGCGGCGCCACATAGCCACGGCTGACCGCGCCCGGTGCCAGCAAGGCGCGCTTGTCGAGCTTGCCATTGGCGGTCAGTGGCAGGCGCTCCAGCAGCAGTATGTGCGCCGGCACCATGTAGTCCGGCAGGCGTGCCTGCAATTGCGCCTGCAGTTGCTGCACGGTCACGCCTGCATCGGCCACCCCGTAGGCCACCAGCTGCAAGCGCTCGGCATCGCCCTCCAATGGCAAGGCCAGTACCACGGCCTCGTTGACACCAGGCAGGCCGGCCAGCACCCGGCCGACTTCACCTGGCTCCACGCGATAGCCGCGGATCTTCACCTGGTCGTCGGCACGGCCGATGAACTTGACCAGGCCATCGGCAGTCAGCCGCGCGCGGTCGCCGGTGCGGTACAGGCGGGCACCACCCTCGGTCGGCACGAAGCGTTCGGCGGTCAATGCGGGCTGGCCCAGGTAGCCCTGAGCGACACCCTGCCCGCCCAGGTAAAGCTCACCGGGCACCTGCGCCGCCAACGGGTTGAGGTAGCCATCCAGCACCTGGGCGCAGGCGTTGCCCAGCGGGCGCCCGACCGGCACCGTGCGGCAACCTGGCAGCGGCTGCCCCGGCTCGAAGGTGAGCACGCCGACAGTGGTTTCGGTCGGGCCGTAGTGGTTGATGACCCGGCAGGCCGGGCGCAGTTCGCGGATTTTTTCCAACAGGCCCCAGCTGCATGCCTCACCACCCAGGATCAATGCCTCGGCGGGCAGCACATCGGCGGCGCGGGCCGCTTGCAGCAAACCTTGCAGGTGGCTCGGCACCAGCTTGAGCACGCCAACCTGGTGCTGCGCCATGTAGCTGGCGAAGCCATCCGGGTCGAACGCCAGTTCCTGTGGCAACAAGTGCAGCAGGCGGCCCGAGGCCAAGGCACCGAACAGCACGGTGTGGCCCAGGTCGGCCGCGGTGGTGGACACCATCGCCATGCTCGCCGCGGCCGGCAGTTGCAGGCGCTCCAGCACCGCCTGGGTGTAGCTGGCCAGCGCCCCGTGGCTGACCACCACGCCTTTCGGCTGGCCGGTCGAGCCCGAGGTGTAGATCAGATAGGCCGGTTGCTCGGCGGCAATGGCCACCTCGACCGGGCTGTCGCTGCAGGTTGCCCAGGCGGTGTGATCGCAGGCAATCCGCTGCACGCCGTCCAGGCCGGCGAAGCGCTGGTCGGCCGGCTCATGCAGCAGTACGGCGGCGCCACTGTCGGCAATCAGTTGTTGCAGGCGCTCCTGCGGCTGCTGGGTGTCCAGCGGCAGGTAGGCGGCGCCGGTCTTGAGCACTGCGAGCAAGGCGCCGACCCACTCGATGGAGCGCGGCAGGCACAGGGCAACGATGCTGCCAGCACCGACGCCGTGCTGGCGCAGGTAGTCGGCCAGGCGGTTGGACGCCGCCTCCAGCCCGGCCTGGGTCATGAACCGGTCACCGGCACGCACACCGCCGTGGGCCTGGCCTTGCGCCATTGCCTGGCGCCACAAGGCGAGGAAGTCGCCGTGCGGGTAGGCCTGCGTGGCCGCCGGCAGCAGCGTCGCCAATTGCGGGCTGTCGACGATCGCCTGCTGCGGGTCACGGATCAGCGCATCCAGCACCTGGCGCAGCGAAGCGGCCATGCGTTCGATAGTGGCCTGCTCGAACAGGTCGGTGGCGTAGGTGAAATAGCCTTCGATGCCGTCGGCCTTGTCGGAGAAGTCGAACGCCAGGTCGAAGCGGGCATCGCCGCCGTCACGGGCAAAGCCTTCCACCTCCAGCGCGCCCAGGCGCTTGCGCCCTGCATCGCTGGCGGCCACGTGCTGGTTGATCTTGAACTGGAACAGCGGGTTGTGGGCCAGGTTGCGCTCGGGCAGCAAGGCATCGACCAGGTGCTCGAACGGCAGCTCCTGGTGCGACTGGGCGCCGCCGATCACGTCTTTGACCTGCTCCAGCAGTGCGGCGAAGGTGGCGCGCTCGTCCACCTGCACGCGCAGCACCTGGGTGTTGATGAAGAAGCCGATCAGGCCTTCCAGCTCCTTGCGGTTGCGCCCGGCGTTCGGGGCGCCGATGCGGATGTCGGCCTGGCCGCTGTAGCGCGACAGCACCACCGCCATGGCCGCCAGTACCAACACGAACAACGTGTGGCCACCCTTGCGCGCCTGGCTGCGCAGGGCCTCGGCCTGTTCGGCGCCGATGTCCACACGCACCACCGCGCCACGCTGGCTGGGCGTGGCCGGGCGCTCGAAGTCCAGCGGCAGGCTCAGCACCGGCTGCTCGCCGCCCAACTGGGCCTGCCAGTAGGCCAGTTGGCGCTGCGCTTCACCTGCCTCGAGCCAGGCGCGCTGCCAGATGGCGTAGTCGGCGTACTGGATCGGCAAGGCCGGCAACTCGGCCTGCCGGCCTTCGGCCAGGGCGCTGTACAGCTGGATGAATTCCTGCACCAGCACATCGCTGGACCAGCCGTCCGAGATGATGTGGTGCATGCTCAGCGCCAGCACGTGGTGATCGGCGGCCACGCGCAGCAGGGTCACCCGCAGCAGCGGGCCGCTCAGCAGGTCGAAGGGCTGCTTGAGGGCGGCGTCCACGGCCACGCTCAGCGCTGTCTCATCGACGGCACCGTCGAGCATCAGCAATTCCAGCGCCAGCGGGCAGTGCTCGAGGATTTCCTGGTAGAACTCGCCCTCCTCCGAGGCAAAGCGCGTGCGCAGCGATTCGTGGCGTTGCACCAGCGCATCCAGCGCCTGCTGCAGCACTGCCTGGTCCAGCGCGCCCTTCAGGCGTACCGCCATCGGCACGTTGTAGGCTGGGCTGTCGGGCTCCAGCTGCCAGAGAAACAGCAGGCGTTGCTGGGCGTACGACAGCGGAATACGCGCCAGGCCCTGGCGCGCGGGCACGATAGGCAGCAGGCGGAAGCTCTGGCCGGTGGCCTGCATCTTTTCCAGGATCTGCTGGCGTTGCTCCACAGGGAGGCCAACGAAACGTTGGGCGATACGTTGTGCGGCAGTGAGTTCCATGTCAGGCCTCTGTGAATGCATTCATCATGTGTTCGATATCGCTCAGGCCATCGTCGGAGAGCGACAGGCCCTGCTCGTCCAGTGCCTGGGCGAACGCGCGTAGTTCGGGGTGGCTGAAGATCAGCCGCAGGGGTATGTCCAGCCCAAGCTCGACGTTGATCCGCGACACTGCCTGGGCCGCCAGCAAGGAGTGGCCGCCCAGCTCGAAGAAGTTGTCGCTCAGGCCGACCCGGGCAACGTTAAGCAACTGCGCCCAGATGTTCGCGAGCTGCTGCTGCCGCTCGGTCTGCGGCGCCTGGTAGTCATGCTGTGGCTGGTTCGGGTCGGGCAGCGGCAGCGCCTTGCGGTCGAGTTTGCCGCTGGGGGTCAGCGGCATGCTCGGCAGGGTCACCAGGTAGGCCGGGATCATGTAGTCCGGCAGGCTGGCCTTCAGGTACTGCTTCAGGGCCTGGCGCAGATCGCCGCGGTAGCCTTCGGCCGGCACCGCATAGGCGCATAGCTGCTTGCCACCGGGCAGGTCGATGGCCAGCACGGTGGCTTCGCGAACGTCCGGGTGCGCCTGCAGGTACTGCTCGATCTCGCCCAGCTCAATACGGAAGCCGCGCACCTTCACCTGATGGTCGACCCGGCCGCGATAGGCCAGCTGGCCGTTTTCGTCGTAGCAGCCGAGGTCGCCGGTGCGGTACAGGCGGCCACCGCCAACCGGGTCGAACGGGTCGGGGATGAAACGCTCGGCGGTGAGTGACGGCCGCTGGTGATAACCGCGCGCCAGGCAACCTGCCCCGCCGATGAACAGCTCGCCGGGCACGCCCACCGGCGTCGGCGCCAGGCCATCGTCCAGAGCATGCAGGGTACGCCCCGGCAAGGCACGGCCGATCGGTACGCCGCCCAGGCTGATCTGCTCCACGGTCATCTGCGAACAATCGTAGGTGGTGGCGACCACGGTGGCTTCGGTCGGGCCGTAGGTGTTCAGCAGGCGCACTGCTGGCGGGCCATCGGCCAGCCAGGCGCGCAGGGCATCTTCCGGCACCGCCTCTCCCCCCACGTGAATCTGCTTCAGCCGGCCATAGGCCGCGGGGGCTCGGCGCTCCAGCGCCAGCAGGCGCCAGTAGGCCGCCGGCAGGTCGGCCACGGTCACGCCGTGGCGGTTGATCTCGTCCAGCAGGGTGGCGGTGTCCCACAGCCGCAGGTCGCGCAGGACCACACAGGCGCCCTGGGCCAGCGGCGGGAAGAACTGCTCGATGAAGCCATCGAAGCTGATGGTGGCGAACTGCAGCACGCGATCGCTCGGGGTGAGGCGCGAATAGTCGCCGGCCACCTGGCAGAACAGCGACAGGGCCTGGTGGTCGATGGCCACGCCCTTGGGCATGCCGGTGGAGCCGGAGGTGTAGATGACGTAGGCGAGGTTGTGCGGTGCCGCCAGGTTGGCCAGCGGTTCGGCGGGCCAGGCTTGCAGCCACTCGGTGCCCGGCTCCAGTACCACGCAGGGCAGTTGCTTGCCCAATTGCAGGCGCTCACGCGAGGGCGCATCGGCCAGCAGCAGGCCGATATTGCTGTCCTCGACCATGTAGGCCAGGCGTTCTTGCGGGTAGTCCGGGTCCAGCGGCACATAGGCGCCACCCGCCTTGTGAATGGCGATCAGCGCCAGGGCCATGCCCAGGCCGCGCTCGACAGCCACGCCAACCAGGCAGTCCGGCCCCACACCCAGCGCCCGAAGGCGGTGAGCCAGCTGGTTGCTGCTGCGGTCCAGTTCGGCGTAGGTCATCTGCTGGTCGTCGAAGATCAGCGCCAGCGCATCCGGCCGCTCGTGGGCCTGTCGCGCCAGCAGCTGGTGCGCACACAAGCCGCTGCCAGCCTGGGGCGCCGGGTTCCAGCCGTGGGTCAGCTGCTGGCGTTCGCAACTGCCAAGGAAGTCCAGCTCGGCAATGCAGCATTGTGGTTCGGCGCAGATGGCTTCCAGCAGTGCTTGCCAATGCCCGGCCATGCGCTCGATACGCGCGGCATCGAACAGGTCGGTGCAATAGTTGAACGAGGCCGTCACGCCATCGGAGCGCTCCAGGGTGTTGAGCGATATGTCGTACTGCGCGCCCGGCTCCAACAGGTCCACTTCCTTGACCTGCAGGCCGTGCAGGGCATCGCTGGACACCTGCTCGCCGAGGTCGCGCAGGTGGTTGTACAGCACCTGGAAGATCGGGTTCACACCCTGGTCACGCTCCGGATACAGCGCCTCGGCTACTTCGAGGAACGGCACATCCTTGTTGGCCTGGGCCTGCAGGGTGGTCTCCTTGATCGCCGCCAGCAGCTGCGAGAACGGCTGGCTGCCATCGACACGGATACGAGCCACGACCACGTTGATGAAGAAGCCGATCAGCCCCTCAAGCTCCAGGCGGTTGCGGTTGGTGACCGGCACGCCAATGTTGAGCGTGCCCTTGCGGCTGTAGCGCGACAGCACGATGGCATAGGCCGCCAGGAACACATGGAACAATGTGGCGTTGGATGCCACCGCCAGTGCCCGCAGGCGCTCGGTGAGGGCCTGTGGCAGGCGCACGTCGAAGCGGCTGCCCTGGTAGCTTTTGACCTGCGGGCGAATGCGGTCGGCAGGCAGTTCCAGCACTTCGAAGTCGTCTTCCAGGCGGGCCTTCCAGTAGTCGATCTGCGCCTGCATCTGCCCCTCGGCCAGCCACTTGCGCTGCCAGGCGGCGAAGTCGGCGTACTGCACCGGCAGCGGCTCGACGGCTTGCGCCTGGCCCGTGGCGGCGGCGTTGTAGGCGGCGGCGAACTCGCGCACCAGCAGGCTCATCGACCAGCCATCGGAGACGATATGGTGCAAGGTCAGCGACAGCAGGTGCTCCTGCGCATGCACCCTGAACAAGCGTGCGCGCAGCAGCGGGCCGTGCTCCAGGTCGAACGGGACGAAGGCTTCAGCTTCCAGCTTGCGCATCTGCGCGGCGTGGTCCTGGCCGCTGAGGTCTTCGAAACCGATCGGTACCGTGGCAGCCGGCAGGATGCGCTGCCAAGGCAGGCCGTCGGCCTCGACGAACACCGTGCGCAACGATTCGTGGCGGGCCACCAAGGCATCCAGCGCTGCCTCCACGGCGCAGTGGTCGAGGTGGCCCTGCATGCGCACGGCCATCGGCGTGTTGTAGGCCAGGCTTTCGGGGTTGAGCTTCCAGAACAGCCACTGGCGGTTCTGCGAGGGGGACACTGGCAGCGGTTGCTGGCGATCGAGGATTTCGATGTCCAGGCCTGCGCCCTGCTCGCCTTCGGCCACGGCCTGGGCGAAGGCCTGCAGGTCGACGGTGTCGAACAGGCTGCGCAGCGGAATATCCACGCCCAATTGCTTGCGTATCCGCGATACCGCCTGGGTGGCCAGCAGCGAATGGCCGCCAAGGGCAAAGAAGTTGTCGCCCAGGCCTACCTGCGGTACTTGCAGGACTTGCGCCCAAATCTGTGCCAATTGCGTTTGCAGCGGGGTCTGCGGCGCTTGATAGGCCACCTGGGTGGCGGCGGGTTCCGGCAGTGCCTTGACATCGACCTTACCGTTGACCGTGACCGGCAGGTGCTCCAGCACCATCAGGTGGGTCGGCACCATGTGCTCGGGCAGCAGGCTCTTGAGGCTGGCGCGGATCGATTCCTGCCAGGCCAGGCTGTCGGCCGGCATCTGAACGGGCACCAGCCAGGCAGCCAGTTGCAGTTGCGGCCCTTGGCCATGCACGCGCACCAGGGCATTGGCGACACCGCCCAGGGCACGCAGCTGGTTTTCGATTTCGGCCAGTTCCACGCGATAGCCACGGACCTTGACCTGGCCATCCATGCGACCGGCGAACTGCAGGTCGCTGCCTTGGCGAACCCAGTCACCGCTGCGGTACAGGCGCTGGCCGTGGCCGTTCGGGTCGGGAACGAAGCGCTCGGCGGTGAGTGCCGGGCGGTTCAGGTAGCCACGGGCCAGGCCGGCGCCACCGATGTACAGCTCGCCCTTGGCTTTGGCCGGCAGGGGTTGCAGGCAGCGGTCGAGCACCGCGACGCGGGTGTTGGCCAGTGGCTGGCCGAGGCTGGCCTGCCCGTTCAGTTCGGCGACCAGCACACCGACGGTGGTCTCGGTCGGGCCGTAGTGGTTGAACACCTTGAGCGCCGGGGCCAGGTTGCGGACGTTGCCCAGCAGGCTCGGGCTGATGGCCTCGCCGCCGAGCACCAGGCACTGGGCCGGCAGCGCCGAGCGGCCGGCCACCAACATGGCCTCCAGGTGCGACGGTACGATCTTCAGCGCGTCTACCTGGTGTTCGATCAGGTAGGCGGCGAAGCCTTCGGCATCCAGCACCTGCTCGCGTAGCAGTAAATGCAGGGTGTGGCCGCCGCACAAGGCGCCGAACAGCATGGTGTGGCCAAGGTCGGCAGCCGGGGTCGAGACCTGGGCCATGCTGCGGATACGCTCGAGCGGCAAACGTGCGGCGATGCCTTCGACGTAGTTGGCCAGGGCGCCGTGGCTGATCGCCACGCCCTTGGGCTGGCCGGTGGTGCCGGAGGTGTAGATCACGTAGGCCAGGTTGGCCGGCGTCGGGGCGATACGGGCGGCGCTGCCGTTGCCGGTTTGCGCCCAGTCCAGGCGCTGCACGCCCTCGGGCAGTTCGGCCTGCCAGTTACCGGGCGCCAGTACCAGGCGCGTACCGCTGTCGGCAAGCATGTAGGCCAAGCGTTCGGCCGGCTGCTCGGGCTCCAGTGGCAGGTAGGCGCCACCGGCCTTGAGCACGCCGAGGATGCTGGCGAGCATGCCGACACTGCGGTCGGCCAGCACGCCGACCAGTGTGTCCGGCCCTGCTCCGGCTTCCACCAGCCGGCCTGCAATGGCCTCGGCGCGGGCATCGAGTTCGGCGAAGCTGGCCTGCTCGTCCGCAGCCATCACCGCCGTGCGCTTGGGGTGGCGGCTGGCGGCGGCGGCAAAGCGCTGGTGAACCAGCAGCGTTGCGTCAGCCTGCGCAGGCGCGCCAATGGCAGGGGCCAGGCCTGGCAATGGCAACTCGCCAACTGCGCCACCCGCTTCGTCGGCCAATGCCTGCACCAGGGCTAGCCACTGCTCGCCAAGGGCTTCGACGGTGGCCGTATCGAACACGTCGGTCGCATAGGTGAACGCTGCATGCAACTGCCCCGCTCGCTCATGGGTATCCAGCGCCAGGTCGAAGCGGGCGCTGTGCTTTGCCAGCACGACTGGCGCCAGGCTCAGGCCGGAGCGGGTCTCGATGGCTTGCACATCCGCCACCTGCGCCTGGTGGTTGAACAGCACGCGGAACAGCGGGCTCTCGCTGCTGCGCGGCAGGTCCAGGGCTTCGACCAGTTGCTCGAACGGCAGGTCCTGGTGGCTTTGCGCGCCTAGGGCGGTTTCGCGCACGCGCTGGAGCAGGCCGGTGATATCCAGCAGCGGGTCGATTTCGGTGTGCAGTACCTGGGTATTGATGAAGCAGCCGATCAGCCCTTGGCTTTCGGCGCGGTTGCGGTTGGCGATGGGCACGCCGACACGGATCGCCGACTGGCCGCTGTAGCGCTGCAGTAGCAGCTTGAAGGCGGCCAGCAGGGCCATGAACAGGGTGACGTTATGCTTGCGTGCCAGGCCGCGCAGCCGTTCGACGACATCTGCGGCGATGGGGAACTCGTGACGCGCGCCACGATAGCTGGGGCGGCCCTGGCGGCTGCGGTCCAATGGCAGCTCCAGCGGCGAATGGTCATCGCCCAGGCGCGCCTGCCAGTAGGCCAGCTGGCGCTCCTGCTCACCGGCCTGGAGCCAGCTGCGCTGCCACAGGGCGTAGTCGCGGTACTGGATCGGCAGCGGTTCCAGGCGGGCTTCGCTGCCGGCCACGGCGGCGTCGTACAGGTGCAGGAATTCGTCGATCAGCACGTTCATCGACCAGCCGTCGGCGACGATGTGGTGCAGGGTGAGCAGCAGGATGTGCTCCTCTGCCGCCAGTTGCAGCAGGCGCACACGCAGCAGCGGGCCGCTGGCCAGGTCGAAGGGGGCCAAGGCTTCGGCTTCGGCGATGGTTTCGACGGCGGCCTGACGGGCGCCCTCGTCCAGGCCGGCCAGGGCATCCTGGTGCAGCTGCAACGGGGCGGCGCTGGCCTCGACCTGCTGGCGCACGTCATCGCCGTCGGCGACGAAGCGGGTGCGCAGGGTTTCGTGGCGGGCCACCAGGGCATCGAAGGCGTGCTGCAGGGCGGCCAGGTTCAGCGGGCCATTCAGGCGCACGGCCATGGGCAGGTTGTACGCCGCGCCTTGCGGGTCGAGCTGCCAGAGGAACCACATGCGCCGCTGGGCGTACGACAGCTGGTCACGCTCGGCCACCTCCACCCCGGGCGCAATCGGCAGCACGGAAAAATCCATGCCCTCGCCCTGCAGCGCCTTGAGGAACAGGCGGCGCTTGTCGGGGCTGAGTTCGATGAAGCGGCGGGCGAGCTTGAGCGTTTGGTCGGCATTCATGTCGAGCGGTGTCCTGGCAGTCGAGCGGTAACTGTCAGACGAAGGTGTGGGGGGTTGATTTAGGGGCGCCAACCTAAGGCCCAGCACCATCCCTGTGGGAGCGAGCGTGCCCGCGAATCAGGCGACGCGGTGTATGGCACCGGCTGCGCCGGTGATCGCCGGCAAGCCAGCCCCACACCGACCGCGCAGGGAGATTGCCCAGCCCTTCGGGTTGCGCAGTCGCATAGAGAACAAGGTTCGAGAGGGTGTCACATTCCCGGTGGGAGCGGGCATGCCCGCGAAACAGGCGACGCGGTGGCTGGCACCGGCTCCGCCGGTGTTCGCGGGCACGCCCGCTCCCACAGGAGTTGTGCACAGCCTGAGGCATTCAGCATAACCTGAGGCATGCACAATCCCTGTAGGAGCGGCTTTAGCCGCGAAAGGGCCAGCCCAGTCAATACAAGGATCAGCGCAGCAAACCCAACTCGGCATCATCCAGCAGCGCCTTGGCCATGGCTGCAAAGTAATGCGAAGCCCAGAGCATCTGCTGATCGCCATCCATCAAACCGGTCAGTGACAAGTCGCGTGCATAGCCCATCAGCTCCGAGGCTTGCTCCCGGGCGCTGCGGCAGGGGATGCCCTCAGCGATACGGAACAGCGGATGGGTTTGGCCTTCGCCTTGGTAGAAGTAGGTAACGCCGGGGGTGGTTTTGGTTTCGTCGGTCATTGGTTTTCCTGAATGCTCGGTGACCGCCTCTTCCGTTTCCACAGGAAGGGTGGCGGCTGTACACGGGGTGGAAACCCGAGTGCATTCAAGGAAAACTCGGTAGGCACGAGGCCTCCCGGGTACAGCCGCCATGAACGACATAACCTGAAATGCTTGCTGCAGGTTTCCACACCCGATCGCTGAACCGTCAGCGACAGGCAAAGCCTAGAGTGCGGGATTTGCAGGAACAATCAGACGCGTGTCGACAGAGGTTGTAGGGTATTTCGCAGGGGGTGGAGTTGCCAGTCCCGAGGCGTAGGAAGAGTCTGGAATATTTGTAGGCTGCAGGAGGCATGTCTGGGGAATGCATCTGGGCTGACAGGTGTTCGCCACAACCCTTTCAGTGCCTGTGAGATCGAGCGCCGCCCGCGCGGCGCTTCGCGGGACAAGCCCGCTCCCACATTTGTTGCAACGTGCCGAACCTGTCAGGCCATGGTTGCCAGCCTTGGTGGGTTGACTGGATTTCTGAGTTGGCATTGCTGCCGCATCACCTGTCTCAAGCCATGCACCTAGGCTGACAACGCCTCTCCCACAGGCATGGCCACGTTGCAACAAATGTGGGAGCGGGCTTGTCCCGCGAAGCGCCGCGCGGGCGGCGCTCGATCTCACAGACCCCACACCTCTCAAGGCAGGCACATGGCAAGCGCCACGCCTCTCAAGGCAGGCACATGGCAGCCCTCACTCCCGAATCAGCCCAACACCTCGCTATACCCCTGCGCCATCGCCACCACCACCTTGCGCTTGCCGGTAAACGGCGACCGCGCATGCGCCGCGAGCATGTTATCCAGCATCAGCACATCGTTCTCCAGCCAAGGGAAGCTAATGGTGCATTCATCCAGCACCCCGCGCACTTCCTCGAGCAGCGAATCCTCGATGGTCGTACCGTCGCCGTAGTACACGTTACGCGGCAGGTCCTCTTCCTCGACGATGTCCATCAACGACTCGCGCACTTCTGGCTGCAGGTTCGACACATGGAACAGGTGCGCCTGGTTGAACCACACATCCTCCCCGGTCACCGGGTGGCGCGCCACCACCTGGCAGCGCTGGCGGGTGCGCAATTCGCCGTCATCCTTCCAGATGCACTCGATGGCATGCGCCCGGCAATAGGCCTCGACCTGGCGCGGATCTTCAGTGTTGAACACCTGCGACCATTCCACATCAAGGTCGTTGCCGTAGTTACGCACGTACATCAGCCCCTTCTCCACCAGCCGCTCACGAATGCGCGCCGGCATGCGCCGGTACACCTCGCGGCTGTCGGCAATCGGCGTCTCGCCACCGGTCTCGGCGGGGATCACGCTGTAGAACCAGATCTTCATCGGCCATTCCAGGGTATAGGCCTGCTCGTTGTGCAGGGGGATGCTCTGGTGCGCCGGGTACTCGGTGGAGGTGTACACGCCCTTGGTCACGTTGCTGCGCGGGGTGGAGCCAAACTCGTAGTTGAGCAGCGGGTGACCGAAAGAAGCAGCGAACTGGCGGAAAGCTTCGGCACCACCCACCTCGAAGCCGCGAAACAGGATGCCGCCAGCCTGCAGCAGGTGCCGGTCCACCAGCGGCTGCAACTCGGCAAAGGCTTCCAGCAGGTCGATGCCCGGCTCCGGCGCGCGCACCAGCAGTGGCAGGTTGCCGCGTGCAGCGTCCAGGGGTTCGATCGCAAAGCTCAGCAGTTCACTCATGTCCGGTCACCTCAGGCCAGGGCCGCATAGGCGGCGAAATCGGGATGTGCGCCATGTCGGCACCTGACTGAATGAACGAGCGGGCGATGGGGAAATTCACCTGGGCCGCACACACAGGTAAAGCCGGCGCGCGCCGGTTCGTCTGAACGATGTGCACCCTTCTATCGCCCAGGAACCGTACATGACTCGCCAGCTTCTGCTCCTCGCCCTGCTCGCCGTGGCCCCTGCCGCCTGGTCGGCGCAGCCATGCGCCGTGGAAATCCATGGCACCGACCAGATGACCTTCGACAAGGCCGCCATCACCGTGCCCAAGGCCTGCGCCGTGTTCACCGTCACGCTCACCCACCCTGGCGACATGCCGAAGAACGTGATGGGCCACAACTGGGTGCTGAGTACCCAGGCCGACATGCAAGGCGTGCTCGACGACGGCCAGAAAGCCGGCGAGGCACTGGACTACGTGAAGCCCGGCGACACCCGGGTGATCGCCCACACCCGCCTGATCGGCGGCGGTGAAACAGACAGCGTCAGCCTCGACACCCGATCACTGAAAGCAGGTACCGCGTACAGCTTCTACTGCTCGTTCCCGTTCCACGGCACCTTGATGAAAGGCTCCCTGACCCTCGGCAGCTGACCCCGCCCCCACCTCACCAGCGAGATCACGCTTCATGAAAACCTCCTCCCCCGGGGCCATCCGCGAATTGCTGGGCCTGCTGAAACCCTACCGCCCGGCGGTAATCGTCTCGGTGCTGCTGGGCATGCTCGGCGGACTGGCCGTGACCGCCCTGCTGGCCACCGTCAACCAGGGCCTGCATGCCGCTGGCGGCATGAGCCAGGGCGTGATCCTGGCCTTCGCCGGCCTGTGCGTGCTGGCCCTGGTCAGCAGCGTGGCGGCCGACAGCGGCACCAACTACGTTGGGCAGAAAGTCATCGCCAGGCTGCGCAAGGACCTCGGCGCCAAGGTGCTGTCGGCGCCGATCGAGCAGATCGAGCGCTACCGCACCCACCGCCTGATCCCGGTGCTGACCCGCGACGTCGACACCATCAGCGACTTTGCCTTCGCCTTCGCCCCGCTGGCCATCTCGCTCACCACCGTGACAGGCTGCATGGCCTACCTGGCCTGGCTGTCGTGGCCGATATTCCTCATCACCCTGGCAGCCATCGGCATCGGCAGTGGCATTCAGTACGTGGCCAGGCAAAAAGGGGTGGCCGGCTTCAACGCCGCCCGCGATGCCGAAGACAACCTGCAGAAGCACTACTCGGCCATCGCCGAGGGCGCCAAGGAGCTGCGCATCGACCGCCGCCGCCGCCATGCCATGCTGACCCGCAACATCCAGGGCACCGCCGACTTCATCGCCAACACCCATATCCGTTCCATCAACATCTTCGTCGCGGCCAAGAGCCTGGGGTCGATGCTGTTCTTCGTGGTCATCGGCCTGACCCTGGCCCTGCAATCGCTATGGCCGAGCAACGACCCGGCGGTGATGAGCGGCTTCGTGCTGGTGCTGCTGTACATGAAAGGCCCGCTGGAAACCTTGATCGGCAACCTGCCTATCCTCGGCCGCGCCCAGGTGGCGTTCCGGCGCATTGCCGACCTGTCCGAGCGCTTCTCCTCGCCCGAGCCGCACCTGCTGCTGGAGCCGCCGGTCAAGCGCGCCGCCCCGGCCAGCGCGCATCTGGAGCTGCACAACGTCGAGTACGCCTACCCGCCGGTGGACGGCAACGAGCCGTTCCGCGTGGGGCCGGTGAACCTGAGCATCGAACCGGGCGAGATCCTGTTCATCGTCGGTGAGAACGGCTGCGGCAAGACTTCGCTGATCAAGCTGCTGCTGGGCCTGTACACCCCGCAACGCGGCGAAGTGCGCCTGAACGGCAAGGCCGTCGGCCCGGAGGGGCTGGATGACTATCGCCAGCTGTTCACCACGGTGTTCGCCGACTACTACCTGTTCGACGACCTGCCCGAGCATGAACACAGCCTGCCCAGTGATGCCACGCGCTACCTCGAGCGGCTGGAAATCGCCCACAAGGTGAGCGTGCGCGATGGTGCCTTTACCACCACCGACCTGTCGACCGGCCAGCGCAAGCGCCTGGCACTGGTCAATGCCTGGCTGGACGGGCGGCCGGTGCTGGTGTTCGACGAATGGGCGGCGGACCAGGACCCGACCTTCCGCCGGGTGTTCTACACCGAGCTGCTGCCGGACCTGAAGCGTTTGGGCAAGACCATCATCGTGATTTCGCATGATGACCGGTATTTCGATACGGCGGACAAGGTGGTGCACCTTAGCCGGGGGAAAGTGGTGGAGGCGTTGGAGCCGGCTTGAAGCAGCAAAGGGGGGCTGCGCGCCCCCTCATCAAACACGACCTATAATCGCTCTATAGTCTGTCTATAATTCCCTATAAACACCGCCCCTGTCAGATCTATAATGCCTCTATAATCAATCTATAATCGACTATAAATTGAAACGGAGGGGCCGAGATGCCTGAAACTGTCTATCACCGTCCGGCGCTTGCGTCCCGCCTGTCGAAATTGATCCTGCAAGTCGCCGTGGGCAGCGCAGCAAGCTCTGGTGTGTTTCTCGCTGCGCCACGACGTACCGGGAAATCCACCTTTGCCCGCGAAGACCTGCGCCCGGCCCTCGAAACAGCCGGGGCCATTGTGCTGTATGCCGATCTGTGGAAAGACCTGACCAAAGATCCCGGGCAAGTCATCGTAGAAGCGGTGCGTGATGCGGTCGGGCGTAACGAAGGCTTCATCACGCGGCTGGCAAAGTCATCTGGCATGGAGAAGGTCACTGTCGGCGGCCTGAATTTCAGCGTGGACAAGATCGGGCTGGGGCAAGATGTCGACCTGACCACCGCCCTGGCGGCGCTCTCCGATGAGTCCCGCAAGATCATCGTGCTGATCATCGACGAAGCACAGCATGCAATCACGACCGAGCAAGGAATAGCGGCGCTGTTCGCCCTCAAGGCAGCCAGAGACGAACTCAACAGTTCGAAGCACCATGGCTTGCGCATCGTCTGCACCGGTTCAAACCGGGACAAGCTGGCCATGCTGCGCAACAGCAAGGACCAGGCGTTCTTCGGCGCCTCCATGGTGCAGTTCCCGACCCTGGACCAAGACTTCATCGACTGGCTGTGCGCCAATATTGACCTGCCATGCGCACTCGATTCAACGGAGGTGTTTCAGCTCTTCAAGGAAAGCGGCTATCGCCCAGAGCTATTGGGTGCGGCCGCGGATGAAATCCGCTTCGACTTCGGCATTGAACCCGAGGCCATTCCGGCACGCTTCAGAGAGCTTGTTCAGGCACAAGCCAATGACTTGAACGCAAACCTGAAAAAGGTGATCCACAGCCTCACGCCTATCCAGGCTGCGGTTCTACGTGTCATGTGCGCAAAGGGGAACGACTACGCGCCGTTCGAGGCCCCGACCCTGGCACTGTACGCCAAAGCGATGGAACAGGCTGGCGTGGATGCGAGCGAAGTGAAGGCCGAGGTACCGGGGGTGCAGCAAGCGCTCATCGCCTTGCAGGACAAGAACCTGGTGTGGAAAGCATCGCGGGGGGTGTACGCGGTAGATGAACAGGTGATAGTCGATATCGTGCGAGCGGACGGTTTGCTGGAAGGTCTTGCCTGAGTGGTTTTCTGAGAGGACGCCGGGGGCGCTTTGCGCCCCTATCGCGACACAAGGCCGCTCCTACAGGAGTACTCGATCACCTGTAGGAGCGGCCTTGTGTCGCGATGGGCTGCAAGGCAGCCCCAACAGGCAGAAATCAGAACAGCCAGTGATACAACAGGTACACCACCACCGCCGCCAGCACCGGCCGCAGCACGCGGTAGGCCTTGGGGTTGGCGCGCTTGAACTGCTTGACCTGGCTACTGATCCGGTTGCTGAAGCGCTTGCTCCAGGCGTAGGCCTGGTTGATCCCGCCAACGCGCTCGTCATCAGTGTTCTGCGGCGCGGTGGCACGGCCGAGGAAGGCGCTGACCTTGCGGTTGATGCGAGTCATCAGCGGGCTGCTCAGCGGGCGTTCGATGTCGCAGAACAGGATCACCCGGGTAACGTCGGTCTCGTTCTTGACCCAGTGCACGTAGGTTTCATCGAACATCACATCCTCACCGTCACGCCAGGCATATTCCTCGCCATCGACGTAGATGCGGCAAGCATCGGAGTTGGGGGTGGACAGGCCCAGGTGGTAGCGCAGGGAGCCGGCGAACGGGTCGCGGTGCGGGTTCAGGTGGCTGCCGCCGGGCAGCAGGGCGAACATCGCACCCTTGACGTTGGGGATGCTGCTGACCAGCTCGACGGTGCGCGGGCACAGGGTTTCGGCAGAAGGCAACGGTTTGTCGTACCACTTCAGGTAAAAGCGCTTCCAGCCTTTCTTGAAGAACGAACCGAAGCCGGCGTCGTTATCCTTCTCCGCGGCGCGGATGTAACCCTCGTCGAACAGGCGCATGGCCTCTTCGCGGATTTCCTGCCAGTTGTCCTTCAGCACGTCCAGTTCGGGGAAGCGCTGACGGTCCAGGTAGGGTTTGGACGGTACGCCGGAAAACAGGTACATCAGGCTGTTATAAGGGGCGAACAGCGCCGAATGGTTGACGAACTGGCGCAACACCGGCAAGCGAGCCTTGCCGCGCAGGTGCACGAACAGCACGCTGCCAAAAAACACCAGCAAGACACCCGCCTTGGCTGCAAAGGAAAAGGTCATGCTTTCACTCCTTGAGGAAGAAACAGGGCCATTCGCCCTGCTCTCCGATAAATCATCCTGCCATCATAAACCGATGCCGCCGGGGTAAAAACAGCCTGGGCGGCAACTCAATCATGAAGATTTTGCAATAAACCAAGCCGCCAAACGTTGCGCCGGATCAGCGGCAAGGCCATTACTGCTGGTTTTCCTGCTCGCTGAACATGTCGCTGAACAGCATGCTCGACAGGTAGCGCTCGCCGGAGTCCGGCAAAATTACGACGATGGTCTTACCCTGCATTTCCGGCTTTTCGGCCAGGCGCACGGCCGCCGCCATCGCCGCACCACAGGAAATGCCACAGAGGATGCCCTCTTCCTGCATCAGGCGGATGGCCATGGCCTTGGACTCTTCGTCGGTCACCGTTTCCACCTGGTCGACGATCGACAGGTCGAGGTTTTTCGGTACGAAGCCGGCGCCGATGCCCTGGATCTTGTGCGGGCTGGGCTTGAGCTCTTCGCCGGCCAGGGTCTGGCTGATCAGCGGCGAGGCCACTGGCTCCACCGCCACCGACAGGATCGCCTTGCCCTGCGTATGCTTGATGTAGCGCGAAACACCGGTGATGGTACCGCCGGTGCCGACCCCTGCCACCAGCACGTCGACCGCGCCGTCGGTGTCGTTCCAGATTTCCGGGCCGGTGGTTTTTTCGTGGATCGCCGGGTTGGCCGGGTTTTCGAACTGGCCCGGCAGGAAGTACTGGGCCGGGTCGGAGGCGACGATTTCATTGGCCTTCTCGATGGCGCCCTTCATGCCCTTGGCCGGGTCGGTCAGCACCAGCTCGGCGCCCAGAGCCTTCAGCACCTTGCGGCGCTCCAGGCTCATGGATGCGGGCATGGTCAGCATCAGTTTGTAGCCACGGGCTGCGGCGACGAAGGCCAGGCCGATGCCGGTGTTGCCCGAGGTCGGTTCGACGATGGTCATGCCCGGCTTGAGCTTGCCGCTGCTTTCGGCGTCCCAGACCATGTTCGCGCCGATGCGGCATTTGACCGAATAGCCCGGGTTACGCCCTTCGATCTTGGCCAGGATGGTCACGCCGCGCGGGGCAATGCGGTTGATCTGCACCAGCGGCGTGTTACCGATGGAGTGGGCGTTGTCTGCAAAGATACGGCTCATGGCAGGGGTCCTTGGCATGAAAAAAAGCAGGGAAAGACCTCAAGGGTAAGCCCGCACCGGTGGCCCGTAAAGCCTGTTCGAACTCACGCGGACTCGTTGCGGTCAACCGCATATCCTGCGTTGGAGACACTTCGATGAGAGCCCGTTATCGCTGGCCGTTGATCGGCCTGGCCAGCCTGATCGTGCTGTTGCTGGCGCTGCACCTGGCCCTGCCCTATCTGGTGCGCGACTACCTCAATGACAAACTGGCCGACATGGGCGACTACCGTGGCCAGGTGGCCGATGTGGACCTGGCCTGGTGGCGCGGTGCATACCAGATCAACGGGCTGAAGATCGTCAAGACCACCGGCAAGGTGCCGGTACCGTTTCTCGATGCACCGCTGATCGACCTGTCGGTGAGCTGGCACGCCCTTTGGTACGACCGCGCAGTGGTTGCCGAAGTAATATTCGACCGGCCGGAACTCAACTTCGTCGATGGCGGCAACAAACAGAACTCGCAGACCGGTCAGGGCACCGACTGGCGCCAGCAACTGGAAAAACTGCTGCCGATCACCCTGAACGAGGTTCGCATCGACAACGGCGTGCTGACTTTCCGCAACTTCAACTCCAAACCACCAGTCAACCTCAAGGCCACTCAGCTCGATGCCAGTATTCGCAACCTCACCAACATTCGTGACGAAAAGGGCCGACGTGATGCCAGCTTCGATGGCACGGCGCTGATCGTAGGCGATGCCAAGGTGGAAAGTCGCGCCACCTTCGACCCGTTCAGCGATTTCGACGACTTCGAGTTCCGCCTGCGCGCCACGGGTATCGAGCTGCGCAAGCTCAATGACTTCGCCAGCGCCTACGGCAAGTTCGATTTCAATGCCGGGCACGGCGATGTGGTGATAGAGGCCGAGGCGACCAACGGGCGATTGAACGGGTATATCAAGCCACTGTTGCGGGATGTGGATGTGTTCGACTGGCAGCAGGATGTGCAGGAGAAGGACAAAGGCTTCTTCCGCTCGGTCTGGGAAGCGCTGGTAGGTGCAACCGAGACAGTATTGAAGAACCAGCCGAAGAACCAGTTCGCGACCCGGGTAGAGCTCAGCGGCAGCGTGCACAAACAGGATATCAGCGCCTTCGAGGCGTTTCTGCAGATACTGCGCAACGGGTTCATCGAGGCGTTCAATGCGCGGTATGAGCGTGATGCGCCGGATTCCGACTAGGATCGAGTGACGGGGCATTCAGGGACTGAATACCTGGTCTGCGTTTCCAGTCGGCGAACCCCGCGTTATAGTCGGTGACAAATCAAAATATGTGCTGCCTGTTCCGGCCCTATCGCCGGCAAGCCAGCTCCCACAGGATCCCCACAGTTCTCAAGACCTGTGCTGTACCTGTGGGAGCTGGCTTGCCGGCGATAGGGCCAGAGCAAGCTACCCTCAGAGGACAGACCCATGAAGTTCGAAGGCACCCGCGACTACGTCGCCACAGACGACCTGAAACTGGCGGTAAACGCGGCCATCACCCTCGAACGCCCCTTGCTGGTCAAGGGCGAACCCGGCACCGGCAAGACCATGCTTGCCGAGCAGTTGGCGGCCTCGTTCGGTGCGCGCCTGATCACCTGGCACATCAAGTCCACCACCAAGGCCCACCAGGGCCTCTACGAGTACGACGCGGTCAGCCGCCTGCGTGACTCGCAGCTGGGCGTGGACAAGGTCCACGATGTGCGCAATTACCTGAAAAAGGGCAAGCTGTGGGAGGCCTTCGAGGCCGAGGAACGGGTCATTCTGCTGATCGACGAAATCGACAAGGCCGACATCGAGTTCCCCAACGACCTGCTGCAAGAACTCGACAAGATGGAGTTCTACGTCTACGAAATCGACGAGACCATCAAGGCCAGACAGCGCCCGATCATCATCATCACCTCCAACAACGAAAAGGAACTGCCGGACGCATTCCTGCGCCGCTGCTTCTTCCACTACATCGCCTTCCCCGACCGCGCCACCCTGCAGCAGATCGTCGACGTGCACTACCCGAACATCAGCCAGTCGCTGGTCAGCGAGGCGCTGGACGTGTTCTTCGACGTGCGCAAGGTACCAGGCCTGAAGAAAAAGCCGTCCACCTCCGAACTGGTCGATTGGCTCAAGCTGCTGATGGCCGACAACATCGGTGAAGCGGTGCTGCGCGAACGCGACCCGACCAAGGCCATTCCACCGCTGGCCGGCGCGCTGGTGAAGAACGAGCAGGACGTACAACTGCTCGAGCGCCTGGCCTTCATGAGCCGGCGCGGCAACCGCTGACGGGAGCCGGGCCATGCTGCTCAACCTGTTCAATGAAATGCGCGCGGCCAAGGTGCCGGTGTCGGTACGCGAACTGCTCGACCTGCACCAGGCCCTGCAAAAGCGCGTGGTGTTCGCCGACATGGACGAGTTCTACTACCTCGCCCGCGCCATCCTGGTGAAGGACGAGCGCCACTTCGACAAGTTCGACCGCGCCTTCGCCGCCTACTTCAAGGGCCTGGAGAACCTCGACCGGCACATCGAAGCGTTGATCCCTGAAGACTGGCTGCGCAAGGAATTCGAGCGTTCGCTGACCGACGAGGAACGCGCGCAGATCCAGTCGCTGGG
This sequence comes from Pseudomonas sp. B22(2017), assembly GCF_002113105.1. Lineage (NCBI taxonomy): Bacteria > Pseudomonadati > Pseudomonadota > Gammaproteobacteria > Pseudomonadales > Pseudomonadaceae > Pseudomonas > Pseudomonas sp. B22(2017). Next base: position 25,562 of record NZ_NEJN01000013.1, read on the forward strand.
TGGCCTGGACAAGCTGATCGAGGAGTTCAAGAAGCGCCTCGAAGAGCAGAAGGAGCGTCACGCCGGCGGCAACAAGTGGATCGGCACCGGCGGCACCAGCCCGTTCGGCTCCGGTGGCTTCAACCCCGAGGGCATCCGCGTGGGCGAGGCCGGCAAGCGCCAGGGCAAGGCGGTGAAGGTGTGGGACCAGCGCGAATACAAGAACCTGGACGACCAGGTGGAGCTGGGCACGCGCAACATCAAGCTGGCCTTGCGCCGGCTGCGCAAGTTCGCCCGTGAAGGCGCGGCCGAAGAGCTGGACATCGACGGCACCATCGACCACACCGCGCGGGATGCCGGGCTGCTGAACATCCAGATGCGCCCCGAGCGGCGCAACGCGGTGAAGCTGCTGTTGCTGTTCGACATCGGTGGCTCGATGGACGCCCACGTCAAGGTCTGCGAAGAACTGTTCTCGGCGTGCAAGACCGAGTTCAAGCACCTGGAGTACTACTACTTCCACAACTTCGTGTACGAGTCGGTGTGGAAAAACAACCTGCGCCGCACCTCGGAGCGCTATTCCACCTTCGACCTGCTGCACAAGTACGGCGATGACTACAAGGTTGTGTTCGTTGGCGATGCGGCCATGGCGCCCTACGAGATTACCCAGCCGGGTGGCAGCGTGGAGCACTGGAACGAAGAAGCCGGTTATGTGTGGATGCAGCGTTTCATGGAGAAATTCAGGAAGATCATCTGGATCAACCCGTACCCGAAGCAGGCCTGGGACTACACCGCATCGACCCACCTGGTGCGGGACTTGATCGAAGACAAGATGTACCCGCTGACCTTGCAGGGGTTGGAGGAAGGGATGCGTTACCTGTCCAAGTGATTTTGCCAGTGCCGGCTCTTTCGCGGGTAAACCCGCGAAGAGGCCGGCTGCCTTATCGCCAACGGTCCAGGTAAGCCTGCTGCTCCCGCCACGCCTCATCCTGCACCACCGCCCGGAACCGCACCACCGCCCCCGGCATGCACTGCGCCAGTTGCGCCAGCGCCAACGGCGTCAATGCCCCCAGCCGCGGATAGCCGCCAATGGTCTGCCGGTCATTGAGCAACACGATCGGCTGCCCATCCGGCGGTACCTGTACCGCCCCGAGCGGAATCCCCTCGGAAATCATCGGCGCGCCCTGGTAGACCAGCTGCGGCCCCAGCAGGCGGATGCCCATGCGGTCGGCACGGCTGTCCAGCGTCCACTCGCGGTTGAACGCCTCGAACAGGCTGGTACCGCTGAAGTCACCGATCTGTGCGCCGATCACCAGGTCAAGTACAGGCTTTTGTGGGTACTGTGGCCGCAGCGCTTCGGGTACCTCACGCAGGGTCGGCGAAGTGCCTGAGAATGCCAGAACCTGGCCTTTGCCAAGCGCAGAACCCTGACCATCGATACCGCCAAGTTCTTCCCGCACAACGGTGGCACAACTGCCCAGCACATCCTCGCCGAGGAACCCGCCAGGCGCCGCCAGATACGCTCGCACGCCCTGCTTCGGCTGCTTCAGGGTCAACCGCTGGCCCTTGACCAACGCAAAGCTGCGCCAGGGCGCCAGCGGCTGATCATCGACACGCGCATCCAGGTCGGCACCGGCCAGGGCCAGCACACAATCCTGCTCGGCGACCACACAGAAACCACCTAGCGCCACCTCGACCACCGGCGCCGCCAACGGGTTGCCCAGCAGCCAGTTGGCCCAGTGCATCGCCACCCAGTCCAGCGCCCCGCCCTGGGTCACGCCCAAATGGCGTACGCCAAAACGCCCAGCATCCTGTAATTGGCACAGCGGAGTACTGGCCTCGATCTTCAACTGCTTCATGCTTGTGCCTCCACATCACCGCCCAACGCCACGAAGTCGCTGCGCGAAACCGGCACGAAGCGCACCCGGTCACCGGGTTGCAACAGGCTGTAGCCCTGGCGTTCATGGTCGAACAGGCGCACCGGGGTACGCCCGATCAGGTTCCAGCCACCCGGCGATACCGCTGGATAGGCCGCCGTCTGGCGCTCGGCAATGCCGACGCTGCCGGCCGCCACGCGCTTGCGCGGGGTGCTAAGGCGCGGGCTGGCCAGGCGTTCGTCCACCAGGCCCATGAAGCCGAAACCGGGGGCGAAACCCAGGGCGAACACCGGGTACTCGCGCTCGCTGTGCAAGCGGACCACCTCTGCTTCACTCAAGCCACTGCGGGCCGCCAACACCGGCAGCTCCGGGCCGACGCTGGCGTCGTACCACACCGGGATCTCATGGCGGCGGCCACCGCTGCCCGTGTCTGGCTGCAAGCCCTCCAGCGCACGGATGATCAGTGCCCTCGCCTCACCCGGTGGCAGGTCGAACTGCACCATCAGCGTGGTGTAGGACGGCACCAGGTCCAGCAAGTGCTTGCCGAACGTCGCGTGCAAGCGCTGGCTGGCGGCAAGCATCCACGGCATGTTGCCCTCGTCGATACCATCGAACAGGCGCACCATCAGGCTGTCGATGGCCACGACTTCAATACGGGGTTTCATCGCGACTCCAGGGCATCGAGAGCCTGGCGAATCTGCCGCACAGCCGCCACCGAGCTGTCGTTGTCACCGTGTACGCACAGGGTACTGGCTGCAAGCCTCAGTGCACTGCCATCGTCCGCGACGAGCGTATCGCCGCGGGCCAGGCGCACGGCCTGCTCCACCACCAGCGCCGGGTCGTGGTGCACCGCGCCGGGCAGGCGACGCGACACCAGATGGCCGCTGGCGGTGTAGGCGCGATCGGCGAATACTTCGAACCACAGCGGCACGCCAATCTCATCTCCCAGGGCCTGGGCGGCGCGGTTGTCGGCGGTGGCCATCAGCATCAGCGGCAGGTCTGCGCCATAGGCCGCCACAGCCTCCAGTACGGTGCGCAGCTTGAGCGGGTCGGCCATCATGTCGTTGTACAGCGCACCATGGGGTTTCACGTAGGCCACGCGGCCGCCCAACACTTTGCAGATGCCGTCCAGCGCACCGATCTGGTAATGCAGCAGGTCGCGGATTTCCTCCGGGCTGCAGGCCATGGAGCGGCGGCCGAAGCCGACCAGGTCCGGGTAGGCCGGGTGCGCGCCGATGGTCACGCCGTGCTCCAGCGCCAGGGCCACGGTGCGGCGCATGATGCCGGGGTCGCCGGCGTGGTAGCCGCAGGCGATGTTGGCGCAATCGATGTAAGGCATGACTTCGGCATCCAGGCCCATGCGCCAGCTGCCGAAACTCTCGCCCATGTCGCAATTGAGTAGCAGGCGTTCCACTGCACGGCCTCCGTTGTCGTTGTTCATATGCCTACCTTAACGCGCCTGCAGCTGTTTGCCGCGGGTTTCCGGCAGGCTCAGCGCCGCCACGATCACCACCCCGTAGGACACGGCGGAGAACACGCCGATACCCAGGCCCAGCGGTACTTTCTGGCCGAGCACGCCGATCAGCAGCGGGAACAGTGCCGCGATGACCTTGCCGATGTTGTAGCAGAAGCCCTGCCCCGAACCACGGATACGCGTGGGGAACAGTTCGGTGAGAAACGCGCCCATGCCGCTGAAGATACCCGAGGCGAAGAAGCCCAGCGGGAAGCCCAGCCACAGCATCACGCCGTCGCTGACCTGCATTTGCGTGTACAGCAGTACGATGACGAACGAGCCCACGGCGAACAGGATGAAGTTTTTCTTGCGCCCCAGCAGGTCGGACAGGTACGCACTGACCACATAGCCGACATAGGAGCCGACGATCACCATGGCCAGATAGCCACCGGTACCCAGCACGCTCAGGCCGCGCTCGTTCTTGAGGAAGGTCGGCAGCCACGAGGTAATGGCGTAGTAGCCGCCCAGTGCGCCGGTGGTCAGCAGGGAAGCCCGCACGGTGGTCCAGAGCATGCCTGGGGCAAAGATTTCGTAGAACTGCGCAGGTGCCTCGGCATTTTCCACCGCCTTGGCCTCGCGATATACCTCGGGGTCCTTGACCAGGCGGCGGACGAAGATCACGAAGATCGCCGGTACCAGGCCCAGCAGGAACAGCGCGCGCCAGGCCTGCTCTGCCGGCAGCCAGGAGAACAGCAGCGCGTAGAGGATGGCGGTGAGGCCCCAGCCAAGGGCCCAGCCGGACTGCACCATGCCCACTGCCTTGCCACGGTCCTGGGCGCGGATCACCTCGCCGATCAGCACCGCGCCGGCGGTCCACTCACCGCCAAAGCCGAAGCCCATCAGGGTACGGGCGATCAGCAGTTGTTCGTAGTTCTGGGCGAAGCCGCAGAGGAAGGTGAAGAAGGCAAACCACAGCACCGTCAGTTGCAGGGTGCGCACGCGGCCAATACGGTCGGAGAGAATGCCGGCCACCCAGCCACCCACAGCCGAGGCGATCAAGGTGCTGGTGTGGATCAACCCGGCTTCGGTGGTGGTGATGCCCCACAGCATGATCAGCGTGGGGATGACGAAGCTGAGCATCTGCGTGTCCATGCCGTCCAGGCCATAGCCGATCTTGCAGCTCCAGAAGGTGCGGCGCTGCTGTGAGTCGATGTCGCGATACCAGGCGAAAGGCCCGGACGAAGATGGGGAACTGACCTGCTGCTGCACGCCGGTGGGGTTCATGCTTGCCTCGGCTTGTTGGTATTGTTTTATGGGCGACAATGAGTCGCGGCCTGGCTGCCATTGTTCAGAGGCCGCGCCATTTGCGTCCAACGAGAAAAACCGCCGGTCTGGAACAAGAAAAACTGATCATGAACCTTCGCTTCCTCGAAACCTTCGTCTGGGTCGCCCGGCTCAAGAGCTTCCGCCTGACCGCGGAAAAGCTGTTCACCACCCAGGCCTCGGTTTCCAGCCGCATCGCCGCGTTGGAGGCCGACCTGGGCGTGAAGCTGCTGCTGCGCGACTCACGTGGCGTCAGCCTGACCCCGGAAGGCGGCAAGGTGCTGGAATATGCCGAGCGCATGCTGGAAAACGCCAAGGCCATGAAGCAGTCGCTGGACAGCGACCGGGCCAAGGTCGGACGCATCCGTATCGGGGTGATGGACACGGTGATCCACACCTGGATGAGCGCACTGGTGGCGGAGCTGACCGAGCGTTACCCGCAGGTGGAGATCGAACTGGTGGCCGACACTGCGCTGAACCTTCGCGAGCAATTGCAGAAGGGCTTTCTCGACGTGATCCTGCAGACCGACCTGCTGCGCGAGCAATCGATCCGCAGCCTGGACCTGGCGCGCTACCCCATGGGTTGGGTGGTGGCCGCCGGCTCGCACCAGCACCGCGACTATGCCTCGCTGGCCGAGCTTGGGCGGGAACGCATCATTACCTTCTCGAAGAACTCGCGGCCGCACCAGGAAGTGCTGAGCCTGCTGCAGGGCGCGGGGGCCGAAACGCCACGGCTGAACTGCGTGAACTCGGTGGCGGCGATTACCCGGCTGTTGCGTGACGGTTTTGGCATTGGTGCGTTGCCGCCGGCGCTGGTGGATGCCGAGTTGAGCCGGGGTGAGCTGGTATTGCTGCAGGGGCTGCAACCGCCGCCTAGCCTGGAGCTGGTAGTGGCCTGGCAGACCGGGGTGGCGTTGGTGGATGAAGTGGTCGGGGTTTGCCGGCAGGTGCTGGAGCGGTATGCGCGGGATGTGGGTGGGCAGCGGATTGTGTTGGTCTGACAGATTTGCAGTGCCTGTGCTGGCCTCTTCGCGGGTAAACCCGCTCCCACAGAGTCACCACAGGTCTTGAGGGCTGCGCAGTACCTGTGGGAGCGGGTTCACCCGCGAAAGGGCCGGCACAGGCACTGCAAAAATCAGCGCCAGCTCTCTTTCACCGCCCCACGCCGCCCGCCCAGGATCACCCAGCCAATCGCCAGCAACAGGCTCTCGATCACGAAGGCCAGCACAAACCCTGCACCAAGGCCCCAGCCAACCGCCTCGGGCACCAGCAGGATCTGGTAGCTGTAGCCATTGAGGGTTTCTTCACGCAACTGCGGGTCGGCCTGCACCAGCACGTGCCAGGTACGTTGCGCCCATGGCGCTTGCAGCGCCTGCCATTCGTTTTCCAGCAGTTCGTTGCGGATCATCAGGCTTTCGATGCTGTTGGCATCACTGTTGAACACTGGGTCGTCGCTGCTGCGGTAATGTCGCAGCAGCGCCTGCAGGTCACCATTGAAGAAGCGTTCGGCGGTCTGCCGGAAGCCGTCGAGCGCCTCGCGTGATTCGAACAGGTGCGCCTCGACCCGCTGGCTGTAGTCCTTCACCAGCCCCGGGACCTGGATACCGGCCAGCAGGCCGAAGGTGAACAGCAGCAACCGCAGGTAACTTCTGAACATGCCGCGTCCTTAGCTCTGGCCGTGCGCCACGCACTCGCCGTGCCGCCACAGGGCCCACTGACCCGGCTCGTAGCGCTGCCAGGTCTCGTTCTCGGTCAAGGCCTCGGTGGCGATCACCGTGACCACGTCGTTTGGGGTGGTTTCGGTGTGAAAATCGACGATCAGGTCGACATCCTTCAACCGTGCCGCACCAAAGGGTGCACGCCGGGTAATGTGCACCAGCTTGGTCGAACAGAAGCAGAACAGCCAGTCGCCGTCGCTGAGCATGCAGTTGAACACGCCCTGGCCGCGGTAGCCGGCACAGGCTTCGACCAGCACCGGCAGCAGCTGTTCCACCGGAACGGGCTCGGGGAAGGCGCTGCGGATGCGGTTGAGCAGGTCGCAGAAGGCCGCCTCGCTGTCGGTGTCGCCCACCGGCCGGTAGAAACTGGCCTGGCCCTTGAAGTCGCCCAGCTGGCCATTGTGCGCGAAGCACCAGTTGCGGCCCCACATCTCTCGCACGAACGGGTGGGTGTTGGACAGGCATACCTTGCCGACGTTGGCCTGGCGTATGTGGCCAATGACCACTTCGCTCTTGATCGGGTAACGCTGCACCAGGTTGGCCACTTCCGACTCGCTGCTGGCAGCCGGGTCCTGGAAAAGGCGCAGGCCACGGCCTTCGTAGAAGCCGATGCCCCAGCCGTCACGGTGCGGGCCGGTACGACCGCCGCGCTGCATCAGGCCGGTGAAGCTGAAGACGATATCGGTGGGGACGTTGGCACTCATGCCCAGCAGTTCGCACATAGGCGTGTCTCCGCTTACAGACGGGGCTCGACCCGGCCGCTGCCGCGGGAGACGGCTGGGGCGACAGGGGGTGGCGCATCACGGTAACGGTCGCGGCGCTCTGCTGCCAGCGGGGCCTGGGCGCCGAGCTGGTCATCTTCGGCAGCCTGGCGCTGGGCAGCGGCCTCGGCCTGCGCGCGGCGCTCGCGGGCGCGTTTCTCCAGCGGAAAGCGCAGCAGCACGAAGAGGAAATACAGGGAAAACGCGCCCATGCCGTACATGGCGAAGTCGGAAACCGCGCGCCAGGCGTTGTTGCCGACCTTGAAGGCGACGTCGAGGGCGGTGATGGCAATCGCCGGGGCGAAGCTGTCCTTGACCGGGTCGACGATGGTCGGGGTCAGCAGCAGCACCGCCAGCACCACCCGCAGCGGTTCGCGCAGCCAGCGCCACATCCAGCCGGTGAGCTTGAAGCCCACCATCAGGCAGCCCAGGGCGGCAACGGCGTAAAGGCCCCAGGCGAGGGTGTAGTCGTTCTCGGTCATGGTGTTCGTGCAAGCCAGGCAAAGAGATGCCTATGATAAACACTTTTCCGGGCGCAGACAGTGTTTGCCTGTACCGGCCTCTTCGCGGGCTGCCCGCGAAGAGGCCGGTACAGGCACCCCCAATCAAGAGATCCTCAATGCCAACCAAGCCCCAACCCCCGATTGCCCGCCAGGCCCAGGCCGCCGACCCGTACGCCTGGCTGCAACAGCGTGACACCCCCGAGGTGCTTGCCTACCTGCAAGCCGAGAACGCCTACCAGGAAGCCTGCCTGGCCGACCAGGCGCCGCTGCGCGAACAACTGTTCGAAGAGATCAAGGGCCGCATCCTGGAAACCGACCTGTCGCTGCCAGCGCCCTGGGGCCCCTACCTGTACTACACCCGCACCACCGCGGGCGACGAGTACCCGCGTCACTACCGCTGCCCGCGCCCGGCCGACGACTCCAACACGGTCGATGAAAGCCAGGAGCAACTGCTGCTCGACCCCAACGCCCTGGCCAATGGCGGTTTCCTGTCCCTCGGCGCGTTCAACGTCAGCCCCGACCACCGCCTGCTGGCCTACAGCCTGGACACCAGTGGCGACGAAATCTTCACCCTGTACGTGAAGGACCTGGCCAGTGGCAGCGTCACTACCCTGCCCTTCGACGACTGCGACGGCAGCCTGACCTGGGCCAACGACAGCCAGACGCTGTTCTTCGCCGAACTGGACGACACCCACCGCCCGTGGCGCCTGCGTCGCCACACCCTGGGCAACGACGGCGCGCAGACCGTGTTCGAGGAGCCCGACGGGCGCTTCTTCCTGCACTGCTACCGCACCAGCTCCGAACGCCAGCTGGTGCTGCTGCTCAACAGCAAGACCACCAGCGAAGCCTGGGTGCTGGATGCAGAGACACCGCAGGCTCCGTTCACCTGCCTGGCGCCACGGGTCGAAGGCCACGAGTACTTCCCCGACCACGGCCAGCTCGACGGCCAGTGGCGCTGGTTCATCCGCACCAACCAGGACGGCATCAACTTCGCCCTGTACCACGCCCCGGTCGCACCAGTGCCCAGCCGTGAGCAATGGCAGGTACTGGTAGCGCACCGCGACGCGATCATGCTCGAAGGCCTCAGCCTGAATGCCGGCGGGCTGACCCTGAGCCTGCGCGAAGGCGGCCTGCCGATCATCGAGGTACGCCCGCAGGGCCTGGCCCCCTACCGCGTCGAACTGCCCGACGCGGCCTACAGCCTGTACGTGCAGGACAGCCTGGAATTCGCCAGCCCACGCTTGCGCCTGCGCTACGAAGCACTCAACCGCCCGGCCCAGGTACGCCAGCTGGAGCTGGCCAGCGGTGCCCAGGCGGTGCTCAAGCAAACCCCGGTGCTGGGGCCGTTCGATGCCGACGACTATGTCAGCGAGCGCCTTTGGGCTACCGCAGCGGACGGCACCCGGGTGCCGATCAGCCTGGTGCGCCGCCGCCAGGACCTGGGCCGGACCGTGCCGCTGTACCTGTATGGCTACGGCGCCTATGGCGAAAGCCTCGACCCGTGGTTCTCGCACGCGCGCCTGAGCCTGCTGGAGCGCGGCGTGGCCTTTGCCATCGCCCATGTGCGTGGTGGTGGCGAACTGGGCGAAGCCTGGTACCGCGCCGGCAAGCAGGAGCACAAGCACAACACCTTCAGCGACTTCATCGCCTGTGCCGAGCACCTGATCGCCGAGGGTGTTACGGCTGCCGACCGCCTGGCCATCAGTGGCGGCAGCGCCGGTGGCCTGCTGATGGGCGCGGTGCTCAACCTGCGCCCCGAGCTGTTCCGCTGTGCGATTGCCGAAGTGCCGTTCGTCGACGTGCTCAACACCATGCTCGACCCCGAGCTGCCGCTGACCGTGACCGAGTACGACGAATGGGGCAACCCTGAGGAGCCGGAGGTGTATGAGCGGATCAAGGCCTATGCACCGTACGAGAACGTGAAGGAACAGGCCTACCCGGCGATGCTGGTGGTGGCGGGCTACAACGACAGCCGCGTGCAGTACTGGGAAGCGGCCAAGTGGGTGGCGCGGCTGCGCACGCGCAAGACCGACGACAACCTGCTGCTGCTCAAGACCGAGATGGGGGCTGGGCATGGCGGGATGAGCGGGCGGTATCAGGGGCTCAAGGATGTGGCCCTAGAGTACGCGTTCGTGTTCGGCGAGCTAGGTATCGTTTGAGAAAGCTGGGGGCGCTTTGCGCCCCTTTCGCGACACAAGGCCGCTCCCACAGGGATCGCGCATGCCCTGAATCCTGCGCGATCCCTGTGGGAGCGGCCTTGTGTCGCGATGGGCTGCAAAGCAGCCCCAGGATCGCACAGCCAACACACCCCTCTCAGTCAATCATCCTGCACCGCCGGCTTCGGCGGGTCTTGGCGCAACCCCGGCAATGGCTGGTCCTTCGGTGGCCCGGGCACCGGCATCGGCGGTAACAGTGGCGCCCCCGGCTGGCTGTCATAGGCCTTGGGCGGCGTACTCGGGGTAATCTGCGGATATGGCGTAGGCGTAGGCGTACCCGGTGCACCGGGCACCGGCGTGCTCAACCGGGGTGGCGTGCTGGCAGCTTCGGCCATGGGCAGGCCGGCCAACAACAGCACAACGAGGATCGCGCGAAACATCAGCAACCTCCTGTCGGGAACCTTCCTACAGGCTACGCCTAAATCAAAGCTTTCGCCTGTCCGCCTGCCCCGCAAGCGCGCTAGACTCAGTGCATAACCGTCATTTGCCTGATCAGAACAAAGGAAACACCATGAGCTCCACCTCTTCCGCCGCCGCCACCGCGCGCCTGGACCGCATCCTGGCCGATGCCAAGCGCGACAAGGAAATGGGCTACCGCGACAAGGCCCTGAAAATGTACCCGCACGTCTGCGGCCGCTGCGCCCGCGAGTTCTCCGGCAAGCGCCTGAGCGAGCTGACCGTGCACCACCGCGACCACAACCACGACAACAACCCGCAGGACGGCTCCAACTGGGAGTTGCTGTGCCTGTACTGCCACGACAACGAGCACTCGCGCTATACCGACCAGCAGTACTTCAGCGAAGGCTCCACCAGCACCCCGAGCATCGCCAAGGCCACCCACAACCCGTTCGCCGGGCTGGCGGGCATGCTGAAGAAAGACTGACCATCGATTCACCACCCCGCTGCTACCGGGCAGCCCGTATAATCGCGCTTTTTTTCGCGAAGGGCCCCGGTACGTGGCAAACAAACGATACAGCTGCATTGGCCTGTTCAACCCCAAGTCGGCAGAAAACGTCGGCTCGGTGATGCGCGCCGCGGGTTGCTACGGTGTCAATTCGGTGTTCTACACCGGCAAACGCTACGAGCGTGCGCGTGACTTCGTCACCGACACCAAGCGCGTGCACTACGACATCCCGCTGATCGGCATCGATGACCTGCAGCGCATCATCCCGCTGGGCTGCACGCCGGTGGCCGTGGAGTTGGTGGAGGGCGCGCGGCCATTGCCGGAATACACCCACCCGGACCGGGCCATCTACATCTTCGGGCCGGAAGACGGCAGCCTCAGTGCCGATGTGCGGGCATGGTGCGAAGAGACCATCTACATTCCGACCGAGGGCTGCATGAACCTCGCAGCGACGGTGAATGTGGTCCTGTATGACCGCATGGCCAAGGGGCTGAATACCCGTTCGGGGCCCAGGTTCAAATAGCCGACTGAACGATGGCGGCGGCCAACAGGTCACCTGCATACACTTCAGACGGAGACCTTGCCATGCTTGATATCCATTCGGCAGCGACATCGCAAGACAAGAACGTTCATGGCCTGGAGCGCGCCAGCTCGCTGGCTGGCGGCGCGTTGATGGTCAGCAAGGGGCTGCGCCACGGCGGCCTGGTCGGGTTGTTGCAGATCGCAGTTGGCGGCCTGGCACTGGCTCGGGGCTTCAGCGGGCATTGTGCGACCAAGGCCTGGTGGCAGCGGCATCGGCAGGAGTATCACCGCTTGCGTTCGGACATCGAGCGCAGTGCTGCGGAACTGGAGGCGTTGAAGGCCAGTGCCGAGGCGGCGACGCGGGGGGTGACGATAACCGGGAAGGATCCGTTGGCCAGTTGATTTTGCACTGCCTGTACCGGCCCTTTCGCGGGCACGCCCGCTCCCACAGGGACCTCATGGCTGTCGGAACATCACTGGCCTGTGCCGACCTCTTCGAAACTTGCGCGGCACCTGTGGGAGCGGGCGTGCCCGCGAAAGGGTCAGCACTGGCAATAGAGAGGCCTAGCGCAACGCCTTGCTCTGCAACACCTCTGAGCGCCGCCCCAGCACGTTCTCGCTGATCTGCACGAAGTCTTCGGTGCTGACGCTGGGCAGGCGCATCAACCCGCGTGCCACATCGTCCAGCGAGCGTTTGGCCTGAGTGTGGATGCGGATTTCCTTGTCCAGCGCTTGCAACAGCATCACCCCGCGCGCCACCTGCGCCGGGGTGGCATGCTCGCCCTTGAGCCGGGTGACCTTGGCGCCCTGCTTACTCAGGCGCGCCTGCCAAGCCTCGTAACGGTCGTCACTCACCCCGCCCGAGCGGCGCAGCAACTCGCTGGCATAGTAGTCGTTCAGGCTTTCCACCAGCCAGTCACTGCCATCACGCCCATGGATCTGCGCAAACAGTTGCACCACTTCGCGCAGCAACGGGCTGCTGCCATTCTCGCTGACCATCGGCCGGGCACTGTGCAGGTACAAAGAGCCCTGCGCGGCGGTCGCCCCACGCCACATGCCGTCGCGAGCGCCGACCAACAGCAGCTTCGGCGGGTTGCGCGGGAAAACCGCCTGCAATTGCGGCCAGACAAAGGTCAGCATGGTCAGGTTGTCCATGCGCCGCATACCCTGCCCCACCGGTGCGGCCACGGTGACCTCGGTTTCGCCCAGGCGGGCGCGGCGGCTGCCCAGGTCGCCGGCGAGCATCCAGCCTGTGGGGCGGTCGAACAGGCGCGAAACGTTGTCGATGCGGAACTTGTCCTTGCCGATGCGCGGCCAGGAGGTCTCAATGCTCTTCCAGCCCTCCGGCAGGTCGAACGCCAGCCGCGCCACCAGTTCGGTGCCATCCTGCTGGTCGAGGCGCGCAGGCGGCACCAGTTGGTCGCCGAGGAACAGCGCCCAATGCGGGGTGATGCGCGACGAATAGGCGCCGCTGCCGCGTTTCTGGTCCAGCTGCACGCGGTAGCTGAGGCTGGTCTTGCCGGCCGCCGGTTGCCACACGCCGCGCTGGCCCTGCAACTGCCATTGGCCATCAGCCTGGAAGCCGCTGTAGGCCCCAGCCTTGCCCAGGTCGAAATCCAGACTGCGCACGGCACTGCCTTCGGCCAAGGTTAGGCGGACCTCCGCCTGGCCGCTGGCTGGTAACAGGCGCACCTGATAGTCGAGGTCGACCTTTTTCGCCCAGGCCGGCGAACTGGCCATCAGGCCAAACAGCAACAACAGCTGGCAACGCATACAGAAACTCCTTGTTTCCCCGTGGCAGCGGGCCGCGCCGGTGGTCAGCTGGCGCGGAAGATCAGGTGGTCTTCCCAGTCGTCTTCGTGCACATCGTGTTCACTGAGCATGCGCCCCGACTGGGAAATGCGCTGTTCATGGACCTGCTGGCGATCACCGCAGACCAGGTGGTGCCAGGCCGGCAGGTCCTTGCCCTCACTGACCAGGCGGTAGCCGCAGGTACTCGGCAGCCACTTGAACTGGTCGGCCTTGCCCGGGGTGAGCTGGATGCAGTCAGGTACCTGGGCGAAGCGGTTGGGGTAATCGCTGCACTGACAGGTGTGAAGATCCAGCAGTTTGCAGGCGATACGCGTGTAATAGACGCTGTTGTCGTCCTCGTCCTCGAGCTTTTGCAGGCAGCACAGGCCGCAACCATCACACAGCGACTCCCATTCTTGCGGGCTGAGTTGCTCGAGGGTCTTGCGCTGCCAGAACGGCGCGTTTTCAGCGATCATGACACGGGTTTCCTGCATTCATCTTGGGGCCACGGCGCGCGGCGGCGCCAGTCTAGAGCCTGGCCTTCGGCAAAGCCAGACCGCTTGTCAGTCGCGACGCGACGCAGTAGCGTGCGCGTTTACCGCCCTTTTGCAGGAGCCGCCATGAGCGCCAACCCCCGCATTGCCGATTACGCCATCAACGAGCAGTTCATCAACCGCTGGTCGCCACGTGCCTTCACCGCCGAGCCGATCAGCGAAGAAACCTTGCTGAGCTTCCTCGAAGCTGCACGCTGGGCGCCGTCGGCGAACAACTCGCAACCTTGGCGCTTCCTCTATGCCCGCCGTGACACGCCGAACTGGGAGCGTTACCTGAACCTGCTGGTGCCGGCCAACCGCAGCTGGGCGCAACAGGCATCGGCGCTGGTGCTGGTGATTTCCAAGACCACCTACGCCGCCCCGGGCGCCACGGAAGAAAGACCGGCGCTGTGGCACACCTTCGACACCGGCTCCGCCTGGGGGCACCTGGCCCTGCAAGCCAGCATCAGCGGCTGGCATACCCATGGCATGGCCGGTTTCGACCAGGAACTGGCGCGGCAGGAGCTTAAGGTTCCTGAAGGCTACGTGCTGCATGCCATGGTGGCGATCGGCAAGCTGGGCGACAAGGCCAGCCTGAACGAAGCGCTGCAGGCGCGTGAAGTCCCGAGCCCGCGCAAGCCACTGAGCGAGCTGGCTGCCGAGGGTGATTTCAGCCTGTAAGCCTTGCATTGGCTGTACCGGCCCTTTCGCAGCACAAGGCTGCTCCTACAGCACAGTGAAAAAAACCTGTAGGAGCAGCCTTGTGCTGCGAAGAGGCCGGTACAGGCACTACAAAATCAATAGCCCCGGGCGAAGTCCACTTCTCCTCGCAACCCCTGCCCTGCCGTGAACGCCCGCACATTCTCGACAAACAACCGCACCATCGCCGTCGGCGAGGTGGGTGCCGAGCTGTGCCCGGTCAGCAGCAAGCCCCACGCCGTCCAGAACGGGTGTTGCCTGGGCAACGGCTCCTGCCGGCAGACATCGATCACCGCCCCCGCCAGGTGCCCTTCCTTCAGTGCCTCGACCAGGTCAGCGTCGACCACCGCAGCGCCGCGCCCGGCATTGATGAACAGCGCCGTGGGCTGGAAGCACTTGAACAGTGCCGCATCATACAGGTCGTGGGTTGCCGGGGTATCCGGCAGCAGGTTGAGTACGTAGTCGACCTGACCCACCATGCGCGGCAGGTCGGCCAGCGCCGCTACCTCGACGAACGGCGCCTGCTCGCGGGCGCTGCTGGCAACGCCATACAGCACCACGCCAAACGCCTGCAGGAACTCGGCCACCCGCTGGCCAATGTCGCCAGTGCCGACGATCAGCACCTTGCGCCCTTCCAGGGTCCGCCCCGGGCGGTCGTCCCAACGACGCTCGACCTGGCTGACCAGCCGCGACAGCACCTCGCGCTCATGGCCGAGCATGTAGGTGAGCATGTACTCGGCCATCACCTGGCCAAAGATGCCCACGGCGCGGGTCAGGCGATAGTCGCGCGGCAGGCCCTCGGCCAGCAGCGGGGTGATACCGGCCCAGGTGGACTGCATCCAGCCCGGCTTGTGGCCTTGGCGCAACAGGCTTGCCAGCAGGTCCGGCTGGCCCAGCCACACCGGGCACTGTGGCGCCTGGCGTGCCAGTTCGGCGGAGTCGCCGCTGGTCAGGACTTCCAGCTCAGGCGCGGCTGCACGCAAAATCTCGGCGTATCGAGCATGATCATGCTCAGCAATCAGTACTCGCATGATCAGGCAGGGTCGTTACGGCGCAGCAACTCTTCGGGCAGGTGCTCGATGTAGTCGTCTTCCGGCGGCGGCATCTGCAGGTGATAACCCTGGTTGTCGAGGTTTTCCAGCACCTTGGCGATGTCCTCGCGGGCCAGCTTGCGCTCGGGAGTCAGCACCAGATCGAAGGCGTGCACGGGGGTGCCGAAGAACGGCAGCAGGCCTTCGGGCACGCGCTCCAGGCCGTCGGCCTTGAGCACGTACAGGTACATTTCGTTCTTGCGGGGGCTCTTGTAGATAGAGCAAATGCGTTTCATCGGGTCTCTCCGGCGCCTGCGAGGCTGTCCAGCAGGGCCTGGCCCATGCGCTCACGGCGCCAGCCGCGCAGCGAATCGGGCAATTGATAGGGGCCATTGGGGTAGCCGCTCTTGAGCAGCGCTTCCAGGGCTTTTTTGCGCAGCATCAGCTCGGGGGCAATGCCCAGGCGCTCACCTTCGGCCTGGCCGATGGCACGCAGCTGCTTGAGGATACCTGCGGCCTCGATCGGCAAAGGCTCGGGCAAGGCCTGTGGCCATTGCTCGGCTGGCAGGCTGGCGGCACGCTTGATCAGCTGGATGAGGAACTCACCGTCCTGACGAATGGTGCGCGGATGCATCTCGTCGATCTTGGCCAGCGCCGACAGGTTGCTCGGCTGGCTCTTGGCCATGGGCCACAGCGAGTGCTCCTTGAGGATGCGATTGCGCGGTACGTCGCGGTTGCGCGCTTCACGCTCGCGCCAGGCACACAGCTCACGCAGCACTGCCAGTTGCTGGGGGGCCAGCTTCCAGGCCAGCTTGACGTCGCGGTACAGGCTTTCGGGCTCGACCTCGCGGCGCAATGCGGCCACCAGCTCGGCCCCGTCCTCCAGCACCCAGGCGTACTTGTCGTCACTCAGGCGCGGGCGCAACACGGTGAACAGCTCGGCCAAGTGCACGGCATCCTCGGCGGCATAGCTGACCTGGGTTTCCGAGAGCGGGCGCTGCAGCCAGTCGGAGCGGGTTTCGCCCTTGGGCAGGTCGATACCCAGCACATCCTGCACCAGGCGCGAATAGCCCATGGAGAAGCCCAGGTTCAGGTAGCCGGCGGCCAATTGGGTGTCGAACAGCGGCTGTGGCAGCTTGCCGGTCAGGCGCAACAGCACTTCGAGGTCTTCGCTGCAGGCGTGCAGCACCTTGACCACACCGCTGTCATCCAGCAGTTCGGCCAGGGGTTGCCAGTTGCCGATCAGCAACGGGTCGATCAGGAAGGCACGCTGGCCATCGCCGATCTGGATCAGCCCGGCTTTCGGGTAGAAGGTGTCGACCCGCATGAATTCGGTATCGACGGCGACAAAGGGCAGCTGGTGCCAGTCGCGGCAGTGTTCGGCCAGGCTCTGGTCGTCACGGATCCAGTGTATTTCGATGGCCACGAGGCTCTCCCACTAACATTGGCGCGCAGTATATACGGCGCGGGCACTGCTGGTGAAACCTGCGCCATCCCTGGAATAGATAAACGGTGCTGCACCGGCGCCTTTTTGTAGGAGCAGCCTTGTGCTGCGAAAGAGCCGGTGCACTGATCATGGTGCTGTATTGGCTGTACCGGCCCCTTCGCAGCACAAGGCTGCTCCTACAGTGCCCGTGTGCAGTCAGACTCAGCGCTTGGCCGCCAGCCACGGCCGGCAGCTGGCGAACATGTCCAGCGATTGCTGGTAGACCTCGGTACGCACCTGCAACAGGCCGAGCATCGAGTGGAACAGGTTGTCCTGCGACAGCGGCGCATCGCTGAGCTTGGCCAGGCAGTCGGTGTCGACGCCGAAGTCCTCCTTGTAGCTGTCGGAGAACCAGGTCAGCAACGGCACGTGCTTCTGCTGCTCGGGGGCGATGGCGTAAGGCGTGCCGTGCAGGAACAGGTTGTACTCACCCAGCGACTCGCCATGGTCGGACAGGTAGATCATCGCCGTGTCGACCTTGTCCTGCTTGCTGCGCAGGGTGTCGATCAGCGAGGCCAGCACCTTGTCGGTATAGGCCAGGGTGTTGTCGTAGCCGTTGACGATTTCCTGCTCGCTGCACTGGTCCAGCGCGTTGCTCTGGCACACCGGGGCAAAGCGCTGGTCGGCGCCGGGGTAGCGCTTGAAGTATTCAGGCCCGTGGCTGCCCATCTGGTGCAGCACCAGCACGGTGTCCTTGTCGAGGTTGTCGATCAGCTCACCCAGGCCCTGCAGCAGGATCTGGTCATGGCATTCACCATCAGCGCACAACTGCGGGTCCTGGAGCTTGCTGACATCGATGAACTGCACGCGGTCGCAGGTACCCTTGCAGCCCGACTGGTTGTCACGCCACTGCACCGCCAGGCCGGTACGCTGGAGGATGTCCAGCAACCCTTCGCGGTTCTTCGCCACGCGGGCATCGTAGTCCTTGCGCTTCATGCCAGAGAACATGCACGGCACCGAAACGGCGGTTTCCGTGCCGCAGGAGTGCACATCGGAGAACGCCAGCAGGCCCTGTTCCCTGGCAAGGTTCGGTGTGGTATCGCGGTTGTAGCCGAGCACGCCGAAGTGGTCTGCCCGCGCACTTTCGCCCACCACCAGCACGGTCAGCGACTTGCGTTCGTGCTTTTGCCAGGCGGCATCACGCCTGGCATCTTCGCCATAATGCTGGAAGGGCCGCGATGCGGTACCGACACGCTCGCTGACATAACCAATGGAGGCACCCACGATGTTGCTGGGGGTGAGCATCAGGCGCAGTTCGTGGTGGTTGCGAAACAGCGACGACAGGCCCTGGTAGTTGACCAGTGCCACCGAGCCCAGGGCCACCACGCAGGCACCGCCAACCACCAGCTTGCCGAGCAGTTCACGGTGCCAGGCGCGATAGGCGATCGGCGCCTTCCACAACAGCACCGAAGGCACTACACCGAGGCCCAGGATATACAAGGCAAACTTCAACGAAAGCAGGTCACGCACTTCCGCCACGTTGGTTTCCGCGATATTGCGGAACATGCCCGCATCAATAAGTACGCCGTACTGGTTCATGAAGTAAGCCACACCCGCGCCACTCATGAACAACACGACAAGTATTGGCTTCAATACATAACGGAAGGCGAACAACGTGAGGATCAGGTTGAACGCGAACAGCATCAGCACGGCAAACGCCAGGCTCAGCCAAAGCCCCGGCAAACCGGGCGGCACGACCTGTTCAAGATGCTGCCAAAGGAAGACATTGAAGCCGATCAGCAGGTAAAGGCTGGCCAGCAGCGTGACCCATTCAGTCCGCAGGGATTTGAAGTTGAGCATCAGTGTTCGCAATCAAGAGTGATTATCAGCCCGAGGGCCTGCGCGGCACCGGGAAACTTGGCTGAACTCTAGAAAGCGTGCCATCAATATTTTGTGAAAAAGACGCCAACAAATTCGTGAGCAGGCGCCTTTTCTACATTAAAAGAAGTTCACTCAGCGCTTGTTCAGCTTGGCAGGCGTTCCTTGGCATACGGCTCGCGGTCGATGTCCAGCACTTCCACGCACAGCTGGATGTCCAGCCCCGGTTGCTCGGGGATGGCCTCTCGCAGCACATCCAGCAGGCTGGCGGACAATTGCGTCTTCACCTCGGGCGAGCGCCCGCTGAGGATGGCCAGGCGCACATGGGCAAAGGCACGCTCGCCGGGCGCGGTGCCCACGCGAAACTGGCCGAAGGCCTGGGCGCGGCTCTTGATGTCGGCCTCGTCGGCGAACTGGCCACTGCCGACCAGGGCATGGTTCAGGCGCAGCAGCAGGGTATCGACATTCAGCTCGCGCAGGTTGTCGCTGTATTCCAGGTTCAGGTGAGGCATGGCGCAGGTTCCGGGTCACGGGGAGATGCGACAGCCTACCCCAGTCCCCTACCTGCGCAAAGACGACTATCCTCAAAGGTCAGAACCATCCGCCAACCCCCGACAGAGGTGAAGAAATGCCAGTTCCGCATGATCTGCTCGCTGACCTGCACGTTACCGCTGATGCATTCCAGGCGCTCATGGACAAGGACCAGACGCTGCACTCACTGCACAAGGAATACAACGCCAAAGACAAAGAGGTGGTCGCCGCCGAAGGCAACGGCACCAACGACGAAGCCGTCAACCGCCTGCGCAAGGAGCGGTTGCTGATCAAGGACAAGATCGAACGGATCATTCATCCGCCCAAATCCTGACAGGAATTCATTGAATCCACCGGCCTCTTCGCGGGTGAACCCGCTCCCACAGGTACAGCGCCAGACCTGAAGGCAGCGGAGCCCCTGTGGGAGCGGGTTTACCCGCGAAGAGGCCAGCAGCCCTCACATACCAGCCGCAGCCTTCAACGCCCCATCCAGGTCCTCGACCAGGTCGCGGTAATCCTCGATCCCCACCGACAACCGCAGCAGGTTCTCGCTGATCCCCATCACGCCCTTCTGCTCCGGGCTCAGCGAGCAGTGCGACATGCTCCAGGAGTGGTTGATCATGCTTTCCACCCCGCCCAGCGAGTCGGCCAGCACGAAGATCTGCAGCGCCTCCACCAGGCGGTTGAGCGCGGCGCGGTCGCCCTTGACCTTCATCGCCACCACCGCCCCGCCACTGCGCATCTGCCGTTTGCACAGCTCATGCTGCGGGTGGCTCTCCAGCCCCGGGTAATACACCTGCTCGATCTGCGCGTGGCTTTCGAGGAAGCGCGCCACCTGCAGGGCATTGGCACACTGGCGCTCCATGCGCACATCCAGGGTCTTCAGACCGCGCAGGGCCAGGTAGCAGTCGAACGGCCCCTGCACCGCGCCAATCGCCATGCTGATGCGGCGCAGGCGCGCCAACAGCGCATCATTGGCAGCTACCACCACGCCACCGGTGAGGTCGGAGTGGCCGCCGATGTACTTGCTGGCCGAGTGCATCACCAGGTCCACGCCCAGAGTGATCGGGCGCTGGTTCCACGGCGAGCAGAAGGTGTTGTCGATGCAGGTGAGGATGCCCCGCGACTTGGCCAGGTCGCACACCGCCTTGATGTCGACCAGGTGCAGCAACGGGTTGGTCGGCGATTCGATCCAGATCAGCTGGGTTTCCGGCTTGATGGCGGCGGCCACCGCCTCGAGGTCGTTCAGGTCGACGTAGGTGGTGGTCAGGCCCGAGGTGCGGCTGCGGTAGTCTTCCATGATGCGGAAGGTGCCGCCGTACACGCCGTTCATCACCACCACGTGGGCATCCTTGGGCAGCAACTCCAGCACGGTGGCGGTGGCGTTCACACCCGAGGCGCAGGCGACCGCGCCAACGCCCTCTTCCAGGGCGGCGACACAGGTTTCATAGGCATGCCGGGTGGGGTTGCCGACACGGCTGTAGGAGTATTCCGGCTTGTCGTCGAGGCTGCGCTTGGTGAACGAGCTGGCGGTGACGATCGCCGGGAAAATAGCGTTATCGGCGACGCTGAACTGCTCACCGGCGTGAATGGTACGGGTGGCGAAATTGCGCGGCTTGTCGGACATGGTCAGGCCCATTGGCAGAGTGAAAGCTGCAACTATCGCACAACCCAAATCTTCTGGCCTTGGGGTAATCTGTGAAATATTTTTCTCCACGGCCCACGCGCGATATGGACAGCTTCGACCAGCACATTCTCACCCTGCTTCAGCGCGACGCCTCGATCTCGCTCAAGGACCTGGCCGAGGCCGTAAACCTGTCTAGCACGCCGTGCTGGAAGCGGGTCAAGCGCCTGGAGGAAGACGGCTACATTGTCGGCCGTGTCGCCCTGCTAGACCCGGAACGGCTGGGGTTGGGGCTGACGGTGTTCGTCCAGCTCAAGACCCAGCGCCACGACAGCGCCTGGCTGGAGCAGTTTGCCGCGACCGTGACCGGGTTCGAGGAAGTGATGGAGTTCTACCGCATGTCGGGGGACTGGGATTACATGCTGCGGGTGGTGGTGGGAGATATTGCGGCGTATGACCGGTTTTATAAAAAGCTGATCACCAGTACTGATGGGCTGTCGAACATCACTTCCAGTTTTGCCATGGAGCAGATGAAGTACACCACGGCTTACCCGGTGAACCGTTCCTGATTCCTGTATGGCAGTACCGGCCCTATCGCCGGCAAGCCAGCTCCCACAGGTACGTCACAGGTTCTGAAATCTGTGCGGTCCCTGTGGGAGCTGGCTTGCCGGCGATAGGGCCCTTGCAGGCTACCTGTCAATCCGCGGCCAGCACCGCCGCAATCCGGTTCCCGGCCTTGGCTTTCTCGACCTTGATCGCCACGAACTTCGAGGTCGGGGTATAGGTCCCCTCGCCATAGCTTTCCAGCGGCACCAGCGGGTTGGTCTCTGGGTAATAGGCCGCCGCCTGCCCCTCGGGCACGTCATAAGCCACCAGGCGAAAGCCCGAGACCCGCCGCTCCACGCCATCTTCCCACAGCGACACCAGGTCCACATGCTCGCCCGGCTCGAAGCCCATACGGCGGATGTCCGCCTCGTTGACGAACACCACTTCACGCAGGCCGAACACCCCGCGATAACGGTCGTCCAGGCCATACAGGGTGGTGTTGTACTGATCATGCGAACGCAGGGTCTGCAAGATCAGGTCGGGCTTGTCACCGCGCGCCAGCACCTTGGCATTCACCAGTTGCTCCGGCAGCCGGTGCGGGCTGAAGCGCGCCTTGCCTGTGGCCGTGCGCCAGGTACGGTCGGCGGCATTGTTGCCCAGGTGGAAGCCGCCCGGGTGCTGCAGGCGCTCGTTGAAAGCGGCAAAGCCGGGGATCACATCGGCAATCATGCTGCGGATGCGGCCGTAGTCGGCAACAGCGTATTCCCAGTCGATCGGCTGCTTGCCCAGGGTCGCCTGGGCCATGCCGGCGATGATCCACGGCTCCGAGCGCAGGTGCGGCGAGCGCGGGCGCAGCTGGCCGTGGGAGATGTGCACCATGCTGAAGGTGTCCTCCACGGTCACGCCTTGCGGCCCGCTGGCCTGCATGTCGATTTCGGTACGGCCCAGGCACGGCAGGATCAACGCATCGCGGCCGGTGACCAGGTGCGAGCGGTTGAGCTTGGTGGAAATCTGCACGGTCAGCGCGCAATTACGCATGGCCGCATGGGTGCGCGGCGTATCCGGCGTGGCCTGGGCAAAGTTGCCACCCAGGCCGATGAACACCTTGGCCCGCCCCTCTTCCATGGCCTTGATCGCCAGCACCGCGTTGTGCCCGTGGGCACGCGGCACGCGGAACTGGAAGCGTTTTTCGATGGCATCGAGCAGCGCCGACCCGGGCTTCTCGTCGATGCCCATGGTGCGGTCGCCCTGCACGTTGCTGTGGCCACGCACCGGTGACAGGCCGGCGCCGGGCTTGCCGACGTTGCCGCGCAGCAGCTGCAGGTTGACGATTTCCTGAACGGTCGGCACCGAGTGGCGGTGCTGGGTGACGCCCATGGCCCAGCACATGATCACCCGTTCGGCCTTGCGGTACATGCGCGCGGCCAGTTCGATCTCGGCCTGGGTCAGGCCCGATTGCTCGACGATGTGCGCCCAGGGCGTGGCATCCACGGTTTCCAGGTATGCGTCGATGCCACTGGTGTGCTCGGCGATGAAGGCATGGTCGAACACTGCCGGTTCGCCATTGGCCTGGGCTTCGCGCTCCCACTGCAGCAGGTACTTGGCAATGCCGCGCATCACTGCCATGTCGCCGCCCAAGGCCGGGCGGAAGTAGGCCGTGTTGGTTGGTTCGGAGCCATTGCTGAGCATCTCGAACGGGTGCTGCGGGTGCTGGAAGCGCTCCAGGCCGCGCTCCTTGAGCGGGTTGAAGCAGACCACCTGGGCACCACGCTTCACCGCTTCACGCAGCGGTTCGAGCATGCGCGGGTGGTTGGTGCCGGGGTTCTGGCCGATGACGAAGATGGCATCGGCCAGTTCCAGATCGTGGAACACCACGGTGCCCTTGCCCACGCCGAGGGTTTCCGACATGCCCACGCCGCTGGCTTCATGGCACATGTTCGAGCAGTCGGGGAAGTTGTTGGTGCCGTAGGCGCGGACGAACAGCTGGTAGAGGAACGCCGCCTCGTTGCTGGCCCGGCCCGAGGTGTAGAACTCGGCCTGGTCAGGCGATTCGAGTGCGCGCAAGTGTTGGGCAACCAGCGCAAAGGCTTCTTCCCAGCTGGTTTCCACATAGTGGTCGGTGGCCGCGTCGTAGCGCATCGGGTGGGTCAGGCGGCCCTGGTACTCCAGCCAGTAGTCGGTCTGCTCGGCCAGCGCACTGACGCTGTACCTGGCGAAGAACGCCGGGTCCACCGAGCGGCCGGTAGCTTCCCAGTTGACTGCCTTGGCGCCGTTCTCGCAGAACTTGACCATGTCGTTTTCCGGCGACTCGCCCCAGGCGCAGCCGGGGCAGTCGAAGCCGCCGTTCTGGTTGGTCTTGAGCATGGCCCGCAGGTTCTTGAAGGCATTGTCGCTGCCCAGCCAGCTCTTGGTCACGCTCTTGAGCGCCCCCCAGCCGGCGGCGGCGCCTTTGTAGTCCCTGATATGTTGGTCCTGGCTCATGCGGTGAATCCTCACGCTTCGATGCTTTTTTTCAGCCTATGGAGCGTGGGGTAGAGCCGTCCAATCGAAAGATCTTACGGGGTGATAGGCGGTTTCGATCATGGGTATTTTCTGGAGATGTGTTGGGGCTGCCAGGTGCTTGCCACAGAATCTTCAGCGCCTATGAGATCGAGCGCCGCCCGCGCGGCGCTTCGCGGCACAAGGCCGCTCCCACATTTGTTTCGGGCCAGTTATTCCTGTGACAGGTGGGTTGCAGCTTTGGTGCATGGCTGGAGATTGATGGGGTGCAGTGGCGTACCGTTCGATATCGAATGGAACAAACAAGGCGGACAGAGGTGAAACCACAGGAGTGACTGGCCCGAAACAAATGTGGGAGCGGCCTTGTGCCGCGAAGCGCCGCGCGGGCGGCGCTCGATCTCATAGACGCTGAAGATGCTGCGCCAAGTGATAGAGGCCATCGATCAATCGGTCGGACAAAGCAATTTGACGGCCCTGCGCCCAAGTTATAGCTTGGATTGAGTCCCTACCCATTCGAGCGCGAACGTGGAACAGAACAGCCGGGCCCTGATCGACGGCTTCAACCGGAAAATCGACTACCTGCGGATGTCGGTCACCGACCGCTGCGACTTCCGTTGCGTGTACTGCATGGCCGAGGACATGCAGTTCCTGCCGCGCCAACAAATCCTCAGCCTCGAGGAACTGCTCCAGGTGGCCGAGCGCTTCGTCGCCCTTGGCACCCGCAAGATCCGCCTGACCGGCGGCGAGCCGCTGGTGCGCCAGGGCATCGTCGACCTGTGCGGGCGCATCGCCGCCCTGCCCGGCCTGCGCGAGTTGTGCCTGACCAGCAACGGCTCGCAACTCGGGCGCCTGGCCCAGCCGCTGTTCGACGCAGGTGTCACGCGCCTGAACATCAGCCTCGACAGCCTGGACGCCGAGCGCTTCAAGCAACTGACCCGCACCGGCGACCTGCACCAGGTGATCGCCGGCATCGACGCCGCCCGCCAGGCCGGTTTCAAGCGCACCAAGCTCAACTGCGTAGTCCTCAAAGGCCGCAACGACCACGAACTGGTCGACCTGGTGCGCTTTGCCATCGACCGCGAACTGGACATCACCTTCATCGAAGAAATGCCCTTGGGCGTGATCAGCGAACATGAACGCGGCGAGTCGTTCTGCTCCAGTGACGAAGTACGTGCGCTGCTGGCCGAGCAGTTCACATTGGTCGAATCGACCGAGTCGTCCCAGGGCCCCGCCCGCTACTGGCGCCTGGCCGAAGCCGCCAATACTCGGGTCGGCTTCATTTCGCCACACAGCCACAACTTCTGCGCCACCTGCAACCGCGTGCGACTCACCGTCGAAGGCCGCCTGCTGCTGTGCCTGGGCAATGAACACTCGGTGGACCTGAAGCAGGTTCTGCGCGCCCACCCCGGCAACCCCGAACGCCTGGAAAAGGCCATTCGTGATTCCTTGCACCTCAAGCCCTACCGCCATCATTTCGAAGTCGGTGGCGACGTGCAGATCCTGCGTTTCATGAACATGACCGGCGGCTAGGCAGCCGTCTCTGGATTTCCATGATCGTCCACCCCACCCCCGATGTGCTGCGTGTGCTGTTCACCCTCAAGGGTTCGATCGTCAAGCGCATCGCCCTGCGTTGCCTGACGATCACCCTGCTGGCCGCGCTGATCGTGTTGGTCGAGCGGCATTTCCCGGCGTTTTTCTACCCGGTCAGCGCCACCCCGTTCACCTTGCTGGGCCTGTCACTGTCGATTTTCATGAGTTTTCGCAACAACGCCTGCTATGACCGCTGGTGGGAGGGGCGCAAGGCCTGGGGCAAGCTGATCATCGAAACCCGTTCGTTCGTGCGCGAAAGCCTGGTGATTACCGACGAAACCCTGCGTGCCGAACTGTTGCGCAGCCTGTGCGGCTTTGCCCATGCGCTGAATGCTCGGCTGCGCAGCGAGGACGAACTGGCCGCCGCCCGGCCCTGGCTGGCCCGGCCCGATGCGATCAGCCCGCACAACGTGTGCGACGCCATCCTGCGCGAAATCGGCGGGCACTGCTCGCGGCTGGCAACACAGCAGCAGATCAGTGACTGGCGCTACAGCCTGCTGGAGCAGCGGCTGGTGGGGCTGACCGAAGTGCAGGCTACCTGCGAGCGGATCAAGGGCACGCCGTTGCCGTTCCCCTACACGCTGTTGCTGCACCGCACCATCTACATCTTCTGCCTGTTGCTGCCGTTTGCCCTGGCCGAGCCGCTGGGCTGGCTGGCGCCGCTGTTCACCACCATCGTGGGGTACACGTTCTTCGGGCTGGATGCGATTGGCAACGAACTGGAAGACCCGTTCGGGCGCGATGAGAACGACCTGCCGACCGATGCCATGGTGCGGACCGTGGAGCGCGATGTGCTGGCGGGGTTGGGGGAACAACAGCTACCGCCGGCGTTGTTGCCTGTGGACCATGTATTGAGCTGACTGAATGCAGTGGCCTGTGCCGGCCCTTTCGCGGGTAAACCCGCTCCTACAGGGCCCCACAGGTTTCGAACCCTGCGCGATACCTGTGGGAGCGGGTTTACCCGCGAAGAGGCCAGGACAGACGAAAGATCAGCCCCGGCTTGCACAGGCCTCGATCGGCTTCAGGTGCTTGACGAAGTTGCACGGCCGGTGCCGCGCATCCAGCTGCTCCGCCAGGATGCCCTCCCACGCCGTACGGCAGGCCCCGGTGGAGCCCGGCAGGCAGCACACCAACGTGCGGTTGGACAGCCCGGCCAGCGCCCGGCTCTGCACGGTCGAGGTGCCGATATCGAGAATCGACAGGGCCCGGAACAGTTCGCCAAAGCCATCGATGCGCTTGTCCAGCAGGCACTCGACCGCTTCCGGCGTGCTGTCACGCCCGGTAAAACCGGTACCGCCGGTGATCAGCACCACCTGCACCTGTTCGTCGGCAATCCAGGTGGCGACCTGGGCGCGGATCTTGTAAAGGTCGTCCTTGAGCAACGCCCGCGCCACCAGGCGGTGGCCGATCTCCACCGAGCGGCTGGCCAGCAGCTCACCGGAAGTGTCGTTGTCGTAGGTACGGGTATCGCTGACTGTCAGCACGGCGATGTTGAGCGGTACGAAGACCGCATCGGGTTGGACGCGCACGGTGGGGCTCCTCGAGTGGCATTGCCGCCACGCTAGAGGCATGGCCCGGGGGCGTCCAATCGATATGGCGTACCGACTCATCAATGACATCTATCGCAGACGTGGGTTAAGGTCTGCATAACCCGATACCAGGCACCTCCATGGACATCAAGCAGCTCAAATTCCTCATCGCCCTCGACCAGACCCGCCACTTCGGCCAGGCGGCGGCGCTGTGCCATATCACCCAGCCGACGCTGTCCATGCGCCTGCGCAACCTGGAGGACGAGCTGGACCTGGTACTGGTCAAGCGCGGCCAGCGCTTCGAAGGTTTCACCGAAGCGGGCGAGCGAATCCTGGCCTGGGCCCGTACCCTGCTCGCCGCGCACGATGGCTTGCAGGCCGAAGCCGCCAGTTGCCGCGGCCAGGTGGTCGGCAGCCTGCGCCTGGGCACGGTGCCGCTGGCCAGCTTCAACCCCATGCACCTGCTGCTGCCGCTGCGTGAAAAATACCCCGAACTGCACTTCCAGATCAGCTCGCTCAGCTCGGAACAGGTGATCGACGGGCTCAGCCGCAACCAGCTCGACCTGGGCATCTGCTACCTGGACCAGGTCAACACCAGCTTCTTCGAAGTGATCGAACTGGGCACCACCACCATGGGCCTGCTGCACGATACCCGGCACTACCAGTTCGCCAGCGACACCCTGCGCTGGGACGAGCTGGGCGACATTCCGCTGGGCCTGCTGAGCAAAGGCATGCACTACCGCCAGTCGCTGGACCTGAGTTTTCGCAGCCGTGGCCTGGAGCCGAATGCGGTACTGGAAAGCGACTCGAGCTTCCAGCTGATCCAAGCCATCAACACCGGCATGTGCTGTGCGGTCATGCCGCTGGACTGCGGCCTGGAAGACCTGAGCGAGCACCTGCGCATCCTGCCGGTGGCCGACGCCGCCATCCACAGCCCGGTCGGCCTACTGCTGCGCCGCAGCGAACCGCGTTCGGCAATTGCCGAGCAGTGCTTCGATGAGGCGCGGGCGCTGTTTCAGGCCAACTGAGCGCTGGTTGCCTGGCGGTACTGGCGCGGGGTGAAGCCGGTCAGTTGCTTGAACTGGCGGCTGAAGGCGCTGTGGTCGGTATAGCCGCAGCACATCGCCACTTCAGTGATCGGCAGTTCCGAATGCAGCAAACGGTGGGCGTGCTCCAGGCGTGCCTTGTGGATCATCTGCCGTGGCGTGAGGTGGAACACACGCTTGCAGTAGCGCTCCAGCTGGGCCACGGAAATGCCAGCGATACGGGTCAGCTCGCCCATGCTGATCGGCTGGTGGAAATGCCGCCGGATATGCTCGTCCACCGCCGCCAGGCGCTGGTAGGCGGGGTGGCTGTCGGCGGCTGACTGCAAGTCGACCGAGATGCCGACCAGGCCGATGATCTCGCCGGCCTGGTTGTACAGCGGGCGCTTGTGGGTCAGGCACCAGCCAGGCTCGCGGCTGCCGTACAGGTGCAGCTCCAGCTGGTCTTCCAGCACCAGGCCTTCCTTGAGAACGCGACAGTCCTGCTCGGTGTAGCCGGGGCCCAGCTGTGCCGGGAACACTTCGGCGCTGGTCTTGCCCAGCAGCGGTTGCAGGCGCTTGAGGCCACAGCGCTGGACCAGGGTGTTGTTGGCCAGCACATAGCGGGCGGCCGGGTCCTTGATGAAGATCGCGGCGTTGGGGATGGCGTCGAGGATCGGCAGCAGCAGGGACACACCAGCGAGCAGGGCCTCGAGGTTGGCGGGGCGGTGCTGGTCGAGGGACTGGTACAGGGTTGCCAGGGGGGTGTCGATCATCTGTCGGTTCTCTGTTGGCTGTGCCTGCCTCTTCGCAGCGCAAGGCTGCTCCTACAAGGGGCGCGATGCCTTCGAGACTTGTGCGGACTCTGTAGGAGCAGCCTTGTGCTGCGAAGAGCCAGGCACCAGCACTGCATCTCTCAAACCCTTGCCCAGTATGGCCTAGAGCGTATTCCACCCCCCTGCACCTAGCTACTGCTTTTTTGCAACTGTGCCGATTTCGTCATCCCCCCTGCAGAAAACCATCAAGAACCGCCGCCCCGATCGGTCCACTCTATGCCCCACGCAAGCCGCCCCAAGTCCTACAAGAGCGCGGCCCAAAAAGCCGCATCTCGTGACATCAGACCTGCCTATCCAATAACCAACAAAAAGGCGAACCCATGTCAGGCAAATTCAAAAAACAGTTGTCATTGCTGGACCTCACCTTCATCGGCCTAGGTGCCATCTTCGGCTCCGGCTGGCTGTTCGCCGCCAGCCACGTCTCGGCCATCGCCGGCCCGGCCGGCATCCTGTCCTGGTTCCTTGGCGGCTTCGCCGTGCTGTTGCTGGGCATCGTCTATTGCGAACTGGGTGCTGCCCTGCCGCGCGCCGGGGGCGTGGTGCGCTACCCGGTTTACTCCCATGGCCCGCTGCTGGGCTACTTGATGGGCTTCATCACCCTGATCGCCTTTTCCAGCCTGATCGCCATCGAAGTGGTCGCCTCGCGCCAATACGCCGCCGCCTGGTTCCCCGGGCTGACCAAGGCCGGCTCCAGCGACCCGACCGTGCTTGGCTGGCTGGTGCAGTTCGCCCTGCTGGGGCTGTTTTTCTTCCTTAACTACCGCAGCGTTAAAACCTTCGCCAAGGCCAACAACCTGGTCAGCGTGTTCAAGTTCATCGTGCCGCTGCTGGTCATCGGCGTGCTGTTCACCTTCTTCAAGCCGGAAAACTTCGAGGTCCAGGGCTTTGCCCCGTTCGGTCTGTCCGGCGTTGAAATGGCGGTATCGGCCGGTGGCATCATCTTCGCCTACCTGGGCCTGACGCCGATCATTTCGGTGGCCAGCGAGGTGAAGAACCCGCAACGCACCATCCCCATCGCGCTGATCCTCTCGGTACTGCTGTCCACCGCGATCTACGCCCTGCTGCAACTGGCCTTCCTCGGCAGCGTGCCGACCGAAATGCTGAGCAACGGCTGGGCCGCGGTGACCAAGGAACTGGCCCTGCCCTATCGCGACATCGCCCTGGCCCTGGGTGTGGGCTGGCTGGCCTATCTGGTGGTGGCCGACGCGGTGATCTCGCCCAGCGGCTGCGGCAACATCTACATGAACGCTACCCCGCGCGTGGTCTATGGCTGGGCGCAGACCGGCACCTTCTTCAAGTACTTCACCCGTATCGACGCCGAGTCCGGCATCCCGCGCCCGGCGCTTTGGCTGACCTTTGGCCTGTCGGTGTTCTGGACCCTGCCGTTCCCGTCCTGGGAAGCGCTGATCAACGTGGTTTCCGCCGCCCTGGTACTGAGCTACGCCGTGGCCCCGGTCACCGTCGCCGCCCTGCGCCGCAACGCCCCCGACATGCCGCGCCCGTTCCGGGTCAAGGGCATGGGCGTGCTCGGCCCGCTGTCATTCATCATCGCCGCGCTGATCGTGTACTGGTCGGGCTGGAAGACCGTGTCGTGGCTGCTGGCCCTGCAGATCGTGATGTTCGTGCTGTACCTGCTGTGCGGCCGCTTCGTGCCGACCCAGCACCTGTCGCTGGCCCAGCAAGTGCGCTCGTCGGCGTGGCTGATCGGCTTCTACGCGGTGACCATCCTGTTGTCGTGGCTGGGCAGCTTCGGCGGCCTGGGAGTGCTCGGCCACCCGTTCGACACCCTGGTCGTGGCCGCTTGTGCGCTGGGCATCTACTACTGGGGCGCTGCCACCGGCGTGCCTGCCCACCTGGTGCGCCTGGAAGGTGAGGATGAAAGCGAAGCCTCCTCCGAAAGCTACCCAGGCCAGTGCCCTGCCGCCGTCGCCTCCTGACCCACTCTCGAATGGATATGCCCATGAAACACGTTCACGTCATCGACTCGCACACCGGCGGGGAACCGACCCGCCTGGTGATGAAAGGCTTCCCGCAACTGCATGGCCGCAGCATGGCCGAGCAGCGCGATGAACTGCGAGAGCTGCACGACCAGTGGCGCCGCGCCTGCCTGCTGGAGCCTCGCGGCAACGATGTGCTGGTCGGTGCGCTGTACTGCCCACCGGTATCGGCCGACGCCACGTGCGGGGTGATCTTCTTCAACAACGCTGGCTACCTGAACATGTGCGGGCACGGCACCATCGGTCTGGTCGCCTCGCTGCAGCACCTGGGCCTGATCGCACCGGGCGTACACAAGATCGATACCCCGGTCGGCCAGGTCAGCGCCACCCTGCATGAAGACGGCGCCATAACCGTCGGCAACGTGCCGTCCTACCGCTACCGCCAGCAGGTGCTGGTGGACGTGCCCGGCCATGGTCCGGTGCGCGGCGACATCGCCTGGGGTGGCAACTGGTTTTTCCTCGTCTCCGAACACGGCCAGCGCATCGAGCTGGGCAACCGCGAGGCGCTGACCGAATACACCTGGGCGATGCTCAAGGCCCTCGAAGCCCAGGGCATCACAGGTGAAAACGGTGCCCCCATCGACCACGTCGAACTGTTCGCCGACGACGCCAACGCCGACAGCCGCAACTTCGTGATGTGCCCGGGCAAGGCCTACGACCGCTCGCCCTGCGGCACGGGCACCAGCGCCAAGCTGGCCTGCCTGGCCGCCGACGGCAAGCTCGACGAAGGCCTGACCTGGGTACAGGCCAGTATCACCGGCAGCCAGTTCCAGGGCCGCTACGAGCGCGACGGCGAACGCATTCGCCCGTTCATCACCGGCCGCGCCTACATCACCGCCGACAGCACCCTGCTGATCGACGAACAGGACCCGTTCGCCTGGGGCATCTGACCCCGGCTATTTCCAAAAAAACGAATATCGCGAGGAGTGACAACAATGACCAACAACATCTTCACCGGCACCATGCCCGCCCTGATGACCCCCTGCACCGCCGAGCGCAAGCCGGACTTCGACGCCTTGGTACGCAAGGGCCGCGAACTGATCGAGGCCGGTATGAGCGCCGTGGTGTACTGCGGCTCGATGGGCGACTGGCCGCTGCTGACCGAAGCAGAGCGCCAGGAAGGCGTGGCGCGCCTGGTGGCCGCCGGCATCCCGACCATCGTCGGTACCGGCGCGGTGAACACCCGTGAAGCAGTATCTCACGCCGCCCACGCGGCCAAGGTTGGTGCCGCCGGCCTCATGGTCATCCCCCGCGTGCTCAGCCGCGGCGCCTCGCTGATTGCCCAGAAGCACCACTTCTCGGCCATCCTGGCAGCCGCGCCGAAGCTGCCGGCGGTTATCTACAACAGCCCGTACTACGGCTTTGCCACCCGCGCCGACCTGTTCTTCGAACTGCGCAGCGAGTTCCCCAACCTGATCGGCTTCAAGGAGTTCGGCGGTGGCGCCGACCTGCGCTACGCCGCCGAGCACATCACCTCGAAGGATGACGACGTGACCCTGATGGTCGGCGTCGACACCCAGGTGGTACATGGCTTCGTCAACTGCAACGCCACCGGTGCCATCACCGGCATCGGCAACGCCCTGCCGCGTGAGGTGCTGCACCTGGTGAGCCTGAGCAAACAGGCGGCCAAAGGTGATGCCAAGGCCCGCCGACTGGCGCGTGAACTGGAGGCGGCGCTGGCGGTGCTGTCGTCGTTCGATGAAGGCTGCGACCTGGTGCTCTACTACAAGCACCTGATGGTGCTGAACGGTGACAGCGAATACAGCCTGCACTTCAACGAGACCGACGTGCTGACCGACGCCCAGCGCAACTATGCCGAGCAGCAGTACGCGCTGTTCCGCAGCTGGTACGCCAGCTGGTCGGCTGAGCAGAACCTGGCCTGATCACCTGATTCCAGGCCGAGCCGCAGCCCCTGTGGGAGCGGGTTCACCCGCGAACACCGGCGAAGCCGGTGCCAGGCACCGAATCGCCTGCTTCGCGGGTAAACCCGCTCCTACAAAGGCCGCGCGCTCTCTTGATATTGATTCCAAAGGAGGCTCCATGACCCTCACAGGCAACCTGCTGATCGGCCAGACGCCGGTAACCGGCAGCCGCGAAGCCATCCGTGGCATCGACCCGGCCACCGGCCAGGCGCTGGAACCGGCCTACCTCGGCGGCACCGGCGAACACGTGGCCCAGGCCTGCGCCCTGGCCTGGGCGGCGTTCGATGCCTACCGCGAAACCTCGCTCGAGCAACGGGCACAATTCCTCGAAACCATCGCCACGCAGATCGAAGCGCTGGGTGATGCCCTGATCGATCGCGCCGTGGCAGAAAGCGGCCTGCCAAAGGCGCGCATCCAGGGCGAACGTGGCCGCACCTGCACCCAGTTGCGCACCTTCGCCC
Source organism: Pseudomonas sp. B22(2017) (assembly GCF_002113105.1). NCBI lineage: Bacteria > Pseudomonadati > Pseudomonadota > Gammaproteobacteria > Pseudomonadales > Pseudomonadaceae > Pseudomonas > Pseudomonas sp. B22(2017). Next base: position 58,730 of record NZ_NEJN01000013.1, read on the forward strand.
GTGTGGTGCGGGCTGGCGAATGGCTGGACGTGCGGGTCGACAATGCCCTGCCTGAGCGCCAGCCCCTGCCGCGTGCCGACCTGCGCCAGCGCCAGGTGGCCCTGGGGCCAGTGGCGGTATTCGGCGCCAGCAATTTCCCATTGGCCTTCTCGGTGGCCGGTGGCGACACCGCCTCGGCCCTGGCCGCCGGTTGCCCGGTGGTGGTCAAGGCCCACGGCGCCCACCCGGGCACCAGCGAGCTGGTCGGCCAGGCAGTGGCAAAGGCCGTGAAGCAATGCGGCTTGCCGGCCGGTGTGTTTTCGCTGTTGTACGGCTCCGGTCGTGAAGTGGGCATTGCGCTGGTCAGCGACCCGCGCATCAAGGCCGTTGGCTTTACAGGCTCGCGCAGCGGTGGCATTGCGCTGTGCCAGGCGGCCCAGGCCCGCCCCGAGCCGATCCCGGTGTACGCCGAAATGAGCTCGATCAACCCGGTGTTCCTGTTCGACACCGCCCTGCAGACCCGCGCCGAGGCACTGGCACAAGGCTTCGTCGCCTCGCTGACCCAGGGTGCCGGCCAGTTCTGCACCAACCCCGGCCTGGTGATTGCCCGCCAGGGGCCGGCGTTGCAGCGCTTCATCGACGCCGCCAGCGAACACGTGCGCCAGGCTGCGGCGCAGACCATGCTCACCCCGGGCATTTTCAGTGCCTACCAGGCCGGGGTCGGCGCCCTGACCGCAAACGCCAATGCCCAGGCCGCCGCCAGTGGCCAGGCCGGGCAAGGCCCCAACCAGTGCCAGGCGCAGCTGTTCGTGACCCAGGCCGAAGCGTTCCTCGCCGACCCGGCGTTGCAGGCCGAAGTCTTCGGCGCGGCGTCGCTGGTGGTGGCCTGCGCCAACGATGAGCAAGTGCGCCAGGTGGCCGAGCATCTGGAAGGCCAACTGACCGCCACCCTGCAACTGGACGATGCCGACATCGACAGCGCCCGCGCCCTGCTGCCGACCCTTGAGCGCAAGGCCGGCCGCATCCTGGTCAATGGCTGGCCGACCGGTGTAGAGGTATGCGACGCGATGGTCCACGGCGGGCCGTTCCCGGCCACCTCCGATGCCCGCACCACTTCGGTGGGCACGGCGGCGATCCTGCGCTTCCTGCGCCCGGTGTGCTACCAGGACTTCCCCGATGCCCTGCTGCCGCAGGCACTGAAACACGGCAACCCGCTGCAGCTTCGGCGCCTGCTCGACGGTAAACGGGAAGGCTGAGCATGGTCGAATCCGCTGAAACCGATATCGCCGTGGTCGGCGCCGGCATTGTCGGCGTCGCCTGTGCCCTGCAACTGGCCCGCAAAGGCCGCCGGGTAACCCTGGTCGACCGTCAGGCACCCGGTCGAGGCGCGTCCTATGGCAACGCCGGGCACCTGGCCACCGAGCAGGTATTCCCGATTGCCGATCTGTCGATTCTCAAACGCCTGCCGCGCATGTTGCTGGACCCGATGGGCCCGTTGCGCCTGGACTGGAAGTACCTGCCCAAGGCCATGCCGTGGTTCACCCGCCTGCTGCTCAACCTGCGCCCTGGCCCGTTCCAGCGCAGCGTGGCCGGCATCCGCTCGTTGAACGAAGGCAGCCTGGGTGCCTGGCAGCGGCTGCTAGGCTCGATCGGGCGCGGCGAACTGTTTCAGGAAGATGGCTCGCTGCTGGTGTTCGAGCGGCCGGAGTCGCGCCAGGCCCTGGAGGCCTTGCGGACGCGCATGCAACAGCAAGCGGTGGCGGTGGACTTCTGGTCGGCCGACACTGTGCGCGAGGCGGCGCCGCAACTGAGCCCGTCGTTGCTGGGAGGGCTGTTCTTCCCGCGTACCGGACACTTCATCGACCCCTACCGGGTGGTGTGCGAACTGTTCGAAGCGGCCAAGGCCAATGGCGTGCGTTTTGTCCAGGCACAAGTCGATGGCGGGCGGCTGCACAGCGGCGGGGTCAGCCTGGCCAGCGATCAGGGCACGCTCGATGCCCGCCAGGTGCTGATCAGTTGTGGTGCGCATTCCGCGCGGTTGACCGCCGCACTGACCGGCAAGCGGGTGCCACTGGACACCGAGCGCGGCTACCACCTGATGTTGCCTGGCGAGCATCAGCGTTTGCCGTTTGCAGTCACATCGCTGGAGCGCAAGTTCATCATGACGCCCATGGCCGAGGGCCTGCGCCTGGCCGGCACGGTGGAGTTCGCCGGGCTGGACGCGCCGCCGAGCATGCAGCGGGCTTGGCAGTTGCACCGCTTGAGCAAGGGGTTGTTCCGGAGGGACCTGAGTGTTGAGGGAGCGACGCCCTGGATGGGCTTCCGGCCTTCGTTGCCAGATTCGTTACCGGTGATCGACCGGGTGTGTGATGGGCGGGTGCTGTTGGCGTTCGGGCATCAGCACCTGGGTTTGACCCAGGCGGCGGTGACAGCGGAATGGGTGGGGCGGTTGGCCGAGCGGGCCAGTGGACCGGAGATGGGGGCTTACCGGTTGGATCGGTTCTAGATTCGGGGGCCGCTGTGCGGCCCTTTCGCGACACAAGGCCGCTCCTACAGGGGACCGCGTACGCTTGTAGGAGCGGCCTTGTGTCGCGAAAGGGCTGCGCAGCAGCCCCCGGTATCACTCAGCGATAACGCTCGAGCCAGTGCGCATACGGTGCAGGCAAGGTCCAGGAGGCTTTCTCCACCCCCAACTCCTTGGCCGCAAAGTAAGCCCAGTGCGGGTCTGCCAGGTGCGCACGCCCTACCGATACCAGGTCCAGCTGATTGGCTTGCAGCGCTGCTTCCGCCAGTTGCGGCGTACCAAAACCCCACGCCGAGGTCACCGGCAGCTTCGCCTCACGGCGCACGCGCTCGGCAATCGGCCCCATGAACGCCGGGCCCCACGGGATATTGGTGTCGGGAATGGTGAAGCCGACACTCACGCTCAGCAGGTCGAGGCCGCCAGCCTTGAAACGGCGCGCCAGTTCGATCGACTCTTCCAGCGTCTGCTCATCCCGGCCGTCGTACTCCAGCACACCAAAACGCGCGGTCAGGGGCAGGTTCTCTGGCCATACCTCACGTACCGCTGCCAGGGTTTCCAGCAGGAAGCGGCTGCGGTTGTCGAAGCTGCCACCGTAGGCGTCGGTACGCTTGTTGGAGTGCTCGGAGAAGAAACTCTGGCCCAGGTAACCATGGGCAAAGTGCAGCTCGATCCACTCGAAACCGGCATCGCGCGCACGGCGGGCGGCATCGACGAAGTCCTGTTTGACCCGGGCAATGTCGTCCAGGGTCATCTCGCGCGGCACTTGTGGCAGGTGCGCGCCGAAGGCGATGGCGGACGGGGCAATGGTTTCCCAGCCGCGGGCGTCGTCGGCGGCAATGTGGTCGTCACCTTCCCACGGGCGGTTGGCGCTGGCCTTGCGCCCGGCGTGGGCAATCTGGATACCTGGCACGGAACCGGCGGCCTTGATTGCCTGCACCACCGGCACGAAAGCCTGGGCGTGGGCATCGCTCCAGATGCCGGCGCAACCGGGGGTGATGCGCCCTTCCGGTGCCACGGCAGTGGCCTCGACCACCAGCAGGCCGGCACCACCACGGGCCAGGCCGGCCAGGTGCACGTGGTGCCAGCCGTTGATCATGCCGTCCTCGGCCATGTATTGGCACATCGGTGGAATGGCAATGCGGTTGCGCAGGGTGACGTCCTTGAGGGTATACGGTTCGAACAAAGCGGACATGGGCAAGCTCCCGGGCTATCTGATTACGATAGTTCGATCATAATCGAACTATGGCAATTAATGATAGCCCCGTTATCATGACGACCATGCGAGCCTATCAACATCCCAATTCTGAAGACCTCACCCTGGAACGCCTGCTCTATGCCCTGAGCGACCCGGTGCGCCTGGGTATCGTGCGCCACCTGGCGGGCGTGGCCGAAGCCAGCTGTGGCGAGCTGGACGGCGGCCGGCCGAAGTCGAGCATGTCCCACCATTTTCGCGTGCTGCGTGATGCGGGGTTGGTGCATACCCGCAATGTGGGGACTACCCACATGAATTCGTTGCGTAGCGAGATGCTGGGGGAGCGGTTTCCCGGGCTGCTGGACTGCATTCTGCGGCAGCAGTGATTTTCCTGTGCCGGCCTCTTCGCGGGTAAACCCGCTCCTACAGGATAATCACTGTCTTCAAGACCTGTGCGATCTCTGTGGGAGCGGGTTTACCCGCGAAAGGGCCAGAACAGGCAAAATCAATCTTCTTTCTTGCCCAGGGCAAACCGGCATACCTGCCCTCCCCTGAGCATGCACTCCTCATGGCTCACCTCGGCCCCACCCAAGGCCCCGATCAGCGCCAGGTCCAGCTCGCACACCACCGGGTGAGCCTTGGCCAGGTGATGGAACACGCAATTGTGCGCAACGATCTGCGGCTCGCCCCCCGAGCGGAAGAACACCTGTGCCTCGTACCCGGCATTGTTCATGTGCTCGACGATGCGTGCTTCATCCACCACTTGATGCTCCAGGTCCGCCGCCAGCTTGCGCCCCAGCTGGCGCATCAGCGTCAGCAACGCCTCCTGCCCCAGCAAGCCGGCCACTTCCGCAATCAGCAGGTTGGCCAGCAACGGGTACTGCCGCGGGAACAGTTCGCGGGCCTGTTCGGTCAGCTCGTGCAGCTGCTCCGGGCGTCGCCCGGTGGGCCGGGTAGCGCCACGCTTGACCAGGCCGTCGCGCTCCAGCGCTGCCAGGTGCTGGCGCACCGCCGTGCGGGTGATTGCCAGGGCCTGCGCCAGGTCGTCGATGCTCATGCCGGCCGGCTGGAGCAGCAACGCATGGAGCAGGTCCTGTTGGGTACGGCCCAGGCCTTCGAGCATCAGAATTTGTCCGGGAACTGCTTGACCAACGCCGCAGCCAGAGCGTCGGAAAGGGTCAGGATATGCTCGCGCATCATCGCCCAGGTGCGCGCCTCGCCTACGTAGTCAGCGGCCGCCAACTGGTCGATCTGGGCCACGTGGTGCCCGCCGTGGGCGCTGAGCAGCGTCAGCAGGGTCGGCTCGGGCAGGTTCGGGTTGGCCTTGGCCAGAAACGCGGCAATGGCCTTGGCATTGCTGTTCAGCTCGTTGACCGCGGCTTGCTGGCCTTTTTTGTCCTTGGCCACGGTGGCGTCGCTGTAGTGCTTTATGGCGCCCCAGTGGCCGGCCAGCAGCTTCAGCAACTGATCGGCGGCAGGCTGGCCGTACAGCGGGGCAATACTGTTGGCGATCCTGGTGGCGTCGGTGACCACTTCCTTGGCAGCGACTTCGGCCTCCTTGGCATTGCCGGCTTGATTGGCCACGGCATAGTTGCGCACCCAGAAGATGTGCTCGACCCACAGGTCGCGCAGGGCCATGCGTGTGGTCATTGCAGCAGATTCGGCAGGTTTGGCGGCAGGGGTTTCGCTGGAGTAGGAGTAGCTTTGGCTCCATGCCGGCTGGGCGCACAGGGCTAGCAGCAGTAAGGCGGCAATCTTGATGTTCATGACGGCACCCTCCTGGAGGGGATCGACTGACAAGATTAATTTAAGCATAAAAATATGTTTTTATTGGGGCTGAGCTGGGTTTCCGATCAGTGGTTTCCTGAGCTGGCCCCTTCGCAGCACAAGGCTGCTCCTACAGATACGGCGCCGTACCTGTAGGAGCAGCCTTGTGCTGCGAAGGGGCCGGACACAGGCAACAAAAAAGCCACGAGGTCTCCCCCGTGGCTTCTGTCACAACAATGGCCGATTACAGCGCCATGTCATTCTCAGGCTTGCTCTCGACCGGTTGGCTAGGTGCAACCGTGGTGCCGACGCTCTCGTCGATCACCGGTGGTTTCTCCAGCTGCAGCACTTCAGCGGTGTAGTTCCACTCTTTCTGGGTGGCCGCCGCCGAGTCGTTCAGCTTGGTGCCGTAGCTTGGCACGATCTGCTTGATCTTGGCCTGCCACTCTGGGGTAGCGACCTTCTCCTTGAACACGGTTTCCAGCACGTTCAGCATGATCGGTGCAGCAGTCGAAGCACCTGGCGATGCACCCAGCAGGCCGGCAATGGTGCGGTCTTGCGAAGCGACCACCTCGGTGCCCAGCTTCAGCACGCCACCCTTCTCGGCATCACGCTTGATGATCTGCACGCGCTGGCCGGCCTGCCACAAGCGCCAGTCTTCCTTCTTGGCGTTCGGGAAGTAGGTACGCAGGGCTTCGAAGCGGTCGTCGTCAGACAGCATCAACTGGCCAGCGAGGTATTCCACCAGCGGGTACTGATCGATGCCGACCTTGGTCATCGGCCACACGTTGTGGGTGGTGGTGCTGCTCAGCAGGTCCAGGTACGAGCCGTTCTTCAGGAACTTGGTCGAGAAGGTGGCAAATGGGCCAAACAGGATCACGCGCTTGCCATCCAGCACGCGGGTGTCCAGGTGCGGAACCGACATGGGTGGCGCACCGGTCGAGGCGATGCCGTAGGCCTTGGCCATGTGCTGCATGGCCACGGTCGGGTTCTCGGTCACCAGGAACGAGCCACCCACCGGGAAACCAGCGTATTCCTTGGCTTCAGGAATGCCCGACTTCTGCAGCAGCTTCAGCGCGCCGCCACCGGCACCGATGAACAGGAACTTGGCGTCGGTAGCCGATTCGCTACCGTCCTTCAGGTTCTTGTACTCGACGTGCCACGAGCCGTCCTTGTTGCGGGTGATGTCCTGCACTTCGCTGGACAGCTTCAGGTCGAAGTTTTCCTGGGTTTTCAGGTGGCCGACGAACTGGCGGGTGATCTCGCCGAAGTTGACGTCCGTACCGATTGGCGTCCAGGTCACGGCCAGCTTCTGGTTCGGGTCGCGACCTTCCATCATCAGCGGGACCCACTTGGCGATCTGCGCGTGGTCCTCGGAGTACTGCATCGGGCGGAACAGCGGGCTGGCCTGCAGCGCGTCATAACGCTTTTTCAGGAACTTGATGTTGTCATCGCCCCACACGAAGCTCATGTGCGGAGTGGTGTTGATGAACGAGTGCGGGTTCTTCAGCACGCCCTGGCGGACCTGCCACGACCAGAACTGGCGGGAGATCTGGAAGGCCTCGTTGATTTCGATGGCCTTGGCGATGTTGACGTTGCCGTCCTTGTCTTCCGGGGTGTAGTTCAGCTCGGCCAGCGCGGAGTGGCCGGTACCGGCGTTGTTCCAGCCGTTGGAGCTTTCTTCGGCCACGCCATCCAGGCGTTCGACCATTTCCATCGACCAGCTTGGCTCCAGCTCGTGCAGCCACACGGCCAGGGTCGAGCTCATGATGCCGCCGCCGACCAGCAGCACATCTACTTTCTTGGTTTCTGCGGCGTGCGCTTGCATGACGCTTGCAGCGACAGCCAGACCCAGCAAGGTCTTGCCAGCTTTCTTGAACATTGATCGATTCCAGTCAGGAGAACAGAGGGCGGGCCTGTGGCTGGCCCAGGTAAAGCATGTTCTGCAGCGCAGGCTTGTTGTTGATCATTGTTCAGCAGCCAGAGAACCAGAAAACGACTCGGCCTTTTGTCGAATTGACCGACAAGGCTGAATCGTTTTTCCGATTGTAACTTAAATGCCAGCACAAACAAATTGCCGGCCCGGGAGTCAAGGTGGCGGGTTGTCTCAGGCCTGTGCGCCCGTGTGGGAGCGGGCTTGCCCGCGAAAGGGCCGGCACAGGCCTGCGCAAATGCCATTCAAAAAACCGGTCACCCGATCGGATTTATTCGACTTACAGCCCCGCCCCACCGCTTTATCCTGCGCCCCAGACCCCGCCTCAATCCGATCAGAACAGGGCCGCCCATATGTCATTCAAACGCACCATCCACGCCGTCGACACCCACGCCGGCATCCCCATGCGCGTCATCACAGGCGGCGTACCGCACATCCCCGGTGACAGCGTACACGCCAAGATGAAATGGCTCGAAACCAACGACGACCAGTTGCGCAAGCTGATGCTGCGTGAACCGCGCGGCTATCCGGCGCACTGCTGCAACATCATCGTCCCGCCAAGCCACCCCGAGGCCGACGCCGGCTACATCATCATGGAGCAGATCGAGTACCCGGTGATGTCCGGCAGCAATACCATCTCGGTGGCCACCGTGCTTTTGGAGATGGGCATGCTGCCGATGCAGGAGCCGCTCACCGAGCTGGTGCTGGAGGCCCCGGCCGGGCTGATCCGCATCAAGGCCCGATGCGAGGGCGGCAAGGTCAAGGCCGTCACCTTCCAGAACGTACCAGCGTTCGCCGCACACTTGGATGCCGAAATCGACGTACCGCACCTGGGCAAGGTGCGCGTGGACGTGGGCTGGGGCGGCATGTTCTATGTAATCGCCGACGTGCGCCAGTTCAAAGGCCTGCAACTGATCCCGCAGCACGGCGCCGAAATCGCCCGGGTATCGTCGATGATCCGCCAGGCGGCTATCGAGCAACTGCCGGTGGCACACCCCGACTACCCCGACATCGGCATTACCATCTCGCAGCTATCCGGCCCCAGCGAAGACCCCAACGCCGACTGGAAGAACGCGGTGACCATGACTTGCGGCGAGTTCTCGTGGGACGACCCGGCCACCTGGACCGGGGCGCTGGACCGCTCCCCGTGCGGTACCGGCACCTCGGCGAAGATGGCCACCCTGCACGCCAAGGGCGAGCTGCCATTGCACCAGGACTTCCGCCATCAGGGCCTGCTCGGCAACATCTACACCGGCCGCCTGATCGATGAAACCAGCATCGGCGGCAACGAGGCCGTGGTACCAACCATCACCGGCAAAAGCTGGATCTACGGCCTGAACACCTTCGTGCTCGACCACGACGACCCGTTCCCCGAAGGCTTTACCATCGGTGATATCTGGGCCTGAGCCCAGGCAGCGTTCAATGCACTGGTATCCGCGAGCCGGGCCTTCTGGCAAGACCTGCATCTGAAGTGGCCACAAACAAAAACCCCCGGCCATGTACATGACCGGGGGCCTTGGATCACGCCGCAAGCGTCGCGATCAGGGTACCGCCAAGATTACTGCTGCTGAGGCAGTTTATCGATCGGGCCGCAGCCACCGATGATCTTGGAGATGGAAACCGAAGGGTGGAACAGGTAGTCGTAGGTGCAGTTTTTTGGCTGGTTGTAAACCTGACCAGTGCAACCCGACAGCAGGGCAACACCCGAAACGACAGCAACGGCTACAGTAGCCTTGAACAGCTTTTTCATACTAAGTCCTTTAAATGAATCATCTTCGGCCATCGTCTGATGGCGGCGGGATGATACAGAACCCTGGCATTGGATCCAAGCCGCAAGGTGCACTGGCTAGTTGCACCTGTGCAACAATCGAGTGGCTCTGTATGAACTGTCCTAAGACATTACGGCTTTTTTACTCGACATTGCTGTACGGCAGGCAATACTGCCGGCATTGTCCGCACGAGCTCAACTAATGCCGCTTCCAGCGTTGCGCTTCATAGCCTTCATTATTGGTGTATTCCTGATCACCTTGGCCGTCAGCATGGTAATCCCGATGCTGACACCGCTGCTGTACGACCGCAGCGATGATCTCGGCGCTTTCGTCTAGTCAAGCCTTATCGTGCTCTGCGCAGGCCTGGTCATGGTGGCCCGAGGCGCTCCCGGCGCACCGCAACTGCGCGCCAGGGACATGTACCTGCTTACAACGGCAAGCTGGGTCATCGTTTGCGCATTTGCGGCCTTGCCGATGGTGTTCATCCGGCACATCAGTTACACGGACGCGTTCTTCGAAACCATGTCAGGGATCACCACCACCGGCTCAACGGTACTGACCGGGCTGGACAATGCATCGCCCGGGTTGCTTATCTGGCGGTCTTTGCTGCACTGGCTGGGCGGCATCGGCTTTATCGGCATGGCTGTCGCGATCCTGCCCCTGCTGCGCGTAGGTGGCATGCGCCTGTTCCAGACCGAATCTTCGGATTGGTCAGACAAAGTGACACCCCGCTCGCATGTTGCGGCCAAGATGATCCTGATCATCTATGTGGGCCTGACAGTCTTGGGAACATGGGCGTTGTGGGCTGCCGGCATGACCCCGTTCGAAGCCATCAATCATTCGATGGCACTGATTTCAACCGGTGGTTTCTCTACCTCCGATGCCTCGCTGGGCCACTGGGGGCAGCCTGCGGTGCATTGGGTAGCCGTTGTCATCATGATCCTCGGCAGCCTCCCTTTCACCCTGTATGTGGCCACGCTGCGTGGCCATCGGCGCATCCTGCTCGATGACCATCAAGTCCGCGGTTTCATTGGCTTTCTCGTCTTCATCTGGCTCACGGTCGGAACCTGGCTCTGCTTGCACAGCGATCTGTCATGGTGGGATGCGTTCCGTATCGTGGCGGTCAACGTCACCTCCGTGGTGACCACCACGGGCATTGCCGTGGGCGACTACACGCTCTGGGGCAGCTTCGCCATCATGCTGTTCTTTTACCTGACGTTCGTCGGTGGCTGCTCGGGGTCTACCGCTGGAGGCCTGAAGATATTCCGTTTCCAGGTGGCCGCGGCCTTGCTTGTCAGCAGCCTGAAACAGTTGATCCATCCAAGGGCAACAATCTCGAAGAAATACAATGGGCACCCGATCGATGAAGAGATCGTGCGCTCACTGCTGACGTTTTCGTTCTTCTTCTCAGTCACCATCGCGGTCATCGCCCTTGGCCTCTCGCTGCTAGGGCTCGACTGGACAACGGCATTGAGCGGGGCCGCTACCGCCGTGTGCAACGTCGGCCCGGGGCTGGGAACGCTTATCGGTCCTGCAGGTAATTTCGCCTCGTTATCGGACGCTGCCAAATGGCTGCTGACTGTCGGCATGCTGCTTGGACGGCTCGAAATCCTGACCGTACTGGTACTCGTCTCTCCAGCTTTCTGGCGATTCTAGGCCAGAGGTTACCCGCCCATCTTCGCGCTCATTCACGGTCACGTCATAGCCTTGAGTAGCGGTTGTTCGGTAGACTACCGAACGGGTGCCAGCTGCACGGTGCAGTGGGGCAGGTTAAAGAACAGCGCAGGTCGGGCCGCCATGCGGGAGTACTTGCGCCTATGCAAAAAAAGGAATTGTCTCGCGCCCAGGAATTGGCCGAGCGTGCCTTCGCCAACCTTGAACGCTTTCTGCACATTGAAGCGGTCAGCGGCATCGTTCTACTGGTTGCAGCTATTGCTGCGCTTATCTGGGCCAACTCCCCGGCTGCCGAAAGCTACGACGCCCTTTGGCACACACCGTTGACGATCGGCGTGGGTTCGCTGATCTATTCACAGTCGCTGCATTTCTGGATCAATGATGGCTTGATGACCATCTTCTTCCTTGTCGTGGGCATGGAGATCCGTCGCGAGATCCACGAGGGCGCACTGTCCAGCCTTCGGCAGGCCATGCTGCCCATGGCAGCCGCCATTGGCGGTGTAGCCGTACCCGCGCTCTTCTACCTGGGTTTTGGTCACGCTGCGGCGGAACAACAAGGCTGGGCCGTACCGACGGCTACGGATATCGCCTTTGCGGTAGGTGTCCTGGCGCTGCTCGGCAAGTCGATCCCGTCCAACGTCCGCGTGTTTCTGCTGGCCCTGGCCATCATCGATGACATCATCGCAGTACTGATCATCGCGTTCTTCTACTCGGGCGGCCTCGATTACAGCGGTTTCGGGGTTGCGCTGATCGGCCTGCTGATGGTGATCGGGCTGCAGAAGATCGGAGTGGGTTCGGCCTACGCGTACATCATTCCCGGCTTTGTGACCTGGCTGGGCATCCTGTTGACCGGAGCCCACCCCACCCTCGCAGGCGTTGTGCTGGGCCTGATGACGCCAGTGGTCGCAATGCCGATGCGCGAGCGACCACTGGATGCAATCAGCCGATTCACCGGAGAGCTGCTGGGGCGCGCCAGGGCGCCCGAGCGCGATGCCAGCGACCTCATGGACCCGTTGAAGCACCTGCGCCTGGCCCAGCGCGAGCTGGTGCCGCCAGTGGTGCGCATGCAAGGCACCCTGCACCCTTGGGTAGCCTTCGGCATCATGCCGGTGTTTGCCTTGGCCAATGCCGGGGTAAATCTTTCGGGTGTCGATTTGTCAGCCGAGGCCCCGCAGTGGGTGATGATCGCCGTCGCTGTCGCTCTGGTAGTTGGCAAACCCTTGGGCATCGTCAGCGTCAGTTGGCTGATGGTCCGCTTGGGCTGGTGCGCGCTTCCCGCCGGGGTGAGCTGGCGCAGCATCACCTTGGTCGGGCTGCTGGCCGGCATCGGTTTCACCATGTCGATCTTCATTGCCAATCTCGCCTTCGTTGATCCTGGCGCGCTGGGGGCGGCGAAACTTGGCGTGCTTTCGGCATCGGTGATTGCAGCATTGCTTGGCCTGGCCTGGGGTGCATACAGCATCCGTAAAGCATCTGCCATGACCAAAGCAAGTTCGATGACCTAGAAAACCTGACTGGCGACCCACTTCTATCACGCAAGTGGGGTTCGATACTTGCCGGGGGCGCAGTGGGCATTGCGGCGGCCTTAAACGCGCCTCTGGCCGGTATGGTGTTTGCCATCGAGTAAGCAAGCCGCACGTTGGAGCAACGCCGGTGCTCTTAGCCGAAAGCTATGCCCGACACGGCCTCGCATGTTCAATTTCTGCCCTGAATTTGCCCTAACCCAATGGCCAGAAACGACGAAGCCCCCGAAAACTTTAACGTTTTCGGGGGCTTCGGCTACTTCGCGTATGGCGGAGAGATAGGGATTTGAACCCTAGGTACTGTTGCCAGTACAACGGATTTCGAATCCGTTTTCGACCTCATATTTTTTTAAGCTTATTTTGTAAATCCCAACAAAATCAGACACTTCAACACACCATGACACAACAGTATTCCACACAATTCGGGGGATTCATTCCCCCAAAATTCCCCCAAGATCTTTGATAGCATTTCGACACCGGAAAAGGCGCGCGGGGAGTCGTTGCCCACCCGGAGGAACCTCGACTGACTGCTTGCGCTAGAGAGTGGCAATGGATATCAAGAATAACCCCGTAGGTCGGCTGCATGACATCCTTCGTGAGGCGTACAGCTTTAAAAACACAGAGGTCACACAGCACGTCTGGCAAGCAGTTCTTGACGCCCCAGCGGATGATCTTGGAGGGCTGTTGAAGCTGCTGTCTGATTTGATCGTTCTTAATGGGCAAGCCAAGCAAGCCGTGATAGACGGCATTCAGGGTGACCAAACGCTGTACCTCGCTCCCTTTAAAAAGACTGATCAGATGTTTGCAAGGATTGACCTGAGCGGTGGCTGGAACAATTCCAAGCAATTCTTGGACGAGACCACCCTAAACGCTTTAGCTTTCGGAAATCATGCGCTTGAAGCAAAGCATGGGAAATGTAAGCTGAGCTCAGAGCAAACGATCGACTTCATTGAGAAGCTGGACCAGCTCCTGCGTGACTGCCTCGACTCAGACCTACCTGATTCATTGAAAAAGCTTTTCCACAAAAACTTGGAGTCTCTGCGCCAGGCGCTGATTTCCTACAAGATTTCAGGCGTCCAAGGGCTTGAAGATGAGGTAGACAGACTGATTGGGGCTATGTCCCGTCACAGCGCAGAGATCTTGGACCAAGCAGATGAATCTTCGAAAGGATTCATGAAGTCCGTTTTCGAAGTAATCGGCAGTATCAATGAATCAATACAACTCGCTGAGACGGCGATGAAATTGTCCGGCCCAGCAGTGATTGCACTCTTGCCGATTATTCAGTCGCTGTGAAGCACACTACCCGGAAGGTTTAATCGCATCATACTCCCGTGCGCACTGCTCTCCAGCGATCTTGGCTTGGTCATAAGCCTGCGCCAGCTCTCGATTCGTTGCGACAGACCGGCTGAGCAGGTCGGAGAGCACCATGGCGGCGCGGGTGGCTGTCTGGCCTCTGGCGACAGCGCCGGTATCCGTGCCGGGGCAACTGACGGTGGCGGCGAGCTGTGTGGCGTCACTGCGCAGCCGCTGGCCAGCAGCATCGGCGTCATCAGCGCCAGCATTAGCAATCGTTCGTTCTTCCTGAGCATTGGCTCTCGCCTCCTCCTGCGCCATGGCGCGTCGTTTTTCTTCCTGTCGGGCACCCCGCTCGCCGATCACTTCGGCCAACCGGTCACCGCTATCTCGTTGCGCTGATGCCTGTCCGGCGTTCGCTCGCTCGACCGAGAGACCGTGCTGGTATGCCGCCCAGTGGGATCCCAGCAGCACAACAACCGCCGCTATGGCCTAGCAATGCCTTCAACCGGGCCCATCAACCGGCTCATGTATTTGGAGGCAAGGCGCTGGGCCATAGACTTGGTCGCCTCGCTGCGGGGATCTCCGGCCGAGGTGGTGGTAGAGCGACTGTCCGGCGCAACGGTAGGCCGACCAGGCAGCTATGTGGCCGGCATCGAATCCGTGATCAGTGAATTGAAGATGACTGACGCGACAGCTCAGCGTGACAACCAAAATCTGACGCGTCAGGTCGGGAGGAAGGAATGAGCGAAGAGACCGAGGTGCTGACGGTTGAGGGCCTAGCAAAGCTGCTGGGCCGCACCGAGGCATCGATCAGGGAAGGGATTCGCCGAGGCGTGCCGTGGCTGCCAAAAAGTTTCAAAATGGGCAACCGGCACTGCTGGCTGAAGCAAGATGTCTACCTTTTTCTAAATGAACTAAAATCCGGCAAACCGCATTCGGGCAAGACTGGAAGAAAACGCAAAAATCCTCTTCCAAGCCTTAAACTAGCACATAGCCAAACTTGATCAATCAATTTCGAGATACAGAGCGATAGGGTCAACCACCAGCTCGCTTCCTTTCCCATCGGTAAACAAGGAGTCAAGCTGTTGGAAGCACTCTACCGCACGCATGATCATATTTCTAAAACCATCGCTCTCGGACTCCTCATTTTCAGAGGGCAGAATGGAAGTCTCAGATTTTTTTACCCGATTAGTTTGGGTAACAATGCCCACCAGCACAAGTTCAACATCCGAAAAGCGAGAATAGGTTTTATAAATGAAATTCTCTTCATTCCTAAGGCAGTCTCTTTTCATATCTGCCTTTACCAGGAAATCGCCAGCGCTCATAAGAACGTCGAGCCGATCCTTCAAATGTGTTGAAATCAAACCCGCCAAAGTGGCATAGTTTGCCCTCTCATTCTCAGATTCGAGTTTTGACTTTTCCGGCTCAGACAATACCGCCAGTTTCTTTCTAAGTATGCCGGCACGACCTGATTTGGATGTCGGGTCTTCAAGCTGAAGTATCTCTTGAATAACTTGCTCACGCTCATCATTCCGCGAAACCACCGAGATGGCATCTTGCATGTCAACCAAAGAACCCATGACCTTCGCAATTTCGGCAGCATCTAGGAATTGCACCCGAGCTCGCACTCGGATCATTTTCTTACCTGACGCTATGAAACTTTCAATATCGGTGTCACTTGTGGCAAAGAAAAGCTTGTCCAACTCCGTTAACTTAGACTCAAAGATAGAATATGCATAATCATGGAGAAATTTTTTCTCGATATTCGATGATGCGCTGGCAACTATCTCGCCAATCTTGCGACCGCTAAGAAAAGGTCCCGATTGGTGGCCTTCAGCCGATGCCGTTTCTCGAGACTCTTGAAGAATATACTCCGTCACTCCTTCCATAAGCTGAGAAGACATAGAGTACATTTTATACTCATCGAGGTAAACGAAGCTTTTCACGCACAGAAGTCCTTTTTAAAAAATCTTCATAGTATTTTTTTCGAGTGTTCACAATTGACCACCCTACTAGAATCAAACCAAAAGCCCCGGCGAAAATACTAACTACAACTATCGCAGTATTCATGGCACTTCCCTCAATTGAGCGTGCGCGGTAGCAGCAGTTATTCTATCATAAACAGCCAGATACAGCAATATAGACACAAAGTCAAGACCCGCAGTAACTTTTAAAATCAACGTTAAATTGATATTGTTTCCCAGCTCTGAGAACAGCACCAGTAGATAGAAGGCAGAAAATAAGGTAAGGAATAAAGCCGCACATCCTGCAAAAAGCTGCCTCCAATGATTATCATCTGTTGTCGTATACTTCATTTCCGTAAACACAGACACCTGCAGCACAATACCCAGAGCGATAAAATCTGAAGCTGTAAACGGCTGAAAACTGCCTGCGTCGTTCAGAAACAAATACGTAGAAAGCCGAAAAAAGATCGGAATCATTCCAAAAACAACAGTGAACAGTAGCCAGCGACGCCTGCCATACTTATTAACCATTCGAGATCTCTGCGTTAACCAAGTTTTTCAGCCAAATGATCAGGACTAAGATGCGTATACCGCTTGAGCATCGCCAGGGTCTTGTGGCCCGTTATACTCGCGACTTCCATCATGGTGAAGCCGCGCTCGAAGAAACGACTGCTCGCCTCATGGCGCAAGTCGTGAAGGCGCAGGCCTTCAATTCCGGCCGCCACGCAGGCCCTGGGAAAGTAGTTGCTGATCGTATTGAGCGCCAGACTGAAGTACCGCCCGCCACTGATCGGCGTGGGCAAGCCCTCCAGTAGGGCGATCGCCCGGGAGGACAATGGCACAGCGCGCCGCTCGCCGTTCTTGGTTTCTTCCAGATACGCCACCTTGCCGCGCACCTGGTCGCGGCGCAGCAACAGCAGTTCAGACCGACGCATCGCTGTTTCCACCGCCAGCTCGATGAACACTGGGAGCTGGGCATTCATCTGACCGGCCGCCTTGTAGAGGGCGGTGAGCTCAGCCGGCGTAGGACGCCGATCTCTCTCCTTGCTGCCCTTTGGCATCCGGATCGCCCGGCACGGGTTCGTCAGGCCCTCGATGCCCCATTCCTTGGTGGCCACCGTGTACAGATGGCTGATCACCGCCAGGTTGAGGCGAACCGTCGCTGTCGACTTCCCTTCTTTCAGCTCAGCATCGCGGTAACAGGCCATGTCGCTCGAGCGTATAGCGGCCAGCGCCTTGCTCGAGAGCTTGTGCTCCTTCCACTTCCGGATGCGGACCTCTTCCTGCTTGGCGCCCTTCTTGGTCGAGGTTACCTCTGACAGGTATCGATCCAGGGCCTCGGACAATGTGGTGCTCTCGGCTTCGCGCATGTCGACGAAGCGGGCGCGAGACATATCACCCTCGATCTCGGCAGCCCAGCGCTGGGCTTCTGCCTTGGTATCAAAGGTGGCGGAGAGGGTTGGATATCCTTTGCGGCGGATCTGGGCGCGCCAGGCTTCACCGCGCTTTTCGTAGTAGGCCATGGCGGAATGATAGCGAACGCTTGGGGGAAATACACGCTCCCCCATTCCCCCAAAATTCCCCCAAATGAAAAAGCCCCGAGGGCTATACAGCGCTCGGGGCCTTTAATATGGCGGAGAGATAGGGATTTGAACCCTAGGTACTGTTGCCAGTACAACGGATTTCGAATCCGTCCCGTTCGACCACTCCGGCATCTCTCCAATGCCGCGCATCATACCAGCGTTCTTTTAAAACGCAAACCTTTTTTTAAAAAAAATCGCGTGGTATCAGGCGCTTGCGTGAACGCACCGCTTACAGCGGCACGCCCAGGCGCTTGGCAACTTCTTCGTAGGCTTCGATAACGTCGCCCAGGCCCTGACGGAAGCGGTCCTTGTCCATCTTCTTGCGGGTCTCTTTGTCCCACAGGCGGCAGCCGTCCGGGCTGAACTCGTCGCCCAGCACGATCTGGCCATGGAATACGCCGAATTCCAGCTTGAAGTCGACCAGCAGCAGGCCGGCGTCATCGAACAGCTTGCTCAGCACTTCGTTGACCTTCAACGACAGCTTTTTCATTTCGGCCAGCTGCTCGGCAGTGCCCCAGCCAAACGCGACAACGTGGGATTCGTTGATGAAGGGGTCGCCCTTCTCGTCGTTCTTCAGGAACAGTTCGAAGGTGGACGGCTCCAGCTTGATGCCCTCCTCCACGCCCAGGCGCTTGACCAGGCTGCCGGCGGCGTAGTTGCGCACCACGCACTCGACCGGGATCATGTCCAGCTTCTTCACCAGGCACTCGTTGTCGCCCAGCAGCTTGTCGAACTGGGTCGGCACACCGGCTTCTTCCAGTTTCTGCATGATGAAGGCGTTGAACTTGTTGTTCACCATGCCTTTGCGGTCGAGCTGTTCGATGCGCTTGCCGTCGAACGCCGAAGTGTCGTTACGGAACAGCAGGATCAAGCGGTCGGCGTCGTCGGTCTTGTAAACCGATTTGGCCTTGCCGCGGTAGAGTTCGTCGCGTTTTTCCATGATTGGGCTCCGCTTGCTTGAGGTGTTGGGCTAGGCGATTTCGCGCCAGTCGAGCCCGTGTTCCTGATTCGCCACCTGGAGCCAGTCCGGGTCGCACCCAAGGGTGTCGACGAAGCACTGGCGAGCCAAGTGTGGCAGGTTGTTCTTGCTGCTGAGGTGGGCCAGCACCAGGTGTTGCAGGTTGCTCCAGCCCAACTCGTGCACCAGGCGCGCGGCCTGGTGATTGTTCAAATGTCCTTGCATGCCACCCACCCGCTGCTTCAGGAAGGCCGGGTAGTGACCGCGTGCCAGCAGGTCGCGGCAGTGGTTGGCCTCGATCAGCAGCGCATCCAGGTCCTGGTAACGCTCCAACAGCAGCGCGTCGTACGAGCCCAGGTCGGTCAGCATGCCGAAGCGCCGCTGGCCGTCGCTGACCACGTACTGCAGCGGCTCGTAGGCGTCGTGCTCGACCCGCGCCGCGGTCACTTCCAGGCTGCCGATACGCAGGCTTTGGCCACAAGCGAGAAAACCGGCCACCTCCACCGGCTTGCGCATGCCGCGCAAGGTCCCCTGGCTGAGGTAGACCGGTACATTGTAGCGCCGTGACAGCAAGCCGACCCCATGCACGTGGTCGGCATGTTCGTGGGTGACCAGTACCGCACTGAGCTGGGCCGCCGACACGCCGAGCAGCGCCAGGCGCCGCTCGGTCTCACGCAGGGAGAACCCGCAATCGACCAGGATGAACGTGTCACCACTGGCGATCAGCGTGCCGTTTCCCTGGCTGCCGCTTCCGAGTACCGCGAAGCGCACTTAGCCCAGGTGGTCCTGAATGGCGCTCAGCACGCGGCGGGCGACATCGGCCGGGGCCACGGTGTTGATGTTCTTCTCGACCGTGACCTGCACGCTCTCACCCACCTTGCTCAGGCGAACCTGGTAGCGCTCGGCACGGGCTTCACGCTCTTCCTTGGTCGGTTCGCTGCCGAACATGCGGCCGAAGAAGCCAGGCTGGTTCTGCTTGTCTTCAGGCTTTTCAGACAGGTTGATGTAGTACAGGCCAAGGCTGCGGTTGATGTCCTCGACACGCCACTCGCCACCCTGCTCCAGGGCACGACCCACGCTGGACCAGGCGCGGTCCAGGTCGGCGCCCAGGTACAGCACCGGGTTGCCGCTGCCGTCTTCGCTCAGGCTGACGCGGCTTGGCGCGTCGAAATCGCGCGCGGCCAGCAGCGATACCGAACCGCCCTTCTCGGCGCTGCGGTTCATGCTGGCAAGCATTTCGTCGACCAGCAGGGCATCGGCACCGGTGTTGCTGGAGGTGGACGGGAAATCGGGCTCGGCAGTGCTGCCAGCCGGGCGCTCGACGCTGACCACATACACCTCGGAGGTGTTGCGCTGCACGCCAGGCTCCATGCGCACACGCACGCGCACTTCACTGTCAGCACTGCTGGCAGTGCTGGCCAGGCGCTGGCCGAGCGATGCCGACAGTTCGTCGAAACGCTGCCAGGCGGTGTTGAATTCGCCGGTCTGCGGACGCTCTTCGGCGATGCGGAAGCCGTTGTCCTCGAAGAACTGGCGAGCCACCGGCCATACCTCGGCCGGCGAATGCTGGGCCAGCACCCAACGGCTGCTGCCGCTGCGCTGCAGGCTGTAGTCGGTAACCTGGGCGGCGCCACCGGTCATCGGTTGCGGGCGCGGCACCTCGAACTCACCGGTGGCGCTGTCGTCGGCGACGTTGCGCGGGATCGGCAGCAGCGGGTCAAGGCGCTTGACGTTGCTGGCGTCCGGCGGCAGCTGCATCGGCGCAGTCGGGCGCGCCTGCAGGTAATCGCTGCCGCGGTCGCGGAAATAGCCATCCTCGCCCCACAGCCAGCCACACCCACTGGTGCTGGAAATGATCAGGGCAAGGGCGGAAAGACCAGCCAGTCGCTTCATGCGGTGTACTTCCTCTTAAACCAGTACGCCGGACTGGCGCAAGGCAGTACGGACTTTTTCGTGGCAACCTTCGCTCAACCAGGTCAGCGGCAGGCGAATGCCTTTGTGCATCAGGCCCATTTCGACGAGCGCCCATTTCACCGGGATCGGGTTGGCTTCGCAGAACAGGTCCTTGTGCAGCGGCATGAGTTTTTCGTTGATTGCGCGGGCCTTCTCGGCATTGCCCGCAAGGGCGGCCTCGCACAGGTCGGCCATTTCGCGCGGGGCGACGTTGGCGGTGACGGAGATGTTGCCTTTGCCGCCCATCAGGATCAGCTCGACGGCAGTCGGGTCATCGCCGGACAGGACGATGAAGTCCTTGTCGACGCCATCAAGGATGGCCTTGGCGCGTACCAGGTCGCCGGTGGCTTCCTTGATGCCGATGATGTTCTTGACCTTCGACAGGCGGATCACGGTATCGGCCTGCATGTCGCAGGAGGTGCGGCCGGGTACGTTGTAGAGAATCTGCGGGATGTCGACGGCTTCGGCGATGTGCTTGAAGTGCTGGTACAGGCCTTCTTGCGTCGGCTTGTTGTAGTACGGTACCACCAGCAGGCAGGCGTCGGCACCGGCATTCTTGGCGTTCTGGGTCAGGTGCACGGCTTCGGCAGTGGAGTTGGCACCGGTGCCGGCGATGACCGGGATGCGGCGGCTGCTGCGCTTGACGCGCTCAACCACGTGCTTGATGACCAGGATGTGTTCTTCGACATCCAGCGTGGCGGACTCACCGGTGGTGCCGACAGCGACGATCGCATGGGTGCCGTTTTCCAGGTGGAAGTCTACAAGTTTGTCGAGGCTGTCCCAGTCAAGACGCCCTTGTGCATCCATGGGAGTGACCAATGCCACCATACTGCCCGCAATCATGTAACTGCTCCTGCCGGAAAAAGAGAGCGGTAATGGTACTGGGGGCATCGGCCTTGCACAAGCGAAGCAGGCGGGCGGAGCATTCCCCTCGGCGCCTTATTTCGCTACCCTTGATGCTTTGATCGGTGCAGCGCGGCCCGCCGGGCCGTCGACCTTGCTCCCCGCCAGCGTCCACGACCTCGCATGCGAGCCCCGGGCCCTGCCGACAGGAGGCTTTCGCCCGTCCTGTGCCGACCGCTCATCGCTTTAGGAATGCTGCATGTCCACCCCCACCGTCCGCGAACAATTCCTTGTCATCAGTGCCCTGGGCCCGAACCCCATGGAACTGGCCAACGTCCTCAGCCGCGCTGCGTTCGAGAACCGCTGCGCGGTGGTC
Organism: Pseudomonas sp. B22(2017); assembly: GCF_002113105.1. NCBI lineage: Bacteria > Pseudomonadati > Pseudomonadota > Gammaproteobacteria > Pseudomonadales > Pseudomonadaceae > Pseudomonas > Pseudomonas sp. B22(2017). The sequence continues at coordinate 80,064 of NZ_NEJN01000013.1, forward strand.
ACCTCGCGCCTGAGCCGCCACGGCGAGACCAGCGCCCTGGTACTGCAGGTTGGTGGCAGCTGGGACGCCCTGGCACGCCTCGAAGCCATGCTGCCGGGCCTGGGCAAGAAGCACGGCCTGACCCTGGACGTGGTGCGCAGCGCCGACCAGGAAGTGCGCCCGCAGGCCCTGCCCTACGTCGCCTACGTCAGCGCCGCCTACCGGCCGGACATCATCAACGAGCTGTGCCAGTTCTTCCTCGACCACCGCGTCGAGCTGGAAGCCATGACCTGCGATACCTACCTGGCACCGCAGACCGGCAGCAGCATGCTCAACGCCCAGTTCACCGTGATTCTGCCGGCCGGCACCCAGATCAGCTGGCTGCGTGACCAGTTCCTGGACTTTGCCGATGCCCTGAACCTCGATGCGCTGATCGAGCCATGGCGCCCACAGAACCCAATGTAAGGAAACCGACCATGGCTGTAGCACTCGACCAACCCGTTGCCGACTTCCAGGCCCAGGCCACCAGCGGGCAAACCGTCAGCCTGGCCGAGCTCAAGGGCCGGCAGGTGGTGGTGTACTTCTACCCGAAGGACAGCACCCCGGGCTGCACCACCGAGGGCCAGGGTTTTCGTGACCAGCACGATGCCTTTGCCGCAGCCAACACCGTGGTGTTCGGCGTGTCGCGTGATGGCATCAAGTCGCACGAGAACTTCAAGGCCAAGCAAGGCTTCCCGTTCGAGCTGATCAGCGACAAGGACGAAGCCCTGTGCCAGCTGTTCGACGTGATCAAGCTGAAGAAGCTGTATGGCAAGGAATACATGGGCGTTGACCGCAGCACCTTCCTGATCGACAAGGACGGTGTGCTGCGCCACGAATGGCGCGGGGTGAAGGTGCCCGGGCATGTGGACGCAGTACTGGCTGCTGCCCAGGCGCTGAACAAGGCTTGAGATTGATGGGGCTGCTTTGCAGCCCATTCGCAGCACAAGGCTGCTCCTACAAGGGTTTGCGCGGTATCTGTAGGAGCAGCCTTGTGCTGCGAATGGGCCGCAAAGCGGCCCCAATTGCATTCAGAGCATCGGCGAAACACTAGGCTCCTGCCGCGGCCAGGCATCCAGCACGGCCTTGATCAAGGTCGCCAGCGGGATGGCAAAGAAAATCCCCCAGAACCCCCACAACCCGCCAAACAGCAACACCGCGCAGATGATGGCCACCGGGTGCAGGCTCACCGCCTCGGAGAACAGCAGCGGCACCAGCACGTTGCCGTCCAGCGCCTGGATGATCGCGTACACCGTCATCAGGTAGATGAACTGGTCACCCCAGCCCCACTGGAACAGTGCGATCAACGTCACCGGCACGGTCACCACAACCGCGCCCACGTAAGGCACCACCACCGACAGCCCCACCAGCAGCGCCAGCAACGCGGCGTAGTTGAGCCCCAGGCTGATGAAGGCGATGTAGGTGGCAATGCCGCAGATCAGGATCTCGATGCCCTTGCCGCGGATGTAGTTGGCGATCTGCCGGTTCATCTCGCTGCCCACCCGGTTCAGCAGGCTGCGCTGACGTGGCAGGTAGCCGCTGACCCAACGGCCGATCAGTTCGCGGTCCTTGAGAAAGAAAAACACCAGGATCGGCACCAGCACCAGATAGATCATGGCGTTGACCAGAAGCGGCAGGCTCGATAGCGAGAAGGTCAGTGCCCACTGGCCGAATTTGCCGATTTCTCCGCGCACCGACTCGATGGCATGCAGCACCTGCTCGTCCGACACCAGGTGCGGATAGCGCTCGGGCAACAGCAACAGCAGCGACTGCCACTTGCCGAGCATGCCCGGCAGCTCGTTGAACAGGGTGATCAACTGGTGCCAAAGCAGTGGCACCAGCACCAGCATGAACACCGCCAGCGCGCCCATGAACAGGGCGAACACCAGCATCACCGCCAACCGGGTGGGTACCCGCAAGCGCTCCAGGGCATTGACCAGCCCCTGCATCAGAAACGCCAGCACCATGCCCGCCAGCACCGGCGCAAGCATGCCACCCAGGGTGAGTACCGCAGTAAAAGCCAGGAACAACAGGACCGCCAGCACCACCGCTTCCTCATCGGAGAAGTAGCGCTGCATCCAGTCGCGAAGCACTTTGAACATTGACGATCCTTGGAAAGACTCAGGCCTTGCGTAGCCAGTAAGTGTAGGTACCGGCCTCGGCCGTTTCCCGCAGCAGGGTATGACCGGCCAACTGGGCAAAAGTGCGGAAGTCGCGCTGGGAGCCGGCGTCGGTGGCGATTACCTTGAGCACCGCGCCGCTGGCCAGGCGGTTGAGCTCCATCTTGGCCTTCAGCAGCGGCAAAGGGCAATTCAGCCCGCTGGCGTCCAGTTCGGCGTCACAGGTCAGGGTTTCACTCATTGCGGGGCTCTCCAAAGGCATTGCCAGGCTGTATCTGGATTTGGCCGGCTAGGATAGCGCCACTGGTCGCCAACGTGTGAGCCCGCTACAGTAGGTATCTTTGACCGACGCGAGCTTCATGCATGAATCTACTGCGCCCTACCCTGCTGACGCTGGCCTGCCTGTTGGCCCTTCCCGGCCATGCTGACGACCTGCCATCACTGGGTGATGCCAGCTCCGCGATCGTCTCGCCGCAACAGGAGCACCAGCTCGGCCGTGCCTGGCTGAGCCTGCTGCGCGGCCAGGTCAACCAGCTCAACGACCCGCAGCTGAAGGACTACGTCGAAACCAGCGTGTACCGCCTGGCCGAAACCAGCCAGCTGCAGGACCGCCGCCTGGAATTCATCCTCATCGATAGCCGCGAGCTCAACGCCTTTGCCGCCCCGGGCGGCATCGTCGGGGTAAACGGCGGGCTGTTCCTCAACGCCCAGACGGAAGGCGAGTACGCCTCGGTACTGGCCCACGAACTGGCGCACTTGTCGCAGCGCCACTTCGCCCGCGGCGTCGAGGCCCAGCAGCGCATGCAACTGCCGATGATGGCGGCGCTGCTGGCCGGTATCGTGCTGGCGGCCGGTGGCGGCGGTGATGCCGGTATCGGTGTGATCGCCGGCACCCAGGCGGCGGCGATCCAGGAACAGCGGCGCTTCTCGCGGCAGAACGAACAGGAAGCCGACCGTATCGGCATCCAGAACTTGGAAAAGGCCGGCTACGACCCACGCAACATGCCGACCATGTTCGAGCGCCTGGCCCGGCAGTACCGCTACGACGCCAAGCCGCCGGAATTCCTGCTGACTCACCCGGTAACCGAGTCGCGTATCGCCGACACCCGCAACCGTGCCGAGCAGGCCCCCAAGGGCGGCGTCGAGGACAGCATGCGCTACCAGTTGATCCGTGCCCGGGTGGCGCTTACCTACGAAGGCACCCCGGGGCTGGCGGCCAAACGCTTCCGCGCCCAGCTGGACGAAGACCCCAAGCTGGACGCCGCGCGTTACGGCCTGGCCCTGGCGCAGATCAAAGGTGGCCAGCTGAACGAGGCGCGCGAGCTGCTAAAGCCGCTGCTGGCCAAGGCGCCCAACGACATTACCTACAACCTGGCGCAGATCGACCTGGACATCACCAACAACCGCCTGGCGGATGCGCAGCAGCGTGCTGAACGCATGCAGGGGCTGTACCCGGGCAACTACCCGCTGAAGCAGGTGCGTGCCGATCTGCTGGTGAAACTGAACAAGCCCGCCGAGGCGGAAAAGGTGCTAAACGAACTGGTGAAGAGCCGGCCGGATGACCCGGACGTGTGGTACGACATGGCCGAAGTGCGGGGCCTTTCGGGAAATACCATTGGCTTGCACCGGGCGCGGGCAGAGTACTTCACCCTGGTGGGCGATTTCGACCAGGCGATCCAGCAGCTGGATTACGCCAAGCGCAGGTCGGGCGCAAACTTCCCGCTGGCAGCACAGATTGACCAGCGCCAGCGCGAGATCATGGAGCAGCAGCGCATGGTTCAGGAAATGATGGGGCGCTGAATATTGAGGGAGCGCTTCGCGCTCCATTCGCAGCACAAGGCTGCTCCTACAAGGGAATGTGATCTCTTGTAGGAGCAGCCTTGTGCTGCGAATGGGCCGCAGAGCGGCCCCAGCAATCTCAGGCGTTACCGGACAACTTCAAGCGCGCTGCCTGGGTAAAGTCCAGCATCCGGTTCAACGGCTTGATCGCCTTCGGCACCAGCGCCGGGTCGACAAAGATCTCGTTCGTGCCATTACGCAGGCAATCCAGCACACGCTCCAGGGTGTTCATCGCCATCCACGGGCAGTGCGCGCAGCTGCGGCACGCCGCGCCGTTACCGGCGGTGGGGGCTTCGACGAACTCCTTGTCCGGGCACAGCTGCTGCATCTTGTAGAAGATGCCGCGGTCGGTGGCGACGATGAAGGTCTTGTTCGGCAGGGTCTGGGCAGCCTTGATCAGCTGGCTGGTGGAGCCCACCGCGTCGGCCAGCTCGATCACCGCTTCAGGCGACTCGGGGTGCACCAGAATCGCCGCATCCGGGTACAGCGCCTTCATGTCGGCCAACTGGCGCGACTTGAACTCTTCGTGAACGATGCAGGCACCGTCCCACAGCAGCATGTCGGCACCGGTTTGCTTCTGGATGTAGCGCCCCAGGTGCTGGTCCGGGCCCCAGATGATGGTTTCGCCGTTGTCCATCAGGCTTTCGACGATTTCCAGCGCGCAGCTCGAGGTCACCACCCAGTCGGCACGGGCCTTCACGGCTGCGGAAGTGTTGGCGTAGACCACCACGGTGCGCTCGGGGTGCTGGTCACAGAAGGCCGAGAACTCTTCCACCGGGCAGCCCAGATCGAGCGAACAGGTGGCCTCCAGGGTGGGCATCAGCACGCGCTTTTCCGGGGTTAGGATTTTCGCCGTCTCGCCCATGAAGCGCACACCGGCAACGATCACGGTTTCGGCCGGGTGGTTCTTGCCGAAACGGGCCATTTCCAGCGAGTCGGACACGCAGCCGCCGGTTTCTTCGGCCAGCGCCTGGATGACCGGGTCGCAGTAATAGTGGGCGACCAGCACGGCGTTCTGGGCCTTGAGCTCGGCAGCGATGGCCGCACGGTATTCGGCCTCCTGCTCGGCTGTCAGCGGGTTTGGCTGCTTGGCGTCGAGGTGGGCCTGAACCAACAGGCGTTCGGAAATCTGGGTCATGATCGCTGGACCTGCAGGCGCGTGCGCGCGTCAAATCGAGTGTATCACCCGGCCCTGACAGATCGGCTAAGGGTGCCGGACGGCACAAAGGCCGCCACGGCCCTCTGCGGGCGCGGATTATTATCGGAGGCCGAAGGCTACAGACAATCCAGCGAATTCTAAAGTGGTTTTTGTGTTGCCTGTGCTGGCCCTATCGCCGGCAAGCCAGCTCCCACAGGATCACTACTGCCAGCAACATTTGTGCAATCCCTGTGGGAGCCGGCTTGCCGGCGATAGGGCCGGTACAGGCTTAGCCGATCAGCCCTGCGGCGACAGGGCCGCCAGCTGCGCCGCCATGAGCATGGCGAACTCTTCCACGGTCATCTTCTTGCCGTTGAAGTCGACCATGCCGTCGGCATAGTGCAGGCTGCTCACCACATCATTGCCCTGCACAGTGGCCATGCCGCTCTGCAGCGCCATCATGCCGACCATTTCCCCGGCCTGGCTCGATTGCATGGCGATGGCCTGGGCGTCGGCCTGGCCATCCAGCAGTGCCTGCAAGGTTGCCAGGTCACCGATCATCGGCTTGGACAACGACAGCTTGCTCTTCACCTCGGTGATCAGTTGCTTGCTCAACTGGTCAGGCGGCAGGTCGAAGCTGGCCGGGGCGGCGAAGCCCATCGACAGGTCGAAGCGGCTTTCACCATTGGCAGTCCTGAACGACAGGTTTTCCACCGCCACCCGGGGCTTGGCAGCCAGCAGTTTCTGCAGCTCGCCCTGGAACCTGGCCTTCTCCTCATCGTCCATCTGGATTTCTGGCACCGGCTGGCCAGCGGCAGCTGCGGCCTCGAATTCCGGCAGATGCGCCTGGTACCACGTCGACAACGCCTGTAGCGCCGGCGCGTTGACCGACGTGATGCTCACCGCCATCTGCGCCTTGCCCACCGCACGGCCATCCCAGGTGATATCCCCGACCTTGTACTCCACGCGGCCACCCACGGTATCCGGGCCCTCAAGGGTTTGCAGGGCGTTCTGCTCCAGCCCCTTGACCACCAGCACCTGCTGTTTCGGCCCCAGGGTGACCTTGGTTTCGGCCAGTGCCAGGTCGACGTTGCCAACGTAGATGGCCTCGTGCGCGGTGGCCGCCAGTTGGCCGCCGACCTTCAGCCCATTGAGCTCGAAGGTGGCAGGCGGCTGGTCATCGTGTACCAGTTTCATCACGAACCGATCGGCCTGGCCGTGGAAGCTCGAGGCCTTGCCTTCCTGATCACCACTGACTTGCAGTTGCATGCCCGAGAAGTCGAGGCTGTTGCCATCCGCTTCGTCGAGCTTGACCGGAGCCAGGTGCACCTGGCTGACCACATTGCCGTCGTAGCCCAGGCTGGTCTGTGCGCTGACCGGGGCCTGCTCGCCCGCTGCGGCGAACCACGGCGCGGTGGCGTCGTCCTTCTGCAGCGTGCTGTTGCTGACTGCCAGCACCGGCATCAGCTTCAGTGCCTTTACCCGCGACCAGGGGAACGGGCCGTGCTCGATCTGGTCGGTCACGCCAACGTCGAAACTCACCACTTCGCCTTCGCCCAGGTTGATATCGCGGGCCTTGAGCCGGTACTGGGCGGTACTGCTGAAGAAATGCTGCTCCAGCGATACCCGTTCGATGCTCATGCTGCCACCGGTACTCACCAGGGCCTTCTTGAGTTCCGCGTTGCTGCGGACCAGGGCGTTGTCCAGCTCCGCAGGCAGCTGCTTGCCGGTGTACCAGGCGCCAGCGGTGGTTGCGACGGCGATGGCGATAGCCAGGCCGGAAAGGATGCCAACTGATTTCTTCATGAATAGAACCGATTGCTGTCCATATGGGCTTCGTAGGCGGCCAAGGGCCACACAGGACGCCAAGAGTACCACTGCCGCCCAGCCCTGGCGCTGGCCAGGCTCGAGAAATCCGGTTTTTGGGAAACGCCTGACAGACCTGCCAAGGGAGACCGGCATTCGTTAATTTTTGCGAACACCAAAATTGATCACAACCGCAAAAAAACGCGCAAAAACCGAACAAAACCCCACTTTAATCGATAAATATTTCAATCCAGCAACATGTTGTCATGTTTAACTTGACACCAAGCTACCCATCGTTTTTTATTTTCACCACTTTGCGCGCTCCCCCGCGCCCCCGCTGCTCCAACAATAAAGGTGAACAACATGGAGCCCACCCGCTCGCCCTTGCCGCATGCGCAGTACACCGTGCCCGCCGTTTACGCCCAGCCGCAGGAGCCATGCCAGCATGCAGCCTGACCACAGCGCTTCCGGCAACGGCCAACTCCGTAAAACCCTGCGTCTCTGGCACGTTATCATCATCGGTCTGGCCTACCTGACCCCGATGACCGTGTTCGACACCTTCGGCATCGTTTCCGGTATAACTGCCGGCCACGTACCCAGCGCCTACATCCTGGCACTGGCCGGGATCCTGTTCACCGCCGTGAGCTACGGCACCCTGGTAAGGCGCTTCCCGCAGTCGGGCTCGGCCTATACCTACACCCAACGCGCGATCAACCCGCACGTCGGCTTCCTGGTCGGCTGGTCGTCGTTGCTGGACTACCTGCTGCTGCCAATGGTCAATGCGTTGCTGGCCAAGCTGTACCTTTCGGCCATGTTCCCGGAAGTACCGGAGTGGATGTGGGTGGCCGGCTTCGTAACCCTGATCAGCCTGATCAACATGCGCAGCGTTAACCTGGTGGCGCACTTCAACCTGCTGTTCGTGGCCGTGCAGGTGGCGATCATCGCCGTGTTCATCTACCTGTGCGTGCGCGGCCTGGACCAGGGTGAAGGGCTAGGTACCGCCTGGAGCCTGCTGCCGTTCGCCGACAATCAGACCCAGCTCAGCGCCCTGGCCGCCGGTGCGACCATCCTGTGCTTCTCGTTCCTCGGCTTCGACGCGGTGACCTGCCTGTCCGAAGAAACCCGCGACCCGGGCAAGACCATCCCTCGCGCGATCTTCCTCACCGCCCTGATTGGCGGCCTGGTGTTCATCACCGTGTCGTACTTCATCCAGGCCTACTTCCCGACCATGTCCCGTTTCCACGACCAGGAAGCAGCACTGCCGGAAATCGCCCTGTACGTCGGCGGCAAGCTGTTCCAGTCGATCTTCATCGCCTGCACCGTGATCAACACCATCGCCTCGGGCCTGGCCTCGCAGACCAGCGTGTCGCGCCTGCTGTACGTGATGGGCCGCGACAATGTGATCCCGGCCAGCCTGTTCGCCCGCCTGCACTCGCGTTACAAGACGCCAGTGCTGAATATTGCGGTGGTGGGGCTGATTTCGCTGTCGGCGATCTTCTTCGACCTGGTCACCGCCACCTCGATCATCAACTTCGGTGCACTGGTCGCGTTCAGCTTCGTCAACCTGTCGGTGATCAACCACTGCTACCTGCGCGAAGGCAAGCGCCAGGGCCTGGCCAACCAGCTGACATACCTGGTGGCACCCACCATCGGCTTCTGCATCATCGTCTCGCTGTGGCTGGACTTGAACGCACATTCGCTGCTGTTCGGTGGCGTCTGGGCACTGCTCGGCCTGCTGTACCTGGCCTGGCTGACCAAAGCCTTCAGGGACTCCCCACCCAACTACATCGCTGAATGACCCATGCTGCCGACAACGCCCGCGCCTGATCGCGGGCGTTGCATTTGCTCGTAAAGGAAAGCCCTCATGCCGCTGCGTCGCCTCTCCATCCAGTGGAAGATCACCCTGCTCGCCGGCCTCTGCCTGCTGGCCATCGTCGCCCTGCTGGTAACCACATCGCTGGCCCAGGCGCGGCGCAGCGCGGCATTGGTCAACCAGGCCAATACCGAAATGCTCGACAGCAGCGCACGCCTGCGCCTGCAGGCCCATGCCGAAACCCAGGCCCTGCGCATCCAGCGCTATTTCATGGACGCCTACCAGTACGGCAATGGCTTTGCCCGCCTGGTGCAGGTGCTCAAGGCCCGTGGCGGCAACGACCTGCGCGCCGAACTGACGCGCCAGGCCCGTGCCAGCCTGGCGGGCAACCCGGATGTGATCGGCCTGTACCTGGTGTTCCAGCCCAACGCCCTGGACCCGGACAGCCAGTACCTCGGCCAGGATGCAATGGGCAGCAATGAGAGCGGGCGCTTCTCGCTGTACTGGTCACAACCCCGTCCCGGCACCCTTGAACTTGAAGCCATGCCGGAATCGATGCTCGGAGACGCAAGCATCGGCAGCAACGGCGTGGCGAAGAACCGCTGGCTGACCTGCCCGCAGGACACCGCCAGAACCTGCATGCTCGAGCCATATCTAGACGAGGTGAATGGCCGCCAGGTACTGATGACCAGCATCGCCCTGCCACTGCTGGAGCACGGCAAGGTGGTCGGCGTGGTCGGTCTGGACATCGGCCTGGCCAACCTGCAGCAGTTGAGCGTGGACGGCCGCCGGGAGCTGTTCGACGGCCAGGGCCAGGTCAGTATCGCCAGCGCGGCCGGCCTGCTGGCCGGCAACAGCCGCGACGACAGCAAGCTCGGCGAGCCCATGGACAAGGTGGTAGCCGACGGCCTGCTGCGTGTTGCCCACCCGTTCACGCCAATCCCTGATGCCGCCCCCTGGCAGGTATTGCTGGAACTGCCGGAAAGCGTGCTGCAGGCGCCAGCCGTCGCCCTCAACCAGCGCCTGGATGCGCACAACCACAGCGCCAACCTCACCAGCCTGCTGGTTGGCCTGGGCGCTGCGGTAATCGGTTTGCTGCTGGTGTGGCTGACCGCACGCGGGGTGACCCGGCCAATCCTGGCCGTGGCCGCGCGCCTGGAAGACATCGCCAGCGGCGAAGGCGACCTTACCCGCCGCCTGGAGTATGCCCGCCAGGACGAACTGGGCCAGCTTACCGGTTGGTTCAACCGCTTTCTCGACAAGCTGCAGCCAGTCATAGCCCAGGTCAAAGGCTCACTGCAGGAAGCCCGCGGAACCGCCGACCAGTCGGCAGCCATCGCCAGCCAGACCAGCACCGGCATGCAGCAACAGCACCGCGAAATCGAACAGGTGGCCACCGCCGCCAATGAAATGAGCGCCACCGCCCTGGATGTCGCCCATAACGCCTCGCAGGCGGCCCAGGCCGCACGCGCTGCCGACAAAGCCAGCCGCGAGGGCCTGCAGCTGATCGACAGCACCCGGCAGGGCATCGACCGCCTGGCCGCTGGCATGAACACCGCCATGGACGAGGCGCGCGCGCTGGAAGGCCGCAGCGGGCAGATCGGATCGGTGCTGGAAGTGATCCGCACCATTGCCGAGCAAACCAACCTGCTGGCGCTCAACGCCGCCATCGAAGCCGCCCGTGCAGGCGAAGCCGGGCGTGGTTTTGCCGTGGTGGCAGATGAAGTGCGTGGTCTGGCCCAGCGTACCCAGTTGTCGGTGGAGGAAATTCGCCAGGTCATCGAAGGCTTGCAGCAAGGCACCCAGGATGTGGTGGGCGCCATGCACGAAGGCCAGCGCCAGGCCCAGGACAGCGCCGCGCGGATGGAACAGGCGCTGCCGGCGCTACAACGTATTGGCGAGGCAGTGGCGGTGATCAGCGACATGAACCTGCAGATTGCCTCGGCGGCTGAAGAGCAGAGCGCCGTAGCCGAAGAGGTGAACCGCAATGTGGCCGGCATTCGCGATGTGACCGAATCGCTGGCAGGCCAGGCCGATGAGTCAGCGCGGATCAGCCAGGCCCTGAACCGGCTGGCCAACCAGCAGCAGGCGCTGATGGAGCAGTTCCGCGTCTAACCTGTCAGGGCCAGTGCGCCTTCTTCGCGGGTGAACCCGCTCCCACAGGGTTTTGCGCCAATCTCGAAGGCGGTACCAACTTGTGGGAGCGGGTTTACCCGCGAAGAGGCCCAGGCAGGCAACACAGCATCACCGTTTCTTCTAGAGCACATCTTATGCAAACCGCAACCAGATCCACCTTCTTCGACATCAGCAGCGAACAGGGCCTGTTACGCACCTCGATCGCCGTCACCCTGTTCATCGCCGTCATCGGCATCGCCTTCGGCCTGGCCTCGGGCTCGTTCTCCATCGTGTTCGACGGCGTCTATTCGCTGGTCGATGCCAGCATGAGCGGGCTGTCGCTGGTGGTGGTCAGGCTGATTACCGCGCATACCACCAGCGTGCAGATGTCACGCAAGTTGCGCGAGCGCTTCACCATGGGCTTCTGGCACCTGGAGCCGATGGTGCTGGCGCTCAACGGCATCCTGCTCAGCGGCGTGGCCATCTATGCGCTGATCAACGCCGTCAGCAGCCTGCTGCAAGGCGGGCGCCACCTGGAGTTCGGCATCGCCATGGTCTACGCGGTGCTGACCGTGATCGCCTGCGTGACCATCGCTGTTGTCGAGGCCCGCGCCAACCGCAAGCTGGGCTCGGACTTCGTGCGCATGGACGTCAAGGGCTGGGTGATGTCGGCCAGCATCACCGCCGCGCTGCTGATCGCCTTCTGCTTTGGCTATGCGGTGCAAGGCACATCGCTGGAGTGGGTGTCGCCGTATATCGACCCGGCGGTGCTGGCGCTGGTCTGCCTGGTGATCGTGCCGTTGCCGATGTCGGTGGTGCGCCAGGCCCTTTCGGAAATTTTCCTGGTAACCCCTGGCGACCTCAAGCTGCACGTGGATGAAGTCGCCAAGGCCTTCGTCGCACGCCATGGGTTGCAGTCGTACCGCGCCTATGTGGCCAAGGTCGGGCGCTCGCGGGAGATCGAACTGTATTTCATCGTGCCGAAGGCCATGGCCGCGAAAACCATCGATGAATGGGATGCGTGGCGCAACGAGATCGGTGATGCCGTGGGTGGTGAAGGGCCGGACCGCTGGCTGACGGTGGTGTTTACCGGGGATCCGGAGTGGGCTGAGTAAGACATCTGGAGTCTGCACAGCCCCCTGTAGGAGCGGCCTTGCGTCGCGATCGGGCTGCGCAGCAGCCCCAGGGCTTCAGCAAAAACGCACAAATTGCTGGGGCTGCTACGCAGCCCGATCGCGACGCAAGGCCGCTCCTACAAGCAATCGCGTAAACCGAGCAATAAAACTCGGCCAACGGAAAACGAAAAAGCCCGCCACCGTTGCCGGTAGCGGGCTTTGACGTACTGCATATGGTGGGTCGTGTAGGATTCGAACCTACGACCAATTGGTTAAAAGCCAACTGCTCTACCAACTGAGCTAACGACCCGTTGGATGGCGCGTATAATACTGATTTCTAACGGGAAATCAACACCCCATCAAACTTTTTTCAAAAGTACCGCGTCGGGTCTTCGACACCAGCTGCCTTGAAGCCGTCGGCACGCAGGCGGCAGCTGTCGCATTTGCCGCAGGCACGGCCGTCATCATCAGCCTGGTAGCAGGAAACGGTCAGGCTGTAATCCACACCGCGAGCCATGCCGGCCTGCACGATCTGCGCCTTGCTCAGGTTCTGCAGGGGCGCCTGGATACGGAAGCCCTGCCCTTCGACGCCGGCTTTGGTCGCCAGGTTGGCCATGCGTTCGAAGGCTTCGACGAACTCGGGGCGGCAATCGGGGTAGCCGGAGTAATCCACGGCGTTCACACCAATGAAGATGTCGCGGGCTTCCAGCACCTCTGCCCAGCCCAGGGCCAGGGACAGGAACACAGTGTTGCGCGCCGGCACGTAGGTGACCGGGATGCCTTCACCCGGGGTTTCCGGTACGTCGATGCTGCTGTCGGTCAATGCCGAGCCACCGATGCCGTCAAGGTTCAGGCCAATCACCTTGTGCTCGACCACGCCCAAGTCACGGGCAACGCGGGCGGCGGCGTTCAGTTCGGCGCGGTGGCGCTGGCCGTAGTCGAAACTCATGGTGTAGCAGCTGTAGCCTTCGGCCTTGGCCATGGCGACCACGGTGGCCGAGTCCAGGCCGCCGGACAGCAGGATTACTGCGCGTTTGTCGGTCATGTGTACTTGCTCCTCAATCAACGTCCGGGTTCGTCGTTCCACAGCAGCTTGTGCAGCTGCAGCTGGAAGCGTACGGGCAGGTTGTCGGCGACGATCCAGTCCGCCAGCTCGCTGGCGTTCACCTGGTGGTGGCTGGGCGAGAACAACACCTCGCCGGCACGCTCGGCCAGGTTGTACTGGATCAGCTTGGAGACCGCCCAGTCATAGTCCTCACGGGAACAGATGACGAACTTGACCTGGTCGTTGCGGGTCAGCTGCTCGATGTTCTCGTAGCGGTTACGTTGCGACTCTTCGGAGCCTGGGGTCTTCAGGTCGACCACGCGGCTGACGCGGGTGTCGGTGCCGGCAATATCCAGCGCGCCGCTGGTTTCCAGCGACACTTCGTAACCGGCGTCACACAGGCGCTGCAACAGCGGCAAGGCGTTGGGCTGGGCCAATGGCTCGCCGCCGGTGACGCAAACGTAGCGCGGCTTGAAGCCGGCGACCTGCTCAAGGATCGAATCGAGGGTGCGAACGGTGCCGCCACTGAAGGCATAGGCACTGTCACAGTACTGGCAGCGCAGAGGGCAACCGGTGAGGCGCACGAATACCGTGGGCAACCCAGCCGTTCGCGTTTCACCCTGCAAGGAGTAAAAGACTTCGGTGATGCGTAATGTGTCTTGCATGCTCGCCACGGGCGTGACAGCTAAACAGGCTGCCCGCCTCCGTCAGGCACTGTCGCGGACTCGACATAGCGTTATCCGCAGCAGCGTGTTTACGAAAAAAGGGCATTGATTCTAACGAAAAAACCCGCGACAAGCGCGGGTTTCTTTCAAACGTAACTGCCTAGAGCTTTTGCAGGTCACGCTGGGCCAGTTGCGCGGCCGAGGTGCCAGGGTACTGGGTAATGACCTGCTGCAGGATACCCTTGACCTTGTCGGTATGGCCCATGCGGCGCTCGACGTCGGCCAGCTTGTACAGCGAATCCGGCACCTTGCTGTGCTTCGGATACTTCTGGCTGACTTGGGCGAAGGCCTGGCTGGCAGCCGGCAGGTCGCCCTTGGCCAGATTCACTTCCCCCAACCAGTACTGGGCATTGCCGGCGTACTGGCTGTTGGGGTACTTGCGCAGGAAGGCGTTGAACGCCTGGCTGGCCTTGTCGAAGTCTTTCTGCTTGATCAGGTCGAAAGCGGCATCGTAGTAGAGCTTTTCTTTCGCCGGATCACCGGGCTCGCTACTGGCGGCCGGTTGTTGAGCAGCAGCACCTGCTGCTGCATCGGGGGCGGCATTGGATGCACCACCACCGGAGGAATTGTCAGGGGTCGCGGCAGGCGCGGCGCCACTGTTGATGCGACGGTCCAGGTCCTGGTAACGCTCCAGGTTTTCCTGCTTCATGCGCGACACATCGTTCTGCAGTTCTTCGATGATGCCTTGCTGGCGGGAAAGCTGATCCTGCATCTGTTGCAGCTGCATGAACAGCTGGCCCTGTGCAGAGGCAGGGGCCGAAGCCCCTGACCCGGCATAGGCGCCGCTCGTGCCATAACCCGCAGGCGGATAGCTGCCTGCGTTGTCATCAACTACAGGGACCTCAGCCCAGGCCGCAAGCGGCAGGCTGAGTGCGAGGACGGTTACTACACGGCGGCCCATACGCATAAGAACTTACTTACGCAGTTCTACGCGACGGTTCTGAGCCCAGGACTGCTCGTCGTTGCCAGTGGCAACCGGACGCTCTTCACCGTAGGAGACCAGTTCCAGCTGAGCAGGGGAAACGCCCTGCAGAACCAGGTAACGCTGAACGGCCTTGGCACGACGCTCACCCAGAGCCATGTTGTACTCGCGGGTGCCGCGCTCGTCGGTGTTGCCTTCCAGGACAACGCGGTTGCCGTTGGCTTTCAGGTCCTTGGCGTGAACGTCCAGGGCGCGCATGGCTTCTGGCTTCAGGTCCGAGCTGTCGTATTCGAAGTAGAAGGTGGTGATTGCGCGCAGGGCAGCTTCTTCGCTCAGGGAGCCGTCAACAGCGCCAGTGTTGGCACCGTAGCCAGCGTTCGGATCTACAGCAGCGCCTTCGCCTGCGTTGTCACCGCCCTTCGAGGAGCAACCTACAGCTACGGCCATGGCCAGAGCCAGCGCAGCAAATTTACCAAACTTCAGCATTTCCATCGTGAAACTCCTAATGAAACCCCAGTGTGTTAAGCAAAAGTATTACGCCGCAATCAGTTCAGGTAAGGGGACCAGGACGGTTCTCTGACTTCGCCTTGAGCGGTAGGAAGTGGGAGCCTCACGCGGCCATTAAGCGACACGAGCATCAAGACTCCCCGGCCCTGCTGGCGGGTGGCGTAGATTAGCATGGTGCCGTTTGGCGCAACAGTGGGAGACTCATCAAGACTCGTTTCAGAGAGAATCTTTACACTTCCGCGTTGCAAATCCTGGGCCGCAACTTTGAAGTTGGTGAAGCCCTGCTGGCGATGGATCATCACCAGGGTTTTTTCGTCCGCCGACAGTTTCGGGTTGGCGTTGTAGTTACCCACGAAAGTTACACGCTCGGCACCACCGCCACCGACCGACTGCTTGTAGATCTGCGGCTTGCCGCCACGGTCGGAGGTGAAGTACAGAGTGTTGCCATCCTTGCCCCAGAACGGCTCGGTGTTGATGCCCGGGCCAGCGGTGACACGGCTGATTTGACGCGAAGCCACGTTCATCACGTAGATGTCCGGGTTGCCGTCCTTCGACAGCACGAATGCCAGGCGCGTGCCGTCCGGCGACCAGGCTGGCGCACCGTTCAGGCCTTCGAAGTTGGTGACCTGCTCGCGGCGACCGGTATCGATGTGCTGGACGAAGATGCGCGGACGCTTCTGCTCGAACGAGACATAGGCGATGCGCTTGCCATCCGGTGCAAAGCGTGGCGACAGGATCGGCTCGCGCGATTGCAGCAGGGTGACCGCACGTGCACCGTCATAGTCCGAACGCTGCAGGGTATAGCGGGTGTTGTTGGTGGAGAAGCGCTCGGCCGTCACGTACAGCATACGGGTGGAGAAAGCACCCTTGATGCCGGTGAGCTTCTCGAACGACTGGTCGGCAATGTAGTGCGCCATGTCGCGCAGCTGGTCGACGCTGCCCGCCACGCTACCGGTCAGCACTTGCTGCTCGGTGGCGACGTTGAACAGCGCGTACTGCACCTGCAGGCGACCGCCCGACGGCACGATGCTGCCGACCATCACGTACTGCGCACCCAGCGCTTTCCAGTCACGGAAGATCACTTCGCTGGCCTGCGACGGCTGGCTGATCATGTTCTGCCGCGGAATCGGCGAGTAGTAGCCGGAGTTGCGCAGGTCGTTGCCGATGATGTCGGCCATGTCTTCCGGCAGCACGCTGCCGCCCTGCAGACCGAACGGCACTACCGCGATGGGCGTGGCCCGGTCGCTGCCGCTGGTGACCAGGATGTTCTTTTCCTCTGCAACGGCCATGCCTGCCACGCAGCACAGCATGACCAGCAGTCCTCTCAGACGTTTAATCACAACGCTAGATCCTCAGGTGTAAATGTCATCTTGAACGAACGATATTGGTTGAAATCGCTCGGCTTCATACCCTGCATCTCGGTCAGACGACCGATGTTCTTCACTGCTGCCACCGCCGAGCTGTCGTACGGGCCGTCACCACTGGACCGGGCCACGCTGACGCTGGTGATGGTACCGTCCGGCAACATGTTGATCTGCAGGACCACCGTCATGCCCTTGCGCGCGGAAGGCGGACGAGCCCAGCCCTCGGCCGCGCGCATGCGGATCAGGTCGTCGAAGTCGCCGGCCACCTGGTCACCCTGCTCGTCGGCCAGCGCCTGCTGCCGTTCGGTGGTGTCGGACAACAGCTCGGCCAGGGCCTGGGCTTTCTTGTCTTCCGCCGCCTTGCGGGCCGCTTCCTGTGCCTTTTTCTTCTGGGCATCTGCAGCGGCCTTTTTCTTGGCCTCTTCAGCTGCCTTCTTCTTCGCTTCCTCGGCTACCGCTTTCTTCTTGGCGTCCTCGGCTGCTTTCTTCTTGGCCTCTTCGGCCGCCTTTTTCTTGGCGTCCTCGGCGGCTTGTTTCTTCGCCTCTTCAGCGGCCTCTTTCTTGGCCTCTTCTTCGGCTTTTTTCTTTTCTTCCTCGGCCTTCTTCTTGGCGATGTCGGCCTGCTGCTTCTCGGCAGCCTTCTTCGCCTCTTCGGCCTTCTTGGCTTCGGCGGCCTTCTTGGCCTCGGCGGCCTTGGCGGCCTCGGCAGCTGCCTCGGCTTTCTTGGCTTCGGCGGCCTCGCGGGCCTCCTCGGCCTTTTGAGCAGCGTCGGCTTTCTTTTGTTCCGCGGCCTTCACGGCCTCCTGCTCGACCTTCTTCTGTTCCAGCTGCTCGACTTCGGTCTGGCGCGAAGCGGTTTTCTTCGCTTCCCCGGCAATCTTCTGATTGGTCTGGGTGGTCGCCTGGCTCTTGGACTTGAGCTGGTACAGGGTAGCCTGGACGATCGGCTTGGATGGCGGCAGCTCAGGCGTCATGGCAAAACTGACGAACAGCAGGGCGAACACCAGCACATGCAGGCCGATGGCCCAGATACTGGGCCAGAAGTAGCTTTCCGAGGCGGATGGCTCTCGCTGTTGCATCAGGGCGCCTCGGTAATCAGGCCAACGTTACCGACACCGGCCTTCTGCAACCCGCCCATGGCACCCATGACCGCGCCATAGTCGACAGCCTTGTCGCCACGAATG
The DNA here is from genome assembly GCF_002113105.1 of Pseudomonas sp. B22(2017). Taxonomy (NCBI): domain Bacteria; kingdom Pseudomonadati; phylum Pseudomonadota; class Gammaproteobacteria; order Pseudomonadales; family Pseudomonadaceae; genus Pseudomonas; species Pseudomonas sp. B22(2017). The sequence continues at coordinate 97,775 of NZ_NEJN01000013.1, forward strand.
AACACCTGGGTCTGCTTGCCCTGGTCACGGCCGGCGGCAATGATCTTGGTCACCGCGTCGGTCATGGCTGGCAAGGTCATGGCCTTGTCCATCTGCTTGTCGGTATCGACTTCGCTGCCGAGGTTCCAGTAGTAGGTCTTGTCGGCCTTGATGGAGATGGTGAGGATCTGGACGTTGTTGTCCTGCGGCAAGGCTTCACTGGAAACCTTGGGCAGGTCTACCTTGACGCCCTGGTTGAGCATGGGCGCCGTCACCATGAAGATGACCAGCAGTACCAGCATCACGTCGATGTAGGGCACCACGTTCATCTCGGCGACGGGCTTGCGTTTGTGGCGAACTCGGGCCATGGGCTTCTACCTGATTACTCTTCGCTGGTGTGCACTTTGCGGTGCAGGATCGCCTGGAACTCGTCGGCGAAGGTGTAGTAACGGCCGATCAGCACTTCGCTGCGCGCCGAGAAGCGGTTGTAGGCGATGACCGCCGGAATTGCCGCGAACAGGCCGATGGCGGTGGCGATCAGCGCTTCGGCAATACCCGGGGCGACCGTGGCCAGGGTGGCCTGCTGGGCGCTGGCCAGGCCGCGGAAGGAGTTCATGATGCCCCATACGGTACCGAACAGGCCGATGTACGGGCTGGTCGAACCGACGGTGGCCAGGAACGGCAGGCTCTGCTCGAGCTTTTCTTCCTCGCGCGAGATGGCGACGCGCATGGCACGGGCAACGCCCTCCATGACCGCGTCCGGGTCAACACCTGGCTGCTGGCGCAGGCGCGAGAATTCCTTGAAGCCGGCACGAAATACCTGCTCGACACCAGAATCCGGGTCTGGGTTACTGCCTGCCTGGCGGTACAGCTTGGACAGGTCGATGCCCGACCAGAAGCGCTCCTCGAAGGCATCCAGCGCACGACGACCGGCGCGCAGCATGGTGCTGCGCTGGAAGATCATGACCCATGAGGTGACCGAGGCGGCCACCAGGGTCAGCATTACCAGCTGTACCAACACGCTGGCATTGCTGACCAGACTCCACATGGAGGTATGGTCGACGACGTTAGCTTCCACGCTTATTCTCCTGCATTCGATTGAGTACCCGAGCCGTCCGCCGCAAAGGCGTCACGCAGCTCCGGGGGTATGGCTCGGGGTTTGAAAGTGTCGGCGCGCACGGCGGCCACCAGGAACTGCCCTTCACAGAGCAGCGTTTCATCCTTTTCCCGCCAGACCTGCTGCACGAAGCGCAGGCTGGCGCGATTGAGTTCAAGTACTTGCGCGGTGACCCGCAGCTCGTCGTCCAGCCGCGCCGGCGCGTGATAGCGCGCTTCGCTGGAGTGGACTACGAACAGCAGGTTGTCTTCGGCCAACTGCGCCTGGGAAAAGCCCAGGTGCCGCAGCCGCTCGGTACGCGCGCGCTCCATGAATTTCAGGTAATTGACGTAATACACCACCCCACCGGCATCGGTATCTTCGTAATAGACACGACAACGGTGTGCGAACGGTTCCAGGCCATTTTGCGCGCGCATACTCTAGTGCTTACTCCTCAGCTTGCCAATCCGCTATGGCAACTGTTTTTTCTTCATTAATGTCTTATTGCCAGCGCACCCTCGGCATGCCAGCGGTAGGACCACGAAAAGCCGTTTTCGATCTGTCACTCATCGCCCGTTTCGGAAAAATCACCACCCTCCCCCAGGCGCCCGGGCACGTTCAGGCCAAAGTGCAGGTAGGCATGCCGGGTGACCACGCGGCCGCGCGGCGTGCGCATGATGTAGCCTTGCTGGATCAGGTACGGCTCGAGCACGTCCTCGATGGTGTGGCGCTCTTCACTGATGGCTGCCGCCAGGTTGTCCACGCCGACCGGGCCACCGTCGAACTTCTCGATCATGGTCAGCAGCAGGCGGCGGTCGGAGTGGTCAAAGCCGCGCTCGTCCACGTCCAGCAGGTTGAGCGCCATGTCGGCCACGGCCTTGGTGATCTGGCCCTTGCCGCGCACTTCGGCGTAGTCGCGCACGCGGCGCAGCAGGCGGTTGGCGATACGTGGCGTTCCACGGGCCCGGCGGGCGATCTCGTAGGCACCCTGGTCTTCGATGGCCAGGCCGAGGATGCCGGCCGAACGGCTGACGATGGTGGCCAGGTCCTTGTCGCTGTAGAACTCCAGGCGCTGGACGATACCGAAGCGGTCCCGCAGCGGGTTGGTGAGCATGCCGGCACGGGTGGTGGCACCGACCAGGGTGAACGGCGGCAGGTCCAGCTTGATCGAGCGGGCAGCAGGCCCTTCGCCGATCATGATGTCGAGCTGGAAATCCTCCATCGCTGGGTACAGCACCTCTTCGACGACCGGTGACAACCGGTGGATCTCGTCGATGAACAGCACGTCGTGCGGTTCGAGGTTGGTCAGCATGGCCGCGAGGTCGCCCGGGCGCTCGAGGATAGGCCCCGAAGTGCTCTTGACCGACACGCCCATTTCCTGGGCGATGATGTTGGCCAGGGTGGTCTTGCCCAGGCCGGGCGGACCGAAGATCAGCGTGTGGTCGAGCGACTCGCTGCGGCCACGGGCGGCCTGGATGAACAGCGCCATCTGCTCGCGCACCACCGGCTGGCCGATGTACTCGTCCAGCCGCAGCGGGCGAATCGCACGGTCCTGGACTTCTTCACGGTCGCGGCCACTGGCGGCGATCAGGCGGTCGGCTTCGATCACTTGGTAATCATCCCTTTCAGGCTGCGACGAATCAGTTCCTCACTGCTCAGGCCGGCCTTGTCCTTGATCGCGGCGATTGCCTTGCTGGCTTCCTGCGGCTTGTAGCCCAGCGAAACCAGGGCGCTGACGGCATCGGCTTCGGCTGTGGATGCGCTTGCGACCGGCAGCGGCCCGTCGGAGACCAGGGTAAACATGGCCGGGGAGGTTTCCCAAGCCTTGAAGCGGTCCTTGAGCTCGACCAGCAGGCGTTCGGCGGTCTTCTTGCCGACACCGGGCACGCGCACCAGGGCCGAAGTATCCTGGGCCTGCACGCAGCGCACCAGCTCGTCCACTTCCAGCCCGGACATGAGCGCCAGGGCCAGCTTCGGCCCTACGCCGTTCAGGCGGATGAGCTCGCGGAACAGCTCGCGCTCACGCTTTTCGGCAAAGCCGTAGAGCAGGTGAGCATCCTCGCGCACCACCAGGTGGGTGTGCACGGTTACGGGTTCGCCCACCTTGGGCAGACGGTACAGCGTGGTCATGGGAACTTCCAGTTCGTAACCTACGCCGTTGACGTCGATAATCAGGTGCGGCGGCTGTTTTTCCGCCAGGGTGCCGCGCAAACGTCCAATCACGTTCCGATCCTTCCTCTCGGGGAGCCGGTCAAAGACCGCTCAACCCTATCAGCAAATGCAGCGGGTGAACGCATCACCCGAACAAAATGTGTATCAGCGCATGAAGCGCCTAGAGACGCAAGCGCCCGCCGCGCCGCCGTGCCGTGGCCAGGCCATGCGGCACCAGGCTGGAACGGGTGTGGGCGTGGCACAGGGCGATAGCCAGGGCGTCGGAAGCGTCGATCTGCGGCTTCTGCGTCAGTTTCAGCAGGTGCATGACCATCATCATCACCTGCTCCTTGTTCGCCCCACCGGTACCGGCTACCGCCTGCTTGACCTGGGTGGCGCTGTACTCGGCGATTTCCAGGCCGGCTTCGGCGGCTGCGACGATGGCCGCGCCACGGGCCTGGCCGAGTTTGAGCGCCGAGTCGGCGTTACGGGCCATGAACACCCGCTCGATGCCCATGGTTACCGGGCCGTGCTGGGCGATGATTTCACCCACGCCACGAAAAACGATCTGTAATCGCTCGTGCAGCTCGCCGCTGCCGGTGCGAATGCAGCCCGACGCCACGTATTCGCAACCACGGGCGGTCTGGCGTACCACGCCATAGCCGGTGATGCGCGAGCCGGGGTCGATACCAAGAATCAGAGTCATAGTGCCTGTCGAAAAATTGATGCATCTCTGCAAACTGTACCGGCCCTTTCGCGGGTAAACCCGCTCCCACAGGTACTGCACCGACTCTGAATGTGGTGCAGTACCTGTGGGAGCGGGTTTACCCGCGAAAGGGCCGGTACAGGCGCTGACAAACTTGAAGAACTGGCATGGATCGCCAGGACACGTTAGCCGAGGTTTTCCATGATCTCATCGGAAATCTGGGCATTGGAGTAGACGTTCTGCACGTCATCCAGGTCTTCGAGCATGTCGATCAGCTTGAGTACTTTCTCGGCACCGTCCTGGTCGAGTTCGGCGCTGGTGGTCGGCTGCATGACGATTTCAGCGTCAGCGGCCTTGAAGCCAGCCTCTTCCAGGGCATTGCGCACGGCGTAGAAGCTGTTGAACGAGGTGAACACGTCGAACGAGCCGTCGTCGTTGGCCACCACGTCGTCGGCATCGGCTTCCATCGCCGCTTCCATCAGCGCGTCTTCTTCCACGCCCGGAGCAAAGCTGATCTGCCCCTTGCGCTCGAACAGGTAGGCCACCGAACCGTCGGTGCCCAGGTTGCCACCACACTTGGTGAAAGCATGACGCACGGCGGCGGCAGTACGGTTGCGGTTGTCGGTCATGGCCTCGACCATGATCGCCACGCCACCCGGACCGTAACCTTCGTAACTGAGCTCTTCGACGTTGTCGCTTTCGTTGGTGCCGGCACCACGGGCCACGGCACGATCAATGATGTCGCGGCTCATGTTGGCACCCAGGGCCTTGTCCAGCGCCAGGCGCAGGCGCGGGTTGGATGCCGGGTCAGCACCACCCTGCTTGGCAGCGACCGTCAGTTCGCGGATCCACTTGGTGAAGATCTTGCCTCTCTTGGCATCCTGGCGCTCTTTGCGGTGCTTGATGTTCGCCCACTTGGAATGACCAGCCATAACGACTCCGAATCCTTTGAATCACAAACAGCCCCGCCCCTGTAGGGGGCGGGACGGGAAATTGCCTGCGCCGGAACGCAAAGGCGCATCCATGTGGATGCGCCCGGGGACTGCTTACTCGACCTTTGTCTGTTCGCGCAGTCGGATGTGCAGCTCGCGCAGGGCCTTGGCGTCGACCAGGCCAGGGGCCTGGGTCATGACGCACGCGGCGCTCTGGGTTTTCGGGAAGGCGATCACTTCACGAATCGACTGGGCACCGGTCATCAGCATGACCAGGCGGTCCAGGCCGAAGGCCAGGCCACCGTGAGGCGGTGCACCGAACTTCAGGGCGTCGAGCAGGAAGCCGAACTTCTCTTCCTGTTCTGCCGCTTCGATGCCCAGCAGGCGGAACACGGCCTGTTGCATCTCTTTACGGTGGATACGGATCGAACCGCCACCCAGCTCAGTACCGTTCAGGACCATGTCGTAGGCACGGGACAGGGCCACGGCCGGGTTGGCCTCGAGCTCTTCCGGGGTGCACTTCGGCGCGGTGAACGGGTGGTGCAGCGCGGTGAAGCTGCCGTCCTCGTTCTCTTCGAACATCGGGAAGTCGACCACCCACATCGGTGCCCACTCGCAGGTCAGCAGCTCGAAGTCGTGGCCCAGGCGGATACGCAGCGCGCCCAGGGCTTCGCTGACCACCTTGAACTTGTCGGCACCAAAGAACACGATGTCGCCGTCAACGGCGCCAACGCGGTCGAGGATGGTGTTGAGGTTGGCCTCGGGGATGTTCTTGACGATCGGCGACTGCAGGCCTTCGACACCCTTGGCGCGCTCGTTGACCTTGATGTAGGCCAGGCCCTTGGCACCGTAGATACCGACGAACTTGGTGTACTCGTCGATCTTGCTGCGCGGCATGCTGGCGCCGCCAGGCAGGCGCAGGGCGGTAACGCGGCACTTCGGATCGTTGGCCGGGCCGGCGAACACCTTGAAGTCGACATCCTTGAGCTGGTCGGCAACGTCGACCAGTTCCAGCGGGATACGCAGGTCCGGTTTGTCAGAGCCGTAGCGGCGCATGGCTTCTTCGAAGGTCATGTGCGGGAATTCGCCGAATTCCAGGTCCAGCACTTCCTTGAACAGCTTGCGGATCATGCTTTCGGTCAGGCCCATGATCTCGCTTTCATCGAGGAAGCTGGTCTCGATGTCGATCTGGGTGAATTCCGGCTGGCGGTCGGCACGCAGGTCTTCGTCACGGAAGCACTTGGCGATCTGGTAGTAGCGATCGAAGCCGGCAACCATCAGCAACTGCTTGAACAGCTGCGGCGACTGCGGCAGGGCAAAGAAGCTGCCGGCATGAGTACGGCTGGGCACCAGGTAGTCACGCGCGCCTTCCGGGGTGGCACGGGTCAGGATCGGCGTCTCGACGTCAAGGAAGCCGTTTTCGTCGAGGAAGCGACGGATGCTGCTGGTGATACGCGAACGCAGGCGCAGCTTGTCGGCCATTTCCGGGCGACGCAGGTCGATGAACCGGTAGCGCAGGCGGGTTTCTTCGCCGACGTCGGAGTATTCGTTCAGCGGGAACGGTGGGGTTTCCGCTTCGTTGAGCACGTTCAGCTGGTAGCCGAGGATCTCGATGGCGCCGGAAGCCATGTTGGCATTCACCGCACCTTCAGGGCGCTTGCGGACCTTGCCGGTGATCTGCACGACGTATTCGCTGCGCACGCGGTCGGCAGCGGCGAAGGTTTCGGCGCGATCCGGGTCGAACACGACCTGGGCCATGCCTTCGCGGTCACGGATGTCGAGGAAGATCACCCCGCCGTGGTCGCGGCGACGATGGACCCAGCCGCAAAGGGTGACTTCCTGGCCGTCCAGGCTCTCGTTCAGTTGGCCGCAATAATGGCTGCGCATCATGATGGTGGTTTCGCTTCTCGTGATTCGTGTATTCGGTGGAGGCCTTGGCCGCCCGGAGAGGGCTAATACTGCAAGACCCGGTCACAGCATTCAACTCAGTCGGCCTTGTCGCCGCCTGCCAGATTCTTTTTCGCCCCGGTCTTGAAGTCGGTTTCGTACCAACCGTTACCGCTCAGGCGGAAGCCTGGCACCGACAGCAGCTTCTTCAGCGCCGGCGCCTGGCAGGCCGGGCAATCGGTCAGCGGCGCGGCGCTGATCTTCTGCAGCACTTCCATGCGGTGCTCGCAGGATGCACATTGATAGTCATAAAGGGGCATGGGTGTCTCTCGTCAACCACAACGCTGGCTGCCGGGGCAGCAAAAAGCGGGATTATATATGGTTAACAAGCACTGCGCAGCCCGCCAGGCGATCAGCGCACACTTGGCGGGTCCAGCAGCCAGGCGACGCAGATCACCCGGATCAGCCCGCTGAAGTTGCGCACCCCGCCTTGTCGCAGGTGCACCTCACGGTCCACATAGGACAGGACCGCACTGACCGAGCAGCGGTTGGCCGCGGCGATGCGCTCCAGGATACCCCAGTAGACGGCCTCCAGCCGCAGGCAGGTGGAAAAACCGTTGAGCCGCACCGAGCGTGACACGGGCTGGGTCTGCAACATGTCGAAATCCGCTTTGAACGGGTCGATGCACTGTTTACCCGGCCAACGCCCCTGGCCAGCCACACGCTTGCTTGCTTGCGTCATGCGCCACACTTCCTCGTCACAGGTACCAGGTGGCCTATGAAGCGCTGTTGGGCGAGCTTAAAGCAGCGGCAAAATCTTCCTGCACAAAATTGCGCAGGACCTGTAGGAGCGGCCTTGTGTCGCGATGGGCTGCGAAGCAGCCCCGGAAATTTGTGCAATGCGCTCAAACCGTGGGGCTGCTTCGCAGCCCATCGCGACACAAGGCCGCTGCTACAAGGGCCGGTACAGCGCTGGGTATCTACTTGCCGTCGAGCAGTACCCGCAGCATCCAGGCGGTCTTCTCGTGCACCTGCATGCGCTGGGTCAGCAGGTCGGCGGTCGGCTCGTCACTGACCTTGTCCACCACCGGGAAGATGCTGCGCGCGGTACGCACCACGGCTTCCTGGCCCTGCACCAGCTGGCGGATCATCTCGTCGGCATGCGGCACCCCTTCCTCCTCCTTGATCGAGGAGTGCCGCGCATAAAATGCATAGGACCCCGGTGCCGGGAAGCCCAGGGCGCGGATGCGCTCGGCAATCGAGTCGACCGCCAGCGCCAGTTCGTTGTACTGCTCTTCGAACATCAGGTGCAGGGTGCGGAACGACGGACCGGTGACGTTCCAGTGGAAGTTATGGGTTTTCAGATACAACACATAGGTATCCGACAACAGGCGGGACAGCCCATCGACGATGGACTTGCGATCTTCTTCACTGATACCGATATCAATTGCCATGAAGTTCCCCTTTCCATAAGGCGTGAGACCCAAGCGGGTGCCGACCACTGTAGCAACACTTGGTCTGCACCGCATGTGACATGGCGCAACACATCGCCCCTCGGGGACAGCGGTTTGAGTAGCCTGCGGCTTTACTGTTAAATAGGCATGGTGCCACCCGTGCGGATTGCCATTTGCCGGGTGCATAGGCTGGCCTGCCGCGTGTTCGCGCTCTACACCTCATGCGCACCGTGCTACCAGCTCTTCCTGTGATCGGCCTTATCAACTGTGAGCCAACCCCATGTTCAAAATCGTCCATCTGGTGACGGGCGTGGCAGCCTTGCTGCTATCGCTCATGCCCAGCCTGAAAACCGATGCGTTACCCTTCCTGCAACAACCCGACGCGGTCTACCTCGCCCTGCTCGGCCTGCTCAACCTCGTACTGGCCCCCGTCGTGCCACTGTACTACCGCGGCGCGCGGCAGCAACTGCAGCATCTGGCCTGCGCCCTGCTGGTGGTGGCTGTGGTGCTGCAGACCCTGACACTGCTGGCCCGCCCGGAAATGGGCAACCTGGCCGCACTGGTCTGCGCAGCGCTGGCCGTGGCCGTGCACCTGGCCGTGGGCTTTGCCCGCAGCCCCCGCAAGGCACGCACCAGCCAGCACGCGGCGCAGGATGCCGGCAATCGTGATACCGGCACCGTGAAATGGTTCAACACGTCCAAAGGCTTCGGCTTCATCTCCCGCGACTCGGGCGATGATATCTTCGTGCACTTTCGCGCCATTCGTGGCGAAGGCCACCGCATCCTGGTGGAAGGCCAGCGCGTGGAGTTTTCCGTGATGCACCGCGACAAGGGCCTGCAGGCCGAGGATGTGGTCGCGGTAACCCGCCGCTGATCCTGTTTGCAGAAACCATCCCTTGTGGGAGCGAGCATGCCGCACCCACAAGGTTTGTGTGCATCCAGCGGAATATGTGTAGCAGGTTCAGGTATCAATAATGAGGCGGCGGCGCCTCGTCCCCTTCGCTGCCATACTGGCCAACCATCTCTTCGTAACGCTTGATCAGCTCGGCCATCTGCAACTGCAGCCGCTCGATCACCCGGCCCTGCTCGACCACCACGTCATTCAATGCCTGGATGGTGTCATCCTGAAACGCCAGGCGGGTTTCCAGTTCGACCACTCGTGATTCAAGCGGCATATCAGGCCTCCTGGTAACCGGCGAGATGCATCCCGCGCAGGCGCTGGCGGATGGCTTGCACCTGGTCGTCGGTGTACGCCGCCGCCGGGCACTTGCCCCACACCGGTGCCGGCCAGGCCGCGTCGTCGCGCTGGCGCACGATCACGTGCATGTGCAACTGGCTGACCACATTACCCAAGGTAGCAACGTTCATCTTGTCGGCGCTGTAGCTGGCTTTCAGCGCTTCGGCCAGGCCGATGGTTTCCTGCCACAACTGCTGCTGCTCTGCAGCATCGAGCTCGAACACTTCGCTGATGCCAGCGCGCTTGGGCACCAGGATGAACCATGGATAGTTGGCATCCTTGCTCAGCAGCAACTGGCACAGCGCAAACTCCCCCAGCACCAGCGAATCCTGCTGCAAACGCGAATCGAGGACGAACACGGCAAATCTCCTTCAGGCAGAACCAACCCGCTTCACGCGGAAAACAGGCCTGCAAGGATACCCTGCACGTTCCCGGTAACACAGCGCTACTTTTCGCACCAAAATGAGGCTACCGATACCCCTCGCACCACACTTGTCACCCCGCGGGTGACGCGGCATGAACAAGTTGCGGTAACACATTGACTTTCATGACAGCTTTTCAAATTTTAACGATTCTTGACTGCGCTACCGCATCAGGCGGCTCCCGCCCCGTGTTTACGGCACTTTCCGACCCCCGGTAGCAGGTTTTGTGAAAATTTCATGAAGCGTTGTGAATTTTGAGCACGCTTGTTGCATTCCTTTCACGCCAAGTCGGCACGACATCTGCATCGGCGGGTGAACGCGACAAATAACAACAGCGACAGTGGTTACCAGGGAGTTTCCCAACCGGAATCGGTAGTTACAGGTTCTTTACGGTGAAAGAAGCAGCGCTGGTGTTGACGGCCCTTAAACCGGGGCGTGATTTGCGACATGGAACTACCTAAAAGCGACATGGAGAAAAAGTTCCGAAAAGGATGCTTATACCCATATCGCCAAGAACAGTCAGCGTGCTATACATTTTCGCCGACATAACAAGAAAGAGCTGCCCCATATAACTAGAACACTTGGACGCAGCGGTACTCTTCCTAAAAACCAAAGGAGCAAATCACGATGCGCGTGATGAAGTGGAGCATGATCGCCCTGGCCGTTGCGGCAGGGACCTCGCAGTTGGCATTGGCCTCTTCCCAGGACGAGTCCAAAGGTTTCATCGAAGACAGCAAGCTGAACGTCAAGACCCGCATGCTGTACTTCAGCCGCGACTTCCGTAACAACCCAGCCGGCACCCAGAGCCGTCGTGAAGAAACCGGCCTGGGCTTCCTCGGCACCTTCGAGTCCGGCTTCACCCAGGGCACCGTGGGTGTGGGTGTCGATGCCATCGGCATGCTCGGCCTGAAACTGGACAGCGGCAAGGGCCGCGCCGGTACCGGCCTGTTCCCTACCGGCTCTGACGGCCGTTCGCAAGATGACTACTCCAAGGCCGGCGGCGCGGTTAAATTCCGCATCTCCGACACCGTGCTGAAAGTGGGTGACCAGTTCACCGCTCTGCCGGTCTTCGCCACCGACGACAGCCGCCTGCTGCCTGAAATCGCCCAGGGCACCCTGATCACCAGCAACGAGATCGAGGGCCTGACCCTGCACGCTGGTCATTTCACCAGCCTGACCGCCCAGGAGCAGACCAACCGCGACAGCTTCGGCCTGAAGGAAGCCAACGTGGTAGGTGGTACCTACGCCTTCACCGACAACCTCAGCACCAGCCTGTACTACTCGAAGGTTGAAGACTACTGGCGCAAATACTACGCCAACGTCAACTGGGCTCTGCCGATCTCGGACAAACAAGGCCTGGTGTTCGACTTCAACATCTATGACACCAAGAGCGAAGGCTCGGCCGAGTACCGCGCATTCGATGGCGACAAGCTGGACAACCGCGCGTTCAGCCTGTCGGGCGCCTACAACATTGGCGCTCACACCTTCACACTGGCCTACCAGAAAGTCACCGGCGACGGCGACTACGGCTATGGCATCGACGGTGGCGGCACCATCTTCCTGGCCAACTCCGTGGCCCGTTCCGACTTCAACGCCGAAGACGAGAAGTCCTGGCAGGCTCGCTACGACCTGAACTTCGCCGAATACGGCATCCCGGGCCTGACCTTCATGACCCGTTATGTACGCGGTACCGACGCCAACGTGGCCGGCACCAGCAACGGCAAGGAATGGGAACGCGACGTCGACATCAAGTACGTGCTGCAGAGCGGCCCGGCAAAAGACCTGAGCTTCCGCGTGCGTCAAGCCACCTATCGCTCTTCCGATGGCGTCTACTACGATTCCCCATCGATCGACGAACTGCGCCTGATCGTGGAGTACCCGCTGAGCATCCTGTAAGCCTGGCTTGCAGTGCCCCGCAATTGAAAAAGCCCGGCGATCACGCCGGGCTTTTTCTTGGCTGACAAGCGTCACGCCCTGGGGCATCCTGTACGCCTTCGTTTCGCCCCCGTACAATGCGGGGTCATTTCAATGTCTTAGGCAATCGACACGGCTCACCATGCGCACCAGTCAATATTTGCTCGCCACCCAGAAAGAAACCCCTGCCGACGCAGTGGTCATCAGCCATCAGCTCATGCTGCGTGCCGGCATGATTCGCAAACTGGCCTCTGGCCTGTACACCTGGCTGCCGATGGGCTTGCGGGTTATGCGCAAGGTCGAGGCCGTGGTGCGTGAGGAAATGAACGCCGCCGGCGCCCTGGAAGTGCTGATGCCCAGCATCCAGCCCGCCGAACTGTGGCAGGAATCCGGCCGCTGGGAACAGTATGGCCCCGAGCTGCTGCGCCTGAAGGACCGGCACCAGCGCGACTTCTGCGTCGGCCCGACCCACGAGGAAGTGATCACCGACCTGGCCCGCAACGAGCTGTCCAGCTATAAACAGCTGCCGCTCAACATGTACCAGATCCAGACCAAGTTCCGTGACGAGATCCGCCCGCGCTTCGGCCTGATGCGCGGTCGCGAGTTCATCATGAAGGACGCCTACTCGTTCCATGCCGACCAGGCTTCCCTGCAGGAAACCTACGACCGCATGCACCAGGCGTATAGCAACGTGTTCACCCGCCTGGGCCTGGACTTCCGCCCGGTGCAGGCCGACACCGGCTCCATCGGTGGCAGCTATTCGCACGAGTTCCACGTACTGGCCGAGTCCGGCGAAGACGACGTGATCTTCAGCGACAGCTCCGACTACGCCGCCAACATCGAGAAGGCAGAGGCCATCCCGCGTGAAACCGTGCGCCCAGCCCCTACCGAGGAGCTGCGCCTGGTCGACACGCCAAACGCCAAGACCATCGCCCAGCTGGTGGAAAACTTCGGCCTGCCGATCGAGAAAACCGTCAAGACCCTGATCGTGCGCGGCGCCGAAGAAGGCAAGCTGGTAGCACTGATCGTGCGTGGCGACCATGAGCTCAACGAAATCAAGGCGGCCAAGCTGGAACAGGTTGCCGACCCGCTGGTCATGGCCACCGACGCCGAACTGCGCGAGGCCATTGGTGCCGGCGCCGGCTCGCTCGGCCCGCTGAACCTGCCGCTGGAAATCGTCATTGACCGCTCGGTTGCCCTGATGAGCGACTTCGGCATTGGCGCCAACATCGACGACAAGCACTACTTCGGCGTGAACTGGGAGCGTGACCTGCCGGTTCCACAGGTCGCCGACCTGCGTAACGTGGTCGAAGGCGACCCGAGCCCGGACGGCCAGGGTACCCTGGTGATCAAGCGCGGCATCGAAGTGGGCCACATCTTCCAGCTCGGCACCAAGTACAGCGAGGCGCTGAAGTGCCAGGTACTGGGCGAGAACGGCAAGCCGGTAACCCTGTCCATGGGCTGCTACGGCATCGGTGTGTCCCGCGTGGTCGCAGCTGCCATCGAGCAGAGCTACGACGAAAAGGGCATCATCTGGAACGACGCCCTGGCCCCGTTCCAGATCGCCCTGGTACCGCTGCGCTACGAAACCGAGGTGGTTCGCGAGGCGACCGACAAGCTGTACGCCGAGCTGACTGCTGCCGGTTACGAAGTGCTGCTGGACGACCGTGACAAGAAGACCAGCCCAGGCATCAAGTTTGCCGACATGGAGCTGATCGGCATCCCGCACCGCATCGTCGTCAGCGATCGCGGCCTGGCCGAAGGCAACCTGGAGTACAAGCACCGCACCGAGCAGGACGCCCAGGCGTTGCCGCTCAATGAAGTGCTGACCTTCCTGCAGGCCCGCGTTCGCCGCTGATAACCAATGCACGAGTGATCATGTTCAAGCGAAGTACCTTTCCCCTGGGGGGCGCCGCACTGTGCGGCGCTCTGCTCGTCAGCGGCTGCGCCAACCAGATGTCCCAGCGCAGCGACCATGAGGAGCGCGTCGAGCGCAAACTGCTCGAGCACACCCTGCAGATCGATGTCGGCGAGCCGAAGGTGATGGAGCTTCCGCAACGACGTGTGCGCGTGCATGAGCAGAAGCGCTTCGAAGTCACCGAATTCGAAGTCACCCGCAGCTATGACCGCTACACGCCTTACCAACCCTGGCGGGAGATCTACGAGATCCCGCTGGGTGCGGTGGCCGTGGTGGCAGGCGTGGGTGCCAACGTGGTCAATGTCTTCGCCCTGGGCAACCTCCCGGAAAGCATCACCCACGACTGGCTCAGCTACGGCGTGGACGGGCTCAACCCGTTCATGAACGTGCCGTCCAACGGCCGTGCCCAGCAGAACCTGGCCGGAATCAGCGAAGTGCAGAAAGGCAAGCGCGAGGAATCTACCAGCGTGCCCTGGAGCGAACGCCTGGTCGAGGTCAAAGCCGGCAAGATGACCCACGAGCTGACCACCGACAGGAACGGCGTGCTGCGCCTGAACCTGCTCGACAGCCCGTTCTCCGAGCAGAACCTCAACCACATCGGTACCCTGCACCTGCAGGTGCTGGATGAGGACAACGCGGTACGTGGCGATGCCAGCCTGCTGGTCAGCGCCACCCTGCGCAACAAACTGCTCGAAGCCCATGAACTGATCTTCGATGACCTCGAAGATGACGATGTCGGCCAATGGGTTCACCGGGTCAAGCGCTTGTCCGAACTCGGCCTGGAAGAAGAAGCCAGTGAAATGGAACAGAGCCTGATCGAACTGACCCGCAACGATCCGGAGTTGCAGCAGGAGTTTCTGCAGTCGCTGACCAAGGCCACTGGCCGGTTGGTGGCCGACCCGGGCGCGCAGTAACCCGCATCACGCAATACCTTGTAGGAGCGGCCTTGTGTCGCGATGGGCTGCGAAGCAGCCCCATGATTTCAGCCTTGATGCATGAATTGCCGGGGCTGCTTCGCAGCCCATCGCGACACAAGGCCGCTCCTACAGGGACCGCGTTAAATTGGCGGGCCATTTACTGAGGCGGGAACAGCTCCAACTGCTCATGCGCCCCGCGCAAGTCGCGCAACCTCACGCCTACCCCAAGCAAGCGCACCGGCTTGCCACCACGGGCAAACGCCTGACCCAGCAACTGGCGATAACTCTCCAGGTCCCTGCCCGCCCCCGCCTGCTCCATGGTGGTCTGGCTGAAGTCATGGAACTTGACCTTGACGAAGGGTTTTTCCGGCCGGTAACTGCTGTCCATGCGGGCGATACGCTCGTTCAGGCTCTCCAGAAGTTCGGGCAGCCGTGCCAGGCAACTGGCCAGGTCCGGCAGGTCGGTGTCGTAGGTGTTTTCCACGCTGACCGACTGCCGGCGACTGTCATTGTGCACGGCACGCTCATCGACACCCCGTGCCAGCCCCCACAAACGCTCGCCAAAGCTGCCGAACTCGCGCACCAGCGCCAGACGCGACCATTCGCGCAGCTCCAGGCAGGTTTCGATACCCAACCGCGCCAGCTTGTCTGCCGTTACCTTGCCCACCCCGTGCAACCTGGCCACCGGCAGGGCGGCGACGAATGCCTCCACTTCGCCCGGGGTAATCACGAACAGGCCATTGGGCTTGCGCCAGTCACTGGCGATCTTGGCCAGGAACTTGTTTGGCGCCACACCGGCCGAGACAGTGATATGCAGGGTGCGGGCGACACGGCGGCGGATATCCTCGGCAATGCGCGTGGCGCTGCCCGAGTACCACTGGCTGTCACTTACATCCAGGTAGGCTTCGTCCAGCGACAGCGGCTCGATCAGTTCGGTGTAGTCACGGAAGATCGTGTGGATTTCCCGCGAGGCTTCACGGTAGGCCTCGAAGCGCGGCTTGACGATCAGCAGGTCCGGGCACAGCTTCAGCGCGTGCCGCGACGACATGGCCGAACGCACGCCGTAGGCACGCGCTTCATAGTTGCAGGTGGCGATCACCCCGCGGCGGTCGGCCGAGCCCCCCACCGCCATGGGCCGCCCGGCCAGGCGCGGGTCGTCACGCATTTCGATCGCGGCATAGAAGCAATCGCAGTCGACGTGGATGATCTTGCGCAAGGACATGGATGACCGTCAGCACTGTAAATTCATACAGATAGTATCGCATGCGCCCTCGGGTATGCAGCCTGTGCGCGACATTGCTCGATAATCGGCCTGAAAGCCCCGTCGCGCCTGAGCTGCGGGCCATATACAGACGCTAAGAGTTTGAACAGGAAAGGTTTTTTCAGAAAAAAGCTTGACACCCACGGGTAAATCCGTAGAATTCGATCTCACAGGCGCGGGATGGAGCAGCCTGGTAGCTCGTCGGGCTCATAACCCGAAGGTCGTCGGTTCAAATCCGGCTCCCGCAACCAGATTCGAGAAAAGGCCACTGTTCACGCAGTGGCCTTTTTCTTTGCGTCAAATAATGCGCTGATAGAAATTTCAAAAAAATCAACGACTAGCGCTTGACACCCATTCTGAAAACTGTAGAATGCGCCCCACTGACGCGGGATGGAGCAGCCTGGTAGCTCGTCGGGCTCATAACCCGAAGGTCGTCGGTTCAAATCCGGCTCCCGCAACCATATTCGTCAGAACAAACCCCGCCTGTGTAACAGCAGCGCGGGGTTTGTTGTTTCTCCCCTCCTGCTTTTCGTCGCCCCCGATTCTCCCGTCCTCCAGCCAACCCGCAGGCTTGAGAGGTCGTGCCCAGGATGAACTATCTTTAACCCTGCCAGGCCGCTGAAAGCGCTCGAGGCCGGAGTAACATTGGATACGTTTTTCCTAAGGGACTTTCACTTGGCCACACCTTTCCCTCACCTCGCGCTGCATGCCCGGGGCAATCCATGACTTCGCACAACCCCGAATCCCCGGTGCCGCTTGCCACAACGCTGCCTGGCGCCGCGCAACGTTTGCCCTTGCTGGAGCGCATGAGCCGTTACCGCCAGCCCATCGGCCTGGTAGTGACACTGGTGTTGTTCACCATGGCCTTGGTCGCCTGTCGCCACCTGTTGAGCGAGTTGGACATCTATGCCTTGCACGATGCCATGCTCAGCGTGCCTACCCAGTCGTTACTTGGCGCCTTGCTGGCAACTGTGCTCGGTTTCGTGATCCTGCTTGGTTACGAGTGGTCGGCCAGCCGCTATGCCGGCGTGAAACTGCCCGCGAGCAGCCTGGTGCTGGGCGGCTTCAGCGCTTTTGCCATAGGTAACGCCATCGGCCTGTCGATGCTTTCGGGCGGTTCGGTGCGCTATCGCCTGTATGCGCGCCAAGGGGTTGGCGCAGGTGAAGTTGCACGGATGACCGTTTTTGCCAGCCTGTCACTGGGCTGCGCGCTACCGCCCCTGGCCGCCTTGGCGACCTTGAGCGACCTGCCGGCGGCCTCGGCCGCACTGGGTTTGGCGCCAGGCTTGCTGGCGGGTATCGCCATAGCGGTGTTGCTGGTGTGCAGCGTGCTGATGTTCGGCCTGTACCGCCGACGCCTGGCTGAACAACCACTGGCCAACAACCTGCTGGTACAACTGGGCCGCCGCACGCTGCGCCTGCCGGGCGCACGCCTGGCCGCCCTGCAATTGCTGATCACCGCACTGGATGTCGCCGCTGCCGCCACCGTGCTGTATCTGCTGCTGCCCGAAGCACCGCCGTTCGGTGCCTTTGTCCTGGTGTACCTGCTGGCCTTGGCCGCAGGTGTGCTCAGCCACGTCCCGGGCGGCGTCGGGGTATTCGAAGCCATACTACTGGCGGCTTTTGCCGACCAACTTGGCGCGGCGCCGCTGGCAGCGGCACTGCTGCTGTATCGGCTGATCTACGTGGTGCTGCCGCTGCTGCTGGCCTGCGCGCTGCTACTGGCCAACGAGGCCCGGCGCCTGCTGTTCGCGCAACAGGCTATCAAGGCCGCTTCCGGGCTGGCTGCACCGATCCTTTCGATCCTGGTATTCCTGTCCGGGGTGGTGCTGCTGTTCTCCGGTGCCACGCCCGAAATCGACACCCGCCTGGAGCACATGGGTTTCCTGGTTCCGCACCGCCTGATCGATGCTTCGCATTTTGGCGCCAGCCTGATCGGCGTGCTGTGCCTGCTGCTGGCCCAAGGCCTGCGCCGGCGCCTGTCCGCCGCCTGGCTGCTGACCACCGTGCTGTTGCTGGTCGGTGCCCTGCTGTCGCTGCTCAAGGGCTTCGATTGGGAAGAGGCCTGCTTGCTGACCCTCACTGCCGCCCTGCTCGCTCTGTTCCGCCGTTCCTTCTACCGTCCCAGCCGCCTGCTCGAGTTGCCGTTCTCGCCGGTGTTTCTGGTAGCCAGCGCCTGTGTGGTCGGCGCATCGGTTTGGTTGTTGCTGTTCGCCTACCAGGATGTTCCCTACAGCCATCAGTTGTGGTGGCAGTTCACCCTCGATGCCGATGCCCCGCGTGGCCTGCGCGCCGCCATGGGCAGCGCCTTGCTGCTGGCGGCCGTGGCCCTGACCTGGCTGCTGCGTACCGCACCACCGGTGATCCACTTGCCTGACGAAGAAGAGCTGCTGCGTGCCAACCGCATTCTGCTGGCATCCGACCAGCCAGATGGCGGCCTGGCGCTGACCGGTGACAAGGCGCTGCTGTTCCACCCTGGCAACAACGCCTTCCTCATGTACGCCCGTCGCGGTCGCAGCTTGGTGGCCCTGTACGACCCGATCGGCCCGGCCCAGGAGCGCGCCGAGATGATCTGGCAGTTCCGCGACCTGTGCGACCTGCACCATGCCCGCCCGGTGTTCTATCAGGTGCGCGCAGAGAACCTGCCGTTCTACATGGACATCGGCCTGACCGCGCTGAAGCTGGGTGAAGAAGCCCGGGTCGACTTGCGCCGCTTCGACCTCGAAGCCAAGGGCAAGGAGATGAAGGACCTGCGCTACACCTGGAACCGTGGCGGCCGTGACGGCCTGAGCCTGGAAATCCATGAACCCGGGCATGCCCCGCTGGCAGAGCTGAAGGAAATTTCCGACGCCTGGCTTGGCGGCAAGAACGTGCGCGAGAAAGGCTTCTCGCTGGGGCGCTTCAGCCCTGAATACCTGCAGCATTTTCGCATTGCCCTGATCCGCTTCCAAGGCCGCCCGGTGGCTTTCGCCAACCTGCTGGAAACCCATGGCAAGGAACTGGCCAGCCTCGACCTTATGCGTGCGCACCCCGAGGCCCCGAAGCTGACCATGGAATTCATGATGATCGGGCTGATCTTGCACTACAAAAGCCATGACTACGCTCGCTTCAGCCTGGGCATGGTGCCGCTTTCCGGCCTGCAGCCACGGCGTGGGGCGCCCTTGACCCAGCGCCTGGGCTCGATGGTGTTCCGCCGTGGCGAGCAGTTGTACAACTTCCAGGGGCTTCGACGCTTCAAGGACAAGTTCCAACCGGACTGGGAACCCCGTTACATGGCCGTGCCGGCCGGGCTCGACCCGCTGGTGGCACTGGCCGACACCGCCGCCCTGATCGCAGGCGGCCTGACTGGATTGGTGAAACGTTGATGACCCGACGCTTTTGGCTGTACCTGCTGGTTCCCCTGCTGTTGGCTGCCCTGGGAGGCGCGCTGGCATTCTGGCTATGGACGCGCCCGGCTCCCGAGGCACGCCTGGAACAACTGAGCATCAATGACACCCGCATCACCCGTGTGACCCCAGCCGTGCACCCCAAGGCCCGGGTGGCCATCGGCGTACCTCAAGACCAGGCGCTGACCGACAGGCAGCTGCTGGACCTGGCCCAGGCTGGCGAAGCGCAACTGGTGCAGGTGATCCTGCCGCCCAATGACTGCAGTAAACAACAACAGGCCCTGGACCAGGCCTTGGGCCAGTTACCGGAGAAGCCGACCCTGGTTGCCGGTATCGGCCCTGGCGCCGCCCAGGCCTGGCGCTGGCTGGCCAGCCAGAACAACGACAAGGCGCGGGCGATTTCCGTGGGCTTCAGCCTGGAACAGCCGGGCTGCCAGACAGCGCTGCCGAAGTCGGCCGCCCACGGCCACTGGAACGTCGCCTGGAACGACAACCCGGATGACGCCAGCGCCGCCTTCGTGCGCGACCAGGCCAATGCCGAAACCAGCATCAGTGACTACGACATCCACCTGCCACAAGTGCTCAAGGCCCAACTGACCCAGGCCCTGGTCGGCCACGACGGCAACGCCCTGGCCATTCCGGTAGTCGAGGTGCCAGCCGGGCAGACCACCGACACGGTCACCCTGTTCCTTTCCGGTGATGGCGGCTGGCGAGACCTGGACCGCGACGTGGCCGGGGAAATGGCCAAGCTTGGTTACCCGGTGGTCGGCATCGACACGCTGCGCTACTACTGGCAACACAAGACCCCGGAACAAAGCGCCGCCGACCTGTCCGAGCTGATGCAGCACTACAGACAGAAGTGGGGCACCAAGCGCTTCGTGCTGACCGGTTATTCGTTCGGTGCCGACGTCCTGCCGGCGATCTACAACCGCCTGCCGGCCGAGGACCAGCAGCGTATCGACGCGGTGATGCTGCTGGCCTTTGCCCGCAGCGGCAGCTTCGAGATCGAAGTCGAGGGCTGGCTGGGCAAGGAAGGCCAGGAAGCGCCAACCGGGCCGGAAATGGCCAAACTGCCGGCGTCCAAGGTGGTGTGTGTGTATGGCGTGGAAGAAACCGACGAGAGCGGTTGCACCGACAAGACTGCGGTGGGTGAACGCCTGAAGCTGCCGGGGGGGCACCACTTCGACGAAAACTACCCGGCATTGGCCAAGCGCCTGATCGGTGAGATCGAGACGCGCCAGGGCAAGTCGAGTGTGGCTGAGCAGAACTGATAAGGCTTGCGGCCCATTCGCGGGTAAACCCGCTCCCACAGGTACAGCGCAAGCTTTGAAAGCTATGCGCTCCATATGGGAGCGGGTACTGCCTTGAAATCTGTGTTGCCCCTCAGATCTCGACCTGGGTCCCCAGCTCGATCACCCGGTTCAGCGGCAGGTTGAAGAAGCGCAAGTTGCCGTTGGCATTCTTCAGCAGGAACGCGAACAGGTTGCCCCGCCAGCGCGACATCCCCTCCAGCCGTGAGGCGATCACGGTCTCGCGGCTGAGGAAGAAGGTGGTGCGCATCGGGCTGAAGTCCAGGTCTTCCAGGTGGCACAGCTTCAACGCCGCAGGCACGTCCGGTTCGTCCATGAAGCCGAAGTGCAGCAACACGCGGAAGAACCCATCGCCATAGGCCTCCACTTCAAAGCGCTCCTGTTCCGGCACGCGTGGCCGGTCCTCGCTGACCACCGTCAACAGCACCACCTGGCTGTGCAGCACCTGGTTATGCAGCATGTTGTGCAACAGCGCATGGGGCACCGCATCGGAGCGTGCCGTGAGGAACACCGCCGTGCCTTCGACCCGGTGCGGTGGCTGAATGCGGATACTGCTGATGAACAGCTGCAGCGGCAGCGCGCCTTCGTCGATGCGCTCCATCAGGATCTGCTTGCCACGCTTCCAGGTGCTCATCAACAGGAACAGCACAGCGCCGGCCAGGACCGGGAAGGCCCCGCCCTGGATGATCTTCGGCACGTTGGCGGCAAAGAACAGCCCATCCACCAACAGGAAACCCATCAGGATCGGCACCGCCAGCACCGGCGGCCACTTCCATAGCAGCAGCATCACCGCCGCAACCAGGATGGTGGTCATCAGCATGGTACCGGTCACAGCCACCCCGTATGCCGCCGCCAGGGCACCGGATGACTCGAAACCAAGCACCAGCAGTACCACGCCGACCATCAGTGTCCAGTTGATCGCACCGATATAGATCTGCCCCTGTTCATCGCTGGAAGTGTGCTGGATCTGCATGCGTGGGATGTAGCCCAGCTGGATGGCCTGGCGGGTCAGGGAGAACGCCCCCGAGATCACCGCCTGCGAAGCGATCACCGTGGCCATGGTAGCCAGGCCGACCATCGGCAGCAGTGCCCAGCCCGGCGCCAGCAGGTAGAACGGGTTACGTGCAGCATCCGGGTCCTGCAGCAGCAACGCGCCCTGGCCAAAGTAGTTGAGCACCAGCGCCGGCAGCACCAGGGCAAACCAGGCCCGAGCGATCGGCTTGCGGCCAAAGTGGCCCATGTCGGCGTACAGCGCCTCGGCACCGGTCAGCGCCAGGACCACCGCACCGAGAATGGCAACGCCCATGCCGGGGTGAACCACGAAGAAGTTGACCGCCCAGGCCGGGTTGAAAGCCTTGAGCACTTCCGGGCTCTGCGATATGCCGTACACGCCCAGCGAGCCCAGCGCCAGGAACCAGGTGACCATGATCGGGCCGAACAGCTTGCCGATCTTCTCGGTGCCGTGCTTCTGCACCAGGAACAGCGCCACCAGGATCACCAGCGAAATCGGTACAACCCAGTGATCGATACCATCAAACGCCAGGCCCATGCCTTCCACCGCCGACAGCACCGACACCGCCGGCGTGATCATGCTGTCGCCATAGAACAGCGAAGCGCCGATCAACCCGCACACCACCATCAACGTACGCAACCTCGGGTAGGCCGCCGTGGCCCGCCGCGCCAGCGCGGTCAGCGCCATGGTGCCGCCCTCGCCCTGGTTGTCGGCGCGCAGGATGAACATCACGTACTTGAACGACACTACCCATAGCAGCGACCACAGGATCAGCGACAGGATCCCCAGCACGCCGTCATGGTTGACCGGCACTCCGTACCCGCCGCTGAAGACCTCCTTGAGGGTATACAACGGGCTGGTGCCGATATCGCCATAAACCACCCCGACCGCCGCCACGAGCAGGCTCAACGACCGCGTCGCCCCATGCTTCCCCTCGTGCCCGCCCTCGGCGTGACTGCTTGCCTGAACCATCGACCACTCCCGCAGACGGCCTTGCAAGGCCAGTAGAATTCCCGATGCGCCAGGTGATACTGATACCCCCGGCGCAATGGCGCGAAGCATAGCGCAGCGTTCGTCGCATTTCTGCTGGTCAAGCGACCCTGCGCTCGCTAGAATTGCGCACTTTTTGATCAGAGGCGCCAAAAGCGCCCGTCAAGATCGCCCCCGATTCCGGCCGGGCGACCTGCATTCAATACCGAGGTTAGTCATGTCCACCACGCCCGCCACCCCCAAGGTAGGTTTCGTAAGCCTGGGTTGCCCAAAAGCCCTGGTCGATTCCGAGCGCATCCTGACCCAGCTGCGCATGGAAGGCTATGAAGTCGTGCCCACCTACGAGGACGCCGACGTAGTGGTGGTCAACACCTGCGGCTTCATCGACAGCGCCAAGGCCGAGTCGTTGGAAGTGATCGGCGAAGCGATCAAGGAAAACGGCAAGGTCATCGTCACCGGCTGCATGGGTGTCGAGGAAGGCAGCATCCGTGACGTGCACCCTAGCGTGCTGTCGGTCACCGGCCCGCAGCAGTACGAGCAGGTGGTCAACGCCGTGCACGAAGTGGTGCCGCCACGCCAGGATCACAACCCGCTGATCGACCTGGTGCCGCCGCAGGGCGTCAAGCTGACCCCGCGCCATTATGCGTACCTGAAGATTTCCGAAGGCTGCAACCACAGCTGCAGTTTCTGCATCATCCCGTCGATGCGCGGCAAACTGGTCAGCCGCCCGGTCGGCGAAGTGCTGAGCGAGGCCGAGCGCCTGGTCAAGGCCGGGGTCAAGGAGATCCTGGTGATTTCCCAGGACACCAGCGCCTACGGCGTCGACGTCAAGTACAAGACCGACTTCTGGAACGGCCGCCCGGTCAAGACCCGCATGCTCGAGCTGTGCGAAGCCCTGAGCAGCCTGGGTGCCTGGGTACGTCTGCACTACGTGTACCCGTACCCGAACGTCGACGACGTGATCCCGCTGATGGCCGCCGGCAAGATCCTGCCGTACCTGGATATCCCGTTCCAGCACGCCAGCCCGAAAGTGCTCAAGGCCATGAAGCGCCCGGCCTTTGAAGACCGCACCCTGGCACGTATCAAGAACTGGCGCGAGCAGTGCCCGGAGCTGGTGATTCGCTCCACCTTCATCGTCGGCTTCCCGGGCGAGACCGAGGAAGACTTCCAGTACCTGCTGGACTGGCTGACCGAAGCCCAGCTGGACCGCGTGGGCTGCTTCCAGTACTCGCCGGTGGAAGGCGCCCCGGCCAACGACCTGGGCCTTGAAGAAGTGCCGGACGACGTCAAGCAGGACCGCTGGGACCGCTTCATGGCCCACCAGCAGGCCATCAGCGCCGCCCGCCTGCAACTGCGTATCGGCAAGGAAATCGACGTGTTGATCGATGAAGTGGAAGAGCAAGGTTCGGTTGGCCGCAGCTTCTTCGATGCCCCGGAAATCGACGGCAGCGTGTTCATCGATGGCGACCACGGCTTCAAGCCGGGTGACAAGGTACGTTGCCGCGTGGTGGATGCCGACGAATACGACATGTGGGCTGAACCCATCTAACGCAGCAGCAAACTGAAAAGCCCCTGCCCCGCCATTCCCCACAAGGAACTCCCGGGCCAGGGGCTTTTTCGTCAGAACGCGTGAAAAAGCATCAGGCCGCCCTCTGCATCCGGGCTGGCATCCGAGAAGCCTTTGACTGCATAGAGTTGCACTTTCCACTGCTGGTTGAGCTTGTGTGTCAGGAACAGGGTAAGTTCCTTGATCTGCGCCCCCGTCGAAACGACTTTCTGCCGCCAGTCGTAGGAGGCACCCGCCGAAGTACCTGCAGCCACGGGCATGGCAAAGCCGAGACTGGCAAATATCGGGTCGTCGAAATCACTGTCGGGCGGGTCGCCGAACTTCTTCCAGCCCAAGGTCGCGAAACCGGTCACCGGGCCGAAGGCCTTGGCGATGTCGACCTGGCCGGTGTAGTCGTATTCACCGGTGCCCAGGCACTGGTCTTCATCGGCAGTGGGGAATTTGACCTTGCCGATCAGGTCCAGCATCAGGCCACCGTCACTGCCGTCGAGCAGGGCGTAACCGGCGCTGGCAACCGTGTCTCCCAGCCCGCTTTCCACATCCCGGCAGCCACCGGGCAAGGGGTCACCATTCGGGCCCACTTCAGGGTTGGTGATGCGCAGCCAGGGCACAGTGACCTTGTAGGTCATTGGGCCGGTTTCATACTTGCCGACCACGGGGATGTACCAGATTTCCGAGGTTGTACCCGTGCCATAGTCGCCACTTGAATAGTCCATACCTATGGCGGCGCTGAAGGTATCGCCCAGGACCGACGCGCTGGCGCATGACAGCAAGCAGGCGAAAAGAGGGAGCGTGGGTCTCATCTGCACCTCGGTATCCCGGACGGGAAGGGTGATCGCACTTACCCAGCCTAGTTGCCTAATGCCCGGATCGCTCTGGATGCTCCACTTTTTCGGCTTTCTCTACTGTCTCGGGTCTTTCGACCTTTTCGACCTTCTCTACTTTCTCGACCTTCTCTACTTTCTCGACCTTCTCTACTTTCTCGACCTTCTCTACTTTCTCGACCTTCTCAACTTTTTCTACCTTCTCGACTTTCTCAGGCTTTTCGATCTTCTCGACCTTCTCGACTTTCTCAGGCTTTTCGATCTTCTCGACCTTTTCGGGCTTCTCGGCTTTCTCGATCTTCTCTACTTTTTCTACTTTCTCTACCTTTTCAACCTTCTCTGCTTTTTCAATTTTTTCCACCTTTTCGAGCTCGACCTTCTCTACCCGGTCAGAGCTTCCGCTATTGCTGCTCTCGGGTCGCTCCATGGTGTCGACATGTTCCGACTTTCCGGACTTGTCCACGCGTTCAGTACCGTCCCGACCACTGGAATCGTCAACACCGCCGTGCCCGCTGTGGTCATCACTGCTTTCAATGCGATCACTGGTCGCATCTCGTCCGCCGTGCCCGCTGCCACGCCCCGAATGCCCCCTGTCCGGGTTGTCGGCGCGGCCGTCATCGAACTCCACGCGGGTTGCCCGCAGCTCGTGCTTGCCATTGAACACCCCGCTCACCCGCACACGTTGATCGAGCGCCAATGCCGCGGGCTGCTTGCCGACGATCACGGTACCCTGCCCCAGCGTCACCTTGATGCCTGCCACCACCAGTTGTTGAGCGTGGCTGCGCTGTACCAGCCCCTCGATCACCGCCGTCTGCACACGGCCAGCAAAAGGCAGGCTCGGGTCTGGGCGGGTTTGCGCCACTTCCAGCTGGCGTCCGGTCCACTGCCCACGTACCAGCACTTCCCTCGCAGGTGCCACACGGGTTCCCAGCTTCAGCCCCTGGAGGCTGCCGGCACGGTCTACCGCACCGATGGCACTGGCTTCCCTGAGCCCCGGCGCCCGCTCGATACGGCTGGCTACCACTTCGCCCCTGGCATCGCGCAGGCCACTGACCCTGACCGGATCGCCCGGGCGCAACCCTTCAGCCACCCGCGCCCCTGCAGCTAGCCGCACAGGTTGGCCCATGACCCGCAGGGGGGCCGATGCATTGGGCAGTGCCGTCAGCGGCCCTTCGTAAACGTTGAGGATCGAGATGCGCCCTGCTTGCAGGCCGCTTTTGCCGGCAAATGCCTCAACCGCGACAACCTGGCCGATTGCCAGGTGAGCGGTACTGGCAGGCGCACCGTTTTCACTCACCGGTACGTCCTTGCCAAAGTGCACTTCCAGGCCATTGACGCAGATCGAGGCGAACCCGGTAATGGTGCCGACGATGCCCGTGCCACCGGTACCACCCGGGCGCAGGATCGGTGCGCCGGTACCACCTGCCCCACCGTGATCGATGAAGGTACCGTCCACACCGTCGGCCACCGCACCGGTCCCGCCCGTGCCGCCGGGACGCTGCGGCAGCGGCGCACCGGTGCCACCTACTCCGCCGTTTTCGCTGCGTACACCGGTACCACCGACACCGCCCGTCCTGGCCCCGGTACCACCAATACCGCCGGGAAACTGCAAGCCCGCCGCCCCCGCCATACCCACTTCGTCACGGCTGACACATACCGGTGCCGCGGCCACTTCGGCAGGCGCCACCAGATTCAGCCCGAAACCCAGGACCAGTGTGACCACACTGAGGCAGCGCGCGAGGGAAGTCATGGGTCGGATGTCTTCGACAAATCGGGGTCGGTAGCTTCAGTGTAGAAATAAAGCCCTACCGTGATGCGCTGACGTTGCTCGGCGCTGGGCACATCGGCATCTTCCAGGCCTGATGCGAGCCGGCTGAAGGCAAGCAGCATCTGCATGCCGTCCTTGTCCACCGCTGCACGCAAATGGTCGACGCTGGCCGGGCTCAAGGCGTCGTAGTGCACACTGCGTTCAAAGAACGGCTGGCCGTCCCCACTCAGGTTGTGCACTGCTGCGCAGGCATGGTCATGCAGGTTGTGGCCAAAGTACGCGGCCTTTTCGTCGAAGCCCTTCTGCGGCACGAATGCCTGGGCTTCCAGGTGGACACAGTCCTGGTCGTCGAGCCGGACGATACCCAGGCGCAACCACTCATCCAGCACCACCCGCCCGCGGATGTCGGTGCTGATCTTCGCCACCAGCGCATCGAAGGAACGATCGCCGCCAACGCTCGCCAGACGCGGCAACGGCAGCGCCTGGCCAGGCTCCGAGCAGAACGGCTTGCCAGTGGTCCACATATTGACCAACTGTGCACCTAACGTGATGTTTTCCGGCAGCGCGGCGAGCAATGCGCCCCCCTCGCTGCGCAAACGCCGGACATCCTTGCGATGCACGCCCGTGAGCAGGCTGATGCGGCTGTCGGTCGGCACTGTACCGTCCAGGCGAAACTCGCGATGGGCCACATCGACGAACACTTCCTTGAGCAGGTCGGCGAACATCGTGTAGGTGACCCCTTTGCGCAGCATCAGGCGCACCAGAGGACGCATGACACGCCGCAGTGCGCTTAACATCGAAGGGGGGATGGTAGGCGATTGCATTGAGCGCATTCCTTGACAGATGAACCCAGTATACGACGCGGGAAAAGATCCCACACCAACTGTGACCATATCCCTGACGAGATGAGGGATAGTCGTCGGCGCTCATTGCATTCGCGTTCAGTGGGGCTGCCGTGTATCCGAACCTGGCCTCATACAGGCCCGCCCCGTGGGCGCTGCATGAGACCGTTCAGAGCCAGTCAGCTCCTGCTGTTGTCATCACCCGGTTCGCCACCCAGATGGTCGCCACGATCATCACCAGGTTCACCACCAACGTGATTGCCGTGGTCATCGCCAGGCTCACCGCCAACATGATTGTCATGATCGTCCCCGGGCTCACCGCCAACGTGATTGCCATGATCGTCACCGGGCTCACCGCCAACGTGATTGCCGTGATCGTCCCCAGGCTCACCGCCAACGTGATTGCCATGATCGTCACCCGCTTCAGCGTGGTTGCCGCTGCGCCCAGAGTTCGAGGAGCCGTCATGGCCGCGCCCACTGTTGCCGGCATGGCCATCTCCATCCCCGCCAGTGCCGTGGCCGCCGCCCTCACCGCCATGGCCGCCACCACCACCGCCGTGACCACCACCGCCACCGCCATGGCCGCCACCACCACCGCCGTGACCACCACCGCCACCACCGTGGCCTCCACCGCCGCCACCGTGACCACCGCCGCCGCCACCATGGCCACCACCACCCCCACCATGGCCACCGCCGCCACCTCCGTGACCGCCTCCACCACCACCATCCTTGGCGTAGGCGCTGGAGCCATTGGAAATCGAGTCAGGGACCAGAACGATGGAAGTCGACAGCACGCCAGCAACGGCAGCCGCCAATATCGCTTTTTTGAACAGCACATGGATTTGCATATTTCGTCTCCAGGTCGTCGCCGTGAGAACGCCAAATCAAGCCGGGAATCCTGTGTCAGGTTCTTGCTTTTCATTTTGTGGGAATTTTTCCCACAGGAAATTAATAGACCGCCAAACCCCGAGATTCAAGCAGCGCGCGGAGAAGCCGACCGGTGGTTGGCCTGCTATGTTTGCCTTATCGTCATGGAGGAACACCGGCATGCATTCGGTACTGACGCTGCAAACCCCGCGCTTGAGTGACTACGGCGAACTGGTACAGGTGTGGGAAGAATCGGTACGCGCCACCCACGACTTCTTGCCGGATAGCTACATTGCCTTGCTGCGCGACCATGTGCTGCTTCGCTACCTCGACGCAGTGATGCTGATCTGCTGCAAGGACCGCCAACGCATCTGTGGTTTCGCCGGCGTTGCCAACGGGCGCGTGGACATGCTGTTCGTCGCACCGGACTACCGTGGCAAAGGGGTTGGCAAGCGCCTGCTGCACTATGCGATCGACGAACTGAATGCCGAGCGCCTGGACGTCAATGAGCAAAACCCGCAAGCCCTGGGCTTCTACCTGCATGAGGGCTTCGAGGTGATCGGCCGCTCGGAAACCGACGGCCTGGGGCAACCCTACCCACTGCTGCACATGCGCCTGCGCAAAACGGCGTAAATGACACAGATTCCCAGCCCCTCTGCCGCGCGGGCAGGTACAATGCAGGTCTTTCCCTGCCTTTGCGAATTACCGTTATGTCCGAACCCGTCCGCCTGTCCAAACGCCTTATCGAGCAGCTTGGCTGCTCCCGCCGCGAGGCCGAGTTGTATATCGAAGGCGGCTGGGTCACGGTCGATGGCATGGTGGTCGAGCAACCGCAGTTCAAGGTCGAGCAGCAGCGCGTCGAACTGCTGCCGGGTGCCCGTGCCGAAACGCTGGAACCAGTAACCCTGCTGCTGAACCAGGCGGCCAACGTGGACAGCGAAACCGCCCGCGCCAGCATGAACATGGGCAACCTCAGCGAAGCCCACCGCGAAGGCGTGCGCGCACTGCACGGGCATTTTGCCCGGCAGGCCTGCGTGGCGCCGCTGGAGCGCGGTGCCAGCGGCCTGCAGGTATTCACCCAGGACTGGCGGGTAACCCGCAAGATCGAAGCCGACCTGCGCCGCCTGGAACAGGAATTCATCGTTGAAGTGCGCGGCGAGACCACACCCCAGGCGCTGGAACGCCTGGCGCGCGGTGCCACCCGCAATGACCGCGAGCTGCCTAAAGCCAAGGCCAGCTGGCAGAACGAGACCCACCTGCGCATGGCCCTGAAAAACCCGCAGCCCGGGCAGATCGCCGAGCTGTGCGCCTACCTGCGCCTGGAGCTGGTAGGCATGCGCCGCATTCGCCTGGGCGGCGTGTCGATGGGCAAGCTGCCCCTGGGCCAGTGGCGCTACCTGGCCACTACCGAACGTTTCTAAGCAATACGCCGCGCCACAGGTGCGGCACCTGAACAGGATTCTGCAACAATGAACCACAACGACGTCCTGCGCAGCCTGCGCTACATGCTCAAGGTGAATGACGCCAAGATGGCCGAAATCATCGGGCTATCCGGCCTCGACGTGCATCCCCTGGTGCTGGCCACCTACCTGAAGAAGGAAGACGAGGAAGGCTTCGTGCGTTGCCCGGAACGGGTCATGGCGCACTTTCTCGACGGCCTGGTGATCCACCGCCGCGGCAAGGATGACAGCCGCCCGCCGCAGCCGATCGAGCTGCCGGTGACCAACAACCTCATCCTCAAGAAGCTGCGGGTGGCCTTCGAGCTCAAGGAAGACGACCTGCATGCCATCCTCAAGTCGGTCAACTTCCCGGTCAGCAAGCCCGAGCTCAGCGCACTGTTCCGCAAGGCCGGCCATGACAACTACCGCCCGTGCGGCGACCAGTTGCTGCGCAACTTCCTCAAGGGCCTGACCCTGCGCGTGCGCGGCTGATTGGCCATGCAGCATACGGTTACCCCGATCGGCATCATCCGCTCCTGTTTCAAGGAGAAGTTCGCCATCCCGCGCCAGCCGCAACTGGCGCCCGCCGCACGCGGTGTGCTCGAGCTGCTGCCGCCGTTCGACCAGGGCGATGCGGTCGAGGGGCTGGAACAGGTCAGCCATGTCTGGCTGCTGTTCCTGTTCCACCAGGCACTGGAAGACAAACCTCGCCTGAAGGTGCGGCCACCGCGCCTGGGTGGCAACAAGAGCATGGGTGTGTTCGCCACCCGCGCCACTCACCGGCCCAATGGCATCGGCCAGTCGGTGGTGCGCCTGGAAGGCGTGGAGCCAGGGCGCCTGTTGCTGTCTGGTATCGACCTGCTCGACGGTACGCCGGTGCTGGACATCAAACCGTATGTGCCGTACGCCGATAGCATCCCTGGCGCCAGCAACCAGATGGCCAGCCAAGCGCCTGCCGCGATCGCCGTGCAGTGGGGCGACAACGCCCTGCCCCAGGCCCGCGAACATGCACTGCGCCTGGGTGAACCGCTGGTGGAGCTGATCGAGCAGTGCCTGGCGCAGGACCCACGGCCGGCCTACCAGGTGCCACCGGCCGAGCGGGTGTATGGGGTGAAGTTCTGGGATGTGCAGGTAAGGTGGCATTACCCGCAGCCGGACGTGATCCGGGTGCTGGAGGTGGTGAAAGATTGAGGATCACAGGCCCGGCTCTATCGCCGGGCCTGAAAGCACAATAATCACCCACAAAAAGGCGACCCTGAGGTCGCCTTTTTCTTTTCACCATCCCGCGATCAGCGAGCCGGGCCTTCAGCCACGCCCAGGTCGTCGGTCGGACGGGTATCGACCAGCGGCGCACCACCGGAGGCCAGCTCCGATGCCAGCTTGTCGTTGTCCATTTCCTTCACCCACTTGGCCACGACCACGGTGGCAACGGCGTTGCCAACCAGGTTGGTCAGCGCGCGGGCTTCGGACATGAAGCGGTCGATGCCGAGGATCAGCGCCAGGCCGGCAACCGGCAGGTGGCCAACGGCCGACAGGGTGGCGGCCAGGACGATGAAGCCCGAACCGGTAACACCGGCAGCACCTTTGGAAGCCACCAACAGCACCAGCAGCAAGGTGATCTGGTGAGTGATGTCCATGGTGGTGTCAGTGGCCTGGGCGATGAACACCGCAGCCATGGTCAGGTAGATCGAGGTGCCATCGAGGTTGAACGAGTAACCGGTCGGGATCACCAGGCCAACCACCGACTTCTTCGCACCCAGGCGCTCCATCTTGGCCAGCATGCGTGGCAGGGCCGACTCCGAGGACGAAGTACCCAGCACGATCAGCAGTTCTTCACGGATGTAGCGGATCAGCTTGAGAACACTGAAGCCGTGGGCGCGGCAGATACCGCCCAGCACCACCAGCACGAACAGCAGGCAGGTGATGTAGAAGCAGGCCATCAGGTAGCCCAGTTGCACCAGCGAGCCAACGCCGTACTGGCCGATGGTGAAGGCCATTGCACCGAAGGCACCGACCGGGGCCAGTTTCATGATCATGTTGATGATGTTGAACATGACATGGGCGAAGCGGTCGATCATGTCCAGCACCGGCTTGCCATAGCTGCCCAGGCGGTGCAGGGCGAAGCCGAACAGCACGGAGAACATCAGCACTTGCAGGATGTCGCCATTGGCGAAGGCGCCGACCACGGTGTTCGGGATGACGTTGAGCAGGAAGCCGACAGTGGTCTGCTGCGCACCGGCGGCGGCGTAGGCAGCCACGCTGCTGGCGTTCAAGGTGCTGACATCGATGTGCATGCCAGCGCCCGGCTTGACCACGTTGACAACGACGAGGCCGATGATCAGGGCGACCGTGGAGACGATTTCGAAGTACAGCAGCGCGTAGCCGCCAGTCTTGCCGACCGACTTCATGCTCTGCATGCCGGCGATGCCGCTGACCACGGTGCAGAAGATGATCGGGGCGATGACCATCTTGATCAGTTTGACGAAGCCGTCCCCCAAGGGTTTGAGGGCGACGCCCGTCTCCGGATAGTAGTGGCCGAGCAGGATACCGATGGTGATGGCGACCAACACCTGGACATACAGGGATTTGTACAGCGGCTGACGTGTCGTCATGGCTAATTTTCCTCAAGTGTGCCGGTTCACCCTTCCCAGGGCGATGGGGCACCTGAATCGCTAACCCTCCTGCACCCGGAGGGATTTGTCGTTGTGTTCGAGCTGCCTGGGCAGGCCTCTGCGAGGATCAATAGCAAGGGTGGTGCCAAAATGCCCACGAAGGGTGCAAGTGCCGTATTTGCGAGGGATAAACGCCCAACGACGGGGCGAATTGCCTGAGGAAAGCTGGCGGATTTCCGCCCGGTGGCGGGATTTGTACAGGGGCATTGGCGGGAATCCGCCCATTGTGGTTTGCCTGTGCGGGCCCTTTCGCGGGCTTGCCCGCTCCCACAGGTACTGCGCAGGGCCTGAGGGCAGTGCGGTTCGTGTGGGAGCGGGCAAGCCCGCGAAAGGGCCCGCACAGGCTACAAAATCAATCCAGGTTGAAGGTGATCCTGAACGCAGCCCCCCCCAGAGGAGAATCCCCCAGGCTCAGCTCGGCGTCATAGCTGTCGACAATATCCTTGACCACTGCCAGCCCGATCCCCTGCCCCGGGTGCTGGCTGTCCAGCCGCTCCCCACGCTCCAGAATCCGCTCACGCTGGTCCGCCGGCACCCCCGGTCCGTCGTCCTCGATGCACAAGGTCAACCGCCCAGGCGCCTGCTCCAGGCTCACGCGCACCTGGCCCAGGCTCAGGCGGTAGGCGTTCTCCAGCAGGTTGCCCAGCAGCTCCAGCAACGCGCCCTGCTCCATCGGCACCTGCGCCGCATCGGGCAGTTGCAGCGTCACGTCCACCCGCTTGTCCCGGTACACCTTGGCCAAGGTGCTGCACAGGCTTTCGAGCAACGGCCGCAGCAACACGCTGTGGCGTACCAGGCCGCTCTTGCGCAGGCTGGCGCGTTGCAACTGGTAGTCAATCTGCTGGCTCATGCGCTCGATCTGGCTCTGCAGCACGCGCGCCTGCTCGCGCTCGCCGCTACGCTGCTGCAGGCTTTCGCCCACCCCTTGCAACACCGCCAGCGGCGTCTTCAGGCTGTGCGCCAGGTCATCGAGCGAATCACGGTAGCGCTGACGCTGCTCGCGCTCGCTGCGCAACAGGCGGTTCAGCGAGCCGGTCAGGCGCAGCAGCTCCCGTGGGTGTTCGCCGCTCAGGCCATCCCGCACTCCCGACTCCACGTCGTCCAGCTCGTGGCTGAGCCGGCGCAACGACCGCAAGCCCCAGGTCAAACCGGCCCACAGCAGCACCAGCAGCGCCAGCAAGGCCGCGCCAAAGCCCAGGTAGAGCTTTTCGCGCAGGCCATCAAGGGTGTGCTGGTACTCGCGCACAGGTTGCAAGGCAACGATGCTGTAGGCGGCGCTCTGGCCACCCAGCAGCTTGATCTCGACGTCGTACACAAAGAACTCTTCGCCGTCGGCCTGGTGAATGCGGGCGAATTCGTTGCCGCGGCCGTCGTAGCGTGGGCGGTAGTTGATGTTTTGCGCGGCGGTTGCCCGCGACTGCCAGACCAGCTTGCCGTCGCGGTCGAAGATATAGCCGAGCAAGCCGGTGTACGGCAGGTTGTAGCGCTCGTCCGGCAGCAACGTCGGCATCTGCAGTTGGCCGTGTTCGATACGCGCTGCGGAAATCAGCGTGGTCACATCCGAGGCCAGGCGTTGTTCGATCGACTCCTGCAGGGCCAGGCTGAAGGCCTTCTGCAAGGCCGGCAGCAACGCCAGCATGAACAGCAGCGCCAGCACCGCGGCCGCCAGCATCAGGCGCACCCGCAGCGAACGGATCATCGGCAGCGCTCGGTGAACAGGTAGCCCAGGCCGCGCACGGTGTCGATCGGTTTGAAGCCGTGCTCGCCCTCAAGCTTGCGCCGCAAGCGGCCGACCAGCACTTCGATGACATTGGGGTCGCGTTCCTCGTCACCTGGGTACAGCTGCTCCATCAGGCGGTCCTTGGCCACCACCTGCTGGTGATGGCGCATGAGGTATTCGAGGATGCGGTATTCGTAGGCGGTCAGGGCCAGGGGCTGCTCGTCCAGCGTCGCCTGCTTGCGGTTGAGGTCGAGCACCAGCGGGCCGGCGGCAATGGTCGACTGGGTGAAGCCGCTGGAGCGGCGCAGCAGGGCGTTCAGGCGTGCCTCGAGTTCTTCGAACTGGAACGGCTTGACCAGGTAGTCGTCGGCACCGGCGGCCAGGCCCTCGACCTTGTCCTGCCAGTTGCCGCGGGCGGTGAGGATGAGAATGGGGAAGGTCTTGTCCTGGCTGCGCAGGCGCGTGATCAGTTCCAGCCCACTGATGCCGGGCAGGCCCAGGTCGATGATGGCCAGGTCGAAGTGGTATTGCCCGGCCTGGTACAGCGCCTCCTCGGCATCGGCGACCGCCTCGACCACATGGCCGCCTTCGCCCAGGCGGGTGTAGAGGTGATGGCGAAGCAGGGCTTCGTCCTCGACCACCAGCAGTTTCATGTGCAGCTCCTTGATATGTATTGCCTGTACCGGCCTCTTCGCGGGCACGCCCGCTCCCACAGGGATCGCACAGGCTCCAGGGCTCGTGCAGTACCTGTGGGAGCGGGCGTGCCCGCGAAAGGGCCGGTACAGGATAACCCGGCTCGCCCGTCAGAACTTGTAGCTTGCAGCCAGGTAGGTCTGCGCGCTGCTGGTCAGGCGCAGGGTGCCGTCCTTCGGCCCGCCGTGCGCACCCACTTCGGTAGCAGCATTGGTACGCAGGTAACGGTAGCCCAGTTCCACCGAAGCCTTGTCGGTGATGTCCTGGATCACGCCGGCCTGCAGGCCATAGGCGTAACCGTAGTCGGTATCCCGGCTGGCCCCCGGCGAGTCCTGGGTCAGCTTGGTCACGCCCAGGCTGCCGCCGCCGAACAGCTTGGTGGTATCTCCCACCGGCAGGAACAGGTCGTAGCTGCCCAGCAGGTTTTCCTGGCGCAGCTTCAGGCCGCTGTGGTCGCCCGAGACATTGTCGTAAGTCATGTAGTAGCGGCCCTGGTCATTGATCTTGCCCACTCGCACGCCCCAGGTGTCGTCCTTGCCGATGATGCCGTCGGCGTTGAGGTGGTCGGTGTTGCGCTGCAGCAGGCCGGACTTGCGAACCTTGTCGCTGGTCTGGCCGTAGGTCAGGCTGGCGAAGTTGTCGTCAGCGGCCTGTGCGGTGGTGATGCCAGCGGCGCAGACGGCCATGGCGGCAAGCAGGGTGTTGAAGGTTTTCATGGCTGGATACTCCAGTTGAGTGCGCTGTTTCGGTCTGGAAGCTAGAGTAAGCAGGGCACCCTGAACCGCGACTGAACCCTGGCTGAACCCCGGCTGAACGAACCGTTTGAAGAACAAGGAGTAGTGACCATGCGTGCCCTGCTGGCCTTGACCCTGATGTGCAGCGCCGCCCTCGCCCAAGCGGCGGTACAAACCCGCGAGATCCCCTACCAGGACGCCGACGGCAATCGCCTGGTCGGCTACTACGCCTATGACGACGCCATCGAAGGCAAGCGCCCCGGCATTGTCGTGGTGCATGAATGGTGGGGGCTGAACGACTATGCCAAGCGCCGCGCCCGCGACTTGGCAGCACTGGGCTACAACGCCCTGGCCATCGACATGTATGGCGACGGCAAGCAAACCGAGCACCCTGCCGACGCCAAGGCATTCATGACAGCAGCGATGAAAGACCCCAAGGCCGCGGAGCGGCGCTTCGATGCCGGCCTTGAACTACTGAAACTGCAGCCGAACACCAACAAGCACCAGTTGGGCGCGGTCGGTTATTGCTTCGGCGGCAAGGTGGTACTGGATGCCGCACGCCGCGGCGAAAAGCTGGACGGCGTGGTGAGCTTCCATGGCGCACTGGCCACCCAGACCCCGGCCAGGCCTGGGGTGGTACGCGCGGAGATCCTGGTCGAGCACGGCGCGGCAGACAGCATGGTTACTCAGCAGCAGGTGGAGGCATTCAAGGCCGAGATGGATGCAGCCAAGGTCAACTATGAGTTTGTCAGTATCGAAGGGGCCAAGCATGGGTTTACCAACCCGGATGCAGACCGGCTGAGCCATGGCGAGCATGGCGGGCCGGATATCGGCTACAACAAGGCGGCGGATGAAAGATCGTGGACGGATATGCAGGCGTTCTTCAAGAAGGTGTTCAAGTAAACAACGCGAGGGGCCGCTTTGCGGCCCAATCGCCGGCAAGCCAGCTCCCACAGGGGCCGCGCAAAGCTTGGGCCGTGCCCTGTACCTGTGGGAGCTGGCTTGCCGGCGATTGGGCTGCAAAGCAGCCCCTGCGATCCGATCTCCCACACCGTCACCTCGGCTGGCACAATACCCCCCATGAACACACTCCCCGCCTGCTGCGCCCCGCTCCAGCACCACTGGCCCCTGCCCCGCCCTCTACCCGGCGCGGTGCTGGTCAGTTGTGCCTTCGACCCCGCCCATCTGGCACCCGACGACTTTCAGCGCGCCGGCGTCGTGCCTGGCGCCAGCCTGCAGCGCTCGGTGGCCAAGCGCCAGGCCGA
The DNA here is from genome assembly GCF_002113105.1 of Pseudomonas sp. B22(2017). Classification (NCBI taxonomy): domain Bacteria; kingdom Pseudomonadati; phylum Pseudomonadota; class Gammaproteobacteria; order Pseudomonadales; family Pseudomonadaceae; genus Pseudomonas; species Pseudomonas sp. B22(2017). Next base: position 134,738 of record NZ_NEJN01000013.1, read on the forward strand.
GTACCTGGCTGGCCGGGTATGTGCCCGCGCCGCGCTGCAGCGCCTGGACGGCCGTGACTACGTGCCCGGCACCCACGAGGACCGCTCACCCATCTGGCCCGCCGGCATCCACGGCTCGATCACCCACGGTAAAGGCTGGGCTGCTGCCGTGGTTGCTGCCGAGGGCAGTTGCCAGGGCCTGGGCCTGGATCAGGAAGCGTTGCTGGATGACCAGCGTGCCGAGCGACTGATGGGCGAAATCCTCACCCCGCCCGAGCTCGAACGCCTCGACCGCCGCCAGCCAGGCCTTGCAGTCACCCTGACCTTCTCGCTGAAGGAAAGCCTGTTCAAGACGCTCTATCCGCTGACCCGCCAGCGCTTCTACTTCGAGCATGCCGAAGTACTGGACTGGTCCGCCGAAGGCCTGGCCCGCCTGCGACTGCTCACCGACCTGTCGCCGCAGTGGCGGCATGGCGCCGAACTGCAGGGCCAGTTCTGCCTGCTGGACGGCCACCTGCTCAGCCTGGTCAGCGTCTGACCGTCACAGCGGTGCCTGCTGCCGTGGCCAGTTCAGGCTGAAGCAGGCACCACCCAGCGCGGCGCTGCGCCCCACTGTGGCGCGCCCCGCGTGCCAGTAGATGATCCGCCGCACGATCGACAAGCCCAGGCCATGCCCGCCCGAAGCGCGGGTACGGCTGTCGTCGAGGCGGGTGAACGGTGTGAAGATACGGTCCCAGACGCCCTCGGGGATCCCCGGGCCGTCATCCTCCACATCAATGCGGCAGCGTTGCTGCCCCAACTGGTAGCTCAGGCGCACCTCGGCCTCGGCGTGACGCATGGCGTTGCCCACCAGGTTCTGCAGGGCCCGGTGCAGGTAGCGCGGTTCGGCCTCGACCCAGGCGCCTTCGCCATCCGCGCCCTGGCACTCACCACGCACCACCCGTACCTCGGCACGCAGCGGCGCGAGCTCTTCGATCACCCGGTCGAGCAAGGCATCCAGGTCTACCCGCTCGAACTTCAGCGCCGGTGCGCCCTGCTCCAGGCGGGCGTAGGTGAGCATCTCGTCGACCAGCTTGTCGAGGTCCTGGATATCGCCGTCCATGCCCGCCAGGTGCTTGGCCCGGGCCTGCTCGGTGGTGGCACTTTCGATCATCTCCAGGCCAAAGCGCAGGCGTGCCACCGGCGTGCGCAGCTCGTGGGAAACCGCCCGCACCAGCTCGCGCTGCATGGTCAGCGAGCGCTGCAGGTGCTCGGCCATGCCGTTGAAGGCCGCGGCCAGGCGCCCCACCGAGTCGGCGTCGCCGGCCGGCACACGGGTGTCCAGGCTGCCCTGGGCGATGCGCGTGGCGGCAATCTCCAGGCCCGACACGCGCCGCTCCAGTTGGCGCACCAGCAGGTAGACCACCAGGCCGATCAGGCACAGGCCAAGAAAGGTGATCAGGATCAGCAACTGCGGCGGATACGGGTTGAGCTGGTACAGCGGGCCGATTTCCAGCACCCAGGGCGAACCCGCCAGCCCGGCGAACACGCGGATCGAGTCACCATCCTTGCCCAGAGCCATGACCGTGTCGCCCTCCTCGACCCGGCGCCGCTGGTCATCGTCCAGGCTCACCCGCTCGATGCGCTGCAGGGCCACGCCAAAGCCGAAGCCCTTTTCTTGCTTGATCTGTGCCAGGCGCTGCTGCTGTTCGGTCACCGGGTAGCGCACCAGTTCGTCGGCCAGCAGATAGAGGGTGGCCCGCGCCAGTTGCTCGCTGATCTGTTTGATCTGCGCTACCAGCATCAGGTCTTCCTGGCCGACCTTGCGCAGCACCTGGGCCGCATGCGGGCCGGTCTTCTCGACCACCACCAGGCCGCGGTACAGGCGCGCCCGCTGGCTGCCATCGAGTGTGCGCGCGGTCATGGGTTGCAGCGCCAGCGGCACGCCGAGCAGGCGCTCCCAGATCAGCAGCGAGCGCTTGCGTTCGGTGTCGTTCTGCAGCGCCAGGTTGTCGGCCATCAGGCTGAAGGTACCCTGGGCCAGGCCCTCGCGGTGCTGGGCGGCACGCACTTCGTTGACCAGGTGCAGGCTGAGCACCCCGAGCAGGGCCACCAGCACCAGCACGGCCAGCATGCCGCCATAGATGCGCAGGAAGATCGAGTTGTTCATGGGGCCTCGCCGACGAACAGGTAGCCCTTGCTGCGCAGGGTCTTGATCAGCCTTGGCTGGAGCGGGTCGTCGCCGATCTTGGGGCGGATCCTGGAGATGCGTATGTCGATGGAGCGGTCCTGGCCGTCGTAGCCGACGCCACGTAGCGCGGTGAAGATCTGCTCGCGCGTCAGCACCCGCCCGGCGTTGCTGGCCAACAGCCAGAGCAGGTCGAATTCGGCGCCGGTCAGCTCGATCAGCTGTTCCCCCAGACGCGCCTCGCGCAGGCGATTGTCGATGCGCAGCGCGCCGAAGGCCAGGTCCTGGCGCTTGCTGTCCGGTGCTTCGCTGCGGCGCAGCAGGGCCTGAATGCGTGCCAGCAGCAGGCGTGGGCGTACGGGTTTGCAGACGTAGTCGTCGGCCCCCAGGTCCAGGCCCTGGACCTGGTCGAGTTCATCGCTGCGGGCGGTCAGCATGAGGATCGGGCCAGGGTACTGGCTGCGCACCCGGCGGCAGATGCTCAGGCCGTCCTCGCCGGGCAGCATCAGGTCGAGAATGACCAGGTCGGGCTGGCTGTCGACGATGCGCCGCGCGGCGCGCGCGCCATCGCCCTCGACGCTGACTTCGTAGCCGTTGGCCTGCAGGTACTCGGCGGTGAGCTCGGCCAGGCGCTGGTCGTCTTCAATGATGAGGATGCGGGGTGCGGGGTGGTCCATGGCTTGTGCCTTTGTTTGTTGTTTTTCTATGGCCTGTGCCGGCCTATTCGCGGGTGAACCCGCTCCCACAAGGACCGCACCGCTTTCGAACCCTGTGCAGTACCTGTGGGAGCGGGTTCACCCGCGAAAGGGCCAGCACAGGCAACATAACCCTTTAACCAAAAAGCAACATCCCCTCGGAATACTACGGCTGCCATCCGGTACTGCCAACCTGCCAGCAGCCCCTAGACTGAACCGTTTTTTGTGATAGGGTTCGCGCCCGAAAAATTCTGCCCCGGGGCAGCAAGGCGCAGAAAAATACTGCAAACCACTTGGCACAAGGCCTACAGCGAATACCCACCATTCACTCACAAAGTACGCACAAGTTATCCACAGGCGCTCGCCTTGCAAAGCCCCCGATACCGCATTATCTTGTATCCCGATCGCAGCGAACCACTAGATATAGGGGTTCGTGCAAAATCACACACAAAAGTCAACCCGCAAGATCAAGCGATTTTTTCGGGTGAACTTCAAGTGATTCCAGCAGCCAAACCGCTCCTGCGGAGGCGACCGAGGCAAGCCCTGCCAGGGCCTTGTTCGGGTATGGGTGTTACAGGCCAGGCCTGGCATCCATCAGCAACAGTTTTTGGGCCCGGCCCAGAACCTTTGACTTCGGCCAGGGAGCGGCGAGCCATTGCCCCTTTTTCCTGAGTCTGTCCCGAAGTTGGTACGCCCGCGCGGGCGGATGCGCATGCATTGCCCATCCCCGCCAGGCCATCGAGCAAGTGGACGGAACGGTGGGCGCCCAAAAGGCGCCTGAACAATATAGAAACTGTGGAGACACCCACCCATGCAAACCGACACAACTCGCGAGAACCCGCAGGCCAAGGTGCCGCAGGCCGCCGATTCCAACCAGGATCTGGCCGCCACCGCTCCCGGCCAACTGCGTGTGATCAAGCGTAACGGCACTGTCGTCCCCTACACCGACGACAAGATCACCGTGGCCATCACCAAGGCGTTCCTCGCAGTTGAAGGCGGCACCGCCGCCGCTTCGTCGCGCATCCACGACACCGTCGCGCGCCTGACCGAGCAGGTCACCGCCACGTTCAAGCGTCGCATGCCATCGGGTGGCACCATCCACATCGAAGAAATCCAGGACCAGGTCGAACTGGCCCTGATGCGCGCCGGCGAGCAGAAGGTCGCCCGTGACTACGTGATCTACCGCGAGCAGCGCGCCAAGGAGCGTGCCACCCGCGTCAACACCGAGTCCGTGGTCGAGCCGCACCCAAGCATCCGCATCACCCTGGCCGACGGCAGCCTGGCGCCGCTCGACATGGCCCGCCTGAACACCATCATCAGCGAAGCCTGCGAAGGCCTGGCCGAAGTCGATGGCGACCTGATCCAGCGCGACACCCTGAAGAACCTGTACGACGGCGTGGCCATCAAGGACGTCAACACCGCCCTGGTGATGACCGCCCGTACCCTGGTCGAGCGCGAGCCGAACTACTCGTTCGTGACCGCCCGCCTGCTGATGGACACCCTGCGTGCCGAAGGCCTGGGCTTCCTGAACGTGGCCGAGAGCGCCACCCACCACGAAATGGCCGACCTGTACGCCAAGGCCCTGCCGGCCTATGTCGAGAAAGGCGTCGAGTTCGAGCTGCTGGACCCGGCCCTGAAAGGCTACGACCTGGAGCGCCTGGGCAAGGCCATCGACCACGAGCGTGACCAGCAATTCACCTACCTGGGCCTGCAGACTCTGTACGACCGCTACTTCATCCACAAGGATGGCGTGCGCTTCGAGCTGCCACAGGTGTTCTTCATGCGTGTGGCCATGGGCCTGGCGCTGGAAGAGAAAGACAAAGAAGCCCGTGCCATCGAGTTCTACAACCTGTTGTCGTCCTTCGACTACATGGCCTCGACCCCGACCCTGTTCAACGCCGGCACCCTGCGCCCGCAGCTGTCCAGCTGCTACCTGACCACCGTGCCGGACGACCTGTCGGGCATCTACCACGCGATCCACGACAACGCGATGCTGTCGAAATTCGCCGGTGGCCTGGGCAACGACTGGACCCCTGTGCGTGCACTGGGCTCCTACATCAAGGGCACCAACGGCAAATCCCAGGGCGTGGTTCCGTTCCTGAAAGTGGTCAACGACACCGCCGTTGCCGTCAACCAGGGTGGCAAGCGCAAGGGCGCCGTGTGTGCCTACCTGGAAACCTGGCACCTGGACATCGAAGAATTCATCGAGCTGCGCAAGAACACCGGTGATGACCGTCGTCGTACCCACGACATGAACACCGCCAACTGGATCCCTGACCTGTTCATGAAGCGTGTCTTCGATGACGGCAAGTGGACCCTGTTCTCGCCTTCGGAAGTGCCAGACCTGCACGACCTGACCGGCAAGGCCTTCGAAGAGCGCTACGAGTACTACGAAGCCCTGACCGAGTACAACAAGATCAAGGTGTTCAAGACCATCCAGGCCAAAGACCTGTGGCGCAAGATGCTGTCGATGCTGTTCGAGACCGGCCACCCGTGGCTGACCTTCAAGGACCCGTGCAACCTGCGTTCCCCGCAGCAGCACGTGGGCGTGGTCCACAGCTCGAACCTGTGCACCGAGATCACCCTGAACACCAACAAGGACGAGATCGCGGTCTGCAACCTGGGCTCGATCAACCTGCCGAACCACATCGTCGACGGCAAGCTGGACACCGCCAAGCTGCAACGCACCGTGAACACCGCCGTGCGCATGCTCGACAACGTGATCGACATCAACTACTACTCGGTGCCGCAAGCGCGTAACTCGAACTTCAAGCACCGCCCGGTCGGCCTGGGCATCATGGGCTTCCAGGATGCGCTGTACCTGCAGCACATTCCGTACGGCTCCGATGCTGCCGTCGAGTTCGCCGACAAGTCGATGGAAGCGGTCAGCTTCTACGCCATCCAGGCGTCCTGCGACCTGGCCGACGAGCGCGGTGCGTACGAGACCTTCCAGGGTTCGCTGTGGTCCAAGGGCATCCTGCCGCTGGATTCGCAACAGATCCTGATCGAGGCCCGTGGCGCCAAGTACATCGATGTCAACCTGGAAGAGTCCCTGGACTGGGCCCCGGTGCGCGAGCGCGTCAAGAAAGGTATTCGTAACTCGAACATCATGGCCATCGCGCCGACCGCGACCATCGCCAACATCACCGGCGTGTCGCAGTCCATCGAGCCGACCTACCAGAACCTGTACGTGAAATCGAACCTGTCGGGCGAGTTCACCGTGATCAACCCGTACCTGGTCCGCGACCTGAAGGCCCGTGGCCTGTGGGACTCGGTAATGATCAACGACCTCAAGTACTACGACGGTTCGGTGCAGCAGATCGAGCGTATTCCGCAAGAGCTGAAGGACCTGTACGCCACCGCGTTCGAAGTCGAGACCAAGTGGATCGTCGATGCCGCCTCGCGTCGCCAGAAGTGGATCGACCAGGCCCAGTCGCTGAACCTGTACATCGCCGGCGCCTCGGGCAAGAAGCTGGACGTGACCTACCGCATGGCCTGGTACCGTGGTCTGAAGACCACCTACTACCTCCGTGCCCTGGCCGCGACCAGCACCGAGAAGTCGACCATCAACACCGGCAAGCTCAACGCCGTTTCCAGCGGTGGCGACAGCGCCCCGGTCCAGGCAGCCGGCCCTGCGCCAGTGCCGAAGGCCTGCGCGATCGACGAGCCTGACTGCGAAGCCTGCCAGTAAGGCCAGGCCGAGGCTTCCTGCGGGAAGCCTCAACGCGTTTTCCGCACCACTGCGGACCCTGTGGGAGCGGGTTCACCCGCGATGAGACCGGCACTCCCGCCGCCTCTCCACAGCCAGACACAACAAGCCCTGGCTACAAAGCCGCGGCCAGCCCTTTTCGGGCACCTCAGATTTGCGTGCACCGCACCGCAACCAAGATCCACCGGCCATACTTGATAGATGGCCCTCAAGCAGGAGCATCTCACCATGCTGAGTTGGGACGAATTCGATAAAGAAGACGGCGAAGTAGCCGCCAAAGGCAACACCCCTGCGCAGGCCGCTGCCGCCGCCACCCTCGACAAGCTCGATAGCGCCGGTGGTGCCGCCGCCCTGGAAGCCCGTGCCGCCACCGCCGACGACTCCGACGCCGTCAAGCGCGCCAAGGCTGCCCTGAACGACCTCGACATCGCCGAAGGCCTGGCCGAGCTGGAAGGCTCCAGCGCCCGCGTGCGTGTTGACGAAAAGCGCATGATCAACTGCCGCGCCGACCTCAACCAGCTGGTACCGTTCAAGTACGACTGGGCCTGGCAGAAGTACCTGGACGGCTGCGCCAACCACTGGATGCCGCAAGAGGTCAACATGACCGCCGACATCGCCCTGTGGAAGAGCATGGACGGCCTGACCGAAGACGAGCGTCGCATCGTCATGCGCAACCTCGGCTTCTTCTCCACTGCCGACTCACTGGTAGCCAACAACCTGGCCCTGGCCGTGTACCGCCTGATCACCAACCCGGAGTGCCGCCAGTACATCCTGCGCCAGGCCTTCGAAGAGGCGATCCACACCCACGCCTACCAGTACTGCATCGAGTCGCTGGGCATGGATGAAGGCGAGATCTTCAACATGTACCACGAGATCCCGTCGGTCGCGAAGAAAGCCGCCTGGGGCCTGAAGTACACCCGCGCCATCTCCGACCCGGAATTCAACACCGGCACCGTCGAAACCGACAAAGAGCTGCTGCGCAACCTGATCGCCTACTACTGCGTACTGGAAGGCATCTTCTTCTACTGCGGCTTCACCCAGATCCTGTCCATGGGCCGCCGCAACAAGATGACCGGCGTGGCCGAGCAGTTCCAGTACATCCTGCGTGACGAGTCGATGCACCTGAACTTCGGTATCGACGTGATCAACCAGATCAAGATCGAGAACCCGCACCTGTGGGACGCGGCGATGAAGGAAGAAGCGACCCAGATGATCCTGCAAGGGACCCAGCTGGAGATCGAATACGCCCGTGACACCATGCCTCGCGGCGTGCTGGGCATGAACGCAGCGATGATGGAAGACTACCTCAAGTTCATCGCCAACCGTCGCCTGACCCAGATTGGCCTGAAGGAAGAGTACCCAGGGACCACCAACCCGTTCCCTTGGATGAGCGAGATCATGGACTTGAAGAAAGAGAAGAACTTCTTCGAGACCCGCGTGATCGAGTATCAGACTGGTGGGGCGTTGAGCTGGGATTGATAGTCCGGGCGAAGCATAGAGAAGGCTGCCGATTGGCAGCCTTTTTTATTGGCAGGAAAAAAGCCGAAGAGGAAGCTTCCTACAAGGTTCTCATTGTGACTTTTGTATCGTCGCGATAACGTCTGTCGGCGCTTAAGAACGCTCACGCAGCGGTATTCCGTTCCCGTTAGCAGCGGCTCTCCAATTCAGGATGGCCAAGATGGACAGTTTCAATACCCCTACCCTCTTCACCCGCCGCAACCGCCCCCTCCACACCCTCTGGCTCGAATCCCAAGCCTGGTTCTGCGCCCACGAACTCGGCCGGCTGAGTGGTCACTTCTACGACGAACACTGCATGCGCAAGCTCGACCCGGATCAGTACCGCTCCGTGCAGTTGCTGCGCTATGGCAAGTACCAGGAAACCACGATGGTCAGCGAGTCCGGGGCCTATACCTTGTTGGCGCATCACCATGTGCCGGAGAACCGGCATTTGCGCTGGTGGCTGACGCATGAGGTGGTGGCGGTGCTGCGTGATCGGCAGGCGGACGGCGTGGAGGATGTTCCGCGACTGGGGCAGATGTGCTGGCCTGGGGGGCGGAGCGCGACGTTGTTGTATTGGCAGAGTGAGCCTTGGGTGAGGATGCGGGATATGCCGGTGGTGCTGGCTGGGGAAGTGCAACAGCTGCCGCCAGTAGAGCAGCCGAAGTTGAGTTGGCGGGAGTGTGCGCAGCGGGCGCTGCGATTGCATGGGGTTTAAGCGGCGGGTTTGCCTGGGCGGGCCTCTTCGCGGGTGAACCCGCTCCCACAGGTACTGCGCTGGCTTCGAGCTCACGCTGTACCTGTGGGAGCGGCCGTGGCCGCGAACACCGGCGCAGCCGGTGCCATGCACCGCACCGCCTGCTTCGCGGGCTTGCCCGCTCCCACAGCTACTGCGTTGGCTTCGGGTTCACGCTGTACCTGTGGGAGCGGCTTTAGCCGCGAACACCGGCGCAGCCGGTGCCATACACCGCGTCGCCTGCTTCGCGGGCTTGCCCGCTCCCACAAATGCCGGTGACATCCATAGCTAGTTCATTTGCCTGTCTATAACACCACTGCCCTGCTACTTCCCCTCCCCAACCGGCTCCACCCGCTGCACCACGATCTGCATATGGGTCGCCATGTCAGTCAGTATCACCTCCCCTTCCTTGTACTCCGGGGTGATCATCAGCGAGCGGATAAAATGCTCGTTGCCGCCCTCGCGCTTTTGCACGTTCTCGAACGCCACGATGACCGTGTCGTTGCGCCAGTTGCTGATGTCGAAACCGCCCGCAGCAACGAACTCACTAATGTCGCGCTCGTCGTTGAAGACATTGGCAGGCAGGATCAGCAAGCGGTCCTTGAGAAACACCTCGTAGTACTGACGAGGCCCCACCGGCCAGTTCTGCGCCACCACGTGCTCGATGCGCCAGTGATGGACATTGTTCTCATAAACCACCACGCGCTCGACCTTGTGCCCGTTGCACGCAGCAAGCAATGGCAACAGCAAACCAGCGAACCCGATAGGCATGCGGCGCAAATTCATCCAGAAGCCTCGTTACATCAGCGAAAACACGTTACTTGGCAGCTTTCGCCGCCTGGCGGTTGGCCCTGCGAATGTCCCGGTAGCCCACCAGGCGCACGCGCATTTCCCGGTAGCGCTGGGTATTGATGACCAGCAAGGCCAGCAGCCCGAACAGCAAAACCGAGACGTAGCCGCCCATGTGCGGCCGGTAAGCGTAGCTCGGCAGCGCGGCCAACACGGCCAGCCCGTTCAGGCCGATCAGCCCCCGCAGGCCCCAGGCGTATCCACGCACCAGCGCGATATGCGAAGCGGCGCTCACCGTGCATGCCAGCGCCAGGGCCAGTACCGACAGCGACTGGTCCGGGCTGCGCAGCCAGGTGGAGAACACCAGTGAAACACTGCCGCCAATGGCAAAGCAGGACAGCTGGAACTCGGCGATGAAAACGCCGAAATAGCGGGAAAGAAATCTTTGCAGTTCCTGACCCTTTTGAAACTTCGATCCATTCATATGAGTGAGCGCTGTCGTCCTTGAAAACCGTAGAGCGCGGCTAGCTTACCTTGACAATTGCGAATGAATAAACCATAAAACCCGACTTCGAAGTGCCTGCCAGCGCGATATCACTTTGGCACTTTATGTAAGTTTCGCACCTGTGCACATTAACAACTCCGCACAGGCACACGCCCTCCCCAGGGCCGATAGGAGATCGAATTCTGGTGAATGAATCGCCGTTGCTTTCAGCGCTGTTCCCGCAGGCCGGTTCTGGGGAACTGAAATGAAGCGTGTGTCCAAAGCCCTGCCGACGCTGCTGGCTGCAATCGCCCTGAATGCATGCGCGCATGCGCCCGCCCCGTCATCGAATGCGGGGCCTGAAGTTATCCTTGCCGGGCACAAGCTTGCACTTGTGAACCACGAAGGTCGTTGCGCACTGCGCAGCTCCGATGCATCACTGCTAGAGCTGGACATGCCCTGGCCCTGCCAATTCAGCCCGGATAGGGATGGAGGCAAGCCTCGCGTGGAACAGTTCAATGGTGTGCAGATCATCATTGTCAGCCATGTGCAGCCAGCCCTGTCGCTGCCCGGACGTTGCGATAGCCAGTACCAGGCTGTTCGCCAGATGGGCAACCGCCTCGAGCCTTCCATCCTGGCACGTGGCGCCAGTTGCTCAAGCGGCCCTGTGGACCAGAAAAACTTCGTAGGGCTGTTCGAGTGGTAACCGAAATCGCGGACTACCAGTCGCTACGCCAAGTCGTCCGCAAGCGCAAAGGGTGTTACCAGCCATGAAGAAAATCCTCTTGTCCCAACAAGATCGCGGCTTCGGCCAGATCGGTGGCGCGGCTTTGCTCAAGGACCTCTCCTTGTGGCCGAAAAACCCGGAAACCGGCATGTTGATGACGCCCATCCTGACCCTGAGCGAGCGTTTCCAACCGGCCATGTTTGTCCCACCCGGCATGGCCATCACGGTTTTCCTCGCCGTCGAGCAACATCAGGATGGCAGTTTCAGCCGCCCTCTCCAGCGTCGCTATACGGTCAATCAACAAGCCGAACTGCTGAACGTCCTCAGTAGCGGCTTTGCCCGGGTCATCCTGCATGAACTCGCCAGCCAGCCACTGGAACCCGCCAATCCCCCTTTGCTGCTGGAGCGAGCGTTCATAGATTTCGAAGAAATGACTGACGAAGAGCATGACGAGGAACATCAGGATGAGGACAGCGGGATCGGCCTGAGCAAACCCAGCGGTAGGCCCTGCTGGCTGCAGGACCCGATCTACGAACCAACGCGCTACATGTTCATGATGCAACTGATAGATGCTGACGTGGCCGAAGCCAGCCCTCAGCATGCGGGGCTGTTCGGCGAAGGTAACGGCTATCTGTTCGTGGACATGCAGGCACGCCGTGGCAAGCAAGGCGACGACGCCGGTTTCTTCTTCATTCAGTTCGCCTGAATGACCAGCCAGGATCAAGGTCCGCCCATGAACATAGCTACGGCACGAACGGCAAGATCTCGGGGCCTGGTATGAATATCTACCATTTAGACAACGCGCCAACGCCTTGGGGAGACTGGGGCGCGGCACTGGTCCAGGGCATGATCGCCTGGGACGAAGATACCGATGTAGACAGCATCAAGCGCGCCGGCCCGTATACCCCGGCCGCCTACATACGTTCGGGTTCTCTGGTGCTCACCCAGCCGGTCAAGGAAGCCCTGGAAAAAAGCGGGCTGAAGGGGGTCGGGCGTTACGAGCACCTGGAGAAGACCCATATCGTGCACATCGACTGGCTGCACTGGGATACCAGCAAACCCATTACCGAATACCTCGATCTGGAAGGCGAGCCGACCTGGATCATCGATTCCCTGCCCCATGACCCTGAGCTTGCCGCACGTATGCCGGAGTACTGGCAGGCATTCGTGGTGGGCAAGCTCTACCTGCTCAAGGACCCGCAGCATGACCCTGCCGACCTCGGCCAGTATCTCAAGGTGCTCAAGGCCGACGAGCAAGCCGATTTATTCAAAGGGGATGTCTATCGTGGGTATTTCCTGAGCGAACGCGCCAAGGAGTGGCTGGAACAGCAGTGCCCAGGTTGCTTTACATTCACCCTGCTCGGTTGAATCAGTCCAGCTGCCGAGCCCTCAGCGCCTGCGCCAGCATGTCAATGAAGGCGCGGACCTTGGCCGAACCGTACTTGCTCTCCCGGTGCAGTATATGGATTGGCCACGGCGCCTCTTCGTATTCGGCAAGGATCACCTGCAACTGCCCACTGGCCACCTCATCCGCTACCTGATACGACAGCAGGCGGGCAATGCCCAACCCGCCGCTGGCGGCAGCGATTGCCCCGTCATTGCTGGTCACCGTCAAGCGAGGCTTCATGCGCACCAACGTTGGTTCATCGGTTACTCCGAAACGCCAGCCGGCTCGCGGCGACAGGTTGGTGGTGCCGATCACCGCATGCCCCGCCAGGTCGGACGGGTGCTTCGGCACGCCGTGGCGCGCCAGGTACTCGGGAGAGGCGCACAGCATGCGCCGTACCCTGCCCACCCGCAGTGCTTTGAGCCCGGAGTCGGGCAAGGGGCCGATACGAACGGCCACATCCATGCCCTCTTCGACCATGTTGACGATGCGGTCGAGGAAGTAGGCGGAAACGTCAACCTCGGGGTACTGCTGCAGGTAGTGGACGATGCACGGCATGACGAACTTCTTGCCGAACAGGATGGGCGCGGTGACGGCCAGGTCGCCCTTGGGCGTGGCGTTGATGCCGGCGGCGGCTTCGTTGGCCTCGTTGATGCTGGCGAGGATATGGCGGGTGTCTTCCAGATAGCGGCCACCGGCTTCGGTCAGGCGTACGCTGCGGGTGGTGCGCAGCAGCAGTTTGACCCCCAGCTGATCCTCCAGGGCGCTGACGGCGCGGGTGACTGCGGCAGGGGAGATGTCCAGACGGCGGGCAGCGGCGGCGAAGCTTTCCAGCTCGCCTACGGCGACGAACACCTTCATCAGGTGGATCTGGTCCATGCGGGTTCCTGGGAGGCTATGAAGTGCCGGGATTATCTTTCATCTGGGCGTTTTGTGTTGCCTGTTCTGACCTCATCGCCGGCAAGCCAGCTCCCACAGGTACTCCACAGGTTTCGGCAACGGTGGAGTACCTGTGGGAGATTGCCCAGCCCTTTGGGCTGCGCTTTCGCGCAGAGAACCAATATCGCTCGTCTGACGCGTCCTTTGTAGGAGCAGCCTTGTGCTGCGAAGAGGCCGGTACAGCCAATAGACAGGCTTTGTCAGCCCCGGCCTCTTCGCAGCACAAGGCTGCTCCTACAGAACCTCGCCGAACAAATGAGTCATGTGTTGTTCTATGAGAGCTGGCTTGCCGGCGATGAGTCGGTAAAGGCATATCAGATATCCAGTACCAACGCCTGCCCTCCCTCCTCCACCCGCGCCGGTATCGCGCAACAGATTAGCGCAGTCCCACTTTCCGGCGTTTCCGCCGGCGGATTCGGGTAATGCACCCGGCCACTGACCAACCGTGTCTTGCAGGTACCACACGACCCACCTCGGCAACTGAACTCCGGCGACAATCCGCGAGCCTCGGCCAGCTCCAGCAGCGTCCCGCTACCAGGCGCCCAGCGCGCCTCCTTGGCCGAAGCCGCAAAGTACACCGGCACCGGCTCGCTGGCCGCGGGCGGCTGTTGCAGGGTGGGCTGGTCATCGTCGGTGTGCCGCCGGAGCGTTGACGGGCCAAAGGCTTCGGCATGAATCCGCGCATCCGGCACATGCAGCCCGCGCAGCCCTTCATACATGTCCTGGGTAAAACTGCCTGGGCCGCACAGGTAGAAATCGTAGTCGTCCAGCGCAAGCGTCGCCTTGACCTGCTCGATACCCAGCCGACCGGCAAACTCGTAATCACGCCCCGCCAGCGCATGCTCTTCCGGCTGGCTCAGGGCGCGGTACACGTGCAGCAGGCCGCCGGCCTGTTGCCGCAAACTTGCCAGCTCCTCACGGAACGGCAGGTCGGCCAGGCTGCGCGCACCATGGAACAGATGAATGCGCCGTGCCTGCCCCTTGCTCAACTGCTCGCGCAGCATGGCCAGTAACGGCGTGATACCCACACCCGCGCCGATCAGCACCAGCGGCCGCGTACTCTGCTGGTCCAGCGTGAAGCTGCCCATCGGCGAGCGCATGTTCAGCACATCGCCTGCCACGACGTGCTCATGCAGGTGCCGCGAGGCCCGACCCTGGGCTTTGACGCTGATGCGCAGGTAACCGTCGGAAGGCGCGCTGGACAGGCTGTAGGTGCGGATCAGCGCCGCCTCACCGTCGAGCTGGACTTGCACCGGAACATGCTGCCCCGGCGCAAAGGCCATCGCACTGCCAGCAGGAGGCTCAAGGTAGAACGAGCGGATATCACGGCTTTCCTGCTCCACCCGCAGCACACGCCAGGCCTGCCATTGGCGCTGCCGCTGGCGTTGCTGCAGACGTATGTCGGCCTCGGCCCAGGTGCCGGTCATCAGGCTGGTCGGGGCGTACTCCTTGAAGGCCCAACGCAGGGAAACGGCAGCCGGGCGCCGCACCAACTGCTCGACCTCCAGCGTCCACAAGCGCTCGGCGCCTTCGAACGCCTGGATGGCGGGGCTGTCCAGCAGCAACTCGGCATGCCCGTATAGCTGCAACACGTTGCCGTTGCTGAAATCGATGAATAGCAACCCTGCTTGCGGGTTCACCAGCAGGTTGCCCAAGGTGTTGAAGTGCAGGTTGCCAGCATAGTCGGGGATGGTCAGGCGATTACCTTCGACCTTGATGAACCCGGGCCGCCCGCCACGGTGGGAGACATCCACCGAACGCTGGCCGTCGACATGCTCGACATAGCTGGCGACAAAGAAGGTGTCGGCTGCCTGGATCATGCTGACAGCCGAGGCATCGAGTGTCGTCGCATCGACACGCCCTTGGGCGGGTTCCGCGACACGGGTGTAGTCACGCAGCTGGATGTACTGCGGGCAGTTGCCGAACGACTGCTCCACAGTCACCTGCAGTTGCCCGTCGCCGGCCTGGTGGATCTGGCCGTTGAGGCGGTTGCGCCGGCGGGTGTGCAATTCGATCCCCAGCAGGCCGACCGCCTGCCCGGCAGCCAGCCCCGGGGTGGCGGGATCGTCTGCTGGCAGTTGAGTGTCGATCGTCAGCTGGCGCGGGTCCGGCGAGCTGACGAAACCTTCCGGCCCTTCCAGCAGCGTTGCCCAGGGCCGCCCCAGTGCGTCCACGCTGGCGGCGACCATGAACGGCAACTGGTGATAGAAAATACGATGCTGGTCGGGCATGTAGTCACGAATGACCTTCTGCCCGAACGCCTCCATGCGCTCCGCGACACCGGCTTTTTCCTGCAGGGTCTTCTCCCCCGCATGCCAGGGCGAGGAGTGGTGGTCCGGGTTCTGTTGCATGGCGGCGTTCCTCGCAGTGGCGGGATATCAGGCGCTGGTCTGCAGGCCGATCACGGTGCGTGGCATGGGCACGAAGCGCGGCAGCGCCTCGATCCGCGCCAGCCAGCTGCGTACGTTGGCATAGGGCTCCAGCGACACATTGCCCTCCGGTGCGTGGGCGATGTAGGAGTAGTTGGCGATATCGGCGATGGTGGGTGTGCTACCGGCCAGGAAGGGCGTTTTGGCCAGCTCGGCGTCGATCACCTTCAGCAGGGTATGGGCGCGGGTAATCACTTCGTCGGTGTTGAACGAGGCTCCGAACACCGTGACCAGACGCGCGGCAGCAGGGCCGAAGGCCAACGGGCCGGCAGCGACCGACAGCCAGCGCTGGACGCGGGCGGCGGCAGCGGGCTCCTCGGGGAGCCAAGTGCCGTTGTCGTACTTCTTGGCCAGGTACACCAGGATGGCATTGGAGTCGGCGATCACCGTGCCGTTGTCGTCTATGACCGGGACCTGGCCGAACGGGTTGAGGGCCAGGAAGTCCGGCTGCTTGTGCGCGCCTTTGGCCAGGTCGACGAACACCAGCTCGGTGGGCAGGTTCAGCAGCGAAAGCATCAGCTCGATGCGATGGGCGTGGCCGGACTTGGGGAAGTTGTAAAGCTTGATCGGGTTCGACATTGGCTTGGCTCCTGATCAGCACCGGGGTGGGCTGGTGGAGCACATGCTGCACCGGTTCGGCTGGCAGCAGAATCCGTGTGGCGGGGAAACCATAATTTCGCGGAGCGGAATAATGCACTCAGGCTTCTGGCCTCCTCGCGGGCAAGCCCGCTCCAAAAGCACTACACCCTCCCGTGGGAACGGCTTTAGCCGCGAAGAATCCAACGCGGTGCCTGGCACCGGCTGCGCCGGTGTTCGCGGCTAAAGTCGCTCCCACAGGTCCCTGCTAAATCAGAGAAATCAGCCCAATCGCTGCTGCCGTTGGTAGAGGTAAAGAACATGCACAGCATCTACCACCAACGGCACAGTGGCTTGGTGTTCTTCGAGGCTCATCTTGTCCAGGACGGAAAAATTTTCCTCCGAACCGTGCAAGGCAATAGCGTCGAGATATTTTTGAAGATGGGCAGGTAATTCTGTCCATCGTCCCAAACGAACACCCCGCATGTACCCGAAGCACCACTCTTCAAGCACTACAATTTCGCCCTGCGCAGTATCTCTGACCTCAAAGAACAGATTCAGCTCATCCGTGGCTTCGCTGAGCATGATCGCGACGGTGTTGTAAAACTTGATGATCAAATCCGTGTAGCGCTGAGCCTGGGCCTTGCTTTTGAACCGAGGCAATTTGCCGCCAGAAACCTCCGGCAGCCACTCACTTGGTGGCAGCATATGCGGCGAGCTGCATAGGGCATTCACAAAGCCATCGAGTTCACTGACATCAAGTATCGCGTCATCATTGCCATACTTGAAAAGCAGCTCTCCCAGCTCGTCCAACTCCTGGTCGGTGATGGGGTTACTCATAGAGGTCAATCCTGCAGCCGGTGGTAACGGTAAAGCCTGCGTGCTGCCTCGGTCACCTGAGGCACGCAGGACTGGATATCCGCTTCGCTCATCTGGTCCAGCAACTCGAAGTTGTCCTCCAGCCCATGCAGCGAAATGGCCTTGAGCAGTTGGTCCTGCTCCGGCGGCAGCTCGGCCCAGCCAGCGACCTGGGTGCCGCGCATATAGCCGAAGCACCATTCCTCCATCACGACCACCGTGCCTGCCTCGCCTTCACTTTCCTCGAACAGCGGCTCGAAGTGATCGACGTCGTCCCCCAACTCCTCCGCCACCTGGCTGGCATAGCGCAGCATCAATGCCGTATACGCCTCCTCATGCGCCGGCTTCTTGAATTTCGGCACCTTGCCACCAGCCACCGAGGGCAGCCACTGTTCCGGGGTGACAGTGGTCGGTGAGCTGGCCAGTGCAGTGAAAAAGCCATTGAGCTCGGCCAGGTTGAGTACCGAGTAGTCATTGCCGTAGGTGATCAGCAGGTCTTCGAGGCGGTCGAGTTCTTTTTCGCTGAGTGCGGGGAGCATGGGTGAACATCCTGGGAAGCAAAAGTGTGTGCACCCTAGCACAGCAACGCCCGAAGGGCTGCCCGCGCTTACAGCTTTGCGGGCAGATTGCTTAACGTGGCAACCAGCCATGCAGCAGCTGCTGCCTGCCAGTTCCGATCAACAGCCATAGCAGAATGCGACACTTGCGCGGACACAACTGCCCCGCCATATGTACCCCCTTGCTCTGCAGATCGATCTCGGCACCGGCAAAACCGTAAGAGGCCGTGGCTGTTGGGCCACTGCCTGTGCGGGTAGCAACAATCACTGGCAAGGTAGGCGCGAGATGGCCAAGCACTTCGGACCAGCTACTGGAAACGTGGCCGGCACCAAAACCGGCGATGACCAGCCCCTCGTAGCCCAGTGCCGCTGTAGCCTTCAACAACGCCGTATCTGCGTCCAGGCACGCTTCCAGCATTGCAACCCGGTGCTCGGTGCGATGCGGTAACGGCAGCACCTCTCGTGGGCCAGGTGGCTGACGATATACCACAGCACCTTCCACAACATCGCCCAGCGCTCCACACCCGGGCGATTCGAATGCAGCCATCGCGAGGCTTGCCGTCTTGCGAACCCTTGCAGCACAGTGGACCTGATCATTCATCAGTACCAGAACGCCGCGCCCACGGCTGCCCGGCGCCAGTGCAACCTGCGCCGCAGCCAGCAGGTTGGCCGGGCCGTCGTTGCCCGGCTGGCTGGCCGCGCGCATGGCACCGGTCATTACCAATGGCGCATCGAACGGCCAGAGCAGATCGAGGAAATACGCCGTTTCCTCGAGGCTGTCGGTACCTTGTGTCAGTATCACCGCGTGTGCTCCGCGAGCCACCTCGCCCCGGGCCCAGGCCAGCACCTCGAGCATCGCCGCAAAGCCCAGCGAGGCACTGGGGAGCAGACCCAGAGTGGCAGCTTCAAGCTGGGCCATCTCACGCAGTTGCGGCAACTTGGCCAGTTGTTCATCGCAGTCAAGCTTGGGCATCACCCCCCATTCGCTCGCACTTGCCCGCATGCTCACCGTCCCTCCAAGGCTGGCAATCGACAATTTGGGCAGGTTTGCATGCGCTTTCATACGCCACCTCCAGCAAGCAGCCCGACCAGCGGAACGATCGCCAGTGTGCTAATGGCCATCGACACTACATTGCCGATGTAACCATGCATGTAGGCCGGCAAGCGCTGACTGATGGCCACTGCCAACGGTGGCGCTACCAACGCGCCGAGCACTGCACTGGCTACGACCACTTGCCAGCCTCCTCCGTGGGTGAGCACAGCGGCAGGTACGATAGAGACGATGGGAATGTAAGTGGGGTACCAGCCTCGCGCCTGCCATTGGCGACGCCAGAACACGACTCCCACCAGTGATGCCAGCGTCTGCCCGGCAACCATCGGTATCAGCAGCAGCGAACCGTAGACTGGCGCAGCGGGGGCCAGCATGTATGCCAGGAATACCCCCAGCAGCAGCCCGAGGCTAGCCAGTTCATTACCAAAGAATGGCGCTTCGCTGAAATCGGCCAGTACACGCCGCAAGGTCCAGGCCACACCGTAATCGGGTTGGGCCGCAACGGGCTCAGGTGCGGCGGGCGGTTGACTGGGCCGTACCCATGATGGAAAGCGCCAGCACAGCATGAACGCCACCACGCTTGCCAGCGCCATGCCGCTTACGTTGCCGACTACCACCGGCAACTGCAGGGGGTAGCACAGGTAATTGACCATGAACAGGCTGGCTGGCGTTACCAACAGCGCTCCCAGCAGTGCGCCGGTGATGGTCACCTGCCAACCCGCACCAAACAACAGCACCATGGCTGCTGGCAACGATACGAAAGCAACGAAGGTTGGTTGCCAGGTGCCACTGGCCAAGGTCCATCCCCACAACGCGTGACTGAGCAACAAGCCCAGCAGCGAACTGGTGAACACCCACGGCCATAGTCCGCTGCCGTAGCAGATGGCAAAGCCGTGCCAGCGATACCCATGCACATGGGCCCAATGCGCCAGGCAAGCTCCCAGTAGCAAGCCCAGGGCGGGCAACTCGTGCTTATAGAAGGCCACTTCGCTGATATCACCAACTATCCAACGCAAGCGGCTTAGCGGCTGATCAAGCGTCGCTGCCAATTGCGTGTAGTCCGGCCATTGGCCCTGTACGAGGCTGGCGGCCAGCAGCACCACCAGGCAGGCAAGGATCAACACCGACGAACGCTGCCGGTTGGGGAAGAGTTGCGTTTTCATATGCAACTCCTCAGCGGGGCATAGGTGCATGAAGGCGATAGCCAAGCGTCGCATCGTAAAGGTCGGTACGCCTGTCTCGCGGCAGGTCGTTGAGGCTGTTCCAGATCGGCGCCGAGCGGGCGCTGCTGAGGTCGACATCGGCGTAGAGAATGCCCTCCTCCTCTGCACTGGCCACCTCGCCGATGGGCCAGCCATTGGTACCGGCAATCAGTGAACAGCCCAGGAAGCGACCGCCCCGCTCGCTACCTATGCGATTGGCGGCAGCGATGTAGACGTTGTTGGCGTGTGCCGCCGTCATGGTCAGGTAGGACGCCATGCAGCGCCCTGATTCATCGAACAGCGGTGGTGGCGTCCATACCCAGTTGTTCAGGCTGCAGATGATGTCGGCGCCTTGCGCGGCCATCAGCCGCGGCACTTCCGGGAACCAGATATCCCAGCAGATCAGCAGGCCGATACGGCCGATCGGTGTCTCGAACACTGGGAAGCCCAGGTCGCCAGGGGTGAACCAGAGCTTTTCCTGGTTCCACAGGTGCGCCTTGCGGTAATGCCCGAGCAAGCCTTGCGGACCGAACAGTGCGGCACTGTCGAAAAGTTTCAGTCCCTCGCGTTCGGCAAAACCCGCAGCCAGATATACCTGGTACTCCTTGGCGAAATCCGCCCAGGCTTTCAGGCTGCGCCCCTCCTCCAGCGTTTCGGCATGGGCATAGGCCTCTGCACGCGTGTGGAAGGTGTAGCCGGTGTTGGCCAGCTCGGGTAGCACGATCAGGTTGGCGCCTTCACGCGCCGCGCACCGGGCCAATGCCAGGCCCTTGCTCAGGTTGCCATCGCAATGCTCCAGCCCGACCTGAGGGTCGTACTGGATGACAGCGATACGTACGGGGCTAACGGGCGTGCAGTGTTCAGACATGGCGGCTTCCTTTTATGGTTGTTTTGGAAGGGCGCCAGTAAAGCGGGGTTGGGCGGGGGCGTGACAGTCGGGGAGTTCCTATGGGATCGAAGGACGAGAGAAGTGTTCCAGTAGGAAATTCCCCACAAAAACTCCCGGATGCAGCTATTTCCCAGCTTGATAATGTGGGTAGTGGTTCAGGATAAAGCCACCATTGAACGATGCCGATGTTCTGTTGCATAGGTTGATGACCACATCAAGCGCCGTGCGTAAACACGGCTCGGTCCAGCCGGCGTCAACAGAGAAGGACTCTCCAGCCAGATACAACCCTGAACTGGCACTCAGATCACGGTTGTACTTCATCAGGCTCACTGCATCGTAATAGGTCCCAGCCCGATACAACTTTGCGCAGCCAAGCGCGTTTCGATCAGTCATCCAACGCTGTATGCGAATGTTTCAGGTATCGATATAAGGCGATATGGGTTCAGCCACGTTGCTCCCCCATTTCAAAAGGGGTTACAGGTTGCTTGTGATTTCCTGCGTTATTCACCAGCGTAAGGTGACGCCCACCCACACGTCGGGACTGCTCGATCAAGGTGATACGGGTAAAGCCGCAACGTAGCAATTCTCGGGCTGCAGTTAGCCCGGTAACACCAGCACCGACAATACATATCCGGTGATCCGGCTGAGTGGCGTATGCAACTCCGCCCTCTTGTTCGAGTAGACGGCGATAATCAAAGCAAAGATCAGGAGGGTTAGGGTAACGCGCAGCCCACGGCTTTACGGACAGGGATGGCTCGATAGCCAGATCAGCAGGATGGTTGTGTGTTGAGCCGATGGTCATGGTCTCGTGTTCTCAATGAGTTGGGAACATGAGAATGATCAATCAAGAGATGCGTGAGGAGGTTGTTAATTAGCACCAACTGGCCACCACAGGATCGGGAGATATCTGTGGT
Organism: Pseudomonas sp. B22(2017); assembly: GCF_002113105.1. Classification (NCBI taxonomy): domain Bacteria; kingdom Pseudomonadati; phylum Pseudomonadota; class Gammaproteobacteria; order Pseudomonadales; family Pseudomonadaceae; genus Pseudomonas; species Pseudomonas sp. B22(2017). Next base: position 156,323 of record NZ_NEJN01000013.1, read on the forward strand.
GGCCGGGTTGATGTCAATAAAGCCGTTACACCTTACACCGCCAGCGCGCGCTCACGCAGCTCGCTATTGAGGATGCGGTCGTTCTCGCTGTAATCGACCGGGCAGTCGATCACGTGCACGCCAGGGGTCTTGATGCAGTGCTCCAGCAGCGGCAGCAGGCCTTCGGCGCTTTCCACGCGGTGGCCGTTGGCACCGTAGGCTTCGGCGTACTTGACGAAGTCC
>NZ_NEJN01000014.1:0-150683 GCF_002113105.1 Pseudomonas sp. B22(2017)
GAAGGGGGCACAGCCATGCTGGGCATACTCGAAAACCTGCTGGTCGACCCCAAGCTTATCGGGCGTCATGGCGATGCCCAGCAGTTCGGGATTGTTGCGGGCCTGGATCAGGTCCAGGCCCTGGAAGCGATGCGCAGGCGACACGCCGCTCTTGTAGGCGTTCAGCACGCTCACCGGCCAGGCATCACTGGAAAAGGCCAGCCAGGCGCTGCTGTACCTGCCGGTATCGAGGTTGAGAAAGGCCGAAGGAATGTCGTGATCTGCGTTCACGCATTTTTCGGGCAGCGGCGAAGGCGGGCCATCTGGCGGCTCGTAAGGGTTGAAGCGGCGCAGATGACCTTGCTCGCTGACGGCATAGGCATGCCAGACCTGCTGGTCGAGCAGCACATACAGGAAGCCCCTGCGCAAGGTGCGCAAGCCGATCTTTGTCGAGATATGCCGGTTATCCGCTACGGTGGAGACACACTCGGGGCGGGTATCGGGCACCAGGGCGCGGCGCAGCGGCAGGATCGGCAGGCCCTGGCGCTCGCAGAACATGCACTGGTCGTGCGGCAGCCCGGCTTCGGCGATCGCGAGGGCAATACGTTGGCTGATGGTCATGAGCGATCCTCGTTCTGGACAGGTCCTTGTCGACCCCTGAACACTAACGGGGAATCGCTTTCCAGAGAGGCTTTGGGCTTCCCAAAACCTTGTAGGAAACGTCTCTGAATAATGGTTTAGCTCTATATGGGGTCATGTTCGGTACCCCGGCCTTTTGCGCCACCTGTCGAGCCCAAGGCACTGCTGCTGGCCGTTTTCCGTCCGATCTGTATGCGCGATCAACGCGCAAACCCAGGAGAACGTCCATGGCAAACGATCAGAATGACCCCGGCCTCGAGCAAACCGAATCCCAGCCCGGCAGCGGTGACGGAGAGGTCCCGCTACCTTCGGATGACGAAGGCCCGATCGAGGAGGAGATGGAGGACGTGCAGGCCAACAATTCGGTTTCTGCCGAGCACCCGCAGCCTCGCTGACGGGATTTGGCCGGAACGAATGCGGTTCACATCTTTCTTGCGAGGTATGCAGCGATGAGCCCCAACCCGAATGCACAAGGCGGCACGAACCCGGAAATGCCCACTTCACCCGACCCGGCCGTTGACCCCGACCGCCCGACCATACCCGACCCTGATGACGACCCGCTCATGAACGAAGAAGAGGGTGGTGATTGGCAGGAGGAAGACAACTTGGCTGATGACGGCCGGCAGAGCGTGGAACAGCCTGCGGTAGACCTCGATCAGCGCAGGGAATGACCATTGATAGGGCAGGCCCCTGTGGGAGCGGGTTTACCCGCGAAGAATCCAACTCGGTGTATGGCACCGGCTGCGCCGGTGTTCGCGGGTGAACCCGCTCCCACAGGTACTGTGGCTGCCTTGAAGGTTGTGGTGATCCTGTTGGAGCGGGCATGCCCGCGAAGAATCCAGCGCGGTGGCTGGCACCGGCTGCGCCGGTGTTCGCGGGTGAACCCGTTGCCACAGGTACTGTGGCTGCCTTGAAGGTTGTGGTGATCCTGTTGGAGCGGGCATGCCCGCGAAGAATCCAGCGCGGTGGCTGGCACCGGCTGCGCCGGTGTTCGCGGGTGAACCCGTTGCCACAGGTACTGTGGCTGCCTTGAAGGTTGTGGTGATCCTGTTGGAGCGGGCATGCCCGCGAAGAATCCAGCGCGGTGGCTGGCACCGGCTGCGCCGGTGTTCGCGGGTGAACCCGCTCCCACAGGTACTGCATCTGCCTTGAAGGTTGTAGTGATCCTGTAGGAGCTGGCTTGCCTGCGATGGGCTGCGCAGCAGCCCCCTGGCATGCGCGCCGGTGTATCACCCCCGTCGCAACGCAGCCGCCAGCCCCACGGTCAGGACCACGGCACAAAGCATGGCCAGGCTGATGGCGATTGCGACACCCCAGGCATCGAGCAGCCCTGCCAATACCAGATAAAACGCAATCACCCCCACCGCCCCGATCGCATTGCCCCGCACCATCGCCGCCATTCCTGCACGGCCAGTCTGCACATGGGCGAACACCACTAGCGGCCAGGCAATCACCGGGATTGGCGCCAGCATCCCGCTGGTCGCCGGGCCCAGCCAGTTGGCCAGGCTTGTGGTGACCATCAGCAACGAAGTGGCAGACACCATGCGCAGAGGGATTTCCCAAAATCGATGCCGGGGCCGGACCAGGGTGTCCGGCCTGGGCTCGCGGCCGCTGGCGCGTATCAGCACGCCGATCAGCACCAGCGCCACGGCAATCGACAGGTACAGGTTGCCCCCTGGGTAAACGCGTAGGCCGCGACGCCATAGAACAGCATCGCCAGCAATACGGCCCAGCCGATGCCGAGCCTGCGTGTGGCGAACAGGTAGAAGGTGTACGTGGCCTGCACCGCCGCCAGGCCGCCCAGCGCGCCGGGCACCGCACCCAGGGCAAAGGCCGTGCCCTGTTCCAGGCACAGGAAGGTCATTACCAAGGCCGAAGTGATCGGCAGGCCGGACAGCAACCCACCGAGCAGGCCGCCCCAGCGACGCGAGGCGAGGGAGATGGCCCACATCAGGAGCGGGGTGACGATCAGCTTGAGGTAGAACAGGGTCATCGCAGGGCTATCCAGATGTGCGAAAGGTGCGCCCGCCGTCGATATTGGTAGGGCGCAGATGAATCAGCTGCGGCTGGCCTCCAGCGCCTGGGCCAGGTCGGCGATGATGTCGTCGCTGTGCTCGATGCCGATCGACAGGCGCACCATGTCCCGTGGCACGCCGGCCTTTTCCAGCTCCTCGTCATTGAGCTGGCGGTGGGTGGTAGAGGCGGGGTGGCAGGCCAGCGACTTGGCGTCGCCGATGTTCACCAGGCGCACCACCAGCTGCAACGCATCGATGAAGCGCGCACCGGCCGCCTGGCCGCCCTTGATGCCGAACGACAGGATCGAAGCTGGTTTGCCGCCGGTGTAGCGCTGGGCCAGTTCATGCTCGGGGTGGTCAGGCAGCCCTGCATATTTCACCCACGCTACCTGCTCGTGGGCTTGCAGGTAACGGGCGACCTTCAGCGCGTTCTCGGTGTGGCGTTCCATGCGCAAGGCCAAGGTTTCCAGGCCTTGCAGGATCAGAAAGGCGTTGAACGGCGACAGCGCTGCACCGGTGTTGCGCAACGGCACCACGCGGCAGCGGCCGATGAAGGCGGCGGGGCCGAAGGCTTCGGTGTAAGTGACACCATGGTAGGACGGGTCGGGGGTGTTGAGCAGGGCGAAGCGCTCCTTGTTGTCCGCCCAGGGGAACTTGCCGGAGTCGATGACGATGCCGCCGATGCTGGTGCCATGCCCGCCGATGTACTTGGTCAGCGAGTGCACGACGATATCGGCACCGTGCTCGAACGGCCGGCACAGCACCGGGGTGGCCACGGTGTTGTCGACGATCAGCGGCACACCATGGCGGTGAGCGGCCTCGGCCAGCGCGGCGATGTCGACGATATTGCCGGCAGGGTTGCCGATGGACTCGCAGAACACCGCCTTGGTGCGAGAATCGATCAGCGCTTCGAGGGCGGCGATGTCGTCATGGGCGGCGAAGCGGGTATGGATGCCCATGCGCGGCAGGGTGTGGGCCAGCAGGTTGTAGGTGCCGCCGTACAGCTTGGCCACCGAGACAATGTTGTCGCCGGCCTCGGCGACGGTCTGGATGGCATAGGTGATGGCCGCCATGCCGGAGGCCACCGCCAGCGCGCCAACCCCGCCCTCCAGGGCGGCCATGCGCTGCTCGAGCACGTCGTTGGTGGGGTTCATGATGCGCGAGTAGATGTTACCGGCCACCTTCAGGTCGAACAGGTCGGCGCCGTGCTGGGTGTCGTCGAAGGCGAAGGAGGTGGTCTGGTAGATCGGTACGGCCACTGCCCGGGTGGTCGGGTCGGGGCTGAAGCCTGCGTGGATAGCGAGGGTTTCCAGCTTCATGCAATCGTTCCTTGAGCGTGGGTGGAGCGATCGAGCATGTGGTGGGTGGAGGGTGTGGGTCAAGCGTGAACTGGCGATGGGCTGCCCGGCAGCAGCCCATCGCATCCACGGGCGCTGCTACTCGTCCTGTCGGCGCACGTGCATCACCCACTGGCCTGCATACCAAGCGCCGCCTACCGCGATCAGGCCTGCTACTGCGCGCCAGTCACGGAAGAACAGTCGCATCGCATTGATGGTGGGTGGTGCGTCGCTGCTGCGGACGAAGATGCGGATGCGCGAGGGTTGTGGGGCGGGATCGGTCTCCACGCCGTCGTGCGGTGGCAGCGACGCCGGGCTCAGGCCCTCCTGGATGATCAGGTACTCACGGCCCTGCTGCAACACGCGGGCGTTGATGTTGCCCTTCTTCAACTGCTCGACCAGGCCCTTGGTGACGCTTTCGATCTGTCGATCCACGGTATGGACGAAGTCCAGCAACTGGGCGCCGGTCACTTCTGGCTCGGCGGCAAACGCCAGCGGCCCGGCGTAGATGAGGGCGATGTCTAGGGGTTTGTTCATTTCCAGCTCCTTGCCGAATCCGGCGACAGCGGGTCGGCGCGCTGCTGCGCGCCGGCCGTGGTCTCAGGCGTGTTCGAGGACCCTGCCAAGGCGTTCCTTGCGGGCCGCGATCAACCGTTGAGTAGCCTCGTAGGACACCTTGGTCACCTGGGTGTAGGTGAGCGTCAGCTTGATATTGGCGCCATCCATGCGCGCAGACGCTGTTGCGCAGTTCATGCCACTGGGGAACTGGATCTGCATTGGGCCGACTACGACGTTGCTGCTGATGACTTCACCCAGCTGTACCTTCTGGAACAGCCCCAGGTAATACGTGGGCGTCACCTTGAACTGGGCCTGGCCGCCACCGACCACATCCGGCTTGAACACCGAACCCTGGCCGCTCATGCCGATGCCCAGGTTGGCAGGCAAGTTCGATTTGTTGTTGATCTGGATGCTGTCTGCGGGCGCGGAGCCGCTACCCAGCACCAGTTGCTGGACGTTGTCCTTGAACACGCAATCCCAGACCGACCCGAGCTGCGTCGACAGCGTCTGGCTGGCCTTGTACACCCCGACACCCCCGACTTGCCGATAATTGGCAATCACCACGTTGTAGTCGATGGTCCACTCCACCCCGCTGTAGCCCTGGGTGGGCACGGTGGTCTGCTTCCACGACACGCTGTCGAGCCCTACCGAGCTTGGCAAGGTCTGGTAGACCGCGAGGGTCCAGGTATCGTTGGTCTGGTTATCGAAGTCGACATAGTAGTCAGTGCTCATGATGCTCTCCTTGTCATGTGGGCCGAGGGCATGGGGTCACGCGCTCGGCCCAGTGACAGGAGCATCGATCATGCCAAGCTGCTGATCGCTTGCTTTTCAACCAGTTAGGTTGAAAAACAAGGGGGCGGGTGGACGTTTTCGTCCACCTCGGGGTGCTCGCGACGGACGCATCCGACCACCTCAACCAAGGGGCGCCCTGGCGTAGCACAAACGGCTCGGACGCACCTTCATCCGCACCAGCGACAGCAGGAAGCCGAACCCGCACTGGTTGGGGTCCAGCACCGGTACGTAGCAGCCAAGGTCCTGCTCGATGAGCTTCGACAAGCGCTCGGCGACACCCATGAAGCCGGTACAGCCAAGCAACAGTGCCTGCGCGCCGTCCTCTTTGATGGCCGCCAGCCCGGCTTGCAATGCCTTGACCAGTACCACCTCGACATTACCCAACTGGGCCACCGGGCAGTCGATGGAACGGATGGAGGCAAAATTGATGCTCTGGCCGTAATTGGCCACATGGCCGCGTTGCAGGGCCAGGGTGCTCTGCAGGATGGTGATGATGGAAAACCGCTGACACAACCCCAGGGCACTGAACGCGGAGGTGGGGAAGCCGCCAATGATCGGGATATCGATCACTTCGCGGGCAGGCTCCACGCCGCACATGTCGAAATCGCTCAGCCAGATGCCGTCGAACCCCTGCTGCTCAAGGTGCTGGGCCAGGCGCACCACTGCCAGGGCGTTCTCGGCGAGATTCAGCCGGTTCTGGATACACGGGCTGCCCTGGTCGATGTTGTACACCTGGACCTCGACATCCGGGGGCACCACTGGGGCTATCGAGGCCAGCAGGCCCTCGTTGTAGTCGCTGCTGTTGACCGGTGCGAGAACCGCAATACGCAGGCTCATGGTCGTAACTCCTGCAGTTGCTCGATGCTTCGGTAAGCGCCCATGTAACCCAGGTCTGCCAGCAACTGCTCGAAGCTCCACGCGATCAACCCACCGGGCTGGCGTAGCGGCGCCGCCGCCTGCCAGCCGATCAGGCAGGCAGGGCGCCCGGCATAGCTCGGGTCCAGCGAGCCATCGGCGCGCACCAGGTCGCCGTTGGAGGCCAGTGCCGGCCCCGCACCTTCGAAGAACCAGGCAATGCTGTCCGGGGCCATGGCCAGCGGTTGCGGCTGGTGCTTGTCCCACAGCAACAGCGACTCGTTCTCGTAGCACAGGCGCAAGCTTCCTTCGTGGCTGTCGAGGTCGATGCGGCCGATGTCGAAGCCGCCCTGGGTAGTCACGCCAGCATGGGTCAGGCGCGCATTGCGAGACAGGCACCGAGCCATCAGGCCGAACTGGCCAAGCCAGTCGAGCACGGCCTGGCAAGTGTGCAACTGCCCGGCAGCCAGGGCTCTGCCCAGCGCCAGGGCGCGGCTGAGGGTGCCACGCAGCGGCAGCGCGGAAGGCAGCTGGTCGGGGCTCATGCACCATAGCGCCAGGCCTCCGAACTCACCGAACGTCGGCGAGCCGACCACAGGGCGCAACATTTGCTCGGCGATCACATTGGCGTTTTCTGCGTACCCCTGGGCCTCGGCCGGCGGCGTTACATTCAGTTCCACCACCAGTCCGCCCTGGCTGACCACGAACGACGGCCGCGGCGGTATACCGGCAGCAGCGAAGGTGAGCATCGGCAATGAGGGCACCGCGCGCCCGGCGCCGTCCGCATCGACCACCGCCAGGCCCAGCTTGGCGGCGGCCAGGCACGCAACCAGAAAGCCCAGCGCGCCGCTTTCCGGCGGCACGACATAGGCAAGCTCGCGGCCCTGTTCATTCAAGCGCTGGCGCAAGCATTCCAGGGCCTGGATCGGCCCGAGGGGGTACTGGCAACGCCCGATCGTTTCCGGTGCACCCATGTACGCCACTACCGCGGCGTCGCCGGCACGGGCCTCATCCACCGTGACCACCCTGACGCGGTCGCGCGGGTAGAATTCCCCGATATTGAACGCGGCCAGCAAGTGCCGGGCCGACGCCAAGGTGCCGCCACCACCACTGCCAAAGAAACAACCACCGTTGATCAACGCTTGCAGATCCTTGTGCTCCAGCTCGAACGCCATGATCGTGCTCCTGCTTTCCGGTTGAGGGGGTCAGCTCGACAAACGTGCCAGCCAGCTACGCACGTTGCTGGCGGGCGGGTAGTCCAGTTGCGGGTCGAGGCCGCGAAGCGCACGCATCAGGATCGACTGCACCTGGGCGCCACGTTCGCTGCGTTCGAGCAACCGGGCCAATTCCAAGGCGGCATGCAGCCGCGCCGGCACCACGCCGAGGGTCAGCGCGGTGGACAAGGCGACGCGCAGGGTCGCCTCGGCTTCGCGGTCGTCGCCAAGTGCCAGCAGCGCCCGGCCGCGTAACAACATCAGTTCGCACAGGTAGGCACGCTCCTGATGGTCCTGGGCCAGGTCCAGGGCGACATCCACCAGTTCCAGGCAGGCCTCTGCGCGCCCGCCCAGCAACAGCACTTCGCCGCGCTTCCAGGCCTGGAAGCCGTGGAACAACAGGCCCCCGTTACGCAGCACATGCTGCTGGTAGCCTTCGGCAATGGCCTGTTCACCGGCTTCGTACTCACCCGATAGGCCCTGGTGATAGCCGCGCAGGATCATGCCCACGCCCCGGTAGAAGGAGAACTCGTGGCGCGCACTGAGCAGTTCCAGCTCGCGGCCCAGGCGCCCGAGTGCATCGCGCTCGCCCAGCACTGCAGCGAGCCAGGCCGCGCCCTGCAGGGCGACCGCGCGGTTGAAGGGGTTGTCGACCGCCTGCTCGGCGCGGGACTGCAAGCGGGCCAGCGCCTGGCGCGCCTGGCTGAACAGGCCCAGCTCGAAGGCGGCCAGGCCCTCGAAAGTGCGGGCAAGGCCCACCAGGTCCAGCCCTTGGCTCGATGGCCAACTGGCCTGGTCCTCCTCCAGCAGCCTGCCGCGCGTCAGGCAGGCCAGGCTTTCCTCGAAATCGCCGAGCCAGAACAGGGTATTGGCCATGGCCAGGTGGGCCTCGATGCGCAGTGCCTCGCCACCGGCTATCTGCGCCTGCTGCAGCATCTGTTGTGCCGTAGCGCGAGCCTCTGCCAGCTCCAGGCCCATCAACAGGGTGGTCCACAGGCCGAACGACACCGACGCCATCTCTTGCGGCTGGCCTTGACGCGCGGCCAAGGCCTGGGCGTCCCGGTAGCTGGCCAGGCTGGTGATGCTCAACCAGCCCTCGATACTGCGAAAGCTAACTCCCAGTAACCGGTGCAACTCAAATTGTAAACGCCACAGGTCTTTGCCCTCGTAGACCCGCTCGGCCACTTCCAGGCCTTTCTGCAAAGGGCCCAGGGCGCCGCGGAAGTCGGCCCCGTCGATCAGCTTGCGGCCTTCGGCCAGGTAGCGCTCCACGGTCAGGCGCAAGTCCTGGCGCAACCGGACCCGCCGCTCGATCACCTTGCGGTTGACCCCCAACAGCTGCGCCGCAGCACTCTTGTTGCCGTTGCAGCGGTTCAGCGCATGCTCTATCAGCAGTGTCTCCACCGCTGCCAGTTTGTCCGGCCCCTCAAGCCCGAGCAGCGCTTCGGCCAGCTCTACGGCAGGCGCCGAGGCGGGCGAGGGCGGTACCAGCAATTGTTCGAGGGTTTCCCGATCGACCAGTGGTGACGGGGCCAGGGTGCCGATGCGATCGATCGAATTGCGCAGTTCGCGCACATTGCCAGGCCAGTCTCGTTGGCACAGCAGCTCCAGCGCTGCTGCATCGAAGCGCAGCGGTCGCCGTTGTTGGCGGCAAAAATGCTCGATCAGGTCCGGGATGTCCTCACGGCGCTCGTTCAGTCCCGGCAGTTCGAGCTCGAACACCGACAAGCGGTAGTACAGGTCTTCGCGAAAGCGCTCCTCGGCCACCAGGCGCTTGAGGTCACGGTGGGTGGCCGCCACCACCCTGCCGCGGAAGCGCCGGTTTTCGCTGCTACCAAGCGGCCGGTACTGCCCGGTTTCCAGCACCCGCAGCAGCTTCGGCTGTAGGGCCAGGGGCAGTTCGCCGATCTCATCGAGGAACAGTGTCCCCGCCCCAGCCATCTGCAGGTGGCCCATGCGCTCGCCAACCGCGCCGGTGAACGCGCCGCGGGCATGGCCAAACAGCTCGGACTCGAGCAGTGGCTCGGGTATTGCCCCGCAGTTGAGGTCGATGAATGGTTTGCCCGGCGCGCTCAAGCGGTGCAGTTGCTGGGCGATGACTTCCTTGCCGGCTCCCGTCGGGCCGAAGATCAGTACCGGCCGGTCGCTCTGCGCCACCCGCCGCAGCAAGGCCTGCAGCGCCTGCATGGCGGGCGAACGGCCAGGCACGCCATCCTCGTCGCCCGGGTGCGTGGTGCACAGTGGCTCCATGAGAATCCATCCTCGTTGGGGTGAGCCAGGCAATGAGGTATAGCAGAACGACGCGGCCGCTGCTGGTGTCCGGGCGGCCACCGGTCAGAACGTCGAAAATGCGCGCGACCAGCCCGCCGGAAACGATGGACGCGGCGGCCGAGGCCACTGTCTGGTTGATGTTGCTTTCGTGCAACGTCCATGCGGGCCGGCCCTTGCTGCGCCCCGCCAGGCCCTGCCACAGGGTGAAACCGACCAGCAAGGCGATGATCGACATGTTGAACGACCAGCCGATCCGAAGGCCCGCGTACACATTCGAGGGCGTCAGCAGAATGCCCAGCGCTACGCCGGTGAGCACCGCCCGTGGGCTCAGTTCACGTTCGATGCGAACCTGGGGAGGGGCGGTAGACGGGGCAGGTCTCATGGCAATCCCTTGTCGGAGTGGTAAGCGCGCTTTGCACAACTGAGCCACTGATGCCACAAAGGTTCACTGTCGCTTCTGGTTGTGAAAGGTGTCCAGCAACGGCCCGGAAGTGCTAGCGGCTACACCGTCGGGTCTCAAGAAAAGTGCTGCGCACAGGGGCCCGCTCTTGCTGACACTGCCGAATCAAGAGAGATTAGTTAAGTTATCCAAATTCGATAACTTTCCTAATCTTGGTATAAGTCAGGAGTGGGGCAAGCATTCATGGGATGTAGCCTCGCAGAGCCCCATCACCAGCGCTGATGTCGAAACCGCTTCAGAGCAGGCCATTGCCACACTGGATGAGAGCTTCTTCCGGGTGCGCTTTGACCGCCTGCAAGCCGCAACCACAGGCAACGCTCCTCGGCCGGGACGCAAAAGCGTACCCGGCGCGAGCGCACGCACACCACGGTTCATTTCCCCCCCGACTGCCCAAACCGCTTGCGATACTCCGCCGGCGTAACCCCCACATGCTTCACGAACGCCCGCCGCAACGTATCCGCATTGGCAAACCCACACAGCGCCGCCACCTGCTTCGGTGGCTCCCGCCCAGTCTCCAGCCGCGCCCGCGCAGCATTTACCCGCGCCAGCTCCACCCACGCGGCCGGGGTCATTCCCACATCACTCTGAAACACCCGCGCAAAATGCCTCGGGCTCAGCCCAACCCGCGCAGCCAGGCTGGCAACCCCGTGGTCCACTGCAGGGTTGGCGGCCACGTAACGCTGCAACCCCTGCAATGCCGAACGCCCAACCGGTGATGTCCCACCTTGCCGGCTGAACTGCAGCTGCCCGCCAGGCCGCTTGAAGTACATCACCAGATGCCCGGCCACCTGCCTGGCAATGTCGCGCCCCAGATCCTCTTCGACCAACGTCAGTGCCAGGTCCAGCCCGGCCGTTACCCCCGCAGCGGTACGCAGGTTGCCGTCATGCACCTGAATGGCGTCGGCATCCACCTGCACCCGCGGATAACGCTCGGCCAACGGCTGCGCCACGGCCCAATGGGTGGTCACACGCCGTTCATCCAGCAACCCGGCAGCCGCCAGGGCAAACGCCCCCGTGCACACCGAGCCGTAACGCCGGCAAGCGCCCGCGCGTTGCCGCAGCCAGTCGAGAATGCCGGGGCGCAGGTATTGCTCGGCAGCCTGCGGCGTGCCGGCGACCAGCAGGGTGTCGATGGCTTCCAGGTCTTCGCCGATCCAGCCGTCGGCGACCAGGCGCGTACCGGAAGAGCTCACCAGCGGCCCCGGTTCGCAGGCCAGCAACAGCAGGCGATAGGCTTCACGGCCGGCCTGGCGGTTGGCTTCGGCGAATACATCGAGCGGGCCGCAGGCATCCAGCAGTTGTACGCCGGGCATGGCCAGTATGGCGACCGTGATGGGGGCAGAGGGCATGGTGGCTCCGGGCGTTGCGCCGCAAGTCCGTAATCCGCCGACAATGGCAGTATTTGGCTGTACAAGTCAATTGAGGACATTGGCCCACGACCGCAGACTGGGCTCGTCATCAACCCACCCAGGAGCGACCATGTCCTCATCCATCGCCGGTATCCAGGTGCCCGACAGCGCCATGGCTCGGGAAATCACCGAGCTCGTCCGTGACACGGCTTCCCCTTTGCTGTTCCACCACTCCAGCCGGGTGTTCTACTTCGCGGCCCTTGCCGGGCAGCGGCTGGGGCTGCGTTACGACAGTGAACTGCTGTACGCAGGCTGCATGTTCCATGACATGGGCCTGACCCATCAGCACAGCAGCGATTGCTGCCGCTTCGAGGTGGACGGTGCCAATGCGGCGCGCGATTTCCTCCAGCGCCACGGCGTGGACGAGCGCGATGTCGAGCGTGTGTGGACGGCGATCGCGCTGCATACCACGCCGGGCATTCCAGAGCACATGCACCCGCTGATCGCCCTGGTCACGGCGGGGGTGGAGACCGATGTGCTGGGGCTGCACCACGAAGGGCTGGAAATTGCCGCACGGGACGCCGTGGTCCAGGCGCACCCGCGTGGGGAAAGGTTCAAGGAGGCGATCATTCAGGCGTTTTACGACGGCATCCGGCACAAGCCGCAGACCACGTTTGGCAACGTGAAGGCGGATGTGATCGCGGACAAGGAGCCTGCATTCCGGCCTGGGAATTTCTGCAGCGTCATTCGGCAGTCCTGCTGGGCGAGCTGAGTAAAGCGGGCTGGTGCTGCCGGTGTTGGCAGGCCCTGGTGCCTGTCAGCTAAACAGATTGGGGTCGCTTTGCGGCCCTTCGCGGGCGTGCCCGCTCCCACAGGTTGCGCATCAGATCAAACCGGTGCTATCGAAGTGGGAGCTGGCTCGTCGAACGCAGAGTCCGCCGCCGAGCGCTCGCGATTCGCCACCCCGAACGGCACATGCACCATCGGCAAATCCCCCGCCGGTGATTGCAAATGGCTGCGTTGGTCATCAAAGAACACATGCGGCTTCAGTATCGACAGCACCCTGGGTTTCTCCATCCCGCCCAGAAAGAAGCACTCGTCCGGCGATACGCCCCAGTCCTTCAGCGTCGTCACCACCCGCTCATGCGAAGGGGCATTGCGCGCCGTCACGATGGCAATCCGCAAGATGCGCGTGTACGCCGGGTCTTCGGCCAACTTGCGGTCCTCGAGCATGCGAATCAGCGAAAGCTTGCGGTACAGGTCCGCCAAGGGCCCCGGCGAATGCGGGATCCCCTTGCGCACACGTTCATGCTCCTGAAACTCGTCCAGGTTGTCGTCGCGCTTGTACACGCGCTCGGCCTCGTCATCGGCAATCACCCCGTCAAAGTCGAAGGCCACCCGCAATTCGGTGTCGATCTCGTCATCGTAGATGCGCGTCGGCAGCACCCGCCCGGCCGGGTAGTTGGCGTCGATGGCTTTCTGTACATCTTCCTCGTTGGCACTGAGGAACAGCGAGGCATTGAATGCCGGGATGTACTCGTAGGGCGAGCGGCCCGACATGAATGCCGCGCGGGTGATGTCCAGCTGGTAGTGGTTGATCGAGCGAAACACCCGCAGGCCGGTCTCCGGCGAATTGCGCGACAGCAGCACCACCTCCACCGGCAACTGCTCGGGGAAGGCCTGGTTGATGCTCAGGAAGCGGCGAATGAACGGGAACGCCACGCCCTTGGGGAAGGGTTCGTCCAGGTTCTGCTGCTGGTGCTGACGGTAAGCCTCGACGCCCTCGGTCTGGTAGATGTCGTCCGAGACGGTGAGGTCGAACAGCGCACTCGAAGCAACGCCGATGACCAGTTTCTGTTCGATGGGGTAGGGCATGAAACAACTCCTGAGCGTGAGCTGAAGGCAAGTGTACCGCGCGCTTCGCGGCGCTGTCGGCGTCAGATCAGGATGTAGTCGTTACGCACCACCACCGGCTCGTGTGCGCCTTCGACCAGGTGCACGAACTGGCCTGCTACCTGGTCGATCGCCAGGCAGTCGTCGACATCCAGCAAGGCATCGGTATGCGGCTTCAGCCAGTCCGCCTGCATGCGTTGCTTGCCCAGGGCCTTGGCCTCGGTCTTGCTGTGGGCGGTGACCAGCAGGTAGCGGTGGGCCTCGCCGAATACTTCGCGTTCATAACCACCGAGGTTGATGAAGTACAGACGCAGGGCACCAGGGGCAGGGGCGTGCGGGCGCAGTTCGATGCGCTGGCCGTCGACACCATGCACTTCCAGCCATGAATCGATGTGCAAACCTTTCGGGCTGCCGAACCAGGCCTGGCGCAACTGCGGGTAGGCCTGTTCGAAGGTGTCGGCCAGGGCGAACACCACATCGTGAACTTCGATCTTGGCGCCGGGGTGGCGGCCTCCGAGCATGACGACGTAAAGCATGGGCGGTCCTTTGCATGGTGGATGTAAAAGTGCGGCATTGTACTGCCAGATCAGCGGATGCCGCATGGATCCAGTGGCCCCTTGTAGGAGGGGCCTTGTGTCGCGAAAGGGCCGCAAAGCGGCCCCTGGATTTCAGCAACTGTGCATAGTCTGTTGGGGCCGCTCTGCAGCCCTTTCGCGACACAAGGCCGCTCCTACAAGGCGCTGGGCATGCCTGACAGTTGCTCCACCAGAAAATCCACGAACACCCGCACCCGCGCCGGCATCGCCGGGCCGCCGACGAACACCGCATGGATCGGCTCGCGATCACCGGGGTTGTACGCCTGCAGCAACGGCACCAGCTGCCCGTTGGCCAGGTCATCGGCCACGGTAAAGGTACCGATGCGCGCCACGCCGGCGCCGAGCCTGGCCAACTGCGCCAGGGCCTCGCCGCTGCTGCATTCGATATTGCCCGTCACCTTCAATGAAAACGCCTGCCCGTCGCGACGGAACGGCCAGTCGGGTGCGGCGCGGCGGAAGTTGAAACGCAGGCAGTTGTGCCGGGCCAGGTCCTCTGGCACAAGCGGCGTACCGCAGCGCGCCAGGTACTCGGGCGAGGCGACGATCACCTGGCCGGTTTCGCCAATGGCACGGGCGCTCAACGAGCTGTCCGGCAGGTGGCCGAAGCGCAGCGCCACATCGGCCTGGCCGCCGAGAATGTCGGCCACTTCGTCGCTGAGGGTAAGGTCGACCAGCACCTGCGGGTAGCGCGCGCTGAACGCCGCCAGCAGCGGCACCACGGTCAGCCGGCCATGGCCCAGCGCTGCGCTGACCCGCAAGCGCCCGCGGGGCACACCCTGGTCGGTGATGGCCTCTTCCACTTCGAGCATGTCGGCCAGCACCCGCCGTGCACCGCGCAGATACGCTTCGCCCTCAGGCGTGAGGGTGATCGCCCGGGTGGTACGCAGTAGCAGGCGGGTGCCCAGGCGCTGTTCGGTCCGCGCGAGGATGCGGCTCACCGCCGAAGGCGTCAGGCCCAGCGCGCGGGCGGCGGCGGACAGGCTGCCCTCCTGGGCCACCTTGGCAAATATTTCCATCTCTCCGGATCTTCCACTGAAGTCCATTTGTGCCTCTTGAGCAAAGGTGGTTCGCAAAAATGCAGTCTAGTGCGGCTCAGCTTCGGATCGTAGCATTTGCAGCACAGATAAGGAGCTTGCCATGCGTATCAATCCACCTCTTGTCGCACTCGCCATCGGTGCCTTTGGCATCGGGGTCACCGAGTTCGCCCCCATGGGCATGTTACCCAGCATCGCCACCGATCTTGGCGTCTCCATCCCCGCAGCCGGGCTGTTGGTCAGTGCCTATGCGATCGGTGTGCTGATCGGTGCACCGCTGATGACCCTGGCCACGGTGAAGATCCCGCGGCGTTACCTGCTGATCGGGTTGATGGCCATCTTCACCCTCGGCAACCTGATGTCGGCCCTGGCCAGCGACTATGCCAGCCTGCTGGTCGCCCGTGTGGTCACCTCGCTGAACCACGGTGCGTTCTTCGGCATCGGCTCTATCGTCGCGGCCAGCGTGGTGCCGCCCGAGAAGCGCGCCGGTGCCGTGGCCGCCATGTTCATGGGGTTGACCCTGGCCACCATCGGCGGTGTGCCGCTGGCGACCTGGTTCGGTGAAATGCTGGGGTGGCGTACGGCGTTCTGGGGCATCGCCGGGCTCGGCCTGGTGGCAATGACCACCCTTTGGTACGCACTGCCTAATGTGCCGTCGCCCAAGGGGGGCGGGGCCATGGCCGAAATCCGCGTGCTCGGCCGCGGGCCGGTGCTGGCGGCGTTGCTGCTGACCGTGGTGGGCTCCAGTGCGATGTTCACGGTATTCACCTATATCGCGCCGATCCTGCAGAGCGAGGCGGCAGCGTCCACCACCTTCGTCACGGCCATGCTGGTGTTGTTCGGTGTCGGCCTGACCTTGGGCAACGTGTGGGGTGGCAAGGCCGCGGACCGCTCGATCGACCGTACCCTGATGCTGTCGCTGGCCGTGCTGATTGCGGTGTTGCTGGTGTTCCCGCTGGTGATGGACTGGCCGCTGCCGACTGCGCTGGCGATCCTGGTGTGGGGCGCTGCCAGCTTTGCCCTGGTGCCGCCGCTGCAAATGCGGGTGATGGAGGCGGCCAAGGATGCGCCCAACCTGGCGTCGGCGGTGAATATTGGTGCGTTCAACCTGGGTAACGCGATAGGTGCGGCGCTGGGTGGAGCGGTGATCAATGCCGGGCTGGGGTATTCGGCAGTTTCCCTGGCGGGGGCGGCGATGGCGGTTTTGGGCCTGGTGATGGTGCTGCTGTTCGCTTGGCGGGGGCGGGCGGGGGCTGCGGCGAGTCAAGTTGCTGTGTAACAGGTGGAGATCTTCGGGGGCGCTTTGCGCCCCATCGCGACACAAGGCCGCTCCTACAGGAAACCGCGATTCCTTGTAGGAGCGGCCTTGTGTCGCGATGGGCTGCAAGGCAGCCCCACAGTCTTGCCCATCACGGCGTACCGTTGCGGCCATGCAGGTGATAGGCAGGGCGCTCGCTCAGCCGCTCGTAATAGTCGCGCACGGCCGGCAGGTGCGGGTGCTCGAAGGGCGTTTCGAACCAGCGGTTGACCGACAGGCCAATGGGGATGTCGGCCAAGGTGAACTGGCTGCCGGCCACATAGGCACCGGTGCTTGCCAGCTGGCGGTCGAGAATGTGCATGTAGCGCGCCCAGTCCGCGCAGCCGGCGGCCAGGGCCTGTGGGTCCTGGTGGGCCGGCGAATGCCTGACCAGCGACATGAACGCGTAGCTCCAGGAACGGTTGAGGTCCGAGGCCTGCCAGTCGATCCACTGGTCGATCCTGGCCCGCGCCTGCGCCTCGCCCGGGTAGAACGCGGTGGCACCATAGCGCGTGGCCAGGTAGCGGATGATGCTGTTGGATTCCCACAGGGTGAAGTCGCCATCCTGGATCACCGGGATCATGGCGTTCGGGTTCAACGCAAGGAATTCGGCGCTGTCCGTGGGCTTGAAGCCCGCCCCCCAGTCTTCGCGCTCGAACGCGACCTCGAACTCGGCGCATGCCCACAGGACTTTTCGCACATTGATGGAGGAGGCTCTGCCCAATATCCGTAGCATGGTGTTCATCCTTGTGAGGGGAGATTGATCGTCCGTCACTGCCGCTTGCCGGTCAAGAGCCAGCGTGGTGGCGGAGCGTCCTCTTTGTAGGGTTCTTGTAGTCCATTTCCGAAAGTAAGCCTTTCCACCCCCAAGGTTATTGTGGCGGGGCAGGCAGCGCCCTAGTCTCGGCACGCTCGTAACCCGAGGAAATGGACATGGACAAAGACACTCCGAAAGAAAGCGGCAATCTCAATGTCGTGCGTGCAGCGGGCCGTTTTGGCAACGGCGGTGCCGAACTGGTGCAGATGAACGCGCAATTGCCGATGCGCACGGCATTGATGGAGGCCTCGAGCATCATGGGCTGCATTACCGAACTCACCCGCAAGGCCATCGACCGGCCCGGTGACCGCAAGGCGATGATGCAGGCCACGTACTACCTGGCAGGCATGGCCAAGGCGCTGATCGACGGCCAGTTGCAGCAGTTGCGCCAGTCTCGGGGAGGCGAGCAGGAGCCTTAGTCAGGCTTGCCTGGGGACCATGAACTTGGCACCCTTGGTCAGTTTGAATCTCTGTATCACGACAGAAGGAAGTTCGCATTGAGCTGGGACAAGGTGGGGAAACTCCTCGTAGCCGTGCTGCTTGGCCTGATGGTCCTGCTGGCCGCCTATGGGTTGCTCAGGGGTAACCCGCGCCTGGAGGCATCGCTGACCTATGCCTACCTCACCTATCCCAGCCAGTTCAGCGAACGCATCACCAAAGCCAGCGAACAGCTCAAGTACGAGCAGTTGCAGGGGCGTATCAATGCCATCAGCGAGGGCGGGCTGAGCCACGATCAGGTCGAGCGGCTGATCGAAATGGCCCAGGCGCCGTATGCCCAGCTGTTCGCCAAGCCCTTCGAGGCCGGGTTGGTCGACCACCGTACCGGTCTGCTCATCGAGCTGCGCAACCGTGGTGATGCGCAAGTGCGCCAGGTGAAAATCCGCCTGCCGGCGAAAGGCCTGGTGCAGGTGCGCGATGCAGCTGGCAATGACACCATCGTGGAAACCTCCACCATGCAAGCGGATATCCCCACCATCGAGCCGGGTGGCGTATGCAAGGTATGGGTGTATTTCGATGCAGACTATTCGCAGATCCGCCAGGGCGGGGTCAGCATCAGTCACGCCGATGGCAAGGCTGACATACAGGTTTACCGCGAGGTCATCGGTTTCCCGGCCTGGGTGGCCCGCTACAGCCGCGAGCTGATGATGCTGCTGGGCGTATTGGCGGCCAGCGTTTTGGGCCTGGGGTATGCCTGCCTGTCGCGCCGTAACCCGCACTGAACGCCTCACCAGTAGGAGCAGCCTTGTGCTGCGAAGAGGCCGGTACTGACTGAACATGTGTACCACCTGTACCGGCCTCTTCGCAGCACAAGGCTGCTCCTACAAGGAGTTGTGCAGGCTGTCAGTGAGCCATACTGCGTCCCAGTGTGGATAATCGCCAATCTCTGCTACCAGGCCAGCCCGCAGAGGGTTGGCAACGATGTATCGGGCTACCTTGCGCACATCATCTTCCTGGCGCAGCGCTCGGTCATGAAACCCGCGTTGCCAGACTGGGCCCGGGCTCACGCCCGCCTTGCACAGTGCCGTACCAGATCGCGATTTGAACTGTCGCATCAGGCTGCTCAATGTGACGGCACGCAGCTCCACCAGCCAATGCAAGTGGTCAGGCATCAGCACCCAGGCAAGTGAGCGGCAAGCGCCAAGGCGTTCCGTCTGCCTCAGCTCACTGATGACCAGGCGAGCTGTACGAATATCCTGAAACAGTGGCTTGCGTGCATGGGTGACAGTGGTCAGCAGGTACAGCCTGCCAGGCTCTGAAAAACGCCCCCGACGTAGCCGGTTGGCCTCAGCACGATCCATGTAATATTCCTCGCATCCGTTCCGTGTGGGATACCTACAATAGAGATCCCAGACGCTACCGACGTTGGCAGATCGTTACCCGTTTTTTCAGTCATACACATTTGTAGGAGCAGCCTTGTGCTGCGAAGAGGCCGGTACGAGCGATACACATGTTTGGTCAGTACCGGCCTCTTCGCAGCACAAGGCTGCTCCTACAGGTCAGTGCCCAATGGCACTGGTAGTCAGTGACTCGCCACGGGGTCGGTGTTCTTGCCGGTCAACAACCACCCTCGTGCAGCGCCAGGCTCTGGCGCAACTGCACGAGCATGGCCTGTCGCAATGCCTGCGGCGCCTGCACGCGGATCGAGCCGGCCTGGGACAGCAGCCAGCCCATCAGCGAGCGGTTGTCGTCGACGGTAGCTACCAGGGTGGCACCACCTTCCGCCTGCAGCGTCAGTTGCATATCTGCCGACAGCGGCGACGCCTCAAGGCGCCGGGCAAGGGCATCATCGACCCAGGCGTGCAACTCGACCTGTTCCGCAGGTGTGAGCGCATCGGGCTGCAGCTGTTGCGCTTCGCCAGGGCTCAGGCCCGCTTGCCAGTACCAGCCGTAGGGCATGCCTTTGCTATTGCACTGCAGCGGGAACAGTGCCGCGAGTTCGACCAGGTCGCGTTCGACCGTGCGTTTGCTGGTGATATGGCCAACGGTGGTCAGGGCGGCCTGCAACTGGGTGGAACTCATCCCCGGGTGACGGCCTGGCAGCAGCTTGAGCAGCTGCCACTGGCGGGCGATGGTGTGGCGGGTAGGGTGGCTGGGCAAAGGGCTCGTCCTTGAAGGCAGGCACGAAGCCTGCCTAAGTAGTGGCGTTTAGCTATTGCTCAGCATACCTTGTAGCAGAATGGGATCCAAGTTTTCGCATTTAGCGTTCAGTCCAGGCGCGTCACCCATTTGCCTGTGCCTTGGCCCTCTTTCAGCTGCCGCAGAGCCTGTGGCAAAGCAGAGAAGGTGAACTCGCGGCGCTGTGGCACCTTCGGGTACCTTGGCCAAGGCCTGCCAGGCGGTCAGGGCGGGGCAGGGCACGGCGGCCGCGGCGGTGTCGCTGAGCGCGCTGTGGATATGCATGACCAGGCTTGCATCGAGCAGGCAGAGCTCGGCAAAACTGCCGTCACGCGCCAGCGATTGGGTGCGGGTCCTTTCGAGACGGGTGTGGGCTGCAAAGCAGCCCCAATTCACTTAGCCGGGGGTTTTCGCCAAGGCTTCCAAGCCACCTTCATAGATGGCCTTGAACAGCGCTTCGGTCGCCTGGTAGCCGGGGTTGAATTCAGATAGCCAGGCTGTCGACCACGCCGCCGTCGACCCGCAGCGCTGCACCGGTGGTGGCGGACGTGCCCGCGAATGCGTTTGTCAGGCAACACAAAAGATTGACTGTTTCGCAACAGCCCAGTCGCAACCTTTGCTTTCAGATCAAAACTCATTGTCCCGCGCCCATCTTTTTCCCATCCCCACGTCCCCCCGAGAATCCACCCATCCCAACCTTCCACAGGTGATTCTCAAATGCCTCTCGCCTTGTTAGCCCTGACCCTGGCGGCCTTCGCCATCGGCACCACGGAGTTCGTGATCGTCGGCCTCATCCCGACCATCGCCAATGACCTGGCAGTGACACTGCCTTCGGCCGGCCTGCTGGTCAGCCTTTACGCCCTCAGCGTCGCCATCGGCGCGCCCCTTCTCACCGCCATGACCGGCCGCGTCCCGCGCAAGCTGCTGCTGGTCGGCCTGATGGCACTGTTCACCGCCGGTAACCTGGTGGCCTGGCAGGCGCCCAGCTACGAATCGCTGATCATGGCGCGCATCCTCACCGGTCTGGCCCACGGGGTGTTCTTCTCGGTGGGCTCGATCATCGCCACCAGCCTGGTGCCGAAAGAAAAAGCCGCCAGCGCCATCGCCACCATGTTCAGTGGCATGACCGTGGCCTTCGTCACCGGTATCCCGCTGGGTACCTTCATCGGCCAGCACTTCGGCTGGCGCGTGACCTTCCTGGTGGTGGCTGCCTTCGGCCTGGTAGCGCTGCTCGGCGCACTGCTGTTCGTGCCCAAGCGCATCCAGCACAGCCAGCCGGCACCGCTGCTGCGCCAACTGCGGGTGATGCTGCAACCGCGCCTGCTGCTGGTGTATGCCATGACTGCCGTGGGTTACGGCGGCTCGCTGATCGCCTTTACCTTCCTTGCCCCGATCCTGCAGGACATCGCCGGCTTCGGCGCCAACAGCGTCGCCCTGGTGCTGCTCGCCTACGGCGTTTCGGTTGCCCTGGGCAACATCTGGGGCGGCCGCCTGGCCGACCGCAAAGGCCCGGTCAAGGCACTGTCGATCATCTTCCTGCTGCTGGCCGTGGTGCTGCTGGCGCTGACCTTCACCGCGCCGCATCCGGTACTGGTGGTAATCACCGTACTGGCCTGGGGCGCGGTGGCCTTCGGCAATGTGCCGGGCCTGCAGGTGTACGTGGTGCAGCAGGCGGAAAAGGTCGCCCCCGACGCAGTCGACGTGGCGGCCGGTTTCAACATCGCCGCCTTCAACCTGGGTGTGGCCGGTGGCTCCTGGGGCGGTGCCCAGGTGGTGCAACAGCTCGGCCTCGGCCACACCCCATGGATTGCCGCGCTGGTCACCCTCGGTGCCCTGGCCCTGACCCTGTACAGCGGCCGCCTCGACCGCCGCGTACCTGCCCAGCCACAACCTGTCGTCAGCCGCGCCTGACCCCAGATTCGACTTACGGAGATGCTCGCAATGCCTCAAGATCCGCTGTTCCAACCCCTGCAGTTCGGCGCCCTTAACCTGCCCAACCGCGTGCTGATGCCGCCGATGACCCGCTCCCGCGCTGCCCAGCCTGGCGATGTACCGACCGCGCTGATGGCCGAGTACTACGCACAACGCGCCAGTGCCGGGCTGATCGTCAGTGAAGGCACCTGGATCTCGCCACTGGGCAAGGGTTACGCCCGCACCCCGGGTATCCACACCCAGGCGCAGATCGACGGCTGGCGCCTGGTCACCGAGGCTGTGCATGCCGCGGGCGGGCGCATGTTCGCCCAGCTCTGGCACGTCGGCCGCCTCAGCCACAGCAGCCTGCTTGGTGGCCGGGCACCGGTGTCGTCCTCGGCGATGCAGGCCGAAGGCGTGAATGTGTTCATCGACAATGCCGACGGCACGCCAGGCTTTGTCCAGGCTTCCAAGCCGCGCGCGTTGAGCGAAGCGGAAATTGCCGAGATCATCGAGCAGTACCGCCAGGCTGCGCGCAACGCCATGGCCGCCGGTTTTGACGGTGTCGAGTTGCATGCGGCCAACGGATACCTGGTCAACCAGTTCCTCGATTCCGGCGCCAACGACCGCACCGACCGCTTCGGCGGTTCGCTGGGAAACCGCCTGCGTTTCCTCGACCTGGTCACCCGTGCGCTGGTCGAAGGTACCGGCGACGCCCAGCGTGTAGGCGTACGCCTGGCGCCGCTGACCACGCTCAATGGCTGTGTCGATGCCGACCCGGTCACCACCTATACCGCAGCGGCCAAGCGCCTGGGCGAAATCGGCATCGGCTACCTGCACATTGCCGAAGCCGACTGGGATGACGCGCCGGACATGCCGGTGGACTTCAAGCAACAGCTGCGGGCGGTGTTCCCCGGGGTGATGGTGTATGCCGGCAAATACACCGGCGAACGTGCACGGCGTGCGCTGGAGGAGGGCTGGGCTGACCTGATCGGCTTCGGCCGGCCATTCGTGGCCAACCCGGACCTGCCGGCGCGGCTGAAGCTGAATGCGCCCATGGCCGAGCACGAACGGGCCACGCTGTTCGGTGGTGATGCCCATGGCCTGACCGACTATCCGGTCATGGCAACAGCCTGACCCCGACCGCTCCTCATGGAACTGCAAATGACTCATTTAGTTAGCAGGGACCCTGTGGGAGCGGCTTTAGCCGCGAACACCGGCGCAGCCGGTGCCATGCACCGCGTTGGATTCAAAGGGCTGGGCGATCTCCCACAAAGACGGCATTTCGCCTGTCGTGTCTCACCTCTGTGCTTGAGCAGTGACGACTTGTTTGTGTCCTATATATGGACCAAAATATGGCTCTCTATTGAGGGTGCAAACATGCAAAACATATTCGCTGACGTGGCCGTAAGCGTGTCGGAACTGAAAAAGAACCCATCCGCGGTGATGACCGGCGCTGCGGGTATGCCCGTCGCCGTGCTCAATCACAACCGCGTGATGGGTTACATGGTGCCGGCCGAACTGTACGAGGCCATGATGGAGCGCTTGGAAGATCTCGAATTGAGCGAACTGGCCAAGTCGAGGTTGGGTGAAAAAGGCGTACCGGTTTCCCTGGATGACCTATAAACTCGAATTCCTGCCTTCGGCACTGAAAGAGTGGGGCAAGCTAGGCCACACCGTGCGCGAACAGATCAAGAAAAAACTCGCCGAGCGCCTGCAGTCACCCAAGGTACAGGCCGACGCGCTGCGTGACCTGCCGAACCACTACAAAATCAAGCTCAAGGCCTCTGGATATCGCCTCGTCTATCGAGTCGAGGAGGAGCGTATCGTTGTAGTGGTGGTATCGGTTGGCAAGCGCGAGCGTAGCGAGGTGTATCGATCCGCTCAGAAGCGGTAAACGCCATCATGGCCATCAACCAAACGCCGCACGCTGCCAATGCGCCTCGCTTATGATCGCAATGTTCGCACCCGCTTCCCTGATTTCCACGGCTTTCTTGATCTTCGTGCCATAACTGCTGTGCAGCCACTGCTCGTTGCCAATACTGCCAATGACCAGGTAGTGGGTCTTCTTGTTCACCCCCGCGGCGATTGAACCCCCACGTTCGACTACCAGCGCTTCGCATGCTTTGCGAGGCCCGTAAGCCATTGTGCCGGTAAACAGGAACATGCGGCCTGTCCACTCCAGTGTGGGTTCGGGGTTATCGAGTGGCAGTGAGGTGGGTGAAGAGAATGGGTTGTCGCTGCAGCGCGGCTTGCCGGTGAACTGCTGCAATAGCTCAAGCAGTTCAGCCGACTCGGCAGCATCCAGCATATTGTCCTTGAGCATGTCGCTCAGGCGCCGGTACAGCAAATTGATGACCGGATCCTCAAGATGAACGAGTTGCTGCTCCATCCATCCTTTGAGGAACTCGGCTTCTTGTTGATTGACCTGATTGTCAGCAGTCAGGCCCGCAGCGATTCCAATCAACCCATCAACCGAGCGCTGCGCGATCCGCGCTTCGTGAAAAAAGCGGCTGTTCTGAAATTCCTGATGAAGATCGACCATTCCCTGTTCCTCGTTGCTATTCCATCAGCATCACAGCGTTGGCGTATTTTTCCTGGTCCGGTGTGAACGTTGTCAGCATGCCGGTGTGATTACAGGTCAGGGTGAGCTCTGTTCGCGTATCGATGAACAGATCCTCGCCGCGAAGGCCCTGCCATTGCGCCAGGTACTTGAACGAACCGTACTTCATCGGTTTCTTCAATGCGCGATCATGGCCACCTTTCCAACCTAGCACCGGGAGCGCGCCATCGGCGCAGTGCCGGGCAAGTTCTGGCTGGGCCAGAGCCCGCTCACGGCCAATCTCCCAGCAGCGGATCAAGCCCTCGTCGGGCCCCTTCCATGCTTCTTCCCAGGTGATCAAGGGGCGGATGGGGTGATGAATGGGGCGTCGAATGACCCCGGTAGCTCGATCCATGACTGAGATTGTCCGTAATGTTCAGTTGGTCTGGATGCTACTAATTGGCCACTATCGTGTCCAGTGCTCGCCGACCCCAGCTCTGCGTTCAGTCAAGGCTGTGCTGCAACGCCTCGATAAACACCTCTTCCGCGCGGCTGAAGCGCTGCTCCCTGTTCCACAACAGGTGGATATCCACATCGGCAATCCCTTCCTGCGGCGGCAGCTTCCACAACAACCCGGCGTCTACATCCGGCGCTACCACATGCTCGGGCAGGCAACCTATGCCAAACCCGGCAATCACCAGCCGGCGTACCTCCTCAAGGCTTGGTGACGATGCCACGATCCGCCCGGCAAACCCCTGCTGGTCGCGGAAAATGGTCAGTGGCGACAGCATGCCGCCAATCTGGTCACTGGTGAAACTGACGAAGTTCTCGCGCTGCAGATCGCCCTCGTCCTGGCCAAATAATGCGTGGTGCTTGCCACAGAAGAACGCATAGCGCTGGCGCAGGAACAACCGTTGCTCCAGCCGTGGCTGCGCACGCCGGTTAAGGCTGAGGCCCGCCGTGGCGGTTTTTTCCTGCAGGGCGGCAACGATGTCGGAGCTGCGCATCACGTCGATCTCCAGCTCCACCCGCGGGTGCTGGCGGTGGAAGTCGGCGAGGAAGTCGTCGAAGTGTTCGTTGACGATACGGCTGATCATCAGCAGGCGTACCTTGCCCACCAGTTCGTCCGCCGGCTGCTCCAGCAAGCCGCCGATCTGCGACATCTGCCCATAGACCTCGCCAGCCAGCTGGAACAGCTGCTCGCCCATTTCCGTCAGCACGAAGCGCGGCCCGCGGCGGGCGATGAGCTGGCGGCCAAGCTGTTCTTCAAGGCGCTTGAGCGCCTGGCTCACTGCCGGCTGGGTGAGGTGCAGGCGCGCGGCAGCACGGCTGATGGACAGCTCCTGGCCGATGACCCGGAAGGTGCGCAGCAGGTTCCAGTCGAGGCGGTCGTTGAGCAGACGGTCGGGCATGGCAGGGCTCGATAATAAGCAAGGCTAATATTTCGAATAATAAATAGAAAATTGACTAATCATAGCCCCGGGCCGATAAATCGCAGGTATCGAGGCCTGTTGGTCTGGTGTCAGCTTCTTCGCGGGTAAACCCGCTCCCACAGGTACTGCAGCGCTTGCAGACCTTGTGCAATCCCTGTGGGAGCGGGTTTACCCGCGAAGAAGCTGACACCAGACCAACAGGCCAAGCGCCACAAGAGCGCCACCGTGCCCCTGACAACTCCTGCCAGAACAACAAGCAAAGGAGCCCCCATGAAGCCCACCGCTTCCCCCCAGCCACGCCGTGCCGCCGCCGCCGCGTTCATCGGTACCATGATCGAGTGGTACGACTTCTACATCTACGCCACCGCCGCCGCCCTGGTGTTCGGCGCGCTGTTCTTCCCCTCCGACAACAGCCTGTTCAGCACCATGGCCGCGTTCGGCACCTTCGCCGTTGGCTTCTTCGCCCGGCCGCTGGGGGGCATCGTCTTCGGCCACGTGGGCGACCGTATCGGCCGCAAGAAGTCGCTGGTCATCACCTTGCTGATGATGGGCATCGTCACCGTGGGCATCGGCCTGCTGCCGACCTACGCACAAATCGGCGCCACCGCGCCGGTACTGCTGATCCTGCTGCGCATCGTCCAGGGCATTGCCGTGGGCGGTGAGTGGGGCGGGGCGGTGCTGATGGCCGGTGAACATGCACCCAAGGGCCGGCGCAACTTCTTTGCCTCGTTCGCCCAACTGGGCAGCCCGGCGGGCCTGATCCTGTCGCTGCTGGCCTTTGGCGCGGTCACCCGCCTGCCGGAAGAAGACCTGATGAACTGGGGCTGGCGCGTGCCGTTCCTGGCCAGCGCGCTGTTGCTGCTGGTGGGCCTGGCGATTCGCCTGGGGGTGAATGAGTCGCCCGAGTTCATCGCCAGCCGCGAGCAGGCGGAAAAGGCCCGGCGCAAGGAGCAGGCCCCGGTATTCGAAGTGCTTCGCACGGCCTGGCGCCCGCTGTTGCTATGCATCGGTGCCAATACCTTGGGTATTGCCGGGGTCTACTTTACCAACACCTTCATGATCAGCTACACCACCACGCAATTGCACCTGGAGCGCTCCTTGATCCTGGAGTGCCTGTTCTTCGTGGCGATCATCCAGTTCTGCGTGCAGCCGTTGGCCGCCTGGCTATCGGAAAAGATCGGCGCCACCCGCTTCCTGGCCCTGGTCGCGTTGCTGGCGATGGCCTCGCCTTACCCGATGTTCGTGCTGGTCAGCTCTGGCCAGGGCCCGTTGATCGTGCTCGGCATCGCCCTGGCCGCAGCGTGCATGGCGTCGTTCTACGCGGTGATCGCCGGCTATGTCAGCGGCATGTTCGACACCCGCGTGCGCTACACCGCCATATCCCTGGCCTACCAGATCTGCGGCGCCATCGCCGGCGGCCTGACCCCGCTGATCGGTACGTGGCTGGCCCACACCTTCACCGGCCAATGGTGGCCGATGGCGGTGTTCTACACCTTGATCGCAACCATTTCGCTGGTCTGCGTGCTCGCCCTGGCGCGCCAGTACGCCCGCAGCCAGCGCCTGGAACTGGCCTGATCGAACCGCTTTTTTCTGGAGTACCCGCACATGTTGAAAAGCAATGGCGAACGCCTGTGGGCGAGCCTGATGGCCATGGCCGAAATCGGCGCTACCGCCCGTGGCGGCAGCTGCCGCCTGGCCCTGAGCGACGAGGACAAGGCTGGCCGTGAACTGTTCAGCCACTGGTGCCGCGAAGCCGGCCTGACGCGGACTGTGGATGCCATCGGCAACCTGTTCGCCCGCCGCGCTGGCAGCGACCCCGATGCAGCGCCGGTGATGATGGGCAGCCACCTCGACACCCAACCTGAGGGCGGCCGTTTCGATGGCGTCTACGGTGTGCTGGCAGGCCTTGAAGTGGTGCGCCGGCTCAATGACCTGAACATCCAGACGCGCAAGCCGCTGGAGATCGCCGTATGGACCAACGAGGAGGGCGCCCGCTTCACCCCGGCCATGTTCGGTTCGGCGGTGTTCACCGGTACCCTGGCGCTGGACGAAGCGCTGGCCATTCGCGATGCCGATGGCATCAGCGTCGCCGACGAACTGCAGCGCACCGGTTACGCCGGCCGGCGCCCGCTGGGTGGCCAGGTCGATGCCTATTTCGAGGCCCACATCGAGCAAGGCCCGATCCTTGAAGACAACGCCAAGGCCATCGGCGTGGTCAGCGGCGGGCAGGCTATCCGATGGCTCGACGTCACGGTCGAAGGCATGGCCGCGCACGCCGGTACCACGCCGATGCCACTGCGCAAGGATGCCCTGTATGGCACCGCGCGGATGATCCAGGCAGTCGAGCAACTGGCTGCCGATTTTGCCCCTGAAGGCCTGACCACGGTGGGTGAACTGTCCATCGCCAAGTCCTCGCGCAACACCATTCCGGGGCTGCTGCAGTTCACAGTCGACCTGCGTCATCACCGGGACGAAGCCATCGAGGCGATGGAACGCGAGCTGACTTTGAAGCTGCAAGCCATCGCCAATCAACGCGGGTTGCGGGTGCGTATCGAGCGCCACTGGACAAGCCCGGCCACGCCATTCGATGCCGATTGCGTAGCCGCCGTGCAGCAGGCGGTGGATGGCCTCGGCTATGCCCAGCAGTCGATCGTCAGCGGCGCCGGCCACGACGCCATCCTGCTGGCCCGCTACTGCCCGACCGCCATGGTGTTCATCCCCTGTGTCGGCGGCTTGAGCCACAACGAAGCCGAAGACGTGTTGCCCGACGACGCCCGCCAGGGTGCCGATGTACTGCTCAATGCCGTGCTGGCCCGCGCGGACATTGTCGAACAAGGAGAAGCCTGATGCGTTGCTACTTCCACCCCGAACAGCTGCTGCACCACCCACGCAGCTACTACTCGCGCGGCGCCATGCGCACCCCGCAGGAAGTCCCCGAGCGTGCCCAGCGCCTGCTGCAGGCGGCCAAGGATCTGGGCTTCGACATCCGTCAGCCTGAGGACGCCGGCCTCGAGCCGCTCAAGGCAGTGCATGGCGAGGCCTACCTGGCCTTCCTCGAAGAGGCCCATGCGCGCTGGAAGGAAGTGCCCGAGGACTGGGGCGACGAGGTCATGTCCAACATCTTCGTGCGTGAACCCAACGCCCTGCGCGGCATCCTCGCCCAGGCCGGGCGCTATCTGGCTGACGGCAGCTGCCCTGTAGGCGAACACACCTGGCGCTCGGCCTATTGGTCTGCGCAAAGCGCAGTGGCCGGTGCCAAGGCCATTCTCGACGGCGAGCCGGCGGCCTATGCCCTGTGCCGGCCGCCAGGCCACCATGCGCGCTTCGATGCGGCCGGTGGTTTCTGTTACCTCAACAACGCCGCTGTCGCTGCCCAGGCCTTGCGCAGCCGCTACAGCCGCGTGGCCATCCTCGATACCGACATGCACCACGGGCAGGGGATTCAGGAAATCTTCTACGACCGCCGGGATGTGCTGTATGTATCGGTGCATGGCGACCCCACCAACTTCTACCCGGGTGTGGCCGGGTTCGCGGACGAGCGTGGCAGCGGTGCGGGGGAGGGGTACAACCTCAACTTGCCGATGGCGCATGGGGCTAGCGAAGCGGACTTCATGGGCCAGCTGGAGGTTGCGCTGGCTGTAGTGAAGGACTTCGGCGCCGAGGTGCTGGTGTTGTCGCTGGGGTTCGATATCTACGAACTCGACCCGCAGAGCAAGGTGGCGGTGACGACTGAAGGGTTTGCGGTATTGGGCGAGCGGATTCGGGCGATGCGCTTGCCGTGCCTGATCGTGCAGGAAGGGGGGTATCACCTGGAGAGCCTGGAGGCGAATGCGCAGGCGTTTTTTGCCGACAAGGCGGACTGGCGATAACGTAGTGTCGGGGCTGACAGGTGCTTGCCTTGACAGTTTCAGCGCCTATGAGATCGAGCGCCGCCCGCGCGGCGCTTCGCGGGACAAGCCCGCTCCCACATCTGTTTCGGGCCAGTCACTCCTGTGAGGGCACCTGTGTCCGCCTTGTTTGTTCCATTCGATATCGAGGGGGCGCGACTGCTCTTCATCGATCTTCAGCCATGCCCCAAGGCTGCAACCTATCTGGCGCAGGAGTAATTGGCCCGAAACAGATGTGGGAGCGGGCTTGTCCCGCGAAGCGCCGCGCGGGCGGCGCTCGATCTCATAGGCGCTGAAGGTGTTGTGGCGAACACCCCGCAGCCCGTTACACCCCACCCCGCCGCACATGCTTCACCAACACCTTCTCCAGCAACTCCCACATCGCCGGCTCGGTACTGAACGCCACGTTGAACCGCATCCAGCCGGTCGCTTTGGCATCGACCATGAACAACTGCCCAGGCCCCAACATGATGCCTTTCTCCAACGCATCATCCAGCAGCGCCGCGCTGTCCGGAATCGCCGGGTGGCGGGTCCAGATATACATCCCTTCATCCGACTCGATGAACAGCTCGAAGCCCAACCGATGCAGATGCCGGCCAACTTCCTGGTGCGCCTCGGCCAGCCGCTGGCGCAGGCGCTTGAGGTGCTTGCGCCAGCGCCCGTCGATGATCGCGGCATACACCACACGCTCCATAACCTGCGAGGTGGTCAGGCCAGAGCGCATTTTCAGGTGCAGCAGCTTCTGCATCAGCTCGGGGTTGGCCAGCATGTAGCCGACCCGCACATTGGGCGAAATGCTCTTGGAGTAGCTGCCCACGTACACCACCTGCTGCAGGTGGTCGAGGCTGGCCAGGCACGGCTGCGGTTCGGCGACCATGTCGGCGTACAGGTTGTTCTCCACCAGGCGGAAGCCGTGCTGGCTGGCCAGTTGCAGCAGGCGGTGCAGCTGCGGCAGCGGCGTGCGCGAGCAGGTCGGGCTGTGCAGGTGCGGCTGGGTGAAGAATGCAGTGGGGCGGTGATGGGTGAGCAACTGCTCCAGCTGGTTCAGGTCGTAGCCGGCCGGTGTGCGCGGCACGCCGACCAGGGTCGCGCCCTGGGTACGCAGGATGCTCATCAGGTTGGGGTAGCCCGGGTCGTCCACCAGCACCACGTCGCCCGGGCGTACCAGGGTGCGCGCGGCCAGGTCCAGGGCCTGGCTGGCGCCATGGGTAAGCATCAGCTGCGCCGGGTTGGCGACGATAGACAGTTCCTGCTGCAGGTTCTGCGCGGTCAGCGCGCGCAGCTCGGGCAGGCCCATGGGGTCGCCGTAGCCCGACAGCTCCAGCGGGCTGCCGGCCACCTGGCGCAGGCCGCGGCGCAGGCCGTCTTCATACATCCAGTCGTTGGGCAGCCAGCCGCACCCGGGCTTGAACGGCAATTGGCGGATTTCGAAGATCTGCTGCAGGTACCACTCGGAGTTGAACGTTGGTCGACTGGTGTCGGCCTCGGCGTTGTGCGGGTCGAGCAATTCGCCCGCCGCGCGGTTGACGAAGAACCCCGCATTGCCCCGGCTCACCAGCAGGCCCTGGGCGACCAGACGGTCGTAGGCCTCGACCACGGTGAAGGTGCTCACCGAATAGCTCGCGGCAAAGGCGCGGATCGAGGGGACCTTGGCGCCTGGCTTGAGGGTCTGGTTGTCGATCAGCTCGCGCAGCCCGTCGATGATCTGGTTCACCAGCGGGGTCGAGGAGTCTGGATGTAATTCGAACATTTGGGCCTTCAGGTTGCGTATCGCCCGGCGTTTGCAAGGTGTATTGCATGGGCGACCTGTACAGTGCAGTGCGAGTTTCATGCCACTGTGCATGGCTCTCTGCGTCGGACATTTTTACATTAGGTGTCAGATATCGCCACCTAAAGCATGTTCAGTTCGCTCCAGGCGCCTGCCCTGGGGCGCGTCAGCAGGCCGCCATGGAAGGCCTGCGTGTGTTCGCTCACACCATCCTGCGCGCATTAGCACTGATGTACGTGAAACCGCCAGCCATCGGGGTTTCACAGTTTTCCTTGGATAAAAAGAAGCACGGGGTACACAACTGATGGACGCAACATCCACAACCACCACCGCGAAAAGCGGGCATGAGAGCAAGCTCAGTGCCTCGCTCAAGTCGCGCCACCTGACGATGATGTCGATCGCCGGGGTTATCGGCGGCGCCTTGTTCGTCGGTTCCGGCAGCGTGATTCACAGCGCCGGCCCAGCTGCTGTGCTGGCCTACCTGGCAGGCGGCATCCTGGTGGTACTGATCATGCGCATGCTGGGTGAAATGGCGACTTCCTCGCCAGACACCGGTTCGTTCTCCACCTACGCCGATCGCGCCATCGGCCGTTGGGCCGGTTTCACCATCGGCTGGCTGTACTGGTGGTACTGGGTCATCCTCATGGCCTGGGAAGCTTATGTGGCGGGCAAGATCCTGCATGGTTTCTTCCCCGACGTCAGCGTCAACGTGTTCGTGCTGGCCACGACCCTGTTGCTGATCACCGTCAACTTCTTCAACGTCAAGCACTACGGTGAGTTCGAGTTCTGGTTCGCCTTGATCAAGGTGATCGCGATCGTCTGCTTCCTGATCGTGTGTACCGCTGCCGTGCTGAACATCTGGCAGTTCGGTGAAGTGCGTGGCATCAGCCACCTCACCGCCGAAGGCTTCATGCCCAATGGCATCACTACAGTGATCGGTGCCTTGCTCGGGGTGATGTTCGCCTTCCTCGGCGCGGAAATCGTCACCATCGCCGCTTCCGAAGCCAAGGACCCGGCCGCGCAGATCGTCAAGGCGACCAACTCGGTGGTCTGGCGTGTGTGCCTGTTCTACGTGGGGTCGATCTTCCTGATCGTCTGCCTGGTACCGTGGAACGATCCGCACCTGGGCGTTTCCGGCTATGGCGCCTACCGCCGCACCCTGGAACTGCTGGGCGTGCCGTATGCCGAGCTGCTGATGAACTTCGTGGTGCTGACCTCGGTGAGCAGCTGCCTGATCTCGGGCCACTACACTGCTTCGCGCATGCTGTTCTCCCTGGCCCAGCGTGGCGACGCGCCGTCGTTCTTCAAGATCACCCGTGCCGGCACCGGTGTACCGGTGTACGCGATCATGGGTTCGTGCGCCGTGGCCGTGGTGTGTGCGCTGATCAACTTCAGCGAGACCCTGCGCCCGAAAGACGTGCTGGAAACCCTGATGAACACCACCGGCATGATTGCCCTGCTGGTGTACCTGGTGATTGCTTTCTCGCAGCTGCGCATGCGCCGCAAGCTGGTTGCCGAAGGCAAGGAAGTACGCCTGAAGATGTGGCTGTTCCCATGGCTGACCTACCTGGTTATCGCGTTCATCGTGGCTGCTCTGGTGACCATGGCCTTCATGCCTGACTACCAGATCCTGGTGATTTCCACCGGTATCGCCGCGGCAATCGTGGTGGCGATGGGTGTAGTGCACCAGATCCGTACTGGCAAGCAGCACTAAGCGTCACTCGCTTCTCGAAACGGCCGGCTCCCTCGGGGACCCGGCCGTTTTGCGTTATTGGGCCAGGTTTTGTGGGAGCGGCCTTGTGTCGCGAAAGGGCTGCAAAGCAGCCCCAGGATGTCTGCAACACTGGAGAACCATGGGGCCGCCTTGCAGCCCTTTCGCGACACAAGGCCGCTCCCACAAGGACCGCGTCAGACCTATCAGAATAGTGCAGATGGCAATATGCTGAACACATTGCCCGCCCAAAGGAGCTTCACATGGCCTGGTCCGCCACCCAGTATTCGCAATTCGAAGACGAGCGTACCCGCGCGGTGCGTGACCTGCTGGCCGCTGTACCGGCACGCCCGGTACGCCACGCCACCGACCTGGGCTGTGGCCCTGGCAATTCCACCGAGGTGCTGCTGCAACGTTACCCGGATGCCCAGGTGACGGCCCTAGACAGCGACCCGGACATGATCGACAAGGCCCGCGAGCGCAAACGGCTGTGCATCCCCCGCGTGCGCACAGTCATCGCTGACATTGCCGGCTGGTCCGCCCCCGAGCCGCAGGACCTGATCCTGGCCAATGCCTCGCTGCAATGGGTACCCGACCACGCCTCGCTGTACCCGCACCTGGTGCGCCAGCTGAGCGAAGGTGCCAGCCTGGCCGTGCAGACCCCGGACAACCTCGATGAGCCGGCCCACCGGCAACTGCGCGAAATTGCCAGCCAGGGACCTTGGGCGGCGAAGTTCGCTGATTTCCAGCTGCCGCCACGGCACAGCGCGGCGTTCTACTACGACCTGCTCAGCCCGCTGTGTGCACGGGTGGATGTGTGGCGTACCACTTACCACCACCCGTTGGCCGGTGGCGCAGAAGCCGTGGTGGAATGGTTCAAGGGTTCGGCCTTGCGACCATACCTGGCGCGGTTGGATCCCCAGGAGCAGACGGATTTCCTGCAGATGTACCTGCAGGCGATGCAACGCGACTACCCGCCGGCCACCGATGGCAAGGTGCTGTTGCCGTTCCCGCGGCTGTTCGTGATCGCTACCCGCTAGGGCGGCGCCAGCGCCAGGCCACGTAACCGTAGACGCCGAGGTTGAGCAGCAGCACGAAAGTGCCCAGCAGCAGCTGGATGTGTGGAGTCAGCCCGGCGGGGTAGATCAACGGCCAGATATAGTGCTCGACGAAGCCGCCATGGTAGCCCGCGTCACCAGCCGCGTTGCGCATGCGGTTTTCCCAGGTGGTCAGCGGGCAGCCCAGGTGCAGGCATTCCACCGCCAGGCCCCAGGCCAGCACCGGCAGGTGCAGCAGCAGGGCAGGGCGCCAACGCAGTATCAGCAGGCCGCCGAACAGCACCAGCAGGATGAAGAGCAGGTGCAGCAGGACCAGGGTGTCGGCGGCAAGGCGGTAGAGCATGGGTTGTGTGCCGAGGGTTGAGGTTATCCCAGCATAGTTGGGTTGCCTGTACCGGCCCCTTCGCAGCACAAGGCTGCTCCTACAGGGGAATGCGATAATCCTGCAGGAGCAGCCTTGTGCTGCGAAAGGGCCGGCACAGGCTTACAACCCTTCCTCCACCATCTGCAGGAAGGTCGCCACCACCCGCCGCGTGCGCTGCTCGCTCAGGCACACCAGTGTCTCGGTCAGGTGCCGCTGGCAATCGACGATCGGCAACGCGCACACCCGCGCATCCGCACCAAACTCAGCCGCCGACACCACCCCCACACCAATCCCCACCACCACCGCTTCCCGCGCCGCTTCCCGGCCTTCCACCTGGATCGCCGGGCGAATCCGCAGCCCGGCCCGTTGCATTTCTTCTTCCAGCGTCTGCCGCGTCACCGACCCGGGCTCGCGCAGTACCAGCGGTGTATCGTCCAGGTCCGCCAGGCTGATCGCGCCGCGGCTGGCCCAGGGGTGCTGGTGCGAGACAAACGCCACCATCGGGTCGCGGCGCAGCGGCAGGCAGTGCAGCCGCTCATCGTCGACGTCCCGCCCCAGCAGGGCCAGGTCGGCTTGGTAGCTGAACAGCCGGGCCAGCGACTCGTCGGTGTTGCCGGTCTCGATCTTGACCTGGATGCCCGGGTAGCGCTGGCAGAAGCGGGCGATCTGCGGCAGCACGTGCACCGGCGCGTCCACCGCCAGCACCAGGCTGCCGGTGTGCAGCGCACGCGAATCCTGCAGCAGTTCATGGGCCTCGGCCTCGCAGGCGAACAGGCGCTGGCTGATGCCCAGCAGGCGTTCGCCGAGGTCGGTGAGCTGCACCGAACGCTTGTTGCGGTGGAACAGCAAGACGCCGAAGCGCTCCTCCAGTTTGCGCACCTGGTCCGACACCGCGGGCTGGGTAAGAAACAGCTTTTCGGCGGCGCGGGTAAAGCTGCCGTGCACCGCGACGGCGTGGAAGGCCTTGAGTTGTGCGTGGGAAACCGACATGACGACCTCAGTAACAAGCTGGGCTTATGTGTGAAATACGATAAATCGATTTTATTTATCTTAGCGCAACTGTTTCCATGCATGTCAGCCCGACGCTGGCACCACAAGTGCCGCCAGGGCCATGGCACCCAAACGGCGCCATCTGACCCGATGACAGCCTCGTCATCGCTGTGCGTAACACAAGAACAAGACAGGCGTTTCTTCACATTCTGCCGGCACACTCAAGCAAGAGGTCAGACTTACATGAACCAATCCCTAGCCGCGTTCAAACGCTGGCGTATCCAGATTTTCGCCATTACCTGGCTGGCCTACGCCGCCTTCTACTTCACCCGCAAGGCCTTCTCGGTGGCCAAGCTGGGCATCGGTGAAGACCCCGACTTCATGCTCGACAAGGCCGCCATGGCCAACCTCGACGCCATCTACCTGGCCGCCTACGCCGTGGGCCAGTTCACCTGGGGCATGCTTGCCGACCGCTTTGGCCCACGCGTGGTGGTGCTCGGCGGCCTGCTGATTTCTGCTGTTGCGGCGGTGGTAATGGGCAGTTACGCCACATTCCCGATCTTCGCCACCTGCATGCTGGTGCAGGGCCTGGCGCAATCCACCGGCTGGGCCGGGTTGTGCAAGAACATCGGCAGCTTCTTCCCGGCGTCGCAGCGTGGGCGGGTGCTGGGCCTGTGGAGTTCCTGCTATGCCTTCGGCGGCCTGGTGGCCTCGCCGTTCGCCGGCTGGTGGGCCTACACCCTGGTCGGTACCTGGCACGCGGCATTCTTCTCCAGTGCCGCGGTGGTGGCACTGGTGGCCGTGCTGTTCTTCTTCCTGCAGCGCAACAAGCCTGAAGACGTCGGCCTGCCGGCGGTGGAGCCCGAGCCGCAGAGCATGGCCCCGGCCGGCAACCTGTGCAGTGTGTGGGCGCCCCTGAAGGAGATCATGCGCAACCGCACGGTGCTGACCCTGGGGCTGGCGTACTTCCTGTTGAAACCGGCGCGCTACGCCATCCTGCTGTGGGGGCCGGTGATCGTCTTCGAGCAGATGCCCTCGGTGGGCAAGGTGGGGGCAGCGATCATCCCGACAGCCTTCGAACTGGCCGGGCTGCTCGGCCCGATCATCATCGGCCTTGCCTCCGACAAGCTGTTCGGCGCCCGGCGCATGCCGGCCTGTGTCATCAGCCTGGTGCTGCTGACCGTGGCGCTGGCGGCATTCATGGCGGCCATGCACACCGGCAGCGTGATCCTGGTGGTGGCCCTGCTGTTCGTCATGGGCCTGACCCTGTACGGGCCAGACTCGATGATCAGCGGTGCTGCGGCCATCGACTTCGGCACCGCCAAGGCCGGTGCCACCGCAGCAGGTTTCGTCAACGGCTGCGGCTCGGTGGGGGCGGTGCTGGGCGGGCTGCTGCCGGGATACTTCGATGGCGTCACGGTGTTCATCGTGTTTGCCGGCTGCGCGCTGTTCTCGGCGCTGGTGCTGCTGCCGCACTGGAACAGCCGCCCGGCCAGCGCTGCGCAAAGCACCGACGTGGCACCGAATACCAGCATGGCAATCAAGCCATTGCGTACCTGAAAGGAAAGCGAGCGAATGAGACCCTTCTGGCTGCAACAGGCCCTGGATTCGGCGCAAGAGGCGGTGTGCCCGCCGCTGCAAGGCGATGCCCGTTGCGATGTATGCATCGTCGGCGGCGGCTATACCGGCCTGTGGACCGCACTGATGCTCAAGGAAGCGGTGCCGGCCCTGGATATCGTGCTGATCGAGGCCGATATCTGCGGTGCCGGTGCCAGTGGCCGCAATGGTGGCTGTGCGTTGTCCTGGTCGGCCAAGTACTTCACCCTCGAGCGGTTGTTCGGGGTGGCCGAGGCGGTGCGCCTGGTGCGTGAGTCCGAGCGTAGCATCGGTGAAATCGGTGCGTTCTGCGCGGCCAATGGCATCGACTGCGACTACCGCCTGGACGGCACGCTGTACACCGCCACCAACGCCGCGCAGGTCGGCGCCACCGACGCGGTGATCGCTGCGCTGGAGCAAAAGGGGATCAACTCGTTTCGCCGCCTGCCGCTGCCGCAGGTGCAGCGTCTGGCGGGTTCGGCGCGGCACCTGGAAGGCTGGTTCTCGCCGGCCGCGGCCACGGTGCAGCCGGGCAAGCTGGTGCGCGGCCTGCGCCGGGTGGCCTTGCAGCGCGGCGTGCGCATCCATGAGGGCACCGCCATGACCGGCCTGGAGCACGGCGCCCCGGTGCAGGTGCGCACGGCCCATGGCACGGTGCGCGCCGACCGCGTGGTATTGGGCCTGAATGCCTGGATGGCGCGGGCTTTCCCGCAGTTCGAACGCAGCGTGGCGATTGTTTCCAGCGACATGGTGATCACCGAACCTTGCCCCGAGCTGCTGCACCAGGTCGGCCTGGACAGTGGCATCAGCGTGCTCGATTCGCGGATTTTCGTGCATTACTACCACAACACCTCCGATGGTCGGCTGATGCTCGGCAAGGGCGGCAATACCTTCGCCTATGGCGGGCGCATGCTGCCGGTGTTCGACCAGCCGTCGCCGTACCGGCCGCTGCTGCGTGAAAGCCTGGGCGGGTTTTTCCCGGCGCTGGCCGAGGTGCCGCTGGCGGCCAGCTGGAACGGGCCGTCCGACCGCTCGGTGACCGGTTTGCCGTTCTTTGGCCGGCTGGACGGGCAGGGCAACGTGTTCTACGGCTTTGGTTACTCCGGCAGCGGCGTCGGGCCGTGCCACATGGGCGGGCAGATTCTGTCGTCGCTGGCACTGGGGCTGGACAACCCATGGACCCGTTCGCCGCTGATCAAGGGGCCGCTGGGGCTGTTCCCGCCCGAGCCGATCCGCTACCTGGGTTCGCTGATGGTGCGCAATGCCATCCGCCGCAAGGAGCGGGCCGAGGACCGTGGGCTGCGGCCGCGCAGGCTGGATGTGCGCCTGGCGCGGTTTGCCGCGGCGGCGGGCAAGGCCGATAAAGGCTGATATTTTGGGGGCGCTTCGCACCCCTGTCGCGACACAAGGCCGCTCCTACAGGGGGACGCGCAAGCCCAGATTGGCGCGCTTCTTCTGTAGGAGCGGCCTTGTGTCGCGATAGGGTCGCGAAGCGGCCCCAGCGATTTCTTGTCGAACACAGGCCAGAGGGCGTATAAACTGCACCCACTTTTGGCCGGTCGCTTCCTGAACCGGCCGCTGAAACAAGAGAGTCGACATGGGCGCACAGTGGAAAGCCAAACATAAAGAAGCCGCGGCCAACGCCAAAGGCAAGATCATGGGCAAGCTGTCCAAAGAGATCCAGATCGCCGCCAAGTCCGGCGCCGACCCGGACATGAACCCACGCCTGCGCCTGGCCATCGAGCAGGCCAAGAAGGCCTCGATGACCCGCGAGACCCTGGAGCGCGCAATCCGCAAGGGCGCGGGCCTGGACGGCGATGCCGTGCAGTACTCGGCGGTAAGCTACGAAGGTTTCGCCCCGCACCAGGTGCCGCTGATCGTCGAGTGCCTGACCGACAACGTCAACCGCACCGTCGCGCAAATCCGCGTGCTGTTCCGCAAGGGCCAGCTGGGTGCCAGCGGTTCGGTGGCCTGGGACTTCAACCATGTCGGCCTGATCGAAGCCACCCCGAACGGCGACGCCGACCCGGAAATGGCGGCCATCGAAGCCGGCGCCCAGGACTTCGAGGAAGGTGACGAAGAGGGTTCGACCCTGTTCATCACCGACACCACCGACCTTGACGCCGTGCAGAAGGCCCTGCCGGAGCACGGCTTCACCGTGACCTCGGCGAAGATCGGCTACACCCCGAAGAACCCGGTGAGCGCGGCCAGCCTGAGTGCCGAAGCGCTGGCCGAGGTGGAAGCGTTCCTCGAAGCCATCGACGAGAACGATGACGTGCAGAACGTTTATGTTGGTCTGACTGACTGATCTGCTTCTCTGGGGCCGCTTTGCGGCCCATCGCGACACAAGGCCGCTCCTACAGGGGAACGCATGACCCATGTAGGAGCGGCCTTGTGCCGCGAAACGAGGGCAAAGCCCTCGCCAGCGGTCTGGAGCCGAACCCCGATGAACCCCGCTTTCGCCTCCCTCAGCCTCGCCCACCTGCGCACCCTCGACCACCTGCTGCAGCTGAAGAACCTCAGCCACGCCGCCGAGCGCCTCGGCGTCAGCCAGTCCGCACTTAGCCGCCAGCTGGCCCACCTGCGCGAAGCCTTCGACGACCCCTTGTTGGTACGCCAGGGCCGCGGTTACGTGCTCAGCGAACACGCCGAAGCCCTGGTCGAACCCCTGCGCCAGGTTCTCGAGGAGCTGCACGCCCTGCGCCAGCCCGCAGTGTTCGACCCGGCGCGTTGCGAGCGGCGCTTCTGTCTGGCCGCGTCGGACTATGTGGCCGAGCACATGCTGCCGCTGCTGGTGGCGGCGCTGGAGCGCGAGGCGCCGGGTGTATCGCTGGAGTACCGCACCTGGCAGGCCGGCCAGTACGCCTTGCTGGCCAGCGGCGAGATCGACCTTGCCACCACGTTGTTCGACGAGTCGCCACCCAACCTGCACGGTCGGCTGTTGGGCGAGGACCGGGCAGTGTGCCTGATGCGCCACGACCACCCGCTGGCTGCCCACGGTGCGCTCAGCCAGGCCGACTACCTGGCGCACAAGCATGTGCGTATTTCCGGCGGAGGCGACAAGGACAGCTTCATCGACCGCCACTTGCGCGCCCAGGGCCTGCAACGGCGGGTCAGCCTGGAAGTGCCGTTCTTCTCGGCCACCGTGCAGGTGATTGCCAACAGCCAGGCGCTGGCCACCGTGCCCGAGCACATCGCCCGGCAGCTGTGCCGCCTGCATGACCTGGCCTGGCGGCCGCTGGGCTTCATCGACCACAGCCAGCGCTACTGGGTGGTGTGGCACCAGCGCCTGCAGGCCTCGGCCGAACACCGCTGGTTGCGCAACCGGGTGTTCGAGTTGTGGCGCCAGTCGCAGTTCGGTGTGCAGGGTGGGCATGCGGGTTTGCCATAGCAGGTATGCGCGAAGCGGGGTTATTCACTTCAGGACAGGTGCCTAGACTGGGGGCATTGTGCTGCCTGCGCTGGCCTCTTCGCGGGCACAGGCAGCGAAAAACCCCACAGGAGACCCCAGGTGACCCCCGAACAATTCCGCCAGTACGGCCACCAACTGATCGACCTGATCGCCGACTACCGCCAATCCGTCGGCGAGCGCCCGGTCATGGCCCAGGTCGAGCCCGGCTATCTCAAGGCTGCGTTGCCTGCACAGGCCCCCCGGCAAGGCGAGCCTTTCGCAGCGATCCTTGACGACGTCAACCAGTTGGTCATGCCCGGCCTGTCCCATTGGCAGCACCCGGACTTCTACGGCTACTTCCCCTCCAATGGCACCCTGTCGTCGGTCCTCGGTGACTTCCTCAGCACTGGCCTGGGCGTGCTGGGCCTTTCGTGGCAGTCCAGCCCGGCCCTGAGCGAGCTGGAGGAAACCACCCTCGACTGGCTGCGTCAGCTGCTCGGCCTGTCTGGCCAATGGAGCGGGGTGATCCAGGACACCGCATCCACCAGCACCCTGGTGGCGCTGATCTGCGCACGGGAAC
Organism: Pseudomonas sp. B22(2017); assembly: GCF_002113105.1. Lineage (NCBI taxonomy): Bacteria > Pseudomonadati > Pseudomonadota > Gammaproteobacteria > Pseudomonadales > Pseudomonadaceae > Pseudomonas > Pseudomonas sp. B22(2017). The sequence continues at coordinate 40,954 of NZ_NEJN01000014.1, forward strand.
GCGCCAGCGACTACGCACTGGTACGCGGCGGCCTGCAAGCCCAGGCCAAGCCGCTGATCGTCTATGTCAGCGCCCATGCCCACAGCTCGGTGGACAAAGCCGCATTGCTGGCCGGTTTTGGCCGCGACAACATACGCCTGATCCCGACCGACGAACGCTATGCGCTGCGCCCTGAGGCATTGCAGGCGGCGATCGAGCAGGACCTGGCCGCTGGCAACCAGCCTTGCGCCGTGGTCGCGACCACCGGCACCACCGCCACCACGGCTCTCGACCCACTGCGGCCGATCGGCGAGATCGCCCAGGCCCATGGCCTGTGGCTGCATGTGGACTCGGCCATGGCCGGCTCTGCGATGATCCTGCCGGAATGCCGCTGGATGTGGGACGGCATCGAGCTGGCCGATTCGCTGGTGGTCAACGCGCACAAGTGGCTGGGCGTGGCCTTCGATTGCTCGATCTACTACGTGCGCGACCCGCAGCACCTGATCCGGGTCATGAGCACCAACCCCAGCTACCTGCAGTCGGCGGTGGATGGCGAGGTGAAGAACCTGCGTGACTGGGGTATCCCGCTGGGCCGCCGGTTCCGCGCGTTGAAGCTTTGGTTCATGCTGCGCAGCGAGGGGGTCGAGGCGTTGCAGGCACGGCTGCGGCGTGACCTGGACAATGCCCAGTGGCTGGCCGGGCAAATCGGTGCGGCGGCGGAGTGGGAGGTGCTGGCGCCGGTGCAGTTGCAGACGTTGTGCATTCGCCATCGGCCGGCGGGGCTGGAAGGGGAGGCGCTGGATACGCATACCAAGGGCTGGGCCGAACGGCTGAATGCCTCCGGGGATGCCTATGTGACGCCAGCGACGCTGAATGGGCGGTGGATGGTGCGGGTGTCGATTGGCGCATTGCCGACCGAGCGGGAGCATGTCGAACAGCTCTGGGCGCGCTTGCAGGAAGTGGTCAAGGGCTGAAACTGCCGGGGCCGCGTTGCGGCCCATTCGCCGGCAAGCCAGCTCCCACAGGAACCGCACAAGGCTTGAAGCCTGTGCGGTCAAGGTAGGAGCGGGCTTGCCCGCGAATGGACTCCCACAGGAACCGCACAAGGCTTGAAGCCTATGCGGTCAAGGTAGGAGCTGGCTTGCCGGCGAAGGGCACCCACAGGAACCGCACAAGGCTTGAAGCCTATGCGGTCAAGGTGGGAGCTGGCTTGCCCGCGAAAGGGCTGCAGAGCAGCCCCCTGCAATCTCAGTGGCTCACCGCCTGAAAGCTACCTTTACGGCTAGCTTCATACGCGGTCTTGTCCATCGGCTTGGCATCGGGGTTACCCAGGTCTTCCATCGCCAGGCGATGGGTTTCCGGTGCAATGTAGGCTGCCAAAGCACACACGCAGGTGATGAAGAACGCCAGGCTACCAACCACCAACGGAATGTTGTCCGAACCAGGCGGGGCAACCAGGGCGAACAGCGCCGGCAGCATGGCGGTCAGCATGGTGCCGATGTTCTGCGCGATGGCCATGGCCGAAACACGGTAGCGGGTGTGGAACAGCTCTGGGTAGAAGCTTGGGAACACCGCGTTGTAACCCTGGTACACCATGCCCCACATCACGATCGACGAGGCGAACGCCAGCGGTACGTTCTGGATGCTGATCGCATACAGGTAGACGAAGGCCAGCAGGCCAGAGCCCAGGCAACCGGCGATCATGGTCGGGCGACGGCCAATCTTGTCGGACAGGTTGCCGACAAACGGAATCACCAGCACCGCAACGATGTTGCCGACTACCGGAATCCACAGGTACACGCTCTTGTCGAAGCCGATGCCATAGGCCGGCTGCACCGCGTAGGCCGCACCGAAGATGGTGGCGACCACCGGGATCACGTTCATCAAGGCCATGAACATCACCAGCACCATGTGCTTCCAGCTGTGGCGGAAGGCCTCGCTGATCGGCGACTTGGCGACCTTGTCCTGCTTCTCTTCCTTCACGAACGCCGGGGTTTCGTGCACTTCCTTACGGATGATGAAGCCGGCGATCAGCACGAAGGCGCTCAGCAGGAACGGAATGCGCCAGCCCCAGTCGTTGAAGGCTTCGCTAGGCATGAAGTAGGCCAGTGGCAGGAACACTGCCGCCGCCAGCACCTGGCCAGCCTGCACGCCTTGCAAGGTGAAACTGGCGTAGTAGCCCCGTCGACCGAACGGTGCGTGCTCCATGATCATGGAACTGGCTCCGGAGATTTCCCCGGCCACGGCAAAGCCCTGGACCAGGCGCAGCACCACCAGCAACGCCGGGGCGAGCAGGCCGATGTCGTGGTAGGTGGGCAGCAGGCCAACGGCCATGGTCGACAGGCCCATCAGGAACATGCACAGCAGCAGTACGTTCTTGCGGCCGCGGGTGTCACCCCAGTGGCCCAGCACGAAGGCGCCGACCGGGCGCGCCAGGTAACCCACGCCGTAGGTGGCCAGCGAGGCAATGATGGCCATTTTCGGGTCGGTGTTGGGGAAGAAGATCTGCGGGAAAATCAGCGCAGCAGCCTGGGCGTAGATGAAGAAGTCGTAGTACTCGAGTGCCGAGCCTATCCATCCACTGGCAGTCGCTTTCTTGGCTTGAGAGCTGGAGTGAGCCATCGTTGTCTCCGTTGTTATTGTTGTTTGCACAGGTTCCGCCGGAGATTCGCCAAGGCAGGAGGCGAGGGTCGGTGTGCCTGCGTCTGTGGTTCATGTTGACCACGGGCCAGTGGGCTGGCAATTCGCTAAAACCGGTTTTGTTCGATAATCGAACGCAAAACTAACCATTCCGTACAAAGAGATTGAAGCGACGACTTTACCTGCGAATAATCGATCGTGCCAGGAACTGTGGTCCTGATTTTCCAGGTCTGGCCCTATCGCCGGCAAGCCAGCTCCCACAAGGTATGCGCCAATCCTGTGGGAGCTGGCTTGCCGGCGATAGGGCCGGTACAGGCAGCCCTGGCCTCAACCCTCTAACAACAAGGAACTCCCGCCATGCAGCGTTCGATCGCTACCGTGTCCTTGAGCGGCACCCTGCCGGAAAAGCTCGAAGCCATCGCCGCCGCCGGTTTTGACGGCGTCGAGATCTTCGAAAACGACCTGCTCTATTACGCCGGCAGCCCGCGCCAGGTACGGCAGATGTGCGCCGACCTGGGTATTGCCATCACCCTGTTCCAGCCGTTCCGCGATTTCGAGGGTTGCCGCCGCGACCGCCTGCAGAAGAACCTCGACCGCGCCGAGCGCAAGTTCGACCTGATGCAGGAACTGGGCACCGACCTGGTGCTGGTGTGCAGCAACGTCCAGGCCGATGCCCTGGGTGAAGAGCAATTGCTGGTCGACGACCTGCGCCTGCTGGCCGAGCATGCTGGCAAACGCGGCCTGCGCATTGGCTACGAAGCCCTGGCCTGGGGCCGCCACGTCAATACCTACCAGCAGGTCTGGAACCTGGTGCGCCAGGCCGACCACCCGGCCCTCGGGGTGATCCTCGACAGCTTCCACACCTTGTCGCTCAAGGGCGACCCGAGCGCGATCCGCGATATCCCCGGCGACAAGATCTTCTTCGTGCAAATGGCCGACGCGCCGATCCTGGCCATGGATGTGCTGGAGTGGAGCCGCCACTTCCGCTGTTTCCCGGGGCAGGGCGAGATGGACATGGCCGGTTTCCTGGCGCCGATCCTTGCCACCGGCTACCGCGGGCCGCTGTCGCTGGAAATCTTCAACGACGGCTTCCGCGCCGCACCGCCCCGGCAGAATGCCGCCGACGGCCTGCGTTCGCTGCTGTATCTCGAAGAGCACACCCGCCTGCGCCTGGAGCAGGAAGGTACCTCGATCGAGCCCGGTGTGCTGTTCACCCCACCGGCGGCCAGTGCCTATGACGGCGTGGAGTTCCTCGAGTTTGCAGTCGACGAAGCCGTCGGCGCGCGCCTGGGCAGCTGGCTGAAGCGCCTGGGCTTTGCCGATGCCGGCAAGCACCGCAGCAAAGAGGTGCAGTTGCTGCGTCAGGGCGATATCAACATTGTGCTGAACGCCGAACCCTATTCCTTCGGCCACAACTTCTTCGAGGCCCACGGGCCGTCGCTGTGCGCCACCGCGCTGCGGGTCAAGGACCAGCAAGCCGCCCTGAAGCGCGCCACCGCCTTCCGTGGCCAGCCATTCCGTGGCCTGGTCGGGCCCAACGAGTGCGAAGTGCCGGCGGTACGTGCGCCAGATGGCAGCCTGCTGTACCTGGTGGAGCAGGGTACTGCCGGCCAGACCCTGTACGACACCGACTTCAGCCTGGACAAGAACGCCACCGCCACCGGCGGCCTGCGCCGTATCGACCACATGGCCCTAGCCCTGCCGGCCGAGTCGCTGGACAGCTGGGTGCTGTTCTACAAAAGCCTGTTCGATTTCGAAGCCGATGACGAAGTGGTGCTGCCGGACCCGTACGGCCTGGTCAAGAGCCGCGCGCTGCGTAGCCAATGCGGCACCCTGCGCCTGCCGCTGAACATCTCGGAAAACCGCAACACCGCGATCGCCCATGCGCTGTCCAGCTATCGTGGTTCGGGCGTGCACCACATCGCTTTCGATTGCGACGACATCTTCCGCGAAGTGGCGCGGGCCAAACTGGCCGGGGTACCGTTGCTGGAGATCCCGCTGAACTACTACGACGACCTGGCGGCGCGTTTCGATTTCGACGACGAGTTCCTCAGCGAACTGGCCTACTACAACGTGCTGTACGACCGCGATGCCCAGGGCGGCGAGCTGTTCCACGTGTATACCGAGCCGTTCGAAGAGCGTTTCTTCTTCGAGATCATCCAGCGCAAGGGGGGGTATGCCGGTTACGGTGCGGCCAACGTTGCGGTGCGCCTGGCGGCCATGGCCAAGGCCCGCAGCGGGGCGGCGCGCAAGCCGGTCCTGTAGGTGCTGCCTGTACCGGCCTCATCGCCGGCAAGCCAGCTCCCACAGGATCACCAGGGCCCGATAGGCCAGTGCAGTACCTGTGGGAGCTGGCTTGCCGGCGATGAGGCCGGTAAAGCCACTGCGGTTCAGCGCCCCTCGGCCACCAACAGCAGCGACTGTGGCAGCGCACTCTGGGGGTGCTGTGGCTCCTGCAGGCTGACCAGCCGCAACCCCGCCATGTCCAGCGCGTTCAACCAGCTGGCCAGGGTGCGGAAGTACCACGGCATCACCTGCCAATCCCCGCCGAACCCGGCAAACGACTCTTCCCGCCAGCCATCCTGGTAATCGCCATCCGCCACGCTCCACGGGTGCAGGGTCTGGATCACCAGTGCACCGCCAGGCGCCAGCAAGGCATTCATCGCTGCCAGCAGCGGGATGATGTCCTGCTGCAACAGGGCGAAGTTTGCACAGATCAGGTCATAGTCCTTGCCAACATAGACTTGGGCCGCGGCCAGCTGTGCATAGCTGGCCAGGTGCACCTCGGCGGAACCCGCAGCACGCGCGGCATCCACCAGCGCCCGGCCACCGTCCACACCTACCGCCTCGACACCCCGGTCGCCCAGCGCGCGCAGCAGCCAACCTTCACCACAGCCCAGGTCGAGCACCCGTTCGGGCTGGCGACCAAGAATGGCCAGCAGGATGGCCTGGTCGGTAACCTGGCGACGGCTCTCGATACTGCCGCTGCGCACCGCATCGATCCAGGCCTGGGCGTTGTGCTGCCAGCTGTCGAGCAAGGCGTCTTCAGGGTTGCGCATGTTCATCTCCGTTGGATTGGAGATAGGCCCTGCGACCTATCACTACCCTCTGTAGGAGCAGCCTTGTGCTGCGAAGAGGTCAGTATGGCAGACAGATTTCCGCCAGCCATGCGGGCATCTTCGCAGCACCAGGCTGCTCCTACAGTGGGCTCGACAGATGGGTGGCAAGCCCCGCCAGGGCACAGGCTATCAACACCTGGATCACCCCACGCTTGTAACGGAACAGCGCCACCGCCGCCGCCAGCGCAATCAGCGCCGAAGGCCAGTCGAACCGCCCGTCGAAACCGGCCGGCCACAATACGTGGTAGCCGAAGAACAGCGCGAGGTTGAGGATCACGCCCACTACCGCCGCGGTTATCCCGGTCAGCGGGGCGGTGAATTTGAGTTCGTTGTGGGTCGACTCCACCAGCGGGCCACCGGCCAGGATGAACAGGAACGAGGGCAGGAAGGTGAACCAGGTCACCAGGCTCGCCGCTACCGCGCCGGCCATGAACGCCTGGTCGGTGCCGAACATGGGGTGCAGGTAGCCACCGACGAAGCCGACGAAGGCCACCACCATGATCAGCGGCCCGGGGGTGGTTTCCCCCAACGCCAGGCCATCGATCATCTGCGTCGGCGACAGCCAGCCGTAATGGCCGACGGCCCCCTGGTAGACGTAGGGCAGCACCGCGTAGGCGCCGCCGAAGGTCAGCAATGCCGCCTTGGTGAAGAACCAGCCCATTTGCGTCAAGGTGCCTTGCCAGCCAAAGGTAGCCATCAGTACACCCATGGGCAGCAGCCACAGCGCGGCACCCACCAGCAGCAGGCCCAGCAGCCGCCCCCAGCTGAAGCGGGCGTGCTCTGGCGCCGGTGTGTCGTCGTCGATCACGGCCGGGCCATAGCTGGCCCTGGCTGCGCCGTGGCCACCACCAGGCGCGAACTGCCCCGGTAGCAGCCGCCCGCCGATATGGCCCAGCAGCGCGGCCGCCAGCACGATCAGCGGGAAGGGAACGTCGAGCGCGAAAATGGCCACGAACGAGGCCGCGGCAATGGCCCACAACCAGCCGTTTTTCAGGGCGCGCGTGCCAATGCGATGTGCGGCATGCACGACGATGGCGGTCACGGCCGGCTTGATCCCGTAGAAAATACCAGCCACCACCGGCACTTCGCCCCAGGCCAGATAGACCCACGACAGGCCGATCAGGATGAACAGCGACGGCAGTACGAACAGGGTGCCGGCAATCACCCCGCCCCAGGTGCGGTGCATCAGCCAGCCAATGTAGGTGGCCAGTTGCTGGGCCTCGGGGCCAGGCAGCAGCATGCAGTAGTTGAGGGCATGCAGAAAGCGCCGCTCGCTGATCCAGCGGCGCCGCTCCACCAGTTCCTGATGCATGATCGCTATCTGCCCCGCCGGGCCGCCGAAGCTGATGAAACCCAGCTTCAGCCAGAACAGCAAGGCCTCGATCCGGCTGATGTGACCACGCGTTTGCTCGGCGGCGCCTTGCAGGTGTTCCGTCATTTTCTTCCCTTTGGTATTCAGCTGGCCGCAGCGCGCTGTCGCTTGATCCGGTACATATCGCCATCAGCATGGCGCAGCAGCATGTCGGCATCATTGCCGTCTTCGGGGAAACGGGCCACGCCAATGCTGCAGGACGGCGCTCCGATGCCTGCAAACTCGGCGCCGAGTGGCTCGGCCATGGCTGCCAGGATACGTGCCACCTGCTCGACAATGGCCTCTGGTGAGGCGTAGTCGGTCAACAGCACGGTGAACTCGTCACCGCCCATCCGCGCCACTGTATCGGTCGCCCCAACGCAGCCTTCCAGGCGCCGCGCCAGGGTGCACAGCACCCGGTCACCCACGCTGTGGCCGTGGTTGTCGTTGATATCCTTGAAGTCGTTGATATCGATGAACAGCAACGCCAGCGGATGGTTGTGGTGCCGGGCCGCGACAAGTGCGGTGCCCAGCCGCTCATTGAACATGGCCCGGTTGGCCAGGCGAGTCAGCGGGTCATGGTGGGCCAGGAAACGCAATTCTTCCTCGGCCTGGTGTTGGGCGGTGATATCCCGCGCTACACCAATGCGGGCATTGGCCTCATCGGACCAGGAGGCCGACCACAGGATATGCACGATACTGCCATCCTTGCGGATGTAGCGGTTACGGAAGTCGTAATGGGGTTGGCCGTTCATCACCCGTACGATCGACGCGCGGGTAATCGCCAGGTCGTCAGGGTGCATGTAGTCGGTGATCGGTGTGCCGATCAGCTCGCAGGCCTGGTAGCCCAGCAGCGCCTCGCAGGCATCGCTGACGAAAACGATCTGGTTGTCCCTGTCGACCACGAACACCGTGTCCAGCATCAGGTGGATCAGCCTGGGGTATAACGATTGCAGGTCTACGGGCATGGGGCATGGCGTCCGCGGCGGGGTCACCGATCATAGCCTGAAATGGAACAAAATGCGGTAGGCGCCGCATACCCTGTGGGAGCGGCCTTGCGTCGCGATGGGCTGCGCAGCAGCCCCAGGTTTTCAGCACCAATGCACAAATTGCCGGGGCCGCTTTGCGGCCCTTTCGCGACACAAGGCCGCTCCCACAAAGGCAGCATCAATTGGTTACCAATAGTTCCGGCCCGAGGTAATCGTTGATCTGCTGGATATCGTCATCTCCCAGGCTGCCCACCGACGATGCCAGGCGCAGCCGCGACATCAGGTAGTTCAGCTTCGCCTCGAACAGGTCATGCCGGGCGTCAAAAAGCAATTCCTCGGCGTTGAGCACATCCGAGTTGGTACTGGTGCCGCCCTCCCTGAAGCCCTTGCGGGCCGAAAGCAGCGAGCGTTCGTTGGATGCCACGGCCTTTTCCAGCGCCTGGATGCGCAAGGCGCCACTCTGTACGCCGCGGTACTCGCGGGTGGTGTCGGAGATCACTTCCTGGCGCGTGGCATCCAGTTCATCCAGTGCCTTGGAACTGTTGGCACTGGCCTGGCGGGTGAGGGCGCTGGTGCTGCCGCCGCTGTATAGCGGAATGTTCAGCTCCAGCCCGATCGAGCTGTAGTGGTTGCGCTGGTTCAGTTCGGAGATCGACTGGCTGCTGCCGGCGGTATAGCCCGCCACGAAATCCAGGGTCGGCCAGTGCCCGGCGCGGGCGCGTTTCACTTCTTCTTCGGCCAGCTCGTAGTTGTGCCGGCGCGCATGGATCAACGGGCTGTCGGCCTGGGCCTTGACCAGCCAGTCCTGCAGGTTGCCCGGCATCAGCGGCGGTGTGTTGAAGCCCGGCTGCAAGGTGGTCAGCGACTCCGGCGTTTCACCAATGTATTCCTCCAGCTTGCGGCGGGCGTTTACCAGGTTGTCCTGGGCCTCGATCAGGTCGGCCTCGGCCAGGTCGCGACGGGCTATCGACTCGTCGATGTCGGTGATGGTGCCGGCGCCCAGCTCCATGCGCCGCTTTGCCGACGCCAGCTGCTCTTCGAAGGCATTCAGCTTGGCCTTGGCCAGGGTGATGGTTTCGCTGGCCAGCAGCACGTCGAAGTAGGCATCGGCCAGGCGCACCGCAGCGTCCTGGGTCTTGGCATCGAACACCGCCACGCTGTAGTCGGCACGCTGCTGGCCCTGGTGGTATTCGGCCATCTTCTGCTTGTTGAACAGCGGTTGGCGCAACCGCACGTTGGCACCCTTGGAGTCATAGTCCAGGTCGTTGTCCCGGCCACTCTGACGCTGGCTGCCATTGACCTTGTTGAAGTAACCCACAGCGTTGATCTGCGGCAGCAGGCCGGCCTGGCCGATGGCGCGGTTCTCGCTGCCGGCTTCTTTCTCGTGCACCGCGGCGCGGTAGATCGGGCCCTGGTACTGCAGCAGGTCCCAGGCTTGCTTCAGGTCCATGGCACTGGCCTGTACGGACAACCCCAACAGGCACAACATCAGGCACGGGCGATTCATGTCATTGCTCCTTGAACGAGGCGTCCACGCGTTCGAGCATCGGCTTGAGCAGGTAGCTGAGCAGGTTGCGCTCGCCGGTCTTGATGGTGACGGTGGCCGGCATCCCGGGGCGGATATGGTTGCTGCCCAGCAGGGCCATGCCGTCCTGCGTCACTTCCACCTGGGCCAGGTAGTACGGCTGCTTGCTTTCTTCGTCCATCAGGCGGTCGGCGGAGATGGTCTTGACCCGCCCCGGGATATTCGGCGTCTTCGCATGGTTGAAGGCCGGGAAGGCCAGGTCCACGTCCAGGCCCGGCACCATCTTGTCGATGGCCTGCACCGGGATCATCGCGTCCACCTGCAACGGCTGGTCCAGCGGCACCACCTCCATGATCTTGGCCCCTGGCTGGATGATGCCGCCGACCGTGGCGATGCTCAGGGCCTGGACCATGCCGTCGATCGGCGAGCGGATCACCGTATGGGTCACTTCGTAGTCCAGCGCGCGCAGGCGATCGGCCAGGGTGGTGTTCTCCTTGGCGGTATCGGTCAGCTGCGATTCCACTTCCTTGAGGTAGTCGTGCTGGCGTTGCAGGATGCGCAGCTTGATCTCGGTGGCCTGGCTGCGCGCCCGGGCAATGTTGTTGAGGTTTTCGGCCTGGCCGGCGGACAGGTCGGCATTGTTGCGCTCCAGCTCCAGCAGGCGGTTGCGTGGTACATAGCCTTCGGCGGCGAGCACGCGTGTGCCCTGCAGTTCCTGGTTGAGGAAGCCGATCTGCGAGGCGCGGGCGCCGTACACCTGCTGCAGGCCCTTGAGCTGCACCGCCGTGGCAGCCAGGTTTTCCTCGAGGATGCTCAGTTCGCCAGCCAGGCCCGCGCGGCGGGTGTCCAGCAGGCGCTGTTGCAGGTCCATGGCTGCCAGCAGGCGCGGGTCGCCGCCGTAGTGCTTGAGCAGGGCAGGGTCGAAGGCGACCTGGTCGCGGCCATCGCGCTCGGCTTCCAGGCGGTTCTCCACGGTCTTACTGACGATGTACTGGGCACTGACCGCGCCCTGTTCGGCCACCGCGCGCAGGGCGTCCAGGCGTACCACCTCCTGGCCTTTCTTCACAACATCGCCTTCACGCACCAGGATCGCCTCGACCGTGCCACCGGTCAGGTGCTGCACGGCCTTGCGGTTGCTGCTGACCTTGACGGTACCGGTGGCGACCACACCGGCATCCAGCGGCGCCAGGCCCGACCACAGCAGGAAACCGCCAAAGCCGGCGACGACCAGCCACACGCCCCAGCGTGCCGGCCGATGAATGTCCAGGTCGATCTCGTTGCGAGCCTCGGCGGGAATCAACTCGGTGTGTTGGGTCATCTGCATGATCGGTCACTCCCGTACTTTTACCGACGCCAGCGGCGCAGCGGTCGCCGTCGGGATCACGCTGGCCTTGCGCAGCGCCGCGAACACTTCGTCACGGCTGCCGAGCATGTGCACGGCACCGTCACGCAGCATCAGCACCTTGTCGACCGCGCACAGCACATTGGGCCGGTGGGAAATCAGGATTACCGTGGCCCCGCGCGCCTTGAGTTCGGCCAACGCATCGACCAACGCCTTTTCGCCAACGTCATCGAGGTTGGCGTTGGGCTCGTCCAGCACCACCAGGTTCGGCTCGCCATACAGCGCGCGGGCCAGTGCGATGCGTTGCTTCTGGCCACCGGAGAGCGGGCTGCCGTCGGCTGCCAGACGGGTGTCGTAGCCCTGCGGGAAGCGCAGGATCATGTCGTGCACACCGCTGCTGCGGGCAGCGCGGATCACCGCTTCGCTGTCCACTTCGGCAAAGCGTGCGATGTTTTCGGCGATGGTGCCCTCGAACAACTCCACGTCCTGCGGCAGATAGCCGAGCCACGGGCCGAGTTCGGCCTTGTTCCAGGTGAAGATGTCGGCGCCGTCCAGGCGCACCTTGCCGGCCTGGGTCGGCCACACGCCTACCAGCAGGCGGGCGAGGGTGGATTTGCCCGAAGCCGACGGGCCGATGATGCCCAGGCTTTCACCCGGGACCAGGCTGAAGCTGACCCCGCGCACGATGCTGTTGCTGGTGCCGGGAGCACCGGCAACCACGTTTTCCACGGCCAGCATGCCCATTGGCCGTTGTAGCGACATGCTTGGTGGCCGCTGCGGGTAGTCGTGCAGCAGATCGTTGAGCCGGCCCCAGGCGGAGCGGCTGCCTTGCAGTTGCTTCCACGCGGCGATCACCTGTTCTACCGGGGCCAGGGCGCGGCCGGTGAGGATCGAGCAGGCGATCATCATGCCGGGGGTGATCTTGCCTTCGATCGCCAGCAGTGCGCCGGCGCCGAGGATCACCGATTGCAAGGTAATGCGCACGAAGCGCCCGGTGCTACTGATGATCGCCGCGCGGTCGGAGGCCAGGGTCTGCATCTGCAGGATGCGCAAATGGCCCTGAAACCAGCGCTTGCCGATCGCCGGCAGCATGCCCATGGCTTCGATCACTTCGGCATTGCGCAGGTTGTTGTTGGCGTAGCTGGCCGACGACAGGGCTGCCTGGTTGGCTTCGGCCAAGGGTTTTTGCGTGGCCTTCTCGGTGAGGTAGGCCAGGCCCACCAGGATCAGCGAACCGATCAACGTCACCAGCCCCAGCAGTGGGTGGATCAGGTAGCAGACCAGCAGGTAGATCGGCGTCCACGGGGCATCGAAGAAGGCGAACAGGCCGTTGCCGGTGAGAAATTGCCGTACCTGGGCCAGGTCCTGCAGGGCCTGGGCCGGGTTGCCGCCGGCGCGGCTCAGGTTGCGTTCGAAGGCAGCGCTGAAGATGCGTCGGTTCAGATCCATGTCGAGGAAGTTGCCGACTCGGATCAGTACGCGGGTGCGGACCATCTCCAGGGCCGACATCAGCATGAACAAGCCGATCACCAGCAAGGTGAGCATGGTCAGGGTGGTGACGTTGCGGCTGACCAGGGCGCGGTCGTACACCTGCAACATATAAATAGCTGGCGTCAACATCATGACGTTAATGACACCGCTGAAGGCGGCCAGGGCAAAAAAGCTGCGGCGCAGGCGGAACAGCACGTCGGCCAACTCGGAACGAGTGCGTGGTGGCTTGTGCATCGGAGGCCTCCCTTTATCACAAACGGGAAGCCCTTGCGGCGGCCCGTACAGCGGTAGTTGTGGCTTCTGGTCGGCTCGCAGGCGGGTCGCTCTGAGGGCGAATGGTCCAAAACGCTGCGTTGCTCCCACATGCTGGAGCGTAGGTTGCAGTGAAACACTCGGTAATATCTTTTCGCTCTATAAAATCGTTGAACTTTTCATAAGTCTCAGAAAAACAGTAAGTTGAGTCGCATTATCGATGCTGAACGAATTTTTTGACGGGATATTGACAAGGTTTTCTTCTGCGACTTTAGTCTGATGTATTCGGACCCTGTGCGAGCTGGGGTCGATGTGTGTGCGGTGCCAACCTGTATCGCACCATTTACAAGGTTCCCGCCGTTCCTGTGGGAGCCGGCTTGCCGGCGATGAGGCCAGTGGCGATAACGCAGCACCGTAGTGCCCAACTGTCCCAGAACCCAGAATCAGAAACTGCGCACGTCACACTGACTGGGCGCGGGAAGGACCCTGTTGCCCCTGAGTCATCTCCCGACAGATCGAGGGCAATTGAAATGGCAGATTTCAGCAAGTCGGACCTGGAGTTCATCCTTCAGCAGATCTTCATCGCCGAAGCGCATGCCGATGGCGCCAGCCTGATCGACCTGCTGCCCAACAGCCAGGTGCCGTTCGGCCTGCGTACCGTGGACGGCAGCTACAACAACCTGGTGACCGGGCAGAGCGAGTTCGGCGCCGCCGACAATTCGTTCCTGCGCCTGCTCAGCCCATCCTTCACCGGCGACTATGCCGGCACCGGCACGGTCATCGACTCGCAACCCCGCACCATCAGCAACCTGATCGTCGACCAGACGGCGAACAACCCGGCAGCGGTCGAAGCCAATGGCGGCGCCGCCCCGGTGATAAGCCCCGGCATCGACGGGGTATTCGGCACCGCTGACGACACGGAGGTGTTCTTCATCCCCAACGTGTCGCCCGACGTTGGCCTGACCGCCGGCTTCAACGCCTGGATGACCTTCTTCGGCCAGTTCTTCGACCACGGTCTGGACCTGGTCACCAAGAGCAGCACCGACGTCGTGTTCATCCCGCTGCAGCCGGACGACCCGCTGTACGTCGAAGGTAGCCCGACCAACTTCATGGTGCTGCCGCGCGCCGTGCGTACTGCAGGCGCCGATGGTGTGGTGGGTACTGCCGACGATGGCCAGACCAACACTACCTCGCCGTTCGTCGACCAGAGCCAGACCTACAGCTCGCACCCCTCGCACCAGGTGTTCCTGCGTGAATACACGCTCAATGCCGCAGGCGACCCGGTAGCCACCGGGCGGTTGATCACCAACCGTGACCTGGGCGCCGATGGCCGCTTCGGCACCGCCGACGATGGCAATGGTGAAAGCGGTGGCATGGCCACCTGGGCAGTGGTCAAGGCCCAGGCCCGCGACCTGCTCGGCATAAACCTGACCGACGCCGATGTGCACAGCGTGCCACTGCTGGCCACCGACCCCTACGGCAACTTCCTGCGTGGGCCCAACGGCATGCCACAGGTGGTGATGCGCGTGAACAATGGCGCTGACGGCATCGCCGGCACCGCCGACGACGTCACCACGCTGGTCGAAGGCAACCGCGACGCGCCTATCAGCCTGGCCAATGCCGTGAGCACCGGGCATGGCTTCCTTGACGACATCGCCCACAACGCCGCGCCGGTGATCGTGAACGGTGTGCTGCAGGCCGACGCCGATATTGCCGTCGGCAACGCGCAACCAACCGGGCCTGGCGGCAACAACCTGACCTATGACAACGAACTGCTCGACGCCCACTACATCGCCGGCGACGGCCGGGTGAACGAGAACATCGGCCTGACCGCCGTGCACCACGTGTTCCACTCTGAGCACAACCGACTGGTGCAGCAGACCAAGGACACCCTGCTGGCCGCCGGTGACCTGGCGTTTCTCAACCAGTGGCTGATCGATGATGTCGCTGCCATCCCCACCACGCCCGCAGAAATCGCCGCGCTGGTATGGGACGGCGAGCGGCTGTTCCAGGCTGCCAAGTTCGGCACCGAAATGCAGTACCAGCACCTGGTGTTCGAGGAGTTCGCCCGCACCATTCAGCCGCAGATCGACGAGTTTCTCGCCCCCAACGGCTATGACACCTCGATCGACCCGGCCATCCTCGCCGAGTTCGCCCACGTGGTTTACCGCTTCGGCCACTCGATGCTGACCGAAACCGTCGACCGCTACGACCCGACGTTCGCCACTGTGAATGACGACCCGCAGCTGGGCCTGATCGCTGCCTTCCTCAACCCGCTGGCATTCGCCGGCAGTGGCGCCACTGCCGATGAAGCGGCCGGTGCGATCATCCGCGGTGTCACCCGCCAGTTGGGCAACGAAATCGACGAGTTCGTCACCGAAGCGCTGCGCAACAACCTGCTCGGCCTGCCGCTGGACCTGCCTGCGCTGAACATCGCGCGTGGCCGTGACACCGGCATCCCCACCCTGAATGAGGCGCGCCGCGAGTTCTACGCCATGACTGGCGACAGCCAGCTCAAGCCCTACATCAGCTGGGCCGACTTTGCCGACCACCTCAAGCACCCGGCGTCGCTGATCAACTTCATCGCCGCCTACGGTACCCACGCCACCATCACCGGGGCTGACACCGAAGCGGCCAAGCGCGCCGCAGCCGTGGCGCTGGTGCTTGGCGGTGACGGCGCGCCAGCGGACCGCCTGGACTTCCTCAACGGCACCGGCGCCTATGCCAACGTGACACTGGCCGGTGCCGACGGCATCGCCGGCACTGCCGATGACATCACCGGGGTGACCGTGACCGGTGTCAATGCCATCGACTTCTGGGTCGGCGGCCTGGCCGAGAAGAAAATGCCATTCGGCGGCATGCTCGGCTCCAGCTTCAACTTCGTCTTCGAAACCCAGCTGGAAGCCCTGCAGAACGGCGATCGGTTCTACTACCTGTCGCGTACGGCGGGCATGAACTTCGGCACCGAACTGGAGAACAACTCCTTCGCCAAGCTGATCATGCTCAACTCCGATGTCACCCACCTGTCGAACACCGTTTTCCTCACGCCCACCTTCACCCTGGAGGTGGACCAGACCAAGCAGTTCACCGGCCTGGGCGCCGACGGCCGGGCCGACCCGACGGGCGGCATCATGATCAACGGTGTCGAAGTGGTGCCGCTGGTGATTCGCGACAACCCCGATACCGTGGGTACCGACACCAACTTCCTGCATTACACCGGCGAAGACCACGTGGTGCTGGGCGGCACCTCCGGCAACGACATCATCATCTCCAGTGAGGGCGACGATACCCTATACGGTGACGCCGGCAACGACACCCTGGAAGGCGGTGCGGGCAACGATGCGGTACTGGGCGGCGCCGGTGACGACATCATCACCGACTCGTTCGGCGACAACCGCCTGGAAGGCAACGACGGCAACGATGTGATCGTCGCCGGCAGCATGCTGGTGGGCGGCAACCTGATCCTGGGCGGCAACGGCCAGGACTTCATCATCACCACCGAAGACATCAGCACCACCTTCGGCGGCCAGGGCGACGACTTCATTCTCGGCGCCAAGACCAACCTGCCACCGACCGGCAACGAGGGTGACGACTGGATCGAGAAGGGCACCCAGGACGGTGCGCCCGGCGACAACTTTGCGCCGCTGCTGGGTGACGAAGTGGTCGGCAACGACATCTTCGTCGGTGGTGGCGGCTTCGACGAAATGATCGGCGAGGGCGGCGATGACATCTTTGTCGGCAGCGATGCCCAGGACAAGATGGATGGCATGTCCGGTTTCGACTGGGTTACCAACAAGAATGACCAGGTCGGCGTCACCGTCGACCTGACCCTGGCCGCCCTGGCTCAGCCTCATGGCAACGCACCGAACCAGAACACCGGTTTTTTCAACCCGGTCGGCGCCTCGCCGGCCTCAATCCTCGACCGCTTCGCCGAGGTCGAGGGCGTGTCCGGTTCGAACTTCGCCGATGTGCTCAAGGGCGATAATGTCGATGCCGTGACCATCCTCAACCATGGTGGTGCTACCGGTAGTGCGCTGACCAACGTGGCGCTGATCCGTGGCCTGCAGCAGTTCCTGGCCGATGCCGGATTGCCGACCACCGGCTTTGCCACCGGTAACATCATGCTCGGCGGCAACGGCAGCGACCTGATCGAAGGCCGTGGCGGTGATGACCTGATCGACGGCGACAAGTGGCTCAACGTGCGCATCGCCGTGTACGCGCCGGGAGACGTCAACCACACCGGCCCTGAAATCGCCAGCTTCGACAGCATGGTCGACATGATTCCGTTCATGCTCGACCGCACCTACAACCCTGGCCAGCTCAAGGCCGTGCGGGAAATCCTGCCCGGCACCTCGACGGGTGGGGCGGCGTTCGACACGGCGGTGTTTTCGGGGGTGCAGAGCGAGTACACGGTGACGCAGAACACCAAAGGTACGCTGGACACTTCCGATGACGTCTGGACGGTGACCGACAACGTGGCCGGCCGCGATGGCGTCGATACCCTGCTGCACATCGAGCGCCTGCAGTTCGCCGACAGCCAGCGGGTGCTGGTGGAAGGGCAGAATGCGCAGCCTGTCGGCAGCCCGGCCGTTACTGATAACAACGGCGGCGCGATTACCGTGGGCGACCTCCTTACGGTAAACGTGGCCGGTGTGCGGGATGCCGACAACATCAGCGCCGGCAATCCGCTTGGCACGCTCGCTGACCGTTCGGTGTCGTACTACTGGCAGTTCGAGGCCACCCCGGGCAGCGGTGTGTTCGAAGACATCATCCTGCTGCCGGCAGGCGACCTGGCGTTCCAGAGCGCCGACGGCACCACGTTCAAGGTGTCGCCGGACCTGGCCGGGTTGTCGTTGCGGGTCAAGGCGATCTACCAGGACGCCCATGGCACCACCGAAGTGCTGTTCTCCCAGCCCACCACCGTGGTGCAACCGGGCGCGCCTGTGGTACCGACGCCAGCCGCGCCGGTGGTGGATGCCACAGCAGGCGGTGCCGGGCTGCACATGGTGCGCTCCGACCTCAACTTCATCCTCGAGCAGATCAAGATCGCCGAGGCCGACGCCAATGGGGCAGACATCCTCTCGCTGCTGCCCAACATTCGTGCGCCACTCGGCCTGCGGGCGGTGGATGGTTCGAACAACAACCTGATGAACCTCAACGGCATCAACAACACCGAGTTCGGTGCGGCCGACAACGTCTTCCCGCGCGTGACCGACCCGGTGTTCAACCCGGCCGAAGGTGCACCGGCCGGCTTCTTCGGCCCTGGCTCGCCGGCCATTCCGGGCTCGTCGTACCAGCAGACCAGTGGCCCGGTATTCGACTCGCAGCCGCGCACCATCAGTAACCTGATCGTCGACCAGACCTCCAACAACCCGGCGGCCTATGCCACCGCGTATGATCCGGGTGCGGACGGCGTGCTCAACTTCGGCGTCGAGGGCAATGACGACGTGCTCAAGGACGGCGTGCGCATCGTCGCCAGCCCGGGCCTGGACGGCCAGTTCGGCACCGACGACGATCACGACGTTTACCTGTTCGAGAACACCGCCGCCGATGCCGGCCTGTCCGCGCCGTTCAACGCCTGGATGACCTTCTTCGGGCAGTTCTTCGACCATGGCCTGGACCTGGTCACCAAGGGGGGCTCGGGCACCATCTACATCCCGCTGCAACCGGATGACCCGCTGTACGTGGAGGGCGGTTTCACCAACTTCATGGTGGTGACACGTGCGACCAACCAGCCTGGGCCGGACGGCGTACTTGGTACGGCCGACGATATCCACGAGCACACCAATACCACCTCGCCGTTCGTGGACCAGAACCAGACCTACAGCTCGCACCCTTCGCACCAGGTGTTCCTGCGCGGCTATGTGCTGACTGACGACGGGCCTATTGCCACCGGCCGGTTGATCACCAACCGGGACCTGGGCGCCGACGGCCGCTACGGTACCGCTGACGACACCGAAATTGGTGGCATGGCGACCTGGAAGGTGGTCAAGGCCCAGGCTCGTGACGTACTGGGCATAAACCTGACCGATGCAGACGTAGACAACGTGCCGCTGCTGGCGACCGATGCCTACGGCAACTTCATCAAGGGGCCCAACGGCTTCCCGATGGTGATCATGAAAGGCGCCGACGGCATTGCCGGCACGGCCGACGACCAGCAGGTCGAGGGCAACCCGCTGGCGCCGATCGACCTGACCAATGCCGTGCGTACCGGTCACCAGTTCCTTGCCGACATCGCCCACAATGCCGTGCCGGTGTTCAGCAATGGCGCGCTGGTGCCTGATGCTGATACCGATGTCGGCAACGCCGTGCCGGTGAACCCGCAGACTGGCGCCAACCTGGCCTACGACAACGAGCTGCTCGATGCGCACTACATCGCCGGCGACGGCAGGGTCAACGAGAACATCGGCCTGACCGCCGTGCATGCGATCTTCCACTCCGAGCACAACCGGCTGGTGGCGCAGACCATGGACACCGTACTCGACTCGGGTGACCTGGCCTTCATCAACGAGTGGCTGCTCAACCCGTTGAGCGCGCTGCCGGCCAACCAGGCCGAGATCGACGCACTGGTGTGGAATGGCGAGCGGCTGTTCCAGGCCGCCAAGTTCGGTACCGAGATGCAGTACCAGCACCTGGTGTTCGAGGAGTTCGCCCGTACCGTGCAGCCGCGGGTCGACTTGTTCTTCGCCCCGACCCAGGTGTATGACGTCGACCTCGATGCGTCGATCGTGGCCGAATTCGCCCACACCGTGTACCGCTTCGGCCACTCGATGCTGACCGAAACCGTCGACCGCTTCGACGTCGACTTCACCGTCATCAGTGACCCGGCCAGCGCCAACCCCGACCAGCAACTGGGCCTGATCGCGGCGTTCCTCAACCCGCTGGCGTATGCCGCCAGTGGCGTCACCCCCGAGGATGCCACCAGCGCCATCGTGCGCGGGGTAACCCGCCAGGCCGGTAACGAAATCGATGAGTTCGTCACCGAGGCGCTGCGCAACAACCTGCTCGGCCTGCCGCTGGACCTGCCGGCGATCAACATCGCTCGGGGCCGCGACGTCGGTATCCCTTCGCTGAACGCAGTGCGTCGGGACATCTACGCGCAAACTGGCGATACCCAGCTCAAGCCGTACACCAGCTGGGTCGACCTGGTACAGCACCTGAAGCATCCGGAGTCGTTGATCAACTTCATCGCCGCCTACGGCACCCACAGCACCATCACCGGGGCCACCACGTTGCTGGAGAAACGCGCGGCGGCCATGGCCCTGGTGTTCGGCGGCGACGGCGCGCCAGCCGATCGCCTGGAGTTCCTCAACAGCACCGGCGCCTACGCCAACGTCACCCTGCCTGGCAAGGATGGCGTGCTCGGCACCGTCGATGACCTGCGGGCAGTGACCGTGACCGGTGTCGATGCTATCGACCTGTGGATCGGTGGCCTGGCGGAGGCGAAAACCCCGTTCGGCGGCATGCTGGGCAGCACGTTCAACTTCGTGTTCGAAAACCAGATGGAGAAACTGCAGGACGGCGACCGTTTCTACTACCTGGAGCGCACCGCCGGCCTGTCGATGAACGCCGAGCTGGAAAGCAACTCGTTCGCCAAGCTGATCATGGCCAACACTTCGGCCACCCACTTGCCGGGCCTGGTGTTCTCCGACGTTGGCTTCTACCTGGAAGTGGACCAGAGCAAGCAGTTCAACGAAGGGCTGGGCAATGCCGACCCAGTGGGCGAAAACGGCGAGCAGGTGGTGTTCCGCGACAGCCCGCTGACAGTAGGCCCGGACACCAACTACATCCGCTACGCCGGTGACCAGCACATCGTGCTGGGTGGCACCAACGGTGACGACATCCTGGTTTCCAGCGAGGGTGACGACACTGTCTGGGGCGATGGCGGCAACGACCGCATCGAGGGTGGCGACGGCAACGACCAACTGCGTGGTGGTGCCGGCGACGACATCATCAGCGACATGGGTGGTGACGACAACATCCAGGGCGGCGACGGCAACGATGTGCTGCACGGCGGTAATGGCGTCAACCTGATCATCGGCGGTTTCGGCAACGACTTCATCGTCACCGGTGAGGACGCCTCCGAAGCCATTGGCGGCCAGGGCAACGACTTCATCCTGGGCAGCAAGGCCAACGAGCAGGACATGGGCAACGAAGGTGACGACTGGATCGAGAAGGGCACCTCGGACGGTGCGCCTGGCGACAACTTCGACCCGCTCGGCAACGACCCGGTCATCGGCAACGACGTGTTCATCGGTGGCAACGAGAACGACAAGTTCAACGGTGAAGGCGGTGACGACATCATGGTCGGCAGCCTGGGCTTCGGTGACCGCTACATCGGTGGTTCCGGCTACGACTGGGCGACCTTCAAGGGGCTGGCCCAGGGCGTGACTGTCGACTTCAGCGACCGCTTCTTCAATGTGCCGCCGGTACCGGGCTCGGGCGCGTCTGCGCTGGTGCGTTTCGACATCATGGAAGGCCTGTCGGGGTCGGCTCATGGTGACTTCCTGCGTGGTGACAGCGAAACCTCTGCCACCTTGCCGACCAATGGCGCCAACGGCAGCGTACTGACCAACATCAGCCTGATCAACGGCCTGTCCAGCCTGCTGGCCGCCGGTGCAACGTTCTACGATGGTGGCAACATCATCCTCGGTGGCAGCGGCAGCGACCTGATCGAAGGCCGCGGCGGCGACGACATCCTCGACGGTGACAAGTGGCTGAACGTGCGCATCAGCGTGCGCGCCAACAGCGACGGCACCGGCCCGGAAATCGCCAGCTTCGACAGCATGGAGCCGATGGTGCCGCTGATGCTCAAAGGCACCTACAACCCGGGCCAGCTGGTGATCGTTCGCGAAATCCTCAACGGCACCGACAGCTACGACACGGCGGTGTACTCCGGGGTGGCCAGCGACTACAGCGTGGTAGTCGATGGCAACTCGGTGATCGTCACCGACTCGGTGGCCGGGCGTGATGGTGTCGACCGCCTGACCGGCATCGAGCGCCTGCAGTTCTCGGATGGCTCGCAAGCTTCCGGTGTGGGTACCGCCGTCAACGCCGGCCCCACCGGCAGCCTGGTGATCCTTGACGCTGCCACCGGCGTGCGTGACGACACACCGGTAAGCGGCCAGCTGCTGCGGGTTACCCCGCTGGCGGTACATGACGCGGACAATGTCAGCGCAACCAACCTGACCGGTGCGATCACCGGCCCGGTGGCGTACTACTGGCAAGTAGAGACCCTGCCAGGTTCGGGGGTCTATGAAGACATCACCTTCGTTGCTGCCGGCGAGGTTTCGCGAGCTGTCGGTACCACCTACCGGGTCACGGACGATGTGGCGGGGCTGAACATCCGCGTACGCGCGGTGTACCAGGACACCAAGGGCACGCTGGAAATCGTCGATTCGGCGCCGAACAACGCGCCGACCGCCGGGCCTACCGTGACCGGGCTGCTGGTGCAGAACCAGACGCTCACCGCCAACCCGGCAACCATTGTCGATGCCGACGGCCTGAGCAACCCGCGGTTCACCTTCCAGTGGCAGTCAAACCGGGGTACCGGCTGGGTCGACATTGCTGGCGCCATCAACAGCACCTTCCTCCTTACCCAGAACCAGGTGGGGCAGAACATGCGGGTGGTGGTCAGCTACGTGGATGACTTCGGTGTACAGGAAAGCATCGCCTCCGACATCCTCGACCCGGTGGCCAACGTCAACGATGCGCCCACCGGTGCCGTGCTGATCAGCGACACCACGCCAGACCAGGGCCAGACGCTGACCGCCCTCACCGGCAGTATCGCCGACCTGGATGGGCTGGGCGCGTTCAGCTTCCAGTGGCAGCAGAACATTGGCGGCACCTTCAGCAACATCGCGGGTGCCACTGCTGCAACCTTCACTCCGGGCTTCGAACAGGGTAACCGGCAGTTGCGGGTGGTCGTGAGCTACACCGACGCCTTCGGCACCCTGGAATCGCTGACATCGGCAGCGACTGCGGCGGTGGTGCCGCCGGCAGGCGTGGTGCTGGTCGGTACTGCCGGGGCCAACACCCTGACCGGTGGCGCGGGCAACGACACGCTCTCGGGGCTGGGCGGCAACGATGTGCTCAACGGCCTTGGCGGCGCCGACCAACTGTTCGGCGGTGATGGTAACGACATCCTCAACGGGGGTAACGACCCCGACAGCCTCGACGGCGGTGCCGGCAACGATACCCTCAACGGCGGGCTTGGTGCGGATGCCATGGTTGGCGGTGCAGGCAACGATACCTTCGTGGTCGACAACCTCGGCGATACCGTGAGCGAGGCGCTGAACGGCGGTGTCGACCTGGTGCAGACCACCCTTGCCAGCTACACCCTGGGTGCCAACGTCGAAAACCTGACCTTTACCGGGGCAGGCAACTTCACGGGTACTGGCAACACGCTGGCCAACACCATCACCGGTGGTGCTGGCAATGACCTGCTCAATGGCGGTGCCGGTATCGACCGCCTGGTCGGTGGCCTGGGCAACGACACCTATGTGGTGGACAACGCCGGGGATGTGGTAGTCGAGGCTACGGCTGCCGGTACGGATACCGTGCGTGCCACGGCGGCCAGCTACACGCTGGGTGCCAACGTCGAGAACCTGACCTACATCGGGGCGGGCAACTTCACCGGTACCGGCAATGGCTTGGCGAACATCATTACCGGCGCGGCGGGTAACGACACCCTCAACGGCGATGGCGGCAACGACCAGTTGCTCGGTGGCCTGGGCAGCGACACCCTGAACGGTGGCGCTGGCAACGACACCCTCGACGGCGGCGCCGGTAACGACTCGCTGTTCGGGGACGCCGGCAACGATAGCCTGCAGGGTGGTGCCGGCGATGACAACCTTGACGGCGGCAACGGCGTCGATGTGCTGCAGGGTGGCGATGGCAACGACACGCTGTTTGGTGACGTTGGCAATGACACCTTGCAGGGCGGTGCCGGCAATGACTTCCTCAACGGTGGGGCGGGTAACGATACCGTCGAGGGCGGTGCCGGCAACGACACGATGATGGCCACCGATGGCAATGATGTCTTCCTGTTCAGTGCAGGCTTCGGCAATGACCTGATCATCAACTTCGACGCAGTCCCGCAGGGTGGCCAGGACCGGCTGGATATCTCTGCCCTCAACATTACCGCGGCCACCTTTGCCGCCAACGTCACCATCGCCGATGTCGGCAATGACACGCTGGTCAGCATCGGTGCTACCGACTCCATCCGCCTGGTGGGGGTGGCGGATGCAACCACGGTGACCGTAGCGGACTTCAACCTGGCAGGTTGAGGGCCTGGGAGGACGCAGCAAGGGCCGCTCTGCGGCCCATTCGCGGGCAAGCCCGCTCCCACAGGGATATCACTGCCCTCAGGCTTGGTGATACCCCTGTAGGAGCGGGCTTGCCCGCGAAGAGGTTGGTTCAGGCAACAGATAACTCACAGATACCCCACAATACTCAGCCCTGTGGAGAACCTGTGGGAGTAACCTGCATCGTGTTACGCCAGAATGACGCCGCGTTCGGTATCTGGCGGCTGAGCCGCGGCAAGCAGAGCGAGTCGGTGAAGGTGCATGGCAGCCTCAGCACCAATGATGGCGAGGTCGCCCTGAACTGGGCGCTGGACGGGCAGGGTATCCTGTTGCGGGCCGAGTGGAGCCTGGCCGATCACCTGCGCAGCGGGCGCCTGGTGGAAGTGCTTGGCGATCGCCAGGGGGACAACCTGGCAGCGTGGCATTGAGGCCTTTCCCACAGGCGATCGCGTTATACTCCGCGCCTTTGCCCATGCCCGGAATCCGCCCATGCGCCAGGTTTTGCTCATTGTCGATGTCCAGTCCACCTTCAGCCCGCCCGAGTGGCTGGTCGATGGCCTGCGTCGGTTGTCGGCCAACATCCCCACCATTGCCTCGGTCGAGTTGCACGATGAACAGGTCACGCCGTTCGAGCGCCAGCTTGGCTGGCACCCGGCGGCGGAGGACGAGAGCCTGGTCGAAGCTGATCAGGTGTTCGTCAAGCATGGCTACGGGCAGAGCGCAGAGGCCATCGAGTACATCCGGCAACTGGGCGTGGAGAGGGTGCTGGTATGTGGGCTGCAGACCGAAACTTGCGTGCTGGCCGCCGGTTTTGCCCTGTTCGATGCGGGGCTGATGCCCACCCTGGTCACGGACATGACTGTAGGGTCTTCGCTGGACAGGTCGGGCAAGCTGGGCACCGACCTGTGGAAGCATCACTTCCGCCAGGTCACCACCTCGGCCGAGGTGCTCGCTGAACTGGCCGCACGAGGCTAGTGCATGTCGTCATGATGCGGGGTAGCTTTAGCCGCGAAGAATCCAACGCGGAGCATGGCACCGGCTGCGCCGATGTTCGCGGCTTCAGCCGCTCCCACAGAGTCCCTGCTAATTCAATGAGTCGTGTGCAGTTCTGTGGAAGAGTGCCCAGCCCTTTGGGCTGCGCTGTTGCATAGGGAACAATGTTCGAGAGCGTGTCACATTCCCTTGTGGGAGCGGGCGCGCCCGCGAAGCAGGCGACGCGGAGGATGGCACCGGCTCCGCCGGTGTTCGCGGGCTTGCCCGCTCCCACAGGGTCCCTGCTAATTCAATTAGGCATGTGCAGTTCTGTGGGAGCGGCCTTGGTCGCGAAAGGGCTGCAAAGCAGCCCCGGCAATCTCAAGCCGTTTGCAAGGCCCGCGGCCGCTGGCCTGAAGTCGAACACCACCCGCGCCACACCGCCCTTGAGCCGTTCCACCTCGCCCACCAACCCGTCGCGGGTAGCATGGGCAAAGTCATCCCACAGGTACGCGTCACCCGTCAGGCCACATCCACCAGCACGATCTCGCTGTCCTCGATGGCGGTCACCCGCAGCACCTCCTCCTGCTCGATCGCCACGCCATCGCGCGCCTTGGCACGCAGCCCGTTGACCTCCACCAGCCCCTTGGCCGGCACCAGGTAACCCCGGCGAGCGGTATCGAAGCGGTACTCGGCAGTTTCACCGGCCCGCAGGGTGGCAGCCACCAGCCGCGCATCGGTGCGGATCTGCAGGCTGTCCTCATCGCCCGCACGGCCGCTGGCCAGGGTTACGAAGCCTTCGCCACGCTCACCTTTGGGGAACGGCCGGGTACCCCATTGCGGTGGTTCGCCGGTGCGCTCCGGCACGATCCAGATCTGGAAAATACGCGTGTCGACGTCTTCCAGGTTGTACTCGCTATGCACGATGCCAGTGCCGGCGCTCATCACCTGCACGTCACCGGCTTCGGTACGGCCTTTGTTACCCAGGCTGTCCTGGTGACTGATCGCGCCTTCACGCACATAGGTGATGATTTCCATGTCGCGGTGCGGGTGCGGCGGGAAGCCGCTGCCGGCAGCGATCAGGTCGTCGTTCCACACCCGCAGGTTGCCCCAGTGCATGCGCGCCGGGTCGTAGTACTCGGCAAACGAGAAATGGTGGTGGGCGTCGAGCCAGCCGTGGTTGGCGTGGCCGAGGCTTTCGAACGGTCGCAGTTGCAGCATGGTCGTGCTCCTTGAATCAGTGGAATGAGGCCATGATGCGTCAAAGAAGCATCGAAAATAAGCGTAAATATCGGCTTAAAACAATCAGTAAAGTTGATTTAATGCGATAGAGTGTTTTATTCGCTTCATCGCCTAATCCACTGATCTGCAAGCATTCGCTGGCGATTTTTTGTCGATGCGGCGAACATGCCCGCTGATTTTGTTTTTCAACGGAGTGACCGTGGCCCACGAGCAACCCCAGGCCCCCGCCGACCTTACCCCTCCTGCACAGCTGCCTTGGTTTCGCCGCCTGGCGGCCCGCCTGCTGGGGCGTGGCCTGACCCGCTTGCAGGCCCAGCACCGCGACTCCTGGTTCCTCGGCCACGCCAGCGGCCAGCGCAGTGGCCATGCCGATGGCGTGCGTGAAGGGTTCGAACGCGGGCGGGTGGAAGGTTACGAGGCCGGGCGCCAGGTGCTGGTGATCCGCGACACCCGGCCAGACACCGCCGCCGTACCGGGCCGGGATGACAACCTGTTCGATGACTGGCGCCTGCCGCTGACTGCCGAGCTGAAAAAGCGTTTCAAGGCCGATGTCGCCCAGCGTCTGCCCGCCGAGGCGCAACCCAGTGCCGCGCAATGGAAGCTGATTTTCAGTGACACACCGTCCACCTGCGTGGTGGCAGGGGCCGGGGCGGGCAAGTCCACCTCGCTGGTGCTGCGCATCCTGCTGTTGCGCCACTACCTGGGCTACGAGCTGGATGCGATGACCGTGGTCACCTTCACCCGTGAGTCGCGCAAGGACTTCATCAAGCGCCTGCTGCAGGTTTTCGCCCTGTGGCAGATCAACCTGCAACCGCCACAGGCCCGCGAGCTTGTGCGCACGTTCCATTCGCGCATCCTGCCGCTGGTGCGCAGCCTGCCGGGCTTTGGCCAGGTGCGCGCGTTCGAAACGCTGGGCAACGAGATGCCGGCCGGGCGTGAAGCCGAGGCCGAGAGCAACCCGTTCGACCTGCGCCTGAACGATGCCCAGCGCCAGCAGCTGAACCAGTGCTACAGCACGCTGCTGGGCGAGAGCCCGCGCTTTGCCGAACTGGTCGGCCTGTTGCGCAGCGAAGCCCTGCAGCTGAAGCCGCTGGACCCGAACAACCCCGATGTGCAGAAGCGCGCCCAGGTAACCCAGTTGGCTGCCCAGCGCGACGAAGAACTGTGCGATGTGATCGAAGACCTGTGGTTCGCCGCCGGCGCCTGGCCGATCAAGGGCATCGAACCCTGCCGCGAGACCATCGAGATCCGTGGCAGCCGCTTCCATGTGCATGGTCGTCTGGCCGGCCAGGGGCCTTTGCTCGTGCTGGGCTTCGACCCTGCGGAAAGCGCGCAGTACCAGCGCCCCGGCGCCAAGCTGGCGGTGCGTGCCGAGTGGGCGGTCAAGCGCACCCTGTTGCAGGCATTTTGCGACCAGCCGCTGATCTGGCTCGACAACTACGCCATGGCCCGGCGCCTGGCAGCCTCGCTGGCCGGTGATGCCGTGGCCGGCCCCGGCTTTGAATACAAGGTCAAGGGCGAACTGGCCCCGGCGCCACTGCTCGATGCCTTTGTCGGCGCGGCGAATTTCATCGAGAACCTCGGCCTGGAAGTGAACACTGCCGTGGCGGCGATGAGCTTCCCCTCCGGCGACAGCGATGCGCTGTTTTTCGAGGCCCTGGCCCTGTACTGGAAGGCCCTGGAGGCCCACCTGCTGGACCAGTCGCCGCCGGTGATGAGCTACAACCGCATGTTCGCCTTGTTCGGCGAGAACAACCCGGAAAACCTGCAACTGCTGCCCGACCCGTTGCTGCGGCCGCTGGCGCACCTGATGATCGACGAGTTCCAGGATGTGTCGCCGCAGATCGTCAGCTGGTTGCGGGCCAGCCTCGCCGAGATCCGTCGTCGCGGCCCGGCGATGCACATCGGGCGCCATGCCCAGCATTCGTCGCTGCTGTGTGTGGGCGACGACTGGCAGTCGATCTACGGCTGGCGTGGCAGTTCGCCCAAGTACTTCATGGAGTTCACCAAGGCCTTCCCGTCGCCGGCCAACACCCGGGTGATGCTGGTCGACAACTACCGTTGCCAGCAGCAGGTGATCGACGCGGCCGAGCACCTGGTCAAGGGCACCCCGGCGATAGCCGGCAAGAAAGCCCGGGCCAGTGGCCCGGCGGCCGAGTTGCCAGGCTCGCCGGTCAAGGTATTCGACCGTGACGAGGCAGCCCTGGGTGAAACGCTGATCGAGCACTACCAGCGTGGCGAGACGGTGATGATGCTTTACCGCAAGGGCAGCGACAGGGCGCTGATGAACGAGCACCTGCAGGGCGTGCTGCACGCCGAAGCGGCGTTGCCGGCCGAGCAGCGCCGTTTGCGCCAGTTGACCTACCACAGTGCCAAAGGCTTGCAGGCCGATGCAGTGTTCATGCTGGGCGACTGTCAGTACCTGACCAGCTCGCCCTACAAGAACCAGGTGTATCGCCAGGCCGGGTTGGGCAAGGCCGGTGATGCCCAGCCGTTCGATACCGCACAGAAGGAAGAGGTGCAGCGCCTGGCCTATGTGGCGGTAACCCGCGCGGTCAGGCACTGCTATTGGCATGTGGAGGCGGCCAATGCAGAGGCGGCGGCAGCGCCGCGTGCGTCGAGCCAGGTGGATGGGCGGCAGGCCTTCTTCGAAGACCTGCGAGGTCATTGATCAGCCTTCAGGCATCGAGGACGTCCGCTTGCCGGGTAAGGCTCAGCAGTAGCCCGGCTTCCACCTCCTGCTGTGCCTCGGTCAAGGCTTTCGTAGCCCTGACATAGGCTTGCTCATTGAGAGGAACCCGACGTAGCGTGCCGTTTTCGTCCAGTGCAGGGTCAGGCATTTCCGGGGCCAATGCACGTAATATCGCGTCGTCCAGGTGCGTGACCGGCTCCTGAGTTTCATCCAGGCAATAGAACAGGTAATCGAGGCCCGGGCGCCAGAAGTCGGTAATGGCTTCGAACTGGCTGGCATAATGGCGCTTGAGGTAGTCAGCCCAGACCGGCTGTTTGCTCGTCCACTGCTGTCGGGTGGTGGAATCGGCATCGAGTTCGAGCACGGCAGCCCGGACGTTGTCGACGATTTGCTGGTTTATGTTGGCGAAATGGCGATAAATCATGCCGCTGCTAGGTTCGGGGAAATCGAGCTCTTCGGCCAAGGACTGGCGCAGTGCCAGGCGAACTTCGATATCGTCGACCCGTTCTCTGGCCAGGACCGCATCAGGGATTGCCGCAGGGACATCCAGCACGTCAAGGTCCGGTAACTGACCGGCATCTCCACCTAGCGCCGCCCTGCGCACGATGCGATGCGTGCTGATGCGGTCCGCCAGTTCGTTGACTTTTTCGCGACGATACAGCTTGCGGTAAAGGTCGAGCAGCGGCTTGGCCGTGTCCCGTGCCCGCCCTGAGGCCTGGCTGGCCAGCAACTCCACTTCCAGGGCGCTGAATGCATCTGCGCCGGCATCACCGCAAGTGGGTGGGAAGGTATGCGCCACCTCGTTCAACCGCTCGCGCAGCGCTGTATCCTCGTGGGCCTGCTTCAACAGTGCCCACACTCGGGCACGCAGGCCATCCGGATCCCTTCGCGCTACCAAGGAGTAGGTCAGGGGCTCCAATACCGCTTGCAGGTCGCCATTGTCGTTCTGGTCGAACAGGTCGGACCACAGCTGCTTTTGAGGGTCTGTCGCGACATTGCGCCAGAACCCTTGCCACTCCTGTCTTTCGGGCGTGTGCTCGAAGATACTGACGCCGCTGGCTCCCAGGCGCCTGGCCGACTCGGTCTCCAGATCGTTGTAGTTGAAGAGCCAGCGGCGCTCGGGCAAGCGGGCGGCGACGTCCCGCGCATAGGGGCTGCGCAGGATACCTTCGAGGTCTGGAACATGGTGAATACGGTTGGATGAGAGGTCCAGGTAGCGCAACTGGTACTGTGGCTGATTCATCAACGTGGTCAGGCCACTAGGAAATGCCTGCAACTGAGCATTGGATAGGTTCAGGCGCTGCAGCCGCGCCATGTAGCGTACATCAGGCGCGTGCTGCAGCGGGTTGAAGTCCAGGTCCAGTTGCTGCGGATGGATCATGTCCTGAAAGCGCGTGGAGAGGTTTTCATCGAGCGTGATGCGATTGTGCCCCAGCCTCAGGACATCCAATGGCCGGCCGCAGAGGAAAGTCAATGTCGCTTCATCCAGTGTCAGCTGGTTGCGGCGCAAATTCAGTTGGCGCAGGTCTGGCATCGCCGCCAGCACACGTTGTGCGGTGGGTGAGAGGGTAGTAAGGGTGTTGTTGGTCAGATCCAGCGTGCGCAGCCTGGGCACCGATTCAAGTGCCTCGAACAGTGCTTGCGCGTCGATTGTACGGTTGTTGGTCACTTCCAGCACTTGCAGGTTGGGGAAGCGTGACAGGAACGCCCTGTCCAGTCGTTGCAGTTGCAGCTCGTCCAGCTTGAG
Source organism: Pseudomonas sp. B22(2017) (assembly GCF_002113105.1). Classification (NCBI taxonomy): domain Bacteria; kingdom Pseudomonadati; phylum Pseudomonadota; class Gammaproteobacteria; order Pseudomonadales; family Pseudomonadaceae; genus Pseudomonas; species Pseudomonas sp. B22(2017). The sequence continues at coordinate 71,601 of NZ_NEJN01000014.1, forward strand.
TTCACGGATGTGGGGCAGGCTGGCTGTGATCGCTGGCAACTCGCCTAACTGCATTCGCTCCAGCACGAGTGTGCCCAGGTTGCCGGGACCCTCCCGTCGCCAGGCGGCTTTGAGGCGGTCGGCGCATTGTTGTCGCTCGAAGCGCTGGCTGATGTTGCGTGCGGTCAGGTACCACGTTTCCAGATAGCGTTTCAGATCTTGCCACTCTGCCTGCAGTTGCCGCACTGCCGTGCCCAGGTCACCGGTCTGGCTCAGTTCGGCTCTCAAGGCGCTGATCTCGTTGCTGTTCAGTGAGGGGAAAAGTGACTTGAGCCGGCGTGTCGCGGCGCTTTCGCCGAAAGGGCCTGCTCCTCGGCCACTGAGCGGGTAACCGATTCGCCCATGTGCCAGGCGCATGGGTGAGCGAAAACCAGGCCTGATTGGCTGCTGGCCGAGCAGCACCGCGCAGCCCGAGCGGTCGGCGAGGGCGCTGGCGAACAGCTCGGCTTCACTCGCCTGCGGCTGTTCGGCTACCAATGCATCACGCAGCAGTTGGCTGTCGGCATTGGCCAGGTCTGCTCGGTACAGGCCGGTCAAGGCACGATCGAGGCGGGCACGAGCTTGCAGGTAGCGGGCTTCTTCAGCCACGCGCAAGGGCACGCGCCCGTTCTTCAGGCGTTCGCGTTCGGTGCTGTCGGCATTCGCGACGAGTTCTTCCAGGGCATTGTCAGGCAAACCGGGGAACTGGCGGCCCAAGGTCTGCGCTTCGTCGCCAAGCGGTGCGCGATGGCTTTCCAGCATGCTCGCGAAGACTTCGCGACGACGTGCTGACAGGCGGTTGGCCAATAGCTCGTTAAGGGCGCCCGGGCGCTGCTCTACTGGCGTATCGGGTAGTAGCTGCTCTATGACATCTTCATCCATCCCCGCCAGGACAATCTTGCTCAGTTCGCCATCGTCAAGCTCTTCGCGGCCGATCTCGATCTGCAGCGTGTCGGCTTTTGGCTCCGCACCGAAGTAGACTGCGTCCCCCCACTTTTCGGCACCGGTGAAGACCTTCAGCCTGTAGTTCGCGGGCCAGCCAGGCAGCTGTACCAGTTCCGGCAGCGCGAAGTTCATATGTGCAGCCAAAGGCTGGCCATGACGTACTCGGGTGATGATGCCCTCCACGTCGTCAGCCAGTCGCAGGCGCAGCAAGGTATCGGCCAGCAGAGCCGGCGGCTGCGAGCCGGTGACCTGGCTGCGACGCAAGGTGTCTGCGTCGACTTCGGTAATGCGCAATGCGGCAAGTTGCTCCGATGCATCCAGCCCCTGGCCGAACCGGCCCAGCCCCTCGAGCAACTGCGCATCGTCCCATTCGAGCGGGTTGTCGTGGGCCAACTGCCAGCGCTGGTCGCCGAGGTAGCGCAAGGCCGGAGTGTAGGCATCGGGGGCGTCCGGGTGGCGCACATGCCACTGTCCGTCGGTTTCGAACACCTCATACAGTTTGCCTTGAAGCCAAACGTGGGTTTTGCCATCGATGATGTAGAGCCCTTGGGCATTTTTCTGCACACCCACCGGCAACGAGCTCGAAGTGCTGTAAGGGCCCATGTCTGGGTGCCAAAGCCGTTCGCGGCCACCTTTCCAGACGCTTTCCAGCGCATCGACGAACCCTGATGCCTTGACCGCGCCGCTGCCGACGGCAAAACCGGCGATCACGGCGGCATTGATGGCCAGTGACTCGAGTTGTTGCAGCGCTTCCTGGGTATCGCCTTCTTCCCAGGCTTCGAACCCGGTGAATACCGAATCCATGAGGTCGTAGGCAAATACTCCAAGCATCGCGGCATCCAGCCCAGGCACGAAGAAGGCGGCCACGTTCAGTACGTTCATGCCTGCGTCCAGCCAGTGCTGCAGCCGTACCTTGCGTGCCTTGGCGTCGGCATCTGCGGTCGGTACTGCGATCGTTCTGGCATTCGCCTTGATGCGGCGCTTGTGGTCCCTGTAAAGCACTTGCCAGATGGGAAAGGCCAGGCGGGTTCGCTTGAAGTGCAGCTCAGGCTTGTCCTTGGGTTTGCGCGTGGAGGTGCCATGCTCGAACAGGGCATTTTCGAGCTTGCGGCTGAGCTCGATCTGGTTGTCCTGGTCAGCGAAGCTGATCAAGTGCTGGCGAAACGTGGTTTGCAGCAGGCGTTGACGCATGAGCGAGCCGGCCTTTTGCAAGGAAGCAAACTCCCTCACCGGGTGTTCGGAATCGTGGGGAATGTAGAGCATGCAGGGGTTGGTCTGGTCGGCTTCATCAGGGCCTATCAGCAGTACGCCATGAAGCGGGATGCCGAACAGGCTGAAGCGCCAGCAGCGAAGCTTGTGTTCGCCGTAACGCGGCGTGCTTTCGTTGTCGCATAGCTGTACCAGAGCATTGTGGCCTTTGAGCGTCAACAGGCCCTTGAGGTAGGCGATCATTGCCTCGGTTTTCAGTGCCTGCTGGCTTGCATCGATCCACTGCTGTTCGATCGCGGCCTTTCTGGAGCCTTCATAAATGCCCTGCAGGTGGTCTTGATACTGCTGGCCGAGGTCCAGGCTTCGGCAAAGGTTCACGAACGCTTCGGGCTCGAGCCCTGGAAGTGAGGCGTCGTCGTCCGGGCCAAGGGTCAGGGTGTCGAACGGGCCCACTTCGTCGGTTCCTTCGAAATTGTGCAGGGCGGCCTCCAGCAGCGTGCGCTTCTGTGGTGACCCTTCGGGGCGCTTGATGTACGTATCGTCACCGCCGAGTGAGAAATCGAGGCCGGGGACATTCACCAGCGTGGTGTACACCTTGAACGGCTGGTGCAGGTACTGGGCCTTGTCCGCTTTGACATCCGGGCCCAACCGGCTCTCGAGCAAAGGCTTGCAGAATTCGCTGATCTGCCTGAAGTCTTCGAGCAAGGCCCGCAGAGCTTTGAACTCGGCATCGCGGGCGCTGATCAGCTGCCGTAAACGCGCCTTGTCTTCATCGCTGGCTGCGGTGTACCAGGCGTAAGGCGAACCGTTTTCGTCGAGGTAGTCCTTGCGGATGCTCTGTACGACGCGGCGGGTATGGTCAGGGTGCATCGTTCGGCACCAGTCAGGCAGGTTACGGACAATCTGGGCCTGATGGAAAGGCATGGGTGTGCTGGGCATGCTGAAGTCTCCGTGGTCGATGGAGGGGCCAGTCGACAGGTTTCGCCTCGGCATGCGGTGGTATTTAGTTGAATGCACAGGTCGGTCCTGTGCACGAGAGCGTCGGTAGGGGAGCAGCGCGGGCAGGGTTGTTGGGAGATGGTGAAGCAAGGCATGGGGTAGGCATGTCGTGTGGATGACGCCGGCACGTGGGGTATGGGCCGGCGTCATGTGATGCCTGGCCATGGGCCGGCGTTCTATCAGGGAGAACTACGATGCATTCGCTGTGCAGTCCCAAGGATCACCTGCTGGACCTCGACGGCATTGAAATAGCGGTACGCACCTGGGGGGCGGAGGACGGCATCCCGGTGCTGGCTCTGCATGGCTGGCTGGACAATGCCGCCTCGTTCGAACGCCTGGCACCGATGCTCGACGGCTGCTTCGTGGTCGCCCCCGACCTGGTTGGCCACGGCCGCTCGGACCATCGCCGCCACGACAGTGGCTACTACCTGTGGGAACATGCCGAGGACATGCTGGCAGTGACCGACAGCCTGGGCCTGTCGCAATTCCATGTGCTGGCCCATGGCATGGGTACCGGGGTGGCATCGCTGCTGGCGGCCATGACCAGCGGTATTGCCAGCATGACCTTCCTCGACGGCATGGGCGCACCGTTCACGGTGGCCGAGGATGACCGCGTGCAGCACCTGGCCCGGGCCTACCGGCTCAAGCGCATGGTGCAGCGCAGCCAGCTGCAGGGTTTTGCCGAGCCGGACGTCGACCGTTTCGAGGACCTGGACACGGCGTTGGAACAACGCCGCGAGCGCCTGGACACCGAGCTGTCGGAAGAGGCAGCACGGCTGCTGGCGCTGCGTGACCTGCTGCAACTGGGCGAGGGCTATTGCTGGCGCCACGACCCACGCCTGGTGCTGCCCGAACCCATGCCGCTGACCGAGCGCGAAGCCTGCGACCTGCTCAGCCAGATCCGTTGCCCGTTGTACCTGCTGTTCGGGCGCCAGGGGGCATTCACCGGCGAAGCCTTTACCCGGCGCCAGGCGGCCTTGCCCAGCCAGGCGAAGATCTCCTGGCATCCGGGCGGGCACCACTTCCACCTGGATGCGCCGGACCGGGCGCTGGTCGATCAACTGCTGCGCATCCTCACCCGCCATGAAGGGGGCGTTCTGCAACGGTTGGTAAACGAATAACTGCATATGGTCATGCCATGCGCACGTGGGCTATGGTGGCGAATCTCATCGGGCTTGCGTGATCCCTTGTGGGAGGTTGTCCAGCTCTTTGGGCTGCGCTGTCGCGCAGATAACAGATATCGCTCGCTTGGTGCGTCCTTTGTAGGAGCAGCCTTGTGCTGCGAAGAGGCCGGTAAAGTCAACAGACAAGCATTGTCAGTACCGACCTCTATGCAGCACAAGGCTGCTCCTACAGGCCCCTGGCAAACCAATGAGCCAAAGCGGGAACGCCCGCTCCCACAGGAATCCAGCGGCCACAAGGAGCCTTGGCATGCGACCATTCGTCATCAAGCACATCGACCACCTCGTCCTGCGGGTCAGCGACCTGAAGCGCAGTGTCGCCTTCTACACCGAACTGCTCGGCTGCACGGTCAGCCGCGTGCGCGACGACCTGGGCATGGTCCACCTGGCCACGGGCACGGCGATGATCGACCTGGTGACCCTGGATGGTCCCCTGGGCCAGCCAGGTGGTGCGGCGCCGGGGGCCGAGGGGCGCAACCTGCACCATTTCTGCCTGCGCATCGAGCCGTTCGACGAGGCGGCACTTACGGCATACCTGCAAGCTGCAGGGGTTAAAGTCGAACCTGCCGAAAAACGCTATGGCGCCGAAGGCGAGGGGCTGTCGCTGTACTGCTACGACCCCGATGGCAACCAGGTCGAGCTGAAAGGGCCGGTATTGGCAACGGAGGCTCCATGAGCAACCTGCACACCCGCGAGCGGTAGGGATTGCGCAAGGTTCAGGTGGATATCCCGGCAAAGCCTATTATGCTTCATTTACCTTGCTGCGATCCGAGGCGGCCAGCCTCGTCGTGCTTCGCATATCCAAAGCAAGTCCCCCAGGGCCTGGGTGCGACGGTGAAAAAAATATGAGGTGCTCCCGGCCTGCATGACGACAAGACGGAGGCACCCCATGGCGGTTCTCGACAGCACATCCACGGGCAGCGCGCCCCAACGCGGTATCACCCGGGAGGAGCGCAAGGTCATCTTCGCCTCGTCCCTGGGCACGGTATTCGAATGGTACGACTTCTACCTTTACGGCTCTCTGGCGGCGATCATCGCCAAGCACTTCTTTGCCGGGGTCAATGAAACCACCTCGTTCATCTTCGCCTTGCTGGCCTTTGCCGCCGGCTTTGCCGTGCGGCCATTCGGCGCCATCGTGTTCGGTCGCCTGGGCGACATGATCGGGCGCAAGTACACCTTCCTCATCACCATCGTCATCATGGGCTTGTCCACCGCTGTGGTGGGCCTGTTGCCCAGCTATGCCACGATCGGCGTGGCAGCGCCAATCATCCTCATCAGCCTGCGCCTGCTGCAGGGCCTGGCACTGGGTGGCGAGTACGGCGGTGCGGCCACCTACGTGGCCGAACATGCACCCAAGGGCCGGCGCGGCTTTTTCACCGCCTGGATCCAGACCACGGCCACCCTGGGGCTGTTCCTCTCGCTGCTGGTGATCATGGCCTGCCGCACGGCCATGGGTAACGAGGTGTTCGAGGCCTGGGGCTGGCGAGTGCCATTCCTGCTGTCGATACTGCTGCTGGCGATTTCGGTGTACATCCGCATGCAACTCAACGAGTCGCCGGTGTTCATGAAGATGAAGGCCGAGGGCAAGGCGTCCAAGGCGCCACTGACCGAGTCGTTCGCCCGCTGGGACAACCTCAAGGTGGTGGTCATGGCGCTGCTCGGTGGCACCGCCGGCCAGGCCGTGGTGTGGTACACCGGGCAGTTCTATGCGCTGTTCTTCCTGTTGCAGATGCTCAAGATCGAGCCGCAGACCGCCAACCTGCTGATTGCCGGTTCGCTATTGATCGGCACACCGTTCTTCATCTTCTTCGGCAGCCTGTCCGACCGCATCGGCCGCAAGAAAATCATCATGGCCGGTTGCATCATCGCCGCGCTGACCTACTTCCCGATCTTCAAGGCACTGACCCAGTACGGCAACCCGGACGTGTTCGTCGCCCAGGAGCAGAACCCGGTGGTGGTGATGGCAGACCCTGCCCAGTGCGCGTTCCAGTTCGACCCGGTGGGCAAGGCCAAATTCACCAGTTCGTGCGATATCGCCAAGAGCCTGCTGGCCAAGCGGGCCATCCCCTATACCAACGAAGCGGCAGAACCTGGCAGCGTGGCGCAGATCCGCATTGGTGAACGGGTGCTGCCAAGCTTTGATGGACGCAGCCTGGCGGCAGCGGACTTCAAGGCACAGAGCGATGCCTTTACCGCGACCTTGACCGGGGCGTTGAAGGAAGCCGGCTACCCGGAAAAGGCCGACCCGGCGAAGATCCACTACCCGATGGTGCTGTTGCTGCTGACCATTCTGGTGATCTACGTGACCATGGTCTACGGGCCGATCGCGGCCTGGCTGGTGGAGCTGTTCCCGGCACGCATCCGTTACACCTCGATGTCGCTGCCTTACCACATCGGCAACGGCTGGTTCGGCGGCTTCCTGCCGACCGTGGCGTTTGCCATGGTGGCGGCGACCGGGGATATCTATTACGGCTTGTGGTACCCGATCGTGATTGCAGTGATGACGGCGGTGCTGGGGATCTTCTTCCTGCCGGAGACCAAGGACCGCGATATCAACCACACTTGAAGGTTGAGGCTGACTGTACCGGCCTCTTCGCGGGCAAGCCCGCGAAGAGGCCGGCACAGTCAACCCATCAGTCGAAATACCCACGCAACCCAAAGGCATACCCGGTATCCACCCCAGCAGCCTCGCCGCGGCTCCAGCGCTTCTTCAACACGAACTCGAACGCTGGCTCGTACAGCCCGTCCCGCACCAGTGCACCCGCCAGCACCTCCACGTCATACCAGCCATTGTCCAGCTCGATGATCGGCCGCCCCGGCACCTGGTAACGCGCCATCAGGTCACCCAGTGTCTTGGGCGTGAAGTGCTGCAGGATGCGCCAGGTGTACAGCATCAGCGCACCGTGCTCGACCTGCAGCACATAACCATTGCGGCGGTGCTTCAGGCGGCTGCCGGGTTCACGCAGGGCCGGGGTATGGTTGTCCAGGGTGAACAGGATGCGGTAGGGCAGGTTATCGACCCCGGCCAGTGGCAGCACGACCCCTTCGCGCACGGCTTGGTCGCCGCTGTCGCCGTGGGTGAAGGCATGGGCAAGGTCGTCGGGCAATTCATGTTGTTGCTTGAAGCGCTCGAGCAACTGGATATCGCCGAGCAGAAAGTAGTCGACCAGGTCGTTGAGCACTTCGCTGAATTCGTGGCGCATCTGTTTTCCTTGTTGGTGCGCGTGAGGGCAATGGCAAATGTAGCACTTCAGATTGGCTTCAGATTGCCCCCTGATACTGCCCCCAACACCTGACTTGAAAGGGGGACCGCCATGACTCAGGCAGACAGCGCCAGCCTGTTTCCACTGGCTATCGGCAGCCACGGCGAGCGCCTTGCCCGCATGACGCTGAAACGCTCGGGGGAGCCCGGGCGCGACGAGCTGGAACAGTTCATTCACGCCCGCTTTGCCTGCGCGCACCACGCCGACGTGCAGCACTACCTGCCCGAACTGCTCGGCCTGCATGACAGCCACGGGCGCCTGATGGCCGCCGCCGGCATACGCCTGGCCAGCAGTGGGCCGACCTTCCTCGAGCGTTATCTGGATGAGCCGCTGGAAGCGGCCGTGACCCGGCTGTCTGGCAGCTCGGTGAGCCGTGCACAGCTGGTCGAAGTGGGCAACCTGGCCGCGCTCAGCGCCGGCAGCGCGCGGATCATGATCATTGCCGTGACCTGGTTGCTGGCTGCCCGCGGTTTGCAGTGGGTGGCCTTCACCGGTGCCGCGACCCTGGTCAACAGCTTTCATCGCCTGGGCCTGGTGCCGACGGCGCTGGCCGTGGCCGACCCTGGCCGGCTGAACGGCGATGCCGACAGTTGGGGCAGTTACTACGCGCAGCACCCGCAAGTGTTCGTCGGCAACATCGGCTACGGCCATGCAGCCCTGGCCCGCGGCGGCGTTTTCGAGCGGCTCGGCTTGCCCGCGAGCGTGCAGGAGGCCGGCCATGCCGCGTGAATGCCAGCTGTTCAGGGTAGTGTTGCAACTGCATGCCCGCCACCGAGGGGCGCAACCGGCGTTGCTGGGCCTTGGCGGGCCGTTCACCTATCAACAATTGCTGGACGAGGTCGAGCAACGCCAGGCCTGGCTGAGCGCGCAGCCACCAGGCACTTTCGCTCTGGCCCTGGAGAACGGTCCCGAGGCGCTGTTCTGGGACCTGGCGGCGCTGTTCGCGGCGCGCCCCATCGTTATTCTGCCGGCGTTCTTCAGCAGCGCCCAGCGCCGCCACTGCCTGGCACAGAGCGGGGCGGTGCTGGCGCTGGCCGACGAGGCCTTCGCTGACGACTTGCACGCCAGCGGCTTCACTGCCGGTGAGCGCTTCTGGAGCCGGCAGCCGCCAGCGGCCGCACCCTTGCCACCGGGTACCGCGAAGATTACCTACACCTCCGGCAGTACCGGTGCACCCAAGGGCGTATGCCTGAGCGCCGAGGCCATGCTGCGGGTAGCGCGTGAGCTGGAGGCTGCCAGCCGGCCCACGGCGCCAGGCAAGTACCTGGCGGTATTGCCTCTGGCGGTGCTGCTGGAAAACCTGGGCCTGTACGCGGCCCTGCTGGCCGGGGCGAGCATTGCCCTGTATCCGCAGGCGCAACTGGGTTTTCGCGGTGCCAGCCAGGTCGACTTCAAGCAATTGCTGGGCGCCATCGCCTTGAGTGGTGCCGAAAGCCTGATCCTGGTGCCGCAACTGCTGCTTGGGCTGGTCACTGCCATCGAGCGCGGCCTGATGCGGGTCGGCCCGTTGCGCTTCGTGGCGGTGGGCGGCGCGCGGGTGGCGCCGAGCCTGCTGGCCCGGGCCCAGGCCATCGGGCTACCGGTGTTCGAGGGCTATGGCTTGTCCGAATGCGCTTCGGTGGTATGCCTCAACCGCCCCGGGGCGCATCGTGCGGGCAGTGTCGGGCGGCCGCTGCCGCATGTGCAGGTGCGCATTGCCGAAGATGGCGAAGTGCAGGTGGCCGGTTCGGCGTTGCTCGGCTACCTGGGCGAACCACCCTTCAGCGAGCCGTGGTTGTCGACCGGTGACCTGGGCCACTTCGACAGCGACGGCTTCCTGTACCTGGCCGGGCGCAAGAAGCACCAGTACAGCACCAGCTTCGGGCGCAACGTCAACCCCGAATGGGTCGAGGCCGAACTGACCCAGGGCGGGGTGATCGCCCAGGCGTTCGTCCACGGCGAAGGCCTGGCATACAACCTGGCGTTGATCTGGCCGCTGGACCCGCAGGCTGACGACCACACCCTGGAACAGGCCATCCGCCAGGCCAATGCCGGCCTGCCGGACTATGCCCGGGTGCATGCCTGGCGGCGTCTGCCCGAACCTTTGAGTGCCGCCGGGCAAACCCTGACCGCCAACGGCCGGCCACGCCGCGAACAGATCCTGCGGTGTTACCAGTCCCTGTTATCCGACCTTCAATGATCTACGAGGTTTGCCATGCTTTTCTTCGACATGCTGCAGCAGGAAACCGCCGACGAGCGTACGGCATTGTTCAGTGTCCCGGTCATCCGCGACGCGCTGGCCGGCAAGGCCAGCCTCGAGGCCTATGTGGCCTTTCTCACCCAGGCCTACCACCACGTGCGGCACACCGTGCCATTGATGATGGCCTGCGGGGCCCGTTTGCCGGCGCGGCTGGAGTGGCTGCGCGGCGCAGTGTGCGAGTACATCGACGAGGAGTACGGCCATGAGCGCTGGATTCTCGATGACATCGCCGCCTGCGGTGGCGACCCGCACCAGGTGGCCGGCGGCCGGCCGGCATTGCCCATCGAGCTGATGGTGGCATTTCTCTACGACCAGATTGCCCGTGGCAACCCGGTCGGGCTGTTCGGTATGGTCAACGTGCTCGAAGGCACCAGCATTGCCCTCGCCACCCAGGCAGCCGGTACCCTGCAGAGCAGCCTCGGCCTGCCGGACAAGGCGTTCAGCTACCTGAGTTCCCACGGCGCCCTGGACCAGGACCACATGGCCACCTACCGTGGCCTGATGAACCGTCTGGACCAGCCCGAAGACCAGCAGGCGGTAATCCACGCTGCCAAAGTGGTGTATCGCCTGTATACCGCCATGTTCGAAGGGCTGCCGCGTACCGCGCAGCAGGAGGTAAAGCATGCGCTTGCCTGATTGCGTGGCGGTGCTCACCGGTGCCAGCGGTGGTATTGGCCTGGAGTTGGCGGCCCAGCTATGCAGTGCCGGTGCTCGCGTACTGGCGGTCAGCCGGCAGCAGGGCAAGCTGACCGAACTGATGGCGCGCTACCCCGGGCAATTGCGCTGGCAGCAGGCCGACCTGCGCTGCGCCGAAGGCCGCCGTGACGTGCTGGAGGCAGCGCGGGCGATGGGTAGTTGCAACCTGTTGATCAACGCCGCCGGGGTCAACCGCTTCGCCTTGCTCGAACAGATGGACGAGGCCGCCCTCGACGAGTTGTTCGACCTCAACATCAAGGCCGCCGTGCAGCTCACCCGCCTGTGCCTGCCGCTACTGCGCGCCCAGCCCAGTGCGCTGGTGGTGAACGTGGGGTCGATCTATGGCTCCATCGGCTACCCAGGCTATGCCACCTACTGCGCCAGCAAGTTTGCCTTGCGCGGGTTCTCCGAGGCATTGCGCCGCGAGCTTGCCGACACCTCGGTGAACGTGCTGTATGCCGCACCGCGCACTACCCGCACGACGATGAACAGTAGCGCCGCGCAGGCCCTTAATCAGGCGTTGAAGGTAGGCGTCGATGACCCGCAGGATGTCGCCCGGGCGGTGCTCGACGCGGTACAGGCCGAGCGCAGCGAACTGTACCTGGGTTGGCCGGAGAAACTCTTCGTGCGCCTTAACGGCATGCTGCCAGGCGTGGTCGACCGCGCCCTGCGCAAGCAATTGCCGCTGATCCGTCGCTACAGCAACTGGCACAGCAAGGAGTCGAGCAAATGAAACGTCTGATACTGGCCAGCCTGCTGGCCATCGCCCCGTTCACCTGGGCCCTCGACCAGACCGGTACCCAGCAACTCAACGCCATCCAGCAGCGCTGGGCGGTGGTTCGCTATAACCTGCCCGAAGCCCAGCGTGCCGGGGCATTCGAGGCCCTGGCGGCACAGTCGGCGGCGTTGGTGCGCCAGCATCCGGGCTCGGCCGAGCCGCTGATCTGGGACGGCATCGTCAACAGCAGCTGGGCCGGCGCCACCGGTGGGCTGGGCGCGTTGGGCAAGGTCAAGGCCGCCCGCGCCAGCCTGGAAAAGGCCCTGGCCATGGACCCCAAGGCGCTGCAAGGCTCGGCCTACACCAGCCTGGGCGCGCTGTACGACCAGGTGCCCGGCTGGCCATTGAGCTTCGGCGACCAGGCCAAGGCCGAGGCCATGCTGCGCCAGGCGCTGGCGATCAACCCGGACGGTATCGACAGCAACTATTTCTGGGCCGACCACCTGTACCGGCAAAACCGCTACGACGAAGCCCGCGCCGCCCTGCAAAAGGCGTTGCAGGCACCGCCCCGGCCCGGGAGAGAGTTGGCCGACCAGGGCCGGCGTGGTGAAATCGATGCTTTACTCAAAGCGATCAAGGACAAACAGGATTAAGCATGCGCTTGCTGTTGGTAGAAGACGACGCCGCGTTGGGGGAGGGGATTTGTGACGGCCTGCGCCGCGAGGGCTATACCCTCGACTGGTTGCAGGATGGCGCCAGTGCCTTGCATGCCCTGTGCCACGAAGAGTTCGACCTGGCCATCCTCGACCTGGGCTTGCCGCGCCTGGATGGCATCGAGTTGCTGCGGCGCCTGCGTGCGGCCGGGAAGACCCTGCCGGTGCTGGTGCTGACCGCCCGCGACGCCACCGATGACCGCATTGCCGGGCTGGATGCCGGCGCCGACGACTACCTGGTCAAACCCTTCGACCTCAACGAACTCAAGGCCCGCTTGCGGGCCTTGCTGCGGCGCAGTAGTGGCCGCGCCCGCGTGCTGATAGAGCATGCCGGGGTATGCCTGGATCCGGTCAGCCAGCAGGTGCACTACCTGGGCCAGCCGGTGGTACTCACGCCCAAGGAATACCTGCTGCTGCACGAGCTGCTGGCCCAGCCGGGCAAGGTGTTCACCCGCGAACGCTTGACCCAGTTGCTGTATGGCTGGGATGAAGAGCCGGAGAGCAACACCCTGGAAGTGAACATCTACCACCTGCGCAAGAAGCTGTTCAACGGCCTGATTCGCACCGTGCGCGGGATCGGCTACCTGGTGGAACGCAAGTCATGAGCTCGTTGCGCCAACGCACCTTGTGGCGGGTGATGCTGCTGTTGCTGGTCGGCAGTGGGTTGCTGGCGCTGTACAACTATCACGACAGCCGCCACGAAATTAACGAAGTGTACGACGCCCATCTGGCGCAGAACGCCCGGCTGCTGCAGGGCATCATGAGCCTGCCGGTGCAAGAGCAGAGCCGTGACGAGTTGTACCGCGCCTTCGACGAGGCCTTGAGCAAGGCCGGGCACCACAAGGTGGGGCACCGCTACGAGAGCAAGCTGGCCTTCCAGGTATGGGCCGACGACGGCGGGCTGCTGGTACACACGCCCAGCGCCCCGCAGCTGGGGCAGGCGCCGCGGGTGCCGGGTTTCGCCGACGTGGTGGTGGATGGGCGCCGTTGGCGCAGTTTTGTCTTGCCGGTGCCGGAAAAACACTGGGTGATCTGGGTGGGCGAGCGCAACGACGTGCGTAACGACCTGATCGAACGCATCGTGCAGCACACGCTGTTGCCATTCCTGTTCGGCAGCCTGGCCCTGGCCTTGCTGGTGTGGGCGGCCATAGGCTGGGGGCTGCGGCCGCTGCAGAACATGGCCAGGGTGATCCGCGCCCGACACGCCGAGTCGCTCGAGCCGTTGCAGCTGGTGCCGTTGCCTAAGGAGCTGGAGCCGATGCAGGCGGCGATCAACCGCCTGCTCGGGCAGATCGACGACCTGCTGCGCCGCGAACACCGTTTCATCGCCGACGCTGCCCACGAGATGCGCACGCCCTTGGCCATCCTGCGCCTGCACGCGCAGAACGCCCTGAATGCAGACAGCGCTGCCGAGCGGGACAAGGCCCTGCAGTTCCTGATGGGCGGTGTCGACCGCCTTGCCCGGGTGGTCAACCAGTTGTTGACCCTGGCCCGCCTGGAGCCGCGACCACGCCGGCGTGACTGGCCGCGGGTGGACCTGGAGGGCGTGGTGGCCGAGACCCTGGCAGAGCTTACCCCCTGGATACTGGAGCGCGGGCTGGAGCCTTCGCTGGACATCGCTGCCGGCGACTACCATTTGCATACCGACGCTGGCGCGTTGGGTATTGCCTTGCAGAATCTGGTGGCCAATGCCGTGGACCATTCGCCTGCAGGCGGTCGCATCACCGTGACACTGCAGCGCGAAGGCCAGGCCCTGCTGGTCAGCGTCGACGACGAAGGGCCGGGCATAGCGGTGGTTGACCAGCAGCGGGTGTTCGAGCGTTTCTACAGCAAGGGCTCGACCAATGGCGCCGGGCTGGGGTTGTCGATCGTCAGCACCATCATGACCCGCCTCGGTGGCAGCGTGCAGTTGCGCAACCAGACGCCACACGGATTGCGCGCGACCTTGCGCCTGCCCGTGGAGCCCTGAACGCTTGCTAGTGTTTCTGGGCGATCTGGATCAGGTTGCCGCAAGTGTCATCGAACACCGCTACGGTGACCGGCCCCATGGCAGTAGGCGGTTGGGTGAACTGCACGCCCGCTGCGCACAGCCGGGTATATTCGGCCTGGATGTCCCGCACGCCGAACGAGGTGGCGGGGATGCCGTCCTGCTTGAGCGCGGCCTTGTAGACCTTGGCGGCCGGGTGCGCGTCGGGCTCGAGCAGCAGCTCGACGCCGTTGGGGTCGTTGGGGGAGGTGAGGGTCAGCCAGCGGTGTCGGCCCCTGGGGATGTCGTGCTTGGGCTCGAAACCGAGTACGTAGTGGTAGAAAGCCAGGGCCTTGGCCTGGTCGTCGACGAGGATGCTGGTGACTATGATCTTCATGAACGCACACCGTATGCCTGGAGTCGTTGAGTACCAGTAAAGACAATCAGCGGCATTTGGCCAGGGCACCGGGTTTACCGCTAACCCTGCAACGCGATCCGACAGCATTTCTCTTCACGGTCAAAGTTCCAGATGGGTTGGTGGCAATGGGGGTTGTAGCGTTGATCGGGCAATACCACCCAAACCAAGGAGTGAACCCCATGCAAGAAGAACCCGTTAACGAGCCAGACGACACGCTTGACCACGAACAGCTGGAAAGTGCAGAGCCGCAGGTAACGTTGTCCCGGCGCAAGCGCGGTATAGGGCCAGTAGTCGGCATGCCCTGCAGGCCAGGGTACAAGCTGATTGGTGATGACTGTGTAATCGCCAATATCGATTTCGAGTGAAGCAAAGGGGGGGCGCATCGCGCCCCTCGTAAAAACCTGCTCAAGCCATAGGTAAATCCTTCATCACCCGGCCCCCACCCAGCCGCTGCCGAGGGTAAAGTGACAGGCATGATCCCAGCGCGCCCAGACCGGCGTCAGAGAGGTGCCCGTGGCGGCCTACACATTGCGACAACTCAAGTACTTCGTTACCACCGTCGAGGCCGGCAGCGTGGCCGAAGCTTCACGCCAGCTGTACATTGCCCAGCCGTCCATCTCCACGGCCATCAAGAGCCTGGAAGAAAGCTTCGGCGTGCAGCTGTTCATCCGCCACCACGCCCAGGGTGTGTCTCTGACGCCCAGCGGCAAGCGCTTCTATGCCAAGACCAAGTCGCTGCTGCAGATGGCCCACGAATTCGAGCAGAACGCCCTGGCCGACAACGACACCGTGGCCGGGCAAATCGACATCGGCTGCTTCGAAACCGTGGCACCGCTGTACCTGCCGCGCCTGATCGCCGGCTTTCGCCAGCGTTACCCGGGGGTGGATATCCGCCTGCGCGACGGCGAGCAGCAGGACCTGATCCAGGGCCTGACTGCCGGTACCTTCGACCTGGCGTTCCTCTACGACCATGACCTGGACGGCACCATCGAGGCCGAGCCGCTCATGCCGCCGCAGAAGCCCTATGTGCTGCTCCCCGAGAACCACCGCTTCGCCGGGCAGGCCCAGGTGTCGCTGCGCGATCTGTGCCCGGAGCCGATGATCCTGCTGGACGTCGCCCCCAGCCGTACCTACTTCGTCAGCCTGTTCAACGAAATGGGCCTGACGCCCAATATCGTCTTCAGTTCGCCGTCGATCGAGATGGTACGCGGCATGGTCGGGCAGGGCTTTGGCTTTTCGTTGCTGGTGACGCGGCCGCATTCGGAGTACACCTACGACGGGCAACGCCTGGCCATGCTGGATATAGCCGAGCCAGTGGCGCTGTCAGGGCTGGCGGCGGCGTGGTTGAAACGGGTGCAACTGACCAAGCCGGCGCAGTTGTTCGTCGAGTTTTGCCGGGAAGAACTGGCCAAGTTCTGAAACGGGCACGCCATGCAGGAGCATGGCGTGCCCGTTGGTCAGGGGTTGACCTGATAGCCGCGCCCTTGCAGGCAGCCGGCATAGGCACTGGCATGAGCCTGGGCTTTCGCTTCGTCCTGGCCGCGCCGGTCCTGACGGCGGTCCTGACGCTGGCGCATGCCACCGACCGCAGCACCGGCGGCGGCCACTTCGCCGGCGCGGTTCTGTCGGTATTGCTCCTTGGCATCGTCACCGACCCGGTCATACAGCTCGTCGTGCTGGTTGCCGCGCACCTGCGCGCCTGCCGCACCGGCAACCGCGCCGGCGGCGGCACCGCGTACCCGGCCACCGACATGGGGGTCGCTGGAGGTCGCGGCACTGTTCGCGGCATTGGTCGCGACAGTATTGCAATCATTGATATCCAGTTGCATCTGCTGGCTGCTCTGGCCCTTGAGCGGCACCACCGACTGCGCCTGGGCTGCCGATGCCGCGCACAGCAGCACCAGCAGGCAACTCCACGTGAACGTACGCATGGCAAACCTCCAGCGGGTGGGGATCCCGTTTCACAGGATAGTTCTCTTTGCTGCCGATGATGGCAGTTTTGCCGGGATGGTCTAAACCGGATAACAAACGTGGTTCGCCTGCGTATCACGGCGTGAATCCGGGCTACCTGTGGAAACCCCATGAGCCAGAGCCAGCAACTGATCATCTGTGAGTACTGTGACACGGTGTACCACCGTGCGCCGCTGCTCAAGCACCAGCGCGCCGTTTGCCAGCGCTGTGGCGGCGTACTGTACCGGCATACCTCGCTGACGGTGCAGCAACGCCTGGCCCTGAGTGTGACGGGTGGCATCCTGCTGGTGTTCGCCAACGCCTACCCGGTGATGACCATCGGCATGCAAGGGCTCACCCATTCCGCGACATTATGGGACTCGGTACAGATCCTCAGCCACGGCAGCATCACCTTCATCGCCCTGGTCATGGCCCTGTCGATCATCTTTGCGCCGGTGCTGCAGATTACCCTCTTGTGCTGGGTGTTGGGTTTCGCCCTGGCCGGCCAGCGCGCCCCCGGTTTTGCCCTGTGCATGCGCAGCCTGGAGGGCCTGCGGCCTTGGAGCATGCTGGAGGTGTGCCTGCTGGGGGCGATGGTGGCGGTGATCAAGCTGGCGGGGTTTCTCGACGTGATACCTGGCATCGGCCTGCTGGCGCTGGCAGCGCTGAGCATGCTGATCATCCATATCGCCGGCAAGGACATCCGCGGCCTTTGGGAGCAGGTATGAATACCCCGGCCAACGCCGACGACCTGGGCCTGTGCCTGTGCCATGGCTGCGGTCAGGCCTGCGAACTGGGCAGCGACAAGCACACCTGCGAGCGCTGTGGTGCCGCCATCCACCGGCGCAAGGCCAATGCAATCAGCCGTGGCTGGGCGTTTCTGCTGGCGGCGCTGGTTTTCTACATTCCCGCCAACCTGCTGCCGGTGATGCACACCGAAATGCTCGGCAGTGGCAGCGAAAGCACCATCGGTGGCGGCGTGCTGGAGTTCTGGGAGGCAGGGGCCTGGGACATCGCGCTGATCATCTTCATTGCCAGCGTGGGTGTGCCGGCCATCAAGTTCTTCTCGCTCGGCCTGTTGCTGTTCACCGCCCAGCGCGGTTCTACCTGGGCCTGCCGGCAGCGCTCGCAGCTGTACCGTTTCGTCGAGCTTATCGGCTACTGGTCGATGCTCGATGTGATGGTGGTGGCGCTGGTGGCGGCGCTGGTGCAACTGCGTGGGCTGGGCACCATCGAGCCGCGGGTGGGCATCCTGTTTTTCGGCATGGTGGTGGTACTGACCATGTTTTCTGCGATGAGCTTCGATCCACGCCTGATCTGGGATAGCCGTACCAACGAGGGAGGCCGCATTGATGGTGCAACAGACTGACAAGCGCGAGGGCGCGGGGCAGGTTGAAGTGCGCACCCGGCGCTGGAGCGTGTCGCTGGTATGGATCGTGCCGATACTGGCGATCCTGATCGGCGCTTCGCTGGTGGTGCGCAACTGGATGCAGCAGGGCCCGGTCATCGCCATTTCCTTCCACACCGGGGAGGGGCTGGTGGCGCACAAGACCCAGGTCAAGTACCGCAGCGTGGTGATCGGCGAAGTCACCACGGTGGACCTGGCCGACGACAAGAAGAGCGTGGTCGCCAAGGTCCAGCTGTCCAACGACGCCCGTGCGTTCGCCACCCAGGGGGCGCGCTTCTGGGTGGTACGGCCACGCATTGGCGTGGGCGGCGTGTCCGGCGTGGACACGCTGCTGTCGGGCAGTTTCATCGGGGCGGATTCCGGCGAGTCGAAAGTGCCGGAAAAGTCCTTTGTCGGCCTGGAGCTGCCACCGCCGATCACCTACGACGAGAAGGGCAAGCGCTTTGTCCTGACCGCAAGTGACCTGGGCTCGCTGGATATTGGCTCGTCGATCTACTACCGCAAGATCCCGGTGGGCGAGGTGGTGTCCTTTGCCCTGCAGGGCGATGGCAAGGGCGTGGAGATCGGCGTGTTCGTGCAGGCCCCTTACGACAGCTTCGTCACCGCCGATACCCGCTTCTGGAACGCCAGTGGCGTCGACATGCAGATCGGTGCCAACGGCCTGAAGATCGATACCGAATCACTGTCATCGATCCTGGTGGGCGGGTTGGCCTTTGGCTCGCCCGACTTCGCCCCGCAAGCCGAGGCTGCTGCCGACCAGGCGCACTTCCAGCTGTTTGCCGACCGCGATACCGCCCTGGCACCGCCCAGTGGCCAGGCCCAGTACCTGCAGTTGCGCTTCGACCAGGCCATGCGCGGCTTGTCGGTAGGCGCCCCAGTGGAGTTCAAGGGGGTCGAGTTTGGCCGAGTCACATCGGTGCAGCTCGACTATGATGCCACCCGCCAGACCTTCCCGGTGGTGGTCAAAGCGGTGATCTACCCGCAGCGGCTGGGGCCGGTACACCGCAAGATGCTGTCTGTGTTCAAGCATTCCGAAGGTGACATGGACGGTGCGCGGCGGCTGATCGGCACCTTCGTCGAGCACGGCCTGCGGGCCCAGGCGCGCAGCGGCAACCTGATCACCGGGCAGATGTTCATCTCCCTGGACTTCTACCCGGATGCCCCCAAGGTGGCCTTCGACAAGACCGCAGACCCTATCACCATCCCCACATTGCCCGGCAGCCTGGAGCAGCTCCAGGAACAGCTGCAGCGGGTGGTGGAGCGCATCAGCAAACTGCCGCTGGAGAGCATCGCCAGCAACCTGGACGGCAGCCTGCGAGAGCTGCGTGCCAGCCTCAAGCAGTTCAATGGCCAGACGCTGCCGGAGGTGAAGGTGGCACTGGACGAAGTGCACAAGACCCTGAGCACGGCCAATTCGGCCATTTCCGAGGACTCGCCGCAGCGCGAGCGGATGGGGGAAACCCTGGACGAACTGGAGCGCATGTCGCGTTCGCTGCGTGACCTTGCCGATTACCTGGGGCGGCACCCCGAATCACTGATACGCGGCCGGCCGAAAGCGGCCACTGCCGCCGAGCTGGAACCCTGAGGAGACAGCCGATGCTTCGACTGCGCAATGTATGTGGCGCCGGCCTGCTGGCAGTGCTGTTGGGCTGCAGCAGTACCCCGAACAACTATCACACGCTGGTACCGAGCGAGCCAGTACGCGACGGTGGCCAGCGCATCCAGGTGGCGAGGGTGGTCGTGCCGCCGCAGGTGGACCGCCCGCAGTTGGTGGTGCGACAAGGGCAGAGCGGCCTGGCCATCCTCGAGACGGAGTGGTGGGGTGCCAACCTGGTGGATGAGTTTCGCAGCGCCTTGCAGGACCAGTTGGGCGGGCCGGTGGGTGGCGGCAAGGTGTTGTTGCGCGTGGACGTGCAGCGCTTTGATACCGTGCCGGGGCGCTACGCCTCGCTGGAGGCGGTATGGCGCCTGACGCGCTCGGGGGAGGCCGAACTGACCTGCCGTACCTCGCTACAGACGCCCGCAGACAGCAGCATCGCCAGCCTGGTCAATGCCCACCAGGCCAACCTGCGCAAACTGGCCGAGGCGGTGCGGGGGAGTGCCCGTCAGGGCAGCTGTTCTGCATCCTGAGCGTCTCGCGGACCGTTGTAGGAGCGGCCTTGTGTCGCGATAGGGCCGCTCCTACAAGGTAATCAGTTCAGGCGTCCAGCATTCTGTTTCTTGCCACTGCTGACCATTTCCTGTCCCCGCTCGGCTTTGTCCATTGGCAACTGGTCGAATTCGCGCAGGCCATCCTTGCGGTACGGGTCGCCGATCCAGCGCGGCGCCACCACAAACTGCGGGCTCACCAGGCTCTTGGCCGGCTCGTAACGGTCGTAGCTCAGCCCGGCCAGGTCGGACAGGGTATGGATCAGGTGCGAGCTGCTGTAGGGGCGATCGGCCATCGCCTGCAAGTCGCGCGGGTGCTCGGCCTGCCAGCTTGGCGAAGTCCACAGCAAGAACGGGATGGTGTACATCGGCCGGGTCGGCGCGCCTTCGTTGCGCCCCAGGCGGTCGTGGTTGCCAGAGCTGTACACATCTTCGCCATGGTCGGACAGGTACAGCAGGAAACCATTGGGGGAACTGGCCGAGTAACGCTTGATCAGGCTAGACACCACGTAGTCGTTGTAGCGCACCGCGTTGTCGTAGAAGTTGTAGGTTTGCACCTGGTCGTCCGTCAGCTTGCCGGGCACCCCCTGACGGTCGTTGAAGTGCGCGTAGTCGTCCGGGTAGCGGTAGCGATAGTCCATGTGCGTACCCAGCAGGTGCACGATGATGAACTTGTTTGGCGCCGGGTCCTGCAGGGCCTTCTCGAACGGCGACAGCACCACGTCGTCGTATTGGCTGGCATTCTGGTTGCGCTGGTTGTTCAGGTAGACCGGCGCGTCCGACTGCTGCGAGAAGGTGGTCAGCATGGTGTTGCGCTTGGTCATGGTCTGCTGGTTGGTGATCCAGAAGGTCTTGTAGCCGGCCTGTTTCATCAGGTTGATCAGCGACGGGTCGGTGAGGAAACGGTCCGGGTTCTGCTCGTCGCCGAAAGTGAGGATCTGCTGCATCACTTCGATGGTATACGGGCGTGGCGACACCACGTTGCGGAACACCGTCAGGCCCTTGTCGCTGGCGGCCAGCGCATCGAGGTTGGGCGTGGTGTCGCGGTTGTAGCCATACAGGTGCATGTGTTCGCGAGTGGTGGATTCGCCCAGCACCAGCACCAGCGTGCGTGGCGCTGCACCACTGCTGTCACGCAGGTTCTGCAGGGGCGGCAGCGCGGCGTTCTTGGCCAGCAGCTCTTGCATGTTGTCCAGTTGCTGGCGGTACTGGCGGTAGCCGACCAGCAGTTGCCAGGGCACGGCGGGCTCCATGCGTTGCTGCACTTTCTCCGCCGCGTCGGCGAAGCTGCGCTCCTGGGTGACCATCTGCTTGTAGAACGGGTACACCAGGTTGGCCAACAGCAACAAGGCGACCACCGGCAGGCGGCTGCGCAGTGGCAGGCTGACCGGGCGTACGCGCTTCCACAGCAGCACCGCCCCCAGCGTGTAAAACAGCAATGCCAGGCCCAGCCAGGCGCTGAAGTACTGGCTGAAGTACTCACCGGCCTCGGCAGTGTTGGACTCGAACATCACGAAAATGACGCTTTGCGAGAACTCCTGGCGATAGATGCCGAAGTAGCTCAGACCCACCAGTGAAGCGGCCCACAGCACCAGGCCTATACCTGCGGCCGTGGCGCGGGTGAAGCGCGGCAGCAGCAGTACCGGTGCCAGCCACAGGCTGCTGAGGAAGAATGCATCGCGAAAGCCGGCGAACCCGGTGGTACCGCTGAACAGCAGCAACGTCTGGGTCACCCCCGAGAAGTACCAGAAGAACAGCAAAAGCCAGCCCAGGCCGGCCCAATCCACGCGCTTGGGCGAGGAGGGGGATGGAGTGTGTGACACGTATGCCTCGTCGTACTTGGCGGCCAGCGGATGTGCTCGTGGCCGGAAAGGGCGTGACGCTAATCTGCCGAGCGTGAAAATAACGTCAACGAGACGCTGGCCCAGGCAAGGTATGATGTATTCAGCCAAACCGGACTGACAGGTCGAGTGAGAATGAACCGTCGCAAGAAGATCAAGCAGCTACTGCAGGCGCACGCCAAGAAGGCCAGTGCCAAGCTGGCGCCGCGCAAGCCCAAGTACATTTGCAAGGCCGACCGTTTGAAGATGGAGGCCGAGGCGGCGGGGGATACCCCAGGCGTTACGGAGAACTGATGCCTGTCACGCGCCCCTGTGGGAGCGGCCTTGTGTCGCGATAGGGCCGCAGAGCGGCCCCAGGTTCCAGCATTACAGCAACCAATGCTGGGGCTGCTGCGCAGCCCTTTCGCGACACAAGGCCGCTCCCACATCGAACGCGCCAATTGCGGATCAACGATCAGCGGCGATAGTAGCGGTGGTCATCATTGTAGCGGTGGTGCATGGCCCGCTCATGGCGGTGCTCCCAGTCGCGGCGCCGTTCCCAGTCGCGTCGGCGTTCCCAGTCTCGCCGGCGCTCCCAATCACGGCGGGCCTGCTCGCGGCGCCACTGTTCGCGGCGCCAGTCGCTGCGGTGGTCATGCCAGCGGTCGTCATCGTGGGCCAGCAACGTGGCTGGCTGTTCATCGGCCACACTGGCCACCCTGGACCAGGGGTTGCCGGCAGGCTGCAACGGTGATTGAACCGCCGGGGCAGCCACTGCGGGCGCCTTCATCTGTGTTGCCGATGCCGTGCCCATCGCCGCGAACGAGAACAGGCCGAGCAGCATCAACCTTGCGACATGTATTTTCATGAGCGAAGCCAACCTCTGATAACAATTGAGCCATCAGGCCAGCAGGTGTCGGGCGAACCTAGTCTAGCGTTCCGTTTCCTTTCTGTGCCTCCCACATAGACCGGTAAACGGGAAAAAGTTCGCAGCGGCAACAACTTGTAGAACTTCAGCGCTTCAAAAAAGGGCACCTTGCGCCTATGGCGACACAAAACAAGCTGTACCTGTGGCAGCGGAGCTCATTTACCATGGCGGCCGTTTTTGACCATTACCAAGGAAACCCGCCATGAGCGCCCCCCAGTTTCGCACCCCCACAGCCGCCGACGCCGAACGCTGCTACGCCATCGAAATCGGTGCCTACGAAGGTGACGAGGCGGCCACACTGGAGAAGATCCGCACCCGCATCGCGCAGTATCCGCAGGGCTTCCTGGTGCTGGAAAACGCGGGCGAGATCGTCGGTTTCATCAATAGCGGCTGTGCCCACGAAGTGGTGATGTCCGATGAGGCATTCAAGGAGTTGGTCGGGCACGACCCGGCGGCGCCAAACGTGGTGATCATGTCGGTGGTGGTTGACCCGGCGTACCAGGGCAAAGGCTACGCCAAGCAGTTGATGGATGAATTCATCGCACGCATGAAGGCGGCGGGCAAGCTGACCATTCACCTGATGTGCAAGGAACAGCATGTGGCGTTGTACCGGAAGCTGGGCTATCAGTACGTGAAACCGTCGCCGTCGGACCACGGCGGCATGGCCTGGCATGAGATGCTCATGGTCCTCTGACTTCGCAAGACACGGCAGCGTTGCCGGCGATGGGCCGCCAAGGCGGCCCCGAATGGTTGCTTACTCGCCGCTGACCAGCTGGCGTGCCAACTGGTTGTGGCGCTCCAGCACCCGTGGCAGGTCGACCGTGGCCAGCTGGCCGTCCTTCACCACCACACGGCCATTGATGACACTGGTGTGCACCTGGGTCGGGGTGCAGAACACCAGCGCCGCCAACGGGTCGTGGTGGCCACCGGCATAGGCCACGTGGCCAAGGTCGAAGGCGACGAAATCGGCCACCATGCCTGGCGCCAGTGCGCCAATGTCATTGCGGTTGAGCACCTTGGCGCCGCCGAGCGTTGCAATTTCCAGCGCCTCGCGCGCAGTCATCGCGTCGGGGCCGAAACCAACCCGTTGCAGCAGCAAGGCCTGGCGCACTTCACCGATCATGCTGGCGCCGTCGTTGGATGCCGAACCGTCGACCCCAAGGCCCACCGGCACCCCGTGGTCGCGCATCTTGCGCACCGGCGCGATGCCCGAGGCCAGGCGCATGTTCGAGCATGGGCAGTGGGCGACACCCGTGCCGGTGCGGGCGAACAGCTCGATGCCATGCTGGTCGAGTTGCACGCAGTGGGCGTGCCAAACGTCGTGGCCGACCCAGCCGAGGTCTTCGGCATATTCGGCGGGGGTCATGCCGAACTTCTCGCGGCTGTAGGCGATGTCGTTGACGTTCTCGGCCAGGTGGGTGTGCAACGACACCCCGTACTGGCGCGCCAGCACGGCTGCTTCGCGCATCAGGTCGCGGCTGACCGAGAACGGCGAGCAGGGCGCCACCACGATGCGGCGCATCGAGCCGTGGCTGGCGTCGTGATAGTCCTCGATCAGGCGCTGGGATTCCTTGAGGATGTCGGCTTCCTTTTCCACCACCGAATCAGGCGGCAGTCCGCCCTGGCTGCGGCCCACGCTCATGCTGCCGCGCGCGGCGTGAAAGCGCATGCCGATCTCGTCGGCGGCATGGATGCTGTCGTCGAGCTTGCAGCCGTTGGGGTAGATGTACAGGTGGTCGCTGGAGGTGGTGCAGCCGGACAGGATCAGTTCGGCCATGGCGGTCTGGGTCGACACCGCGATCATCTCGGGTGTCAGGCGTGCCCAGATCGGGTAGAGGTTGGTCAACCAGTTGAACAGCTCGCCGTCCTGGGCCGCCGGCACCACGCGGGTGAGGCTCTGGTACATGTGGTGGTGGGTGTTTACCAGGCCCGGGATGACCACCTTGCCGCCCATGTCCAGCACCACGTCGGCATGCTGTGGCAGGGTATCGCTGGGGCCGACCTGGCGGATCAGGTTGCCTTCGATGAACATTCCGCCGTTCTTGATCTCGCGGCGTTCGCCGTCCATGGTGACCAGAAGTTCGGCGTTTTTGACCAGTAGCGTTGTTGGAGCATTTGTAGATGACATGGCTTGAGTCTGTCGCAATACGCATCGGCGATTACCGATGTCATAGGCGCAGGGCATTGTAAGCAAGGTTTTTGCGGATTGTATACAGGGCTGATGGTCCTGTGCTGGCCTCTGTATGTGCGGCCCCCTGTGGGACCGCGCAAATGCTCGACAGCGGGGTCACTCGGCCATCTGCAACTCAGGCAGCTTCACCCGGAACGCGCGGGTCAGCCCCAGCAGCACCACAAGGCCCATGCCCATCCAGCACAAACCGATGGTGAACGACAGGCTGGTAAGGCTGCTCCACAGCCACAACGTGCTGAGGAAGCCCAGGCCGGGAATGGCGCCATACAGCAAGTAGTTGCGACCACCACGCAGCTTCTGGTCGATGAGGTAGTGCTTGACCACGGCCAGGTTCACCGCCGAAAAGGCGAACAGCGCGCCAAAGCTGATCATGTTTGCCACCGTGTCGAGGGTGATCACCAAGGCAATCAGCGACAGCAGGCTGACCAGCAGGATGGCCGTGGCCGGTACGCGCTTTTTCGTCACCAACTGGCCGAACGCGCGGGGCAACGCACCGTCGCGGCCCATGGCGAACAGCACCCGCGACACGCTGGCCTGGGACACCATGGCCGAGGCGAAGCAGCCGGCCACGTAGGTGGCGGTGAAGGCGGTCACCAGCAGCTCGCCGCCAACCCGGCGCATCACGTCCACCGACGCCGAGTCCGGGTCGGCGAAGCTGCCCCAGTCAGGGAACACCATCTGTGCGCAGTACGACACCACCAGGAACAACATGCCGCCGATCAGCGACACGGCGAGGATCGCCACGGGGATGCGGTAGGTGGGGTTGCTGGTTTCCTCGGCCATGGTCGAGACCGCATCGAAGCCCAGGAACGACAGGCACAGCACGGCGGCGCCGGTCATGATCAACGGCACGCTGAAGCCTTCGTGGTGGAACGGTGCCAGCAGCGACACCGGCTGCGCCTGCCCGCTGAGGTTGTGGATGGACAGGGCGACGAACACGATGATGAACACCAGTTGCACCACCACCAGGATCCAGTTCACCCGGGTGATCGACTCGATGCCGATCAGGTTGAGGAAGGTGACCAGGGCAATGGAGCCCGCCACCCACACCCAGGCGTGGATGGCCGGGAAGTACTCCGACATGTAAATGCCGATCAGCAGGTAGCTGAGCAGCGGCAGGAAGATGTAGTCGAGCAGCAGGGTCCAGCCGGTGATGAAACCGATGTGGCTGCCGAAGGCCTTGCGGGTGTAGGTGTAGACCGAGCCGGAGTAGGGGTGGGCCTGGACCATGCGGCCATAGCTGTAGGCGGTCAGCAGCATGGCGGCGAGGGTCAGCAGGTAGGCGATGGGCAGGTGCCCCTTGGTCATCTGGGTGACCAGCCCGTAGGTGGTGAATACTGCAAGGGGGACCATGTAGGCCAGGCCGAACAGCACCAGGGCGGGCAGCCCCATGGACTTGCGGAAACGGCCGTTGCTGGCGGTGGGTTGCGACGGGCTATGTGCAGGGCTATGGGCTGTACTTGTTGTTGTATGCATTGCTAACTCCTGGAAAGGGATGCAGGACGCCGCGGTATGCGAGCGGGCTCGATACCGGTGGGTGTTGTGCAAGGAGGTCGAGCGGGTGGCTCGCAGCGCTGGGGCGGGTTGATGCTCCCACACCCCGCCGGCACCCGGAATCACCCTTTGGGGTGAGCCGGCAGGGGGCTTTGCCTGCTCACCCCAAAGGGTGATTTCGGTGTTTGCAGTGCCATGGGAGTATCTGGCCAACGACGCACCGCACTGGCGGCGGTGCCTTTACTTGAGACGGCAGGCCCACAGTGACTGATCAATTGCTTTCGCAACAGTGGTTCGAGCACCTGGCCAAGGTCACCGAGGCGATCGGCCGACCGGGCTTTGCCGCCTCCCTGTTTGCTGCGTTTGGCGTGATCCGACCGATCCAGGCGACCACGGTGTACCTGTACCCGCACGACGGCATGCCCTGCGCGCTGTTCGAGCAGGACGACAAGGCGCCCTGGCAGCCCGAGGGCAATGTCAGCCGCTACCTGTCCGGCTTCTATCTGCTCGACCCGTTCTACGGCGCCTGTGTGGAGCAGGTCGAGTCCGGTTGCTACGGCCTGTTCGAAGTGGCGCCCGACCATTTCGAGGTCAGCGAGTACTACCAGTCGTTCTACCGGCACTCGCACCTGGAGGATGAGCTCAACTACATCCTGCAGGTCGCGCCCGGGCAGAGCCTGGCAGTATCGCTGGCGTTCACCGACAAGCTCGATGGGCAAACCCGTGCGTTGTTCGCGCGTATCACGCCCTGGGTGCTGGCGGTGCTCAGCAAGCATTTCGCCGGGCTGGACAGCCGCGCCGGGCGCTTCGAGAACATCCTCGAGCAGCGCATCCACGCGGCGCTGAACAACTTCGGCAGCTCGCTGCTGACCGAGCGTGAATGCCGCATCGCCCAGCTGATCCTGCGGGGCCACTCGACCAAGTCGCTGGCCGAGCGCCTGGGGGTATCGGAGGACACCATCAAGTCACACCGCAAGAACGTCTACGCCAAGCTCGACATCGGCACCCAGTCCGAGCTGTTCTCCCTGTTCATCGACGCGCTGGCCAATGCCCAGGGCGTGCTGGGCAAGGACCCGCTGGAAAGCTACATGGGCAAGCTGCGCTGAGCGCAAGCCACCCTGCAACCCCACCGCAAAGGAAAACCAACAATGAATGCGCCTTTCGCCCCGCAACGCCAGACCCGTGACTATCAGGCAGCCGATGCCGCGCACCACATCCATGCCTTCCTCGACCAGAAGGCGCTGAACGCCGAAGGGCCACGAGTGATCGTCGGTGGCGAACGCCTGCACCTGTGGGACAGCGAGGGCAAGCGCTACCTGGACGGCATGTCCGGCCTGTGGTGCACCCAGCTCGGCTACGGCCGCCGCGACCTGACAGCCGCAGCTGCCACGCAGATGGACCAGCTGGCCTACTACAACATGTTCTTCCACACCACCCACCCGGCGGTGATCGAACTGTCCGAGCTGCTGTTCAGCCTGTTGCCAGGGCACTACAGCCACGCGATCTACACCAACTCCGGCTCCGAGGCCAACGAGGTGCTGATCCGTACCGTGCGCCGCTACTGGCAGGTGGTCGGCCAGCCGGACAAGAAGATCATGATCGGCCGCTGGAACGGTTACCACGGCTCGACCCTGGCGGCCACGGCGCTGGGTGGCATGAAGTTCATGCACGAAATGGGCGGGTTGATCCCGGATGTGGCGCACATCGATGAACCGTACTGGTACGCCGAGGGCGGCGAGCTGACCCCGGCCGAGTTCGGCCGCCGCTGCGCCCTGCAGCTGGAGGAGAAGATCCTCGAACTGGGGGCCGAGAACGTCGCCGGCTTTATCGCCGAGCCGTTCCAGGGCGCGGGCGGCATGATCTTCCCGCCGGAAAGCTACTGGCCCGAGATCCAGCGCATCTGCCGCCAGTACGACGTGCTGCTGTGCGCCGATGAAGTGATCGGCGGCTTTGGCCGCACTGGTGAATGGTTTGCCCACGAGTACTTCGGCTTCGAGCCCGACACCCTGTCCATCGCCAAGGGCCTGACCAGCGGCTACGTGCCCATGGGTGGCCTGGTGCTGAGCAAGCGCATTGCCGAGGCGCTGGTGGAGCGGGGCGGGGTGTTCGCCCACGGCCTGACCTATTCGGGCCACCCGGTGGCGGCGGCGGTGGCCATCGCCAACCTGAAGGCGCTGCGTGACGAAGGCATTGTGTGCCAGGTGAAGGAAGACACCGGGCCGTACCTACAACGCATCCTGCGCGAGGTGTTCGCCGACCACCCGTTGATCGGCCAGGTTCAGGGTGCCGGGTTGGTGGCGGCGCTGCAGTTCGCCGAGCACAAGCCGACGCGCAAGCGCTTTGCCAACGAGAACGACCTGGCATGGCAGTGCCGCACCTTCGGTTTCGAGGAAGGGGTGATCATTCGCTCCACCCTGGGCCGGATGATCATGGCGCCGGCACTGATCGCCAACCACAGCGAGCTGGATGAGCTGGTAGAGAAGACCCGCATTGCCGTGGACCGCACGGCGCGCCTGGTCGGCAAGCTCTAGACCGCTGATCCCTGTGGGAGCGGGCAAGCCCGCGAACACCGGCGAAGCCGGTGCCATCCACCGTGTCGCCTGGTTCGCGGGCTTGCCCGCTCCCACAGAGGGAGTGCGGCGTGCTTGCGGACTGTGTGGTACCTGTTACTTGCGCAAGACGACCGCATGACGGTCGCCTGGAGTACAAATGTACACTCTCGGATTCTGGCAACAACGTGCCTCGGACCTCTACCTCCCGGCCAATGCACTGATCGACGGCAAGCCCGTCAACGCACAGGACGGCGCCACCTTCGCCGCCATCAACCCCGCCACCAACAAGGTATTGGCCCAGGTCACCGCCTGCGGTCAGGCCGAGGTCGACCTGGCCGTCGCCAGCGCCCGCAGGGCTTTCGAGCAAGGCCCATGGCCGCGCATGGCCCCGGGTGAGCGCAAAAAAGTGCTGCTGCGCCTGGCCGAGCTGATCCTGGCCCATCGCGAAGAACTGGCGTTGCTGGACTCGCTGAACATGGGCAAGCCGGTCATGGACGCCTACAACATCGACGTGCCGGGCTCGGCGCAGGTGTTCGCCTGGTATGGCGAGGCGCTGGACAAGCTGTACGACCAGGTGGCACCCACCGCGCCCAACGCGTTGGCCACCATCACCCGCGAAGCCCTCGGCGTGGTCGCCGCCGTGGTGCCGTGGAACTTCCCGCTCGACATGGCCGCCTGGAAGCTCGCCCCGGCGCTGGCTGCCGGCAACAGCGTGGTGCTCAAGCCCGCCGAGCAATCACCGTTCTCGGCCCTGCGCCTGGCCCAGCTGGCGCTGCAGGCCGGTGTGCCGGAAGGCGTGCTGAACGTGGTGCCGGGCCTGGGCGAGCAGGCCGGGCAGGCACTGGGCCTGCACCCGGACGTTGACTGCCTGGTGTTCACCGGCTCCACCCAGGTGGGCAAGTACTTCATGCAGTATTCGGCCCAGTCCAACCTCAAGCAGGTATGGCTGGAGTGCGGCGGCAAGAGCCCCAACCTGGTGTTCGAAAACTGCCAGGACCTGGACCTGGCTGCGGAAAAGGCGGCATTTGGCATCTTCTTCAACCAGGGCGAAGTGTGCTCGGCCAACTCGCGGCTGTACGTGCAGCGCTCCATCCATGACGAGTTCATCGAGCGCCTGCAGGCCAAGGCCCGCCAGTGGCTGCCAGGCAACCCGCTGGACCCGGCGAGCCGTGCCGGTGCAATTGTCGATGCCGGTCAGGCTGGCCGGATCGAAGCCGCCATCGCCCGCGCCGGGCAGGATGGCGCGCGGTTGGTGTGCGGTGGTCGGCGCCTGACCATCGACGGCTCGGACAATTACATCGAGCCGACCATTTTTGCCGGTGTCGATGGCCGTATGAGCCTGGCGCGGGAAGAGGTATTCGGGCCGGTGCTGGCGGTCAGTGCCTTCGACAGTGAAGAGCAGGCCGTGCGCCTGGCCAACGACAGCATCTATGGGCTGGCGGCGTCGGTGTGGAGCGATGACTTCAACCAGGTGCACCGCGTGGCACGGGCGTTGAAGGCCGGCACCGTGTCGGTGAACACGGTCGATGCGCTGGATGTGACGGTGCCGTTCGGCGGCGGCAGGCAGTCCGGGTTTGGCCGCGACCTGTCGCTGCACTCGTTCGACAAGTATTCGCAGCTCAAGACCACCTGGTACCAGTTGCGCGCCTGATACCCCGAAAGCATACCCAGGACCTGTAGGAGCGGCCTTGTGTCGCGATAGGGCTGCAAAGCAGCCCCAGGGTTTCAGCACAGATGCACAAATTGCCGGGGCTGCTTTGCAGCCCTATCGCGACACAAGGCCGCTCCTACAAGGGCCGGTACTGGCTAGAAGAGCCATGCAAGACTAAATTTCTTCTCTAGCCCGGCAAAAAGCCCGTCCGCCCTCTACACTGCTGCGGGTATCAGCCAAGGCAATGTGCCATACATGGAGTACCTGGGATGGGCTGCGTGTCGAATGGTCGTGCTGCTGGCAACGCCGGACGTGGCATTTCACTGCAGTGGCTGGTGGCACTCGCCATCGTGCTGGGCATGTTGCTGCTCGGCGCCGCCCTGGCCTGGCAGGGCTATCACGGCATTCGTCAGACCTTGGTTGCCGCAGCGGGTGATTCTGCCCAGCAAATAGGCAAGACCATCGACGAGCGCGCCCGGCGCCTGATCGACCCGGTGCACAGCAGTATCCGCCTGCTGGCCCACAACCCAGCCGCGCAAACCCCGGCTCAGCGCCTGGAACGCTTGCCGCAACTGGTCGAGACGCTGGACGCCAACCGCATGCTAAGTGCTGCCTACATGGGTTACCCCAGTGGTGAGTTCCTGCTGGTGCGCCGCTTGCGTGACCCGCAGTTGCTGCAGCGTTTCGCTGCGCCGCCGGGCACGGTATTTCTGGTGCAGAGCGTCAGCCGTGAGGGCGGGGAGGTGCAGGGTGAATGGCGCTTCTACGACCGCTCGCTGAACCTGCTGCAGGCCCAGGCCAAGCCTGAATACCGCTACGATCCGCGCACGCGCCCATGGTTTGTCGAAGCCAGTGCCCAGCCCACCACCGTGCTGACCCACCCCTATGTGTTCTTCACCACCCGCGAGATCGGCCTGACCATGGCCCAGCGCAGCCTCGACGGCGGGGCGGTGATCGGCATGGACGTTTCGGTCGACGACCTGGCCAGTGAGACTCAGGGCCTGCGCATGACCCCCGGCACCGAGATCGTCGTGATCGACGACCAAGGCAGCGTGGTGGCCTACCCGGACCTGCAGCGGGTAATCGTGCACGAAGGGCAGGCCGTGCGCTTGTCGCGCATCGCCGAACTGGGCATCCCCAGCCTGGAGCACCTTTACGCCGACCTGCCGCAAGGCCCCCGGCCGCAGCCTTATCAGGTGGACGGGCAGACCTGGTATGGCATGCGTGTGCAACTGACCAACCTGGCCGGGCAGGACCTGCAGGTGCTGATTGCCGTGCCAGGCCATGAGTTGCTGGCCGGTGCACGCAAGGTACTGCTCGAACAGTTGCTCTGGACCGCTGCCCTGATAAGCGTGCTGCTGGTGCTCGGTGGTGTGCTTGGCCGGCGTATCGGCCGCCCGTTGCGGTTGCTGGCTGAACAGATACAAGGCCTGGCTGGCTTTGATTTCAGCCGCGAAGTCGGGGTG
Source organism: Pseudomonas sp. B22(2017) (assembly GCF_002113105.1). Lineage (NCBI taxonomy): Bacteria > Pseudomonadati > Pseudomonadota > Gammaproteobacteria > Pseudomonadales > Pseudomonadaceae > Pseudomonas > Pseudomonas sp. B22(2017). Next base: position 103,574 of record NZ_NEJN01000014.1, read on the forward strand.
CGCTCGCGGGTATCCGAAGTGCGCGAGCTGAGCCGCGTGCTTAGCCGCATGTCCGGCACCATCCGCAGCTTTCAGGCGATTACCCTCACACTCAGCAGCGAGCGCGACCTGGAACGCATGCTCGACGGTGTGTTGACCCATCTGGTGGAAGCCGCCGGGGGCAGTGCCGGCGTGGTTTACCTGTTCGATGCCGAAAACGCCTTGCTGCGCCTGGCCGCTGCCTGCCATGGCGAGCAGTACCCTGGCGAGCTGGCCGTGGACGAGACTGCCCAGCAGCACCTGGCCACGGCAGTGAGCCAGGCCCTCGGCCTGCATGAGGGCACCCTGGCCTTGGTGCTGAATGACCGCAGCCAGGCGCTGCTGGGCATATTGATCCTGCAACTGGGCGATGGACATGTACACGAGCAGGCAGGCCAGCCGTTGCGCAGCTTTGTCGCGGAACTGTCCGGGGTGGCGGCGGTGGCCATCGAGACGCGCCAGCTGGCCGAAGCCCAGCAACGCCTGCTGGATGCCATGATCAAGTTGCTGGCCGATGCCATCGATGCCAAGAGCCCCTATACCGGTGGCCATTGCGAGCGGGTGCCACAACTGGCGCAGATGCTGCTGGACCAGGCGGTGGCGGCCGAAACCGGCCCCTACGCCAGTTTCAGCATGACCGCGGCTGAACGCTACGAATTCCACGTCGCGGCCTGGCTGCACGACTGTGGCAAGGTCACCAGCCCCGAGTATGTGGTGGACAAGGCGACCAAGCTGGAAACCTTGTACAACCGTATCCACGAGGTGCGCATGCGTTTCGAGGTGCTCTGGCGGGATGCCGAGCTGGCTTATTGGCAAGGCCTGGCCAGCGGTGGCGACCAGCAGGCGCTGCAAGCCACCCTGGTGCGCAGCCAGGCGCAGTTGCAGGACGACTTCGCCTTCGTCGCCCAGGCCAACATCGGCGGCGAGTTCATGCAGGACGCCGACATCGAGCGCCTGCAGCAGATTGGCCAGCGCCTTTGGCAGCGCCATTTCGACAACCGCCTGGGCATCTCCCGTGATGAGCTGGAGCGCTTTGCCGACGTGCCTCCACCTGCGCTACCGGTTGACGAGCCACTGCTGGCCGACCGCCCCGAGCATTGCGTGCCCTGGGGCCCCCGCAAGCCGCCGGTGGCGAAGGACGACCCGCGCAACCGCTGGGGCTTCGACATGCGCCTGCCGGCCTGTGCCAGCAATTACGGCGAGCTGTACAACCTGGCGATCCGCCGCGGCACGCTGAATGACGAGGAACGCTTCAAGATCAACGAACACATCGTGCAGACCATCATCATGCTCAGTTCCTTGCCGTTCCCCCGCCAGCTCAAGCGGGTTCCGGACATCGCTGGCAACCACCACGAGAAAATGGACGGCAGCGGCTACCCGCGCAGGCTGGGCGAGCAGGACCTGGGCATTGCCGAGCGGGTGATGGCGATTGCCGACATCTTCGAGGCGCTGACCGCGGCCGACCGGCCCTACAAGGCGCCGAAGACCTTGTCCGAGTCGGTGAAGATCCTGGTGGGCATGGCCCGCGGCGGGCACATCGACGGCCAGTTGCTGGAGCTGTTCCTCAGCAGCGGGGTGTACCGCCAGTATGCCGAGCGGTTCCTGCGTGCCGAGCAGATCGACGAGGTGGACGTGGCGTACTGGCTGGGGCAGATGCGTTGCCCGGCTTGAGCGAAAAATCAGATTTAGCCCCTTCCTTGTAGGCCATTTCCCAAAGATACTCACGCCGCCTGTTTCCCGTTGCGGCCGCTTTGGCAGCGCTCTAGTCTCGGCGGGTCGCTGCACATCAGCGATCGGCTTTGACAGGCCGCGACGAGATACTTCGCATGGCTTTGCGCTTCATGGTGGCTGTGCATGGGGCACGTTCGCGTGCGCCGGTTCTGGTATCCGCCGGTCTGTCAACCTATGTACAGCTGCCACCTACTTGTTTGACAGCAGGCCGGTAGTGGCCCAACAAATGGATACCAAAGCATGCTGAAAGTTGTCCCCGATCCACCCCACATCCCCCGATTCCTTCGAAGACACTTTGCACCAGGGCATAAGTAATGTGTTGCCTGTTCTGGCCTCTTCGCGGGCACGCCCGCTCCCACAGGATCTTCACCGTACTCAAGAGTTGCACAGTACCTGTGGGAGCGGGCGTGCCCGCGAAAGGGCCAGTGCAAGCAGTCGAGAAATTTCAGGGGATTCACCAATGACCACAGAAGAGACCCAATTTACCGTCGGCAAGACCACCTTCTACCAAGGCGAAAACGGTACTCATCCACTGTTTCGCATCGAGCCCGGCATCCCCTGCCGCGATGCCCGCGAGCAGTCCTCGGAGTTGATGGGCTATGTCCGCGAACTGACCATTACCGGCCTGATGGATGAGAAACCGATGATGATCTGGGCCGCCCATTACCTGAGCGCGATGGCCAAGGCGCTGATGGATGATGCCGAGCTGGGCATGAAGCAGTGAGAGTTGGCCTTCAGGTCGAATGAGGGCCGCAAGGTGTTTGCCGTGGCAGTTTCAGCGCCTGTCAGATCGAGCGCCGCCCGCGCGGCGCTTTGCGGGGCAAGCCCGCTCCCACATTTGTTGCAACGTGCCAAACCTGTCAGGCCATAGTTGCCCGCTTTGTTGGCATGACGATATCTCTCCGTTGGCGCGGCTGCCGCCCCACCTATCTTCAGTCGTGCGCCAAGGCTGACAACCATGGCCTGACAGGCATGGCCACGTTGCAACAAATGTGGGAGCGGGCTTGCCCCGCGAAGCGCCGCGCGGGCGGCGCTCGATCTCACAGGCGCTGCAATCCTTTCGGCATACAGGACAAATCACTCATACTCCCGCACCCCGGCAATATGCCGCCCGGCCACATAGCCAAAGGTCAGCGCCGGGCCCAGGTTGATACCACCCGACGGATACCAGCCTCCAAACACGCTGGCCATGTCGGTACCCGCCGCATACAGGCCAGCAATCGGCTGCCCAGCCTCATCCAGCACCCGGGCATTCCCGTCGGTGCGCAGCCCGGCAAAGGTGCCAAAGCAGCCGGGCTGCACCTTCACCGCATAGAACGGACCATGTTCGATAGGCGCCACGCAAGGGTTTGGCCCCTTGTGCTGCGGGTCACCCTGCTTGCGGTTGAACGGTGTGGAACCTCGGCCGAACGCCGGGTCCTGGCCGTTGCGGGCATGGTTGTTGAAGTCGCTGACCGTGGCGCGCAACCCTACCGGGTCGATGCCGCACGCCTGGGCCAACTGCTCGAGGGTGGCAGCCCGCTTGAGATAGCCGCTACGCAGGTGCGGCCACACCGGCAGTGGCGCCGGGCGGGCGTGGCCCAGGCCGTAGCGGCGCAGGAAACGGTGGTCGCAGACCAGCCACGAACACACCTCTTCGCCCTGTGGCACCGCCGCGACCATCGCTGACACGTAGTCGTAGTAGCCATGCGCTTCGTTGACGAAACGCTTGCCGTTGGCCAGCACGCCGATGATGCCCGGTTTGCCGCGTTCGATGATGTGCGGGAAATGGCCGACGCTGCCGTCGCGGTGCGGCACGCGCGAAACCGGCGCCCAGGCCACCGGCGACTTCAGGTCGGTAGCGACCACGCCGCCGGCCGACTCGCCCAGGCGCAGGCCGTCACCCGAACAACCTTTGGGGGGCAGGGCCAGGTTGTCATGGCCACTGGCATCGCGCGGGAACAGTTGCTGGCGGCGGGCGTTGTCGTTGGGGAAGCCACCCGCCGCAAGCACCACGGCCTTGGCACGGATCAGTTGCTCGCCCTGCGGTGTAGCCACTAGCGCGCCCCGCACCTGGCCATCCTCGACCAGCAGGCGTTTGGCCGGCGCCGATTCCTGCAGGCGCACGCCCAGGTCTTGTGCCGACCTGGCCAGGCGGGCCACCAGCGCCACGCCGTTGACCAGGTGCATCGCCCGGCCGTACCGGGCCAGGTGATACAGGTGGCGGCCAAAGCGTTTGCACACGTGCAGCAAGGCCTTGGGCGAGCGGGTCATGTTGAGGAACGCGGCAAGGTCGGCACCCGCCATTATCGGCATGCCCATGAACGAGGTTTCGCGCATGGTCTTGCGCAGGCGTGGCAGCAGCGCACCCACCTCGCGGGCGTCATAGGGCGCGGCAATCACCTGGTGCCCGCCCTGGGCCGCGCCCGGTGTGTCGCCATGCATGTCGGGGATGCCGTTGCCGTCGGCAAACTGCAGCGCCGTGTGCTTTTCGAAAAACGCCACCATGTGCGGGCAGGCTTCGAGGAAGGCGTCGACGCGTTCGGCGTTGTAATACGCCCCCAGTTCATTGCGAAGGTAGGTACGCGGCTGCTCGATGTCTTCCTCAATGCCAGCCCGGCGTGCCAGCGGGTTGCGCGGCACCCAGGCCCAACCACCGGACCAGGCGGTGGCGCCGCCGAACACTGGCTCCTTCTCCACCACGATCACCTTCTGCCCATGCCAGGCCGCCGTCACGGCCGCAGCCAGCCCGGCGGCACCAGAACCTATGACCAGCACATCGCATTCGGTTTCGTAGGGAGCGGAAGGCATTGCGGGATTCCTGTATTGTTATTGGAACAAGGTTCCACATTCTTATCGGCAGCGAATCGGCCCGCAAGGGTATGGCCGCCCTTCCGGGCAAGTAATGGGCGATAACCGGACAGTTCGTGCCGCCCTTGCTGCGGCGGCTATCGGCGGTGTGGAATCATCTTCTAGAATTCGCAGAAATTTCAGGGACCTGTGTCATGGCTGGTAGTCAGATCGAACGCGCCTTCAGTCTTGTAGAAAGCCTTACCGGTGAGCCGCAAGGGCTGCCGTTGCAAACCCTGGCCGAGCGCCTGGATATCCCCAAGAGCGCCACCCATCGCATGCTCACCGAACTGGTGCGGCTGGGCTATGTGCGGCAGAACCGGGATAACAGCCGCTACCAGCTGTCGGCCAAGCTGGTGGCGCTGGGCTTCCGCTACCTGGCCAGCAGCGGTGCTGACATCATTCAGCCGATTCTCGACCGCCTGGCCCAGGACAGCGGCGAACTGGTGCGCCTTGGCGTGATCGACGGCGCCCGCCAGACCTGGATCGCCAAGTCCCAGGGGGCCCGCTCCGGGCTGCGCTATGACCCGGACATGGGCCGCGACGCGCCGCTGTTCTACACCGCGTCCGGGCATGCCTGGCTGGCCAGCCTGGACGATGAGCAGGCGCTGCAGATGGTATTGCGCCAGGGCATTGCCGACCCGGCGCAGTTCGGCCCGAATGCACCACGCTCCACCGACGAGTTGCTCACCTACCTGCGCCGCGCTCGCGAGCGCGGTTATGCCTGGGTCGAGGAAACCTCGGCCATTGGCACCTCGGCCCTGGCTGCGGTGGTGCGCCGCCCGCAAAGTGACGAGGTGATCGGTGTGCTGAGCATCGCCGGGCCCAGTGCGCGCCTGGCGCAAAGCCGCATGGCAGAACTGGCGCCGCTGTTGCTGGCGGCGGCAGAGGAACTGTCGGCGGCCAGCCGGGCCAGTGAGTTGTTCGCTTGAAGGTGCATTTCCGGTCGATTACCGCACACTCTGTCCTGCGGCTTCTTCTTAAAAGCTGAACCTGGTTCTAAATTGTCGAATGTGGATTGTGGAATCAGATTCCGGAATCCGCATGACAACAATGACAAGAGGACAGGCTGTTGAACGCACCCCTTCGTATTGCCTTGATCGGCGCCGGCAGCATGGGCCGCCAGCATTACCAGCATTTGCTGAATGTGCCGCAGGCCCAGCTGTGCGCTGTGGCCGACCCGGGCCCGCAGGCCGAGGCCTTTGCCGCCGAATGCGGCGTGCCCTGTTTTGCCGACCACCGCCAGATGCTGGAGCACGCGCGCCCCGAGGCAGTGATCGTCGCCAACCCGAACAACCTGCATGTCGCCACCGCCCTGGGCTGCGTCGAGGCCGGTGTACCGGTGCTGGTCGAAAAACCGGTGGGCGTGCACCTGGATGAAGTCCGCGCTCTGGTGGAAGCCTCGCGCCGCCACGATGTGCCGGTGCTGGTCGGCCATCACCGCCGGCATAACCCGCTGATCGCCAAGGCTCACCAGGTGATTGCCGACGGCAAGCTGGGCCGACTGATCAACGTCACCGCGCTGTGGCAGTTGCAAAAGCCCGACAGCTATTTCGACACCCCCTGGCGCCGCGAGCCGGGCGCTGGCTTCCTGCTGACCAACCTGATCCATGACCTCGACCTGCTGCGCCACCTGTGCGGCGAGGTGGTACAGGTGCAGGCATTCACCCGCAACGATGTGCGCGGTTTTGCCAACGAGGACAGCGCCGCGGTGCTACTGCAGTTCGCCAATGGAGCATTGGGCAGCCTGACTGGCTCCGACGCGGTGGCCGCGCCGTGGAGCTGGGAGCTGGACTCCGGCGAAAGCCCGGTCTACCCGCGCCAGGATGGCCAACCGTGCTACCTGCTGGCCGGCACCCAGGGGGCCCTGAGCATTCCGCAACTCAAGCGCTGGCACTACGCCGAGGTCGGGTCGGGCTGGCACACGCCGTTGTTGCAGAGCGAGGAAAGCATCCCCGCCGGCGAGGCATTGACCTTGCAGTTGCAACACTTCGTGCGGGTTGCCCGGGGTGAGCAGGCGCCACTGATCGATGCCGCCGATGGTGGCCGTACCCTGGCGCTGATCGAGGCGATCCGCCAGGCCGCGGAAACTGGCCGGGCCTGTGCGCCCGAGCACATTGCTTGAATTGTCGGGTGACGATAATGACTGAACGAATTTTCTCCCTGGCGGCCCTGACGGTACTCGAGCTGTCCCCGCCGGACATGGTCGAGGCAGCAGCCCGCGCCGGTTACAGCCACGTTGGCCTGCGCCTGGTGCCCGCCACCGAGCAGGAGCAGCATTTCCCGCTGGTGGCCGATGCCGGCCTGCGCCGGCAGACCCAGGCGCGCCTGCGCGATACGGGCATCAAGGTGCTCGACCTGGAGATCCTGAGGCTTAAGCCGGAAACCTGTGTCGCCGATTTCGAGCCGATCCTGGCGGTGGGCGCCGAGCTGGGCGGCACGGAGCTGCTGGTGGCTGGCAACGACCCGGATGAAGCGCGGCTGACCGAGCGCTTTGCTGCGTTGTGTGACCTGGCGGCGGGGTATGGCATTCATCCGCACCTGGAGTTCATGCCCTGGACTGATGTGCGTGACCTGCGCCAGGCCATGCGGGTGGTGGCCAACGCCGACCGCGCCAATGGCTGTGTGCTGGTGGATGCCTTCCACTTCAACCGCTCCGGTTCTTCGCTGGACGATCTGGCGCAACTGGCACCGCAGCGCATGCGCTATGCCCAGCTGTGCGACGTTGCCGGCCCGGTGCCGGCCGAGATGGACGAGATCCTGCGCCAGGCACGTAACGAGCGGCGCTTCCCGGGCGAGGGCGATGCCGATCTGGTCGGCCTGCTGCGCGGTTTGCCGCCAAGTGTGCCGTTGAGCCTGGAGATCCCCACACGGCAGTTGCTGGAACAGGGCATGAGCGGCGAACAGCGTGCGCGCATGGCGCTGGAGAAGGCCATGGCAGTGTTGGCCAGAGTCTGATTGACAGCGCGCGGCGCATGGCACGGGCTACCGCCCGTGTTCGCGGGCACGCCCGCTCCCACAGGTACAGCGACAACCTCGAGAGCAACGCTGTACCTGTGGGAGCTGGCTTGCCGGCGATGAGGCCGGGCAGGCAAATTACTGTTTGCTGACTGGCCAAAAAAAGGGCCCGCAAGGGCCCGTAGAGGAAAATGGTCAGCGCGTTCAGGCGCTCTCGATCTTGCGTGGTGCCATGAAGTACATCCACACCAGCGCCAGGAAGTACATCGCCGGGATCATGGTGAACAACACGGCATAGTTGTTATTGGTAGCGGTCAGCACGCTACCGACGATCTGCGTCATGAACATCCCGCCAATCGCCGCGCACATGCTGCCGAAACCGAACACCGTGCTCACCAGGTGCTTGGGCGTGTAGTCCATCACCAGGCTCCAGATATTCGCCGTCCATGCCTGATGCGCGCCCACCGCCAGCGAGATGGCCGCCACCGCGACCCACAGGCCACTGGCGTTGGCGGCAAAGGTGACGCTGACCATGGTGCAGGCGAAGATCAGCATCGACACCAGCCGCGCGGTGGTCGCGCGCACGCCACGGCCGATCAGCCAGGAAGACAGGATGCCGCCGCCGATGCTGCCGAAGTCCGCCGTCAGCCAGATGATGATCAGCGGGATGCCCATCTGGGTCACGTTGATGCCCAGGCTGTATTGCTGGTTGAGGAACGGTGGCAGCCAGTACAGGTAGAACCAGAACACCGGTGCGGTAATCGCGTAGGCCACCGCGAAGGCCCAGGTGCCACGCAGGCGCAGGATACGGCTGAACGGCATGCGGGTCGGCTCGGGCTCGTTATCCTGCTGGATGTACTCCACCTCGCTCTGGCGCACGCGCGGGTGATCTTCAGGGTTGTAGTACTTCAACACCCACAGCACCACCCACACCAGGCCCAGGCTGCCCATGGCGATGAACGCGGCCTGCCAGCCCCACACGGCCAGAATCAGCGGCAACAGGGCCGGTGTGACCATGGCGCCGACGTTGGTGCCAGCATTGAACAGGCCGGTGGCGATGGCCCGCTCGCCAGCCGGGAACCACAGGCGCACGGTCTTCACGCAGGCCGGGTAGTTGGCGGCCTCGGTCAGGCCGAGGATGAAGCGGCAGACCATGAAGCCAGCGGCCGAGGTGGCCAGGCCGTGAGCGCCGGTGGCCAGGCTCCACAGCAGCACGGCGAAGAAGAACGCGCGCTTCACCCCGACCTTGTCGATCAGCCGGCCCTGCAGCAGGAAGCCGACCGCGTAGCCGACCTGAAACCAGAAGTTGATGTTGGCGTAGTCCATCGCCGTCCAGCTCATTTCCTTGGCCAGGACGGGCTGCATGATGCCGAGCGCGGCACGGTCGATGTAGTTCAGGGTGGTGGCGAAGAACACCAGGGCGAGCATGCCCCAACGGGTCTTGCCGACGCCGAAGGCGCCGCGAAGCTTGTCGCCGATCGAACCCTGGGGCATCCGGGGGGCGGCGGGGGTGATCTTGGAGTGGTTCATAAACTGCTCGATTCTTGAAATTGTATTCAGCTGCGGTGCTGCGAGTACGTGACCGGTTCCCAGGCAGGGGGCACGCAAGGCCGGTGCATGGTGAGCAGTGAAGGCGGCAGCGTCAATTAAAGGGAGGGGCTAGTGTTCGGTTACCGAACGGTTGCGTTGGGCCTGCGGGCGAGGCAAGGGGCGACGTGATTTCAGGTGGTCAAGGTACTCAACGCTCTACCAGCCAGATAACCGAATGTCATCCCCGGCCCCAGGGTGATACCGCCACTCGGGTAGTGCCCGCCCATCACGCTGTGCATGTCGTTGCCCACCGCATACAGCCCGGGGATCGGCCGCGCATTGCGGTCCAGTACCCGGGCCGAGGCATCCGTGCCCAGGCCGGCGAAGGTACCCAGGCTGCCCGGCAACAGTTTCACTGCGTGGAACGGCCCGTGCAGCAGTGGCCGCAGCGACGGATTGGGGGCTTGCGACGGCTCGCCCTGCGCCCGGTTGTAGGCCGATACACCGCGCTGGAATAGCGGGTCTTCACCCCGGGTTGCATGGCGGTTGAAGCCGTCCACCGTGCGCTGCAACTGCTCGACGTCGATCCCGCAGCGCTGCGCCAGTTCCTCCAGCGTGCGACCGCTGTGCAGGTAACCGCAGCGTTGATAGTGACGGGTGGGGAAAGGGAAGGGCTTGGCCCAGCCGATACCATAGCGACGTTGCGCGGCATGGTCGCAGATCAGCCAGGCTTCCGGCGCTTCACCCTGCGGCGTGGCGGCGAACAGTGCGTTCATGAAGTCGTGGTAGCAATCGGCCTCGTTGACGAAGCGCCGGCCATCGCCGCGCACGGCGATGAAGCCGGGCTTGGCGCGATCGATCAAGTGCGGGAAATGGCCGAAACTGCCATCGCTGCGCGGCACCCGCGACACAGGTGCCCAGGCACCTGCATGGGTCGCAGTCGCCTGGACCATGCCACCGGCCTGTTCGCCCAGGCGCAGGCCGTCGCCGCTGTTTTCCCTGGGGGCTGCGGAGTAATGCTGGGTACCGTCCGGCGCATGCGGCATCAGGTGCGCGATACGCTGGCGATCATGTGCAAAGCCACCGCAGGCCAGCACCACACCGCGGCGGGCGTGGATCATCTGGCCGTCGGCAAACTGTGCGCCGCTGACCCGGCCTTCGACCAGCAGGCGGCTGGCCGGCTTGTCGGTCAGTAGCGTCACGCCCAGGTCCAGGGCGCTGCGCAGCAGCCGTGCCACCAGGGCGTTGCCATTGACCAGTTGCAGGCCGCGGCGGTGCAGCAGCAGGTCGCGGCCATGGCGCAGCAGGCGTTTGCCTACATGCAGCGCGGCCGTGGGCGAGCGCTTGGCGTTGAAGAAGGCGGCCATGTCGGCGCCGCCGGCAATGCCCATGCCGGCCAGGCTGACGATGTCCAGCGGTGGGCGCAGCTTGTGCAGCCAGGGCCCGAGCAGGCGCCCGTCGTATGGCAGGGCGCACAGCGAACGACCACCGCGCGTGCTGCCATCGCCTTCGCGCATGTCGGGCATGCGGCTGCCGCACTGGAACTGCACGGCGGTGTGTTGCTGGAAGAACGCCACCATCTCCGGGCCATGGTGCAGGAAGGCGCGCTGGCGCGGGTCCAGTTCGCTGACGAGGGTTTGCCCGCGCAGGTAGCGCTCCGGGGCATCGTCTGTCTCGACGATGCCTTCGGCAATGGCCAGCGGGTTGCGCGGTATCCACAGCCAGCCCCCCGACCAGGCACTGGTGCCGCCCAGTTGGCTGGCTTTTTCCGCGACGATCACCTGCTGGCCGTGATGGGCGGCAGTAACGGCGGCAGCCAGGCCAGAGGCACCGGAGCCGATGACAAGTACGTCACATTCGAGGGGTTGCATCGTGGGGTTCCGCTCAGGCATTGGAGGAAGGTTTTAGTTTTACTGCAGCGGCGAAAAGCCGGTGGGCCGCAGCATTCGCGACTGCAAGCGCAGCACCGCGCCCAGTTCGCGATTGCGCCTTGAGAACTCTGCCCAACGGGGGTCCGCTGCCATGGCTGCGCGGCGTGCCATGCGTTCGTCGAGGCTGGCATAGCCCCAGATATGCACCACCTGGTTGACCTCGCCGAACTCGCTGGTGAAAAAGCCGACCAGGTTACCGAGATGCTCGCTTTGCACCTCCAGCGAGTGGCTTTGGTACAGGCTCAGCCAGTCGGCCATTTTCAGTGGGTCGAGGGTGTAGGTTCTCAGTTCGTAGTACATGCTGGGGTCTCCATTTGGGTGGTTGGCGCCTGCAGGCGCGCGGCGATGTGGTTGGCAGCGAGCCAGCCGAAGGTGAGGGCAGGGCCCAGGGTGATACCGGGGCCGGGGTAGGTGCCTTTCATCAGCGAGTTCATGTCGTTGCCGACTGCATACAGCCCGGCAATCGGCTGGCCATCGCGGTTCAGCACGTTGGCCTGGGCGTTGGTCACCAGGCCGCGGGCTGAGCCAAGGTCGCCGGTGTGGATGCGGATGGCGTAGAACGGGCCGCTGGTCAGCGGCGCCAGGCATGGGTTGGGCGTGTGTTGCGGGTCGCCCATGTAGCGGTTGTAGCTGTTGCCGCCTTTGCCGAACGCGCGGTCGATGCCGTTGCGGGCGTCGGCGTTGAACTGCTCCAGGGTCTGCATGAATACCTGTGGGTCGACACCAATGGTCTTGGCCAGTGCCTGCGCTGTTGCGGCGCGGTGCAGGTAGCCGGCATGGATCAACGCCTGGTTGTCCACCGGCTTTGGCCGTGCCAGGCCCAGGCCGTAGCGGTTCATCGCTTCGGCATCGCAGACCAGCCAGCAGCTGGCGATGCCTTTGGCGAACATGGTCTGCACGAAGTGGTGGTAGGAATCGGACTCGTTGACGAAGCGTCGCCCGTCCGGGCCCACCGCGATCACCCCTGGCTTGGCGCGGTCGGTGACCAGGTGCGGGAAGCGCTCACGCTCGCCACTGGCATGGCGCAGTTCCGAAACCGGTGCCCAGAAGAAGTTGGCCACCAGGCCCTCACCCTGGGCTGCGGCCACGGCTTGGCCAAGGCGCAGGGCAGCGCCGTCATTTGTGGGCGGTGACATGGTCAGGTGCGGCGCCTGCCGGGCCGGCCGGTAGCTGTCGGCGAGCGCGCCTGCAGCGAACCCGCCCATGGCGCACACCACACCGCCCCGGGCCAGCACCCGTTCACGGCGCCCTTCGCGTTGCACCACCACGCCGGTGACCACGCCGCGTTCGACGATCAGCTCCAGGGCTTCGCTGCGCAACCACAGCTGCGTGCCATGGGCGAAGGCGCTGCTGGCCAGGCGGGCGATCAAGGCGTTGCCGGTGGTAAGGCGGGTGCCACGCGGATGATGCAGGCGGTCCCGCGCGTAACGCGCCATCAGCTTGAGGCGATGCCACAGCGACCGGGGCGAGCGGCGAATACTGAGAAAGTGCTGGATATCCACGCGGTTGACCATCATGCCGCCGAACAGCAACATGCCGGGCGGCGGCATCTGCAGGTCCTTGAAGTGCGAGCCGAGCTGCCTGCCGTCGTACTCGACCATCTCCAGCGCCCGGCCAAACTGGGTGGCACCGGGGGCGTCCGGGTAGTAGTCCGGCGAATGCGGGCGCAGGGCGTAGCGCAGTTCGGTGTTCTGCTCCAGCCAGCGCAGCGCCTGGTGGCCATGCTCGATGAAGGCGTCGACCAGCGCGGGGGCATAGCCGTCGCCGATGACCTGCCTGAGGTAGGTGCGAATGGCCTCGGGGGAATCCACCGCACCAGCGGCGCGGGCTTGATCAGTACCATAGAGCCACACCGCCCCACCGGAAATTGCCGAGGTACCGCCAAAGTGCTCGGCCTTTTCCACCACCAGCACTTTCAGCCCCCGGCGGGCGGCGGTGGCGGCAGCGGTAAGGCCACCGGCGCCGCTGCCCAGCACGACCAGGTCAAAGTTGTGTTGCGTATGTTCATGTGTCGGCATGGCTTCAGATCTCCAGCGGCGTGACGCCCATGAAGGCGCCCAGGTGGCCGAGTTGGGCGAAGGCCATTTCCGGGCCGGTCTGGACCGCGCAGCCTGCCTGGCGTGCCCGTTTCAGCAGCGGGGTGATCTCGGGTGAGGTGACCACATCGGCGACCAGGGTTTCGGGTTGCAAGGTGGCGAGCAGGGCGGCAGGCAGTGGCAGTTCCGCGCTACCGCCCATGCCGACAGGGGAGGCGTTGACCAGCAGGTCGAAGCCTTCCAGCCCGTCGACCCGGGTGGCGATTTCGACCGTGGGGAAGGCATTGCCGAGCAGCTCGCACACAGCGCCCATGCGCGCCGTGCTGGGGTCGCTGAGGGTGACGCTGGCGATGCCGGCCTCGCCCAGTGCATAGGCAATGGCACTGCCGACCCCGCCGCAACCGATTACCAACGCACGCTTGCCGGCCGGCTCGAAGCCATGTTTGCGTGCAGCACCGAGGAAGCCGGCGCCGTCCACGTTGTCGCCCAGCAGTCGCCCGTCACGCTCTCGGCGAATCACATTGACCGAGCCCAGCGCGGCTGCGCGCTCGCTCAGGCTATCAAGGCGGCTGGCCAGGGCCTGCTTGTACGGCACGGTGACCACGCAACCGCGCAGGTTCTGCCAGCCACGCAGAGTGCCGGCAAAGGCATTCAGCGCGGTCTCCTGCAGGTCGATGGGCAGCATGGCGAGGTTGCAGTTGTTGTTGGCGAACCAGGTGTTGAAGTTTTCGGGGGACTTCACCTGGGCAATGGGCGAACCGACGATGGCGACCAGTTCAGTCGAACCACGAATCATGCTGACCTCCTTATTGGCGTTGTTATGCAGGCCAAGGGTGAGGCAAGGGGGCGTGGGCAACAATGCGCTGATCGGGCGTTTAATGCGATAATCGCATCATTGATCCGGTTATCGCGGTAATCGGCTGTTTTTGCCCTGCTTGCGAGTCGAATAGATGAACACCCCCGCTATCCACCCCCGTGACCTGATCGCCGGCTTGCAGAAGGGCCTGGCGCTGATGCAGCTGTTCAGCGCCGAGCAGCCGCGCCTTAGCGTGCCGCAGGCGGCCAGGTTGTCCGGCCTTACCCCCAGTGCCGCGCGGCGGTTTCTGTTGACCTTGGTGCACGAAGGGTTTGCCGAAACCGACAGCCGTGAGTACTGGCTTACGCCCAAGGCGCTGCGCCTCGGCCAGGCGTATGTGGATTCGGCGCAACTACCGCGCATGCTGCGGCCGATAGTCGAGCAGGTGGCGCGGCAGACGCAGGAGCATGTGTCGGTGGGTACCCGTGATGGTGACGAGATCATCCATCTGGTACGCAGCCGCTACAGCCATGTGTCCTCGTTGTCGATCCGGCCGGGTTCGCGGGTGCCGATGTATTGCACTGCCGGCGGGCGCGTCTGGCTGGCCTGGCTGGATGAGGGGGAGCGGGATGCCTACTTTGCGCGTAACCCGCTGCGAGGGTTGACGCCTTATACACAGACGGACCGGTTGCAACTGGAGGCGGAGTTGCTGCGGGTGAGGGAGCAAAGGTTCTGTATCGTGGACCAGGAGTATGAAGTCGGCATGCGCGTGCTGGGTGTGCCACTTCTGGACCGGGCTGGCCGGCTGAAGGCGACATTGACCATCACCACCCATGCTTCGCGGTTGAGTGTGGATGAAATACGCTTGCGGTATCTGCCGACCTTGTATGAGGCCCAGGCGTTGTTGCGGCCGGTGCTGGATTGAGGCGGTATGGTTCGGGAATCGTGCTGCCGTCTTCGCGGGTAAACCCGCTCTCATAGAACAACACATGACTCATTGGTTTAGTGAGGTTCTGTAGGAGCAGCCTTGTGCTGCGAAGAGGCCGGTACTGACAAAGCCTGTCTATTGCTTGTACCGGCCTCTTCGCAGCACAAGGCTGCTCCTACAAAGGACGCTTCAAACGAGCGATATTTGTTCTATACGTGACGGCCCAGGTCCTCGGCTTATCGCTCGATCTGGCGGTTCCAGCGCGCGTTCCACTCGGGGCGCTGGGTATTGACCTGGTCCCAGTCGATGGTCACGGCGGTCTGCAGGTAGGTCTGCATGGCTTCGACCTGGCCACGGGTCTTGTCGCTGGTGGGCGTGTTGGGGTTGGACGGGATCTGGTCACCCAGCTCCAGTGCCGGCGACTGCGCCTCGGGGCTGAGCAGGAACTCGGCGAGCTTCTGTGCAAGCTCCGGCTGGTCGTTGTTGGCCGTGACGCATTCGGCCTGGTTGAGCACCACGGCACCTTCCTTGGGCGCGGCGTACTCCACCGGGATGCCTTTGAGCTTCAGCGCCGTCACCTGAGTGGGGGTGAGCGGGAACAGCGCGGCTTCGTCGGTTTGCACCATTTCCGAGAGTTTGGCCGAGTTGGGGATGTACTCCAGCACGTTCGGGCCCACGTTCTTCTGCCAGGCGGCGAAGCCCGGGTTGACGTCGGTATCGCTACCGCCGTGCAGGCGGTTGTACATCAGGAAACCATGCAGGCCGAAGGTGGACGATGCCATCGACTGGAACACCACCTTGTCCTTGAAGCGCGGGTCGGCCAGGTCGTTCCATGAGGTAGGCGCTGCCCAGCCATTGGCCTTGAACAGGCGGCTGTTGTAGGCAAGCCCGGTCACGCCCAGGCTGACTGCGGCAGCCTTGTCCTTGATCAAAGCCTTTTCCGGCAACTGGGCCAAGGTCGGGTTGGGTTTGAGCGTGCTGCACAGGCCCATGCCGATGGCGCGGTACATGATGCCGTCATCCAGCACCATCACATGGATCGACGGCTTGTTCGGCGTGGCCTGGACCTTGGCCAGGATGTCGGCCGAGGTGCCGGGAACGATCACCACCTTCACCCCGTTGGCCTGCTCGAACCTTGGCAGGATATTGTCGCTGAACAGCCGCTCCATGGTGCCGCCGTTCATGCCCAGGTACAGCGTGGGTTGGGCCATGGCGGGCAGGCAGGCGAACAGGCCGGGCACGGTGCAGAACAGGGCGAGCAAACGTTGCTTGTGCGTCATGACAGGTTTTCCTTGTAGTGGTTGGGCTGAAAGCGGTTGATGGAAAAAGCCGCCAGGCTGAGTGCCGGCGCGCCGTGCAGGATGCATTGCGCCAACGCTTCACCGGCAGCCGGGCCTATCTGGAAGCCGGCACCGGCAAAGCCGAAACCATGCAGCAGGCCAGGCTGGTGCAGGCTGGGACCGAGCACCGGTTCGTCATCGGGCAGGTAACCCTCGGTGCCGCTCCAGGTGCGTATGGCCTGGGCGCCCGCCAGTGCCGGGTACAGCTCGGTGGCGTTGCGCAGGATGTCGAGTACTGCGGCCTGGCCCGGGCGTGCGGTGGTCGGGGTCAGGGCAAAACCGCGCCCGCCGCCCAGCACGCAGTTGCCACGCGCCACCTGGCGGGCGTAGATGCCGCCGCCTTCGACCCCGGTGCTGGCGGTCATGAACAGCGGCAGCGGCTCGGTGACCAGCATGGCCGGGTGGGCCGCGGTCAGCGGCGCCGGCTCGCCGAACCGCTCGGCCAGTTGCGCCGACCAGGCGCCGGCGCAATTCAACAGCCAGGGCGCCTTGAAGCCTTGGCCGCTGCTGGTGTGTACGCTGAAGCGGTAGCCGTCGTGACCCACCTCCAGCACCTTGCACTGCTCATGCACCTGGGCGCCGCTGCGCCTGGCTGCCTGGGCGAAGGCCGGTGACACCAGCCGTGGGTTGGCATGGCCGTCCTCGGGGCAGTACGAGGCGCCGACGGCGATATCGCCCACCCAGGGGAAGCGCTGGCGCAGTTCGCGTCGTTCAAGCAGTTGCAGGCGCAGGTCAAAAGCCTGGGTACGCTGGGCATAGGCCTTCAAGGCATCGAAGTCGGTTTCGCTGCGTGCCAGCTTGAGGTGGCCGCTGCGGGCGTATTCGCCATCGATGCCGATCCACTCGCGCAGATTCCCCCAGATGGCATGGGCGCGCATCGACAATGGCAGCTGCGCCAACGAGCGGCCCTGACGGCGCACACCGCCGTAGTTGACCCCGCTGGAATGCGAGCCGCAGAAGTCGCGTTCCAGCAATGCCACTTGCCGACCAGCGCGGGCCAGGGTCAAGGCAGCGCTGCTGCCGACGATGCCGCCGCCGACGACGATGGCGTCCACTTCGATCAGCTTCATGGTTTTATCTCCAGGCCAAAGGGCAGGGGCTTGACCGGAGCCTGGCCACGCAGGCGCCCGACCTGGTCAATGGCCCGACCGCTTTCGCAGGCGATCAACTCGGCGGCAGCAGCACCGCACACGCGGCCCTGGCAGCGGCCCATACCGACTCGGCATATGGCTTTGACCCGGTTGATTTCCCAGTGCCCGGCACGCACGGTGGCGCGGATTTCCCCGGCGCTGATCTGCTCGCAGCGGCACACGGTGAGCTGGTCCGGAGCTTGCCGTGCCCACTGCTCGGGAAACGGAAAGGCCTGCTCCAGCCCCTGGCGGAAGCGCTGCAGGGTGGCCAGGCGCCTTTCCAGTTGCTGCTGGCGCTGCGGGTTGCCGGGCTTGCCGAGGTCGGCCAGCAGTGTCAGGGCGGCCAGTTCACCGCTCATCTCGGCACCGTCGGCACCGAGGATGCCGGCACCGTCGCCTGCCAGGTATACGCCGGGGCTGCTGGCCCGGCCCTGGGCATCACGTACCGGTAGCCAGGCGCGGTTGAGCGCGCTCCAGGCGAACTGGCAACCCAGCAGGTCGGCCAGTTGGGTTTCACTGCGCAGGGCGTGGGCGAATGCCATGGCGTCGCACGGCAGGTCGTGTTGCTGGCCATTGCTCAACCAGCGCACACCGCTGGCGCGTTGCTCGCCGTCGATACCCAGCAGGGTCACGCCCTGGTGCACGGGCACCCCCTTGCGGGCCAGCCAGGCTCGGTAGTACAGGCCCTTGGCAAAGGTGCCCGGTTGCAGAAGCAGGCGTGGCAGGGCACGCACCTGGGCGCTGAACGGTGAGGTGTCGAGCACCGCGCTGACCCTGGCACCGGCCTTGGCATACTGGTAGGCCACCAGGTACAGCAGCGGCCCGCTGCCGCCCAGCACCACCCGTTCCCCGATCGCGCAGCCCTGGAACTTCAGGGCGATCTGCGCAGCGCCCAAGGTATAGACCCCAGGCAGGGTCCAACCGGGTATCGGCAACACCCGGTCGGTGGCACCGGTGGCGACGATCACCCGGTCGAACGCCAGGCGGTCGGCCAGGTAGCCCTGTTGCAAGGTGTCCAGCACTTGGTTCTCGGCGTTCCAAACCAGGGTGTCCGGGCGGTAGTCGACCTGCCCGCGCAGTTGCTCGAGGGTGTTGTGCAGGGCTTGGGCCTTGCCGGCCTCGAAGCCGTACAAGGCTTTGGCCGAGCGGCGAAAATTGGCCGGCTGCTGGCGGTAGATCTGCCCGCCGCCGCGGCTGGCTTCGTCCAGCAGCACCGGGCGCAGGCCGTGGGCTACGAGGGTTTGCGCGGCGCGGATGCCGGCCGGGCCGGCGCCGATGATCACGATCGCACTCATGGCTGGCGCCCCGGGTCGCGGGTCACGCACTGGCCCGATTCCAGAAAGGTCGAGCAGGCGCGTACCCGGCGGCCATCCTGCAGCCGTACCCAGCAGTCCTGGCAGGCGCCCATCAGGCAGAAGCCGGCGCGTGGTTCGGCGTTGAAGTCGCTGCCGCGCAGGTGCCCGGCATTGGTCAGGATGGCAGTCAGCAGGGTATCGCCGCTCATGCCTTTGGCCGGTTGGCCGTCGAGCAGGAAAGGCACAGGCTCGCGGTCGTGTTCGGCCACGCGCTTGAACAGGGGCATGGGAGCATTCCTTGTCATTGCTTGCCCACCAGCACGCGGTCCAGGCCATATACGCGGTCCAGGGCGACCATGGTCAGGGCGGTGACGGCGATCACCAGCGCCGAGACGGCGGCCATCATCGGGTCGATGGATTCGGTGGCGTATACGTACATGCGCACTGGCAGGGTCTGGGTGGCAGGCGAGGTGACGAAGATCGACAGGGTCACTTCGTCGAAGCTGTTGATGAAGGCCAGCAGCCAGCCGCCGGCTACACCGGGCAGGATCATCGGCAGGGTGACCTTGCAGAACAGCGTGACCCGGCCAGCGCCCAGGCTTTGCGCAGCCTGCTCGGCACTGCGATCGATTCCGATGGCTGCAGCCAGTACCAGGCGTAGCACGTAGGGGGTAATCACCACGACATGGGCGAACACCAGCCAGGCGAAGCTGCCATTGACCCCCAGCAGGGCGAACAGCCGCAGCAAGGCCACACCCAGCACCAGGTGCGGGATGATGATCGGCGATAGCAGCAGGCCGTTGAGAAAGCCTTGGCCGGGGAAACTGTAGCGGGTGATCGCCAGGCCCGCCGGCACGGCGATCAGAGTGGCCAGTGTGGCAGCCAGGGCTGCGAGTTTCAGGCTGTTGTAGAACGCATCAAGGAAATCGGCACGCTCGAACACGGCGCTGAACCAGCGCAGCGAGAAGCCGGCAGTGGGCAGACTCAGGGTGTTTTCCGGGGTGAATGCCACCAGGCACACCACCACCAGCGGGGCGAGCATGAACAGCATCACCAGGGCGTGAAAGGACAGGGCCAGCGGGCCGTTACGGGTCATCGGTTCAGACTCCAAGTGCGCGTTTGTAGCGGTGTTCGACCAATCGGTTCCAGCTGAGCATCACCAGCAGGTTGATCAGCAGCAGGGCCACGGCGATGGTTGCACCCATCGGCCAGTTCAGTTCGGCCAGGTACTGGTCGTAGATCATGGTGGCGACCATCTTCAGGCGGCGACCGCCCAGCAGGCCTGGGATGGCGAACGAGCTGGCGGCCAGGCCGAACACGATCAGCGTGCCCGACAGCACGCCGGGCATGATCTGTGGCAGCACGATGCGGCGGAACACCGTCCACTGGCTGGCACCCAGCGATAGCGCAGCCTGCTCGGCAGTCGGGTCGAGTTTCTGCAGCGAGGTCCACACCGGGATGATCATGAACGGCAGCATCACGTGGACCAGGCCGATGATCACTGCAAACGGCGTATACAGCAGCTTCACCGGCTGCCCGCCGAGGGCAGTGATGCCCTGGTTGACCAGGCCGTCGGCGCCTAGCAGCAGGCTCCAGCCGAAGGCTCGCACCACTACCGAAATCAGCAGCGGGGTCAGCACCAGGATCAGGAAGATCGAGCGCCACGGCGCGCCCATGCGGCTGAGCACCAAGGCCTCGGGGATGCCGATCAGCACGCAAAGCAGGGTGACCAGGGCGCTGATCCAGAAGGTGCGGAAGAAGATCTCGTAGTAGTAGGTGTCGGTCACCAGGCTCAGGTAATGGCCGAGGGTGTACTGGCCGGCCTGGATGCCGCTGCTGTAGTCGAACGCGTTGAACGACAGCAGCACGGTCAGCCCCAATGGCACCACCAGCAAGGCCAGGAACAACAGCAGCGCCGGGCTGCTCAAGCCATAGCCCCAGGCGCTGCTGCGCAGCTTTGCCGCGCTCATGCCGCCACCTCGCCAGCGTTCAGCACCCGCAGCAGGGCATCGTTCCAGTCCAGGCCGACCTGTGTGCCTTCATCCAGCGGGGTGTTGCCGTCGTTGGCACGCACCACGGCCAGGTTGCCCAGGGCGGTGTCGACCCGATACAGCCATTGGCTGCCGAGGAAGTAACGGCAGCTGATGCGGCCTGCGAGCTTGCCGCTGCCGGCCGGGCCGAGGCTGATCTTTTCCGGGCGCAGGCTGAGGGTCAGCGGGCCCTGGGCATCCGCCCGCGGTTGCCCGTCGGGGCCGGTTACGCCGTGCAGGCGGTTGGCCTTGCCGACAAAGTCGGAAATGAAAGGCGTGCCCGGGTGTTCATACAGGCGGTAGGGGGCATCGACCTGGGTAATGCGCCCGGCTTCCATCACCACCACCCGGTCGCTGATCGACAGCGCCTCGGCCTGGTCGTGGGTGACCATCAAAGTGGTAATGCCGACCTCGTTCTGGATACGGCAGATCTCGAACTGCATTTCTTCACGCAGATGGGCGTCCAGGTTGGACAGTGGTTCGTCCAGCAGCAGCACCGGCGGTTCGATCACCAGTGCACGGGCCAGGGCCACCCGTTGACGCTGGCCGCCGGAGAGTTCGCGCGGGTAGCGCTCGGCATGTTTGTCCAGGCGCACCAGCGCCAGGGCCTGGTCGACCCGGCGGGCTATGTCGGCGTTGGCCACCTTGCGCATGCGCAGGCCGAAGGCGACGTTGTCGCGCACGGTCATGTGCGGGAACAGCGCGTAGCTCTGGAACACCACGCCCAGGCCTCGGCTGGCCGGCTTGGCGTGGGTGATGTCGCGGCCGTCGAGGACAATGCGGCCGCTGGTGACCTCGACGAAGCCGGCAATCATTTGCAGGGTGGTGGTCTTGCCGCAGCCCGAAGGGCCAAGCAGGGAGACGAACTCGCCTTTCTCGATGGCCAGTGACGAGCTGGCCACTGCCTCCGTGGCGCCATAGCGCTTGCAAAGCTTGTCGATCAACAGAAAGGTCATGGCTGTGCTCCATCGCAAACGGAACCGGGGTCAACCGGCAGTTTCAGGGTGGGCAGAGCGCCAGCGGCGAAAAGCAATGCTTTTACGGACGTTGGCGCTCGCTTCTGTGGCGGCGGCCGATGTTGTGATATCGCCCTATGGACCGGAGAGTAGGGCAATGATTAGGATGGCGACAAAGGGTAATTTCACTGGGTGACAGCTATTTTGAAATTATTCCGCTGACTGGAATTTTCTAAGGTTTGACGAAAAATGGATTCCGATAAACGAAATGAGCAGGCCAAGGAAGTAGGTGTCAGTGCAGTGTCGCGTTTGTTCGCCGTGTTGCGTGCGCTGGGAGATTGCGGTGGCGAGGGCGAGAAGGTCAGCCAACTGGCGCAGCGGGTTGGCCTGGCGCAACCCACGACCCACCGCCTGCTGCGCAGCCTGATTGAAGAAGGCATGGTCGACCAGTGCGCGACCAGCAAGCGCTACCGGCTGAGCCTGGATTTTTTTGCCTTGGCGGCCAAGGCCGGGCAAGCCGGCAACCTGCGCGATGTGGTGCGCCCCAGCCTGCTGCGGCTGTCGGCCTCGCTGGGCGATTCGCTGTTCCTGCTGGCGCGCTCAGGGTTCGATGCGGTGTGCCTGGACCGCAGCGAAGGGCCATACCCGATTCGTACCTTCACCGGTGATATCGGCGGCCGTGTGGCCTTGGGGGTGGGGCAGGGCAGCCTGGCAATCCTGGCCTTCCTGCCGGAGGAGGAGCGCGACGAGGTGATCCGCTACAACCTGCCGCGGCTGAAGGATTTCCACCATTACGACGAAGTCATGCTGCGCGCCGAAATCGACAATGTGCGCAGCCTCGGCTATGCCGGGCGCAATACTGGAGTACTCGATGGCATGGCCGGCCTGGCG
Source organism: Pseudomonas sp. B22(2017) (assembly GCF_002113105.1). NCBI lineage: Bacteria > Pseudomonadati > Pseudomonadota > Gammaproteobacteria > Pseudomonadales > Pseudomonadaceae > Pseudomonas > Pseudomonas sp. B22(2017). Next base: position 125,973 of record NZ_NEJN01000014.1, read on the forward strand.
GTGCCGATCCTCGATCGTAACGGCCATGCGGTGGCGGCCATGAGCGTGGCGACCATCAGCGACCGCCTGGGGCCCAACCGCATGCCGACCGTGGTAGCGCTGCTCAAGCGCGAGGCGGCGGCGATTGGCGAGCGGGTCAACCCGTTCGACCCGGTGCTGCGCCGGCCTTCGCATGTGTTTGGTTGAGGGCCAGGATTGAGCTCAGTCCATCGTCGCGATGGAAACTGATGGAGGTCGACGCATGGCACCGGCTTTGCCGGTGTTCGCCGGGCCCGCTCCCATACAGGCCTACTCCATCGCTTCGGCCACGCCCTGGTCCTCACCCAGGAACCCGCCGCTCTGGTGCTGCCACAACCGCGCATAAGTACCGTTCTTCGCCAGCAGTTCCGCATGGGTGCCTTGCTCGATGATGCGCCCTTCATCCATCACGATCAGCCGGTCCATGGCGGCAATCGTCGACAACCGGTGCGCGATGGCGATGACGGTCTTGCCTTGCATCATTTCATCCAGGCTCTCCTGAATGGCCACTTCCACTTCCGAGTCCAGCGCACTGGTGGCTTCGTCCAGCAGCAGGATCGGCGCGTTCTTCAACATCACTCGGGCAATGGCGATGCGCTGGCGTTGGCCACCTGACAGCTTGATGCCGCGCTCTCCCACCAAGGTGTCGTAACCCGTGTTGCCCTGGCGGTCGCTGAGCTGGCTGATGAAACCATCGGCCTGGGCATTGGCCGCAGCGGCGCGGATCTGCGCTTCGGTGGCATCGGGGCGGCCATAGGCAATGTTGTCGCGAATCGAGCGGTGCAGCAGCGAGGTGTCCTGGGTGACCATGCCGATCGCCGCGCGCAGGCTGTCCTGAGTGACCTTGGCCACGTTCTGCCCGTCGATACGGATTTCCCCTCTGTCCACGTCGTAGAAGCGCAGCAGCAGGTTGATCAAGGTGGATTTGCCGGCGCCGGAGCGGCCGACCAGGCCGACTTTTTCGCCCGGGCGAATGTGCAGGCTCAGGTCGTCGAGCACCTGACGCTCGCCGTTGTAGTTGAAGCCCACCTTGTCGAAACTCACCGCGCCACCCGTGGTTACCAGCTCGGCAGCGCCCGGCGCATCCTTTACCTTGGGGCCGCGGGTGAGGGTGGCCATACCGTCCTGCACGGTGCCGATGTTTTCGAACAGCGAGGTTATCTCCCACATGATCCAGTGCGACATGCCGTTGATACGCAAGGCCATGGCGGTGATCGCCGCCACCGCCCCGGTACCGACCTGGCCCTGGTGCCACAGCCACAGCGCATAGCCACCGGCAGCGATGATCAAGCCCACCACCAGCGCCTGGTTGACGATTTCGAACTGGCTGACCAGACGCATCTGGCGAAAGCCGGTCTGCTTGAAGTCCTCCATGGCCGCGCGCGCGAAGTGCGCTTCGCGGTTGGCGTGCGAGAACAGCTTCACCGTGGTGATGTTGGTGTAGGCGTCGGACACCCGCCCGGTCATCGACGATCGCGCATTGGCCTGCTCCTGGCCGACCTTGCCCAGGCGTGGCACGAAATACAGCATGGCCAGGCCGAACAGTACGACCCAGGCAATGAATGGCAGCATGAGTTTCAGGGCAAAGCCACCGGCCAAGGCAATGATCGCGATGAAGTACACCCCGATCCCGGGCAGGATCTCGATGATGGTGAACAACACATCTCGCACCGCCAGTGCCGTCTGCATCACCTTGGTGGTGACCCGACCGGAAAACTCGTCAGAAAAGAACGACAGGCTCTGGCGTAGCATCAGCCGGTGAAAGTCCCAGCGCAGCCGCAGCGGCAAGTTGATCGCCAGCACCTGGTGCTGAACCATGGTGCGCAGCGCCACCAGCCCGATGCTGACCAGCAGGACGATGCCAATACCCCACAGCACCCGGGTTTCTTCGGGGCCGACGGCACCGCCGGCCTGCCAGGCCGAGAGCAGGTCCACGACCTGGCCGAGAAAGGCGAACAGCCAGGCTTCGTAGATCGATACCCCGGCACTGAGCAGCGCAAGCGCCAGGATGTAGCCGCGTGCGCCCCGGGTGCAGGCCCACATGAAGCGCAACAGGCCAACCGGTGGCGGTGGTACCTCATCAGGTGGGAAGGGATCGAGCCAGCGCTCAAAGATGCGAAGCATGCTTGTCTCCGGAAAATCAATTCTTGTTTGCCGGTGACCATGACACGCAGCGACATGTCCGCTGTCGCCATGGCAGGCTTGGGCTGCAATGCAGCCCCAGTCAAGCCGGCAACCTTAACTGACAGACACTGACCCAACGGTCGTTGTTAACAAAACTTTGCAATTTATTACATTCTGCTTGATTTCATTTTGCCTTGGTGCTGTAGAATTGACGGGTTTTGATGTCGCCTGCCTGATTTGTCGCTTTATTGACGCATATCATCAAAGACTAGTGATGGATTAGTCACAGTTACCTTTCACCCGCTTCAATTTACTTTTTCAGAGCCAGTGTTTTGACGAATGGAATGCCGTGGTTGGCTATTTCAGGCTTAGGCGCCGAAAGCAGCCAGCTTCATGTACAGGGACTGTATTGGTTGGCCTGTGACAGCGCAGAAGACGCCACCTTGCTATGCCGCCAGGTGGTTGGGGGGCTGCCCGAGCACGTTCGGGCAGCCCTTGTCGCCGATGCGCAAGCCATCGGTGATGTGCTGGGTGCGCTCGATGCCGAGCAGGGCCCCGGCGCGCTGGCGCTGTACGAAGCCAACCCGCAAGCCGTCTGGCATCTGGGCGATGACCTGCCGCGTATCGATGCCGCCGGGCGTGTGCTGGTGCTGCTTGCGCCTGCAGACGTCTGGGGTGCCGGCAACATCGAAAACTGGTGCAACGCGCTGCGCCCGGTCTTGTCGGCCGAGGCCGCGCTACTGCTGGTCATCAGCAGCGGCCAGAGTGCCGGGCTGGTAGAGCGCCTGCGGGCGTTCAACCAGGGTGTAGATGGCCTGGCCCAGGTGTACCGCGGCAAAGGTGGGGTGCGCTACCTGCAGCATTTCTGGAGCAACTCGCTCGGCAAAACCGGTACGCGCGATGTGGAACTGATGCGGCTCGAAGCGGGCTTCGCCGCCGTCGGGGTGCCGCAGGCACCCAGCGACACCGGTGGCGACGAACTGTTGTGCCTGGCCCAGCGCCAGGTGCTGGAAGGTGCGCCAGCCTTCTCTGAGCACTGGCAGGTCTGCGAGAGCCTTGAGGAGCTGGCTGCCAAAGCAGGCAGGGCGGTTTCCGCCACGGTCATCTTTGCCATGGACGGCGGGCAGCGCCTGGATAGCCTGGCGCGCCAGTTGCACCGCTTGCGCCAGTTGCGTGGCAGTGCCCTGAAGCTGGTGGTGCGCGAGATGGCACCGACCCTGCGCTACCAGGATGAACAACTGCTGCTGGCCTGCGGGGCCAGCCAGATCGTGCCGTTCGGTGCCAGCCTGTCGCGCTTCCTGACCATGGTCGAGAGCATCCAGGGTTACCTCTGGCGGCGGCGCCTGCCAAGCGATTTCGATGCCTTGCTCGCACGCCTGCGGCCGCTGGCCATCTGCGGGCTGGTGGCGCCGCGCGCGTTCGCCGAAGCGGTGCAGACCATGTGGCACGGGGTGCGCAACGGAGAAATCGCCCACCAGTTGCTGGTGTTGCGCCCGGCCCCTGGGCTGACCCCGCTGCAAGCTTGCTCGCGCACGGTGTTCCGCCGCGACGGCGATATCGCCTGCGTGGTGGGCGATGTGCTGTTCCTGTTCCTGTTCGCCTGCCGCTCCGAAGGCGTCGAGCAAGCCCTTGACCACATCTTTCAGTTGTCGTGGAAAGAGTTGTTCATCAGCCAGGAGGTGCTTGCCGGTGTCGACAGCCTGGCCACCCCGGCCTTCCTCGACGATAGCGTGCCACAGCCACCCCGGCTCGACGCGGCGGCGCAGCTGCCCGCCCAGGCCAGGCCGGCCCTGGCACCGCGCCGGGTGGCCCTGGGCAAGCGGGGTACGGCATGAACTTCGTGCAGCTGCTGCAAGTGGTCGGCATCACGGCGCTGGTCACCTTGGCGCTGGCCCTGCTGCTGTTGCGCCTGCGCGCCACGTTGCGCGGCTGGTTGCGCCGCCGCCTTCCACCCCGTTACCTGAAACCGCTGGGCGTACGCCACCGCGCTGCACGCCAGGAACCCCGTAATGACTAATACATCCGCCACCCTCCAGGTACCGGCCCGCTGGCTTGGACTGGGAGGGTGGAACCTCTATTTTCTGACCAAGTTCCTGTTGGTCGCCCTTGGCATGCTCGACTTCCAGGCGCTGCCGAACCTGTTGTTCGCCGCGTTTCTGCTGGTGCCGTTGCCAGGCAGGTGGCTGCGAATCGCGCGGCAGCTGGTGGCCGTACCGGTTGGCATCGCGTTGTTCTACCAGGACACCTGGCTGCCGCCCTTCAGCCGCCTGCTGGCGCAGCCGGGGGTGTTCGATTTCTCGTGGGACTACCTGCTCGAACTGCTCGGCCGCTTCATCAACTGGAACCTGCTGGGCGTGTTGGCGCTATTGTTGGTGGGTTACTTGTACCTGCGCCATTGGCTGCGGCTGAGTACCTTGAGCCTGCTGGGGCTGGCGTGGCTGGCGGTCGGCGGCCTGCCAGCGCTGGGGCTAAATGCGGGCCAGGCGCCTGGCGCCGCGGCTGCCAGCACCACCGAGCAGGCGCAGGCCACCGCGGTTGCCGACAATGCCACGCTCGACAGCTGGCTCGAGCGGTTCTTCGCCAGTGAGCGTGAACGGGTGACAGCATTCCCGGCCATGAAGGCCGATGAGCAGCCGTTCGACCTGCTGGTAATCAACATCTGCTCGCTGGCCTGGGATGACCTGTCCGCCGTCGGGCTACGTGACAACCCGCTGTTCTCGCGCCTGGACGTGATCTTCGACCAGTTCAACTCGGCCACGTCCTACAGCGGGCCGGCCGCCATCCGCGTGCTGCGTGCCAGCTGCGGGCAGTCGTCCCACGCCGGCCTGTACCAGCCTGCCCCGGAGCAGTGCCTGTTGTTCCAGAACCTGGCCAGGCTCGGCTTCCAGAGCAACACCTTGCTCAACCACAGCGGCCGTTTCGACAACTTCATCGGCGATATCACGCAGCAGCAAATGCCTCAACCCGGCCTGCGCAACACTGACTTCCCGCGGGCACTGGTCGGCTTCGACGGCTCGCCGATCGCCAGCGACCTGGAGGTGCTGCGCCGCTGGTGGGGGCAGCGCAAAGGCGCGCCGGCCGAGCATGTATCGCTGTTCTACAACAGCATCAGCCTGCATGACGGCAACCGTATCGTCACCGCCGACGGCGGTACCCGCGTGGCCGATTACGCCACCCGCGCCACCCGGCTGTTCGGCGAGCTTGGCAGCTTCCTCGATGAACTGGAGCGCAGCGGCCGCCGCGTGGTCGTGGCCATTGTCCCGGAACATGGCGCCGCGCTGCATGGCGACCGCATGCAGCTGTCGGGCATGCGTGAAATCCCCACCCCATCGATTACCCATGTGCCGGTGGGCCTGAAGTTCATCGGCATGGGCCAGCCTGCCCGCAGCGAGCCGCTGCACGTCTCGGCACCCACCAGCTACCTGGCGTTGTCCGAGCTGATCTCGCGCGTGTATGCGGGCCTGGGCCAGCAGCAGGTGCTGGATGTGCCCAGCCTGCTGAGCGACCTGCCGACCACCGAACAGGTCGCGGAAACCGCAGGTGCGCAAGTACTGAACTACCAGGGGCGCGCCTACATGCGCCTGCAAGGCCAGCCCGACTGGCAGCCTGTTCCGAAGGAGCGCCCATGATCACTGGCAAGGCAGACCCTGCCGACCGCAGCGACGATATCGCCCAGTTGCGCCAGCACCTGGATATGCCGGACCTGAACTACCAGGACATCTCATTGCTGGTGGGTGTCCAGCAGGCCTTGCAGCGCTGGCCACTGCTGGGTGAAAGCTGCCGGAGCAGCGCCCAGGGAACGTTGTACACGGCGGCGCCGCGGCGTCAGGTGCTGTCGCCATGACCAGCCTGGCGTTGCACGGCGTTCGCGGTGGCCTGGGGCGCAGTGCCTTGCTGGCCGCGCTGGGGCATGCGTTGCAGGGCGTAGGTGAGCGGGTGCTGCTGGTCGACCTGTGCCCAAGCAACCTGCTCGGCCTGCACTTCAATCTGCCCCTCGACACGCGCGAGGGCTGGGCGCTTGCCGAGCGGGAAGGGCGGCCATACAGCGATGCCATGTACGAGGTGCTCGATGGCCTGTGCCTGATGCCGTTCGGCAATCTGCCTGCCGGCACGCGGCCGCCGTCGCCCGATGCAGAAGCCTGGCGCGCGCGCCAGGCCGAGCTGGCCGAACACTTCGACTGGTTGCTGTTCGACCTGCCGCAGCTGCCGGCCGGTGCCGCTGACCAAAGTGTCGAGACTGATGTGCGGGTGTTGGTGGCCGAGGCCGAAATGGCCAGTCATCTGCTGCTCGGGCGCCGGCAGGTCGAGCACTACGACCTGTTGCTGGTCAACCGCTACGACCCCGCCAGCCGCTTGCAGAGCGACCTGCTGATGGTGTGGCGCGACCTGTTCCGAGATCGCCTGCCGATCCAGGTGGTGCACCGCGACGAGGCCTTCCTCGAGGCCCTGGCTTGCAAGGCACCGCTTGGCCACTACGCGCCGCAGAGCCTGGCTTGCCGGGACGTGCAGAGCCTGGCGGTGCGCTGCCTGACGAGGCGCCAGACGTGACCCTGACCCCTCTGTCGGCCTACGCCTGGTTCCGCACACGTGGCGCGCGGCAGCCGGTCGCGTGGCTGTTCACCCTTGGCGTGTGGCTGGCCTTCCTGTTCCTGCGTCTGGAGTCGCCTGCCTGGCAAGCCCTGTTGGCCGAGCGGCAGCGGCTGTACCCGCAACTGGCGGGCAAGCGCCCAAGCCTGGGCGACCCGCTGCGCTTGCTGATCCAGAGCCTGTGGTTGCTGGTCCGGCGCCAACCGCTGCCACGCGAACCGGGGTTTGCCCGCCGTGCCTGGAGTGCAGTGCGTGCGCAGCTGCGCGGTATGCACCAGGTGCTGCGCCGTTACCATGGCCTGCTGATCGAAAGCCTGCAGCAGCTGCCTGCGCGCTACCGCGCCAGCGCTTTCAAGCAGCAAGCCTCGGCACGCCTGCGCGGCTTGAGCGTGTTCGCCCGGTGGGTTTTCTACAGCGTGCTGACCCTCGGCGCCATCGGGCTGGCCGTGCTGTGCGTGACCGAACCGTTCGGCTACCTGGCGCAGCTGGTGTTCATCTGCCTGCTGCTGGGCATTGCCCTGCTGGTGCGGCACATGCCGGGCCGCTTCCCGACCCTGATGCTGATCGTGCTGTCGACGCTCATCTCCTGCCGCTACCTGTGGTGGCGCTACACCTCGACCCTGAACTGGAACGACACCACCGGGCTGGTGTGCGGGTTGATACTGCTGGCGGCAGAAACCTATTCGTGGTTCGTGCTGATCCTGGGCTACATCCAGACCAGCTGGCCGTTGCAGCGCAAGCCGGCGAACCTGCCGGCAAATCCGGCGCACTGGCCGACCGTCGACCTGATGATCCCCACCTACAACGAAGACTTGTCGGTGGTGCGCACCACGGTGCTGGCCGCCCTGGGCCTGGACTGGCCGCGCGAGTGCCTGCGCATCTATATCCTCGACGACGGCCGGCGCGAGGCGTTCCGTGCGTTCGCCGACGAAGTGGGGGTCGGCTACATCGTGCGGCCGGACAACAAGCACGCCAAGGCCGGCAACCTCAACCATGCGTTGGGCGTGACCGACAGCGAGCTGATCGCCATTTTCGACTGCGACCACGTGCCGGTGCGCTCCTTCCTGCAAATGACAGTCGGCTGGTTCCTCAAGGACTCGAAGCTGGCATTGGTGCAGACGCCGCACCATTTCTTCTCGCCCGACCCGTTCGAGCGCAACCTGGGCTCGTTCCGCCGTCGCCCCAATGAAGGCGAGCTGTTCTACGGCCTGATCCAGGATGGCAATGACATGTGGAACGCGGCGTTCTTCTGCGGCTCGTGTGCCGTGCTGCGCCGTACCGCGCTGGAGAGCATCGGCGGTTTCGCCGTCGAAACCGTGACCGAAGATGCCCATACCGCCTTGCGCATGCACCGCCAGGGTTGGTCATCGGCCTACCTGAGCATTCCGCAGGCGGCCGGCCTGGCCACCGAGAGCCTGTCGGCGCACATCGGCCAGCGCATTCGCTGGGCCCGGGGCATGGTGCAGATCTTCCGTACCGACAACCCGCTGTTCGGCCGTGGGCTGAGCCTGTTCCAGCGAGTGTGCTATGCCAACGCCATGCTGCACTTCCTGGCCGGCCTGCCACGGCTGGTGTTCCTGACCGCACCGCTGGCGTTCCTGTTGCTGCATGCCTACATCATCTACGCCCCGGCGTTGATGATCCTGCTGTACGTGCTGCCGCACATGATCCACGCCAGCCTGACCAATTCGCGCATGCAGGGCAAGTACCGGCAGACCTTCTGGGGCGAGGTCTACGAGACCGTGCTGGCCTGGTACATCGCCCGCCCAACCACGGTCGCGCTGTTCGCGCCGAAGAAGGGCAAGTTCAACGTCACCGCCAAGGGCGGCCTGATGGAGCAGGAGCAGTTCGACTGGCGCATTGCCCAACCCTACCTGTGGCTGGCGGCGCTCAACGTGGCCGGCCTGGGCTTCGCCGTGTGGCGCCTGTTCACCGGCCCGGCGGCGGAAATCGGCACGGTGATCGTCAGCTCGCTGTGGGTGATCTACAACCTGCTGATCATCGGCGCCGCCGTCGCCGTGGCTGCCGAAGTGCGCCAGGTGCGCCGCGCCCACCGGGTGCAGATGCGCTTGCCGGCGGGGCTGGTGCTGGCCAGCGGTCACGCCTACCCCTGTACCCTGGTCGACTACTCCGACGGCGGTGTCGGCCTGCAATTGCACCGGGGCCTCGAGTTGCAAGCGGGGGAGCGGGTACGCCTGCTGCTCAACCGCGGCCAACGCGAGTTCGCCTTCCAGGCCTGTGTCACCCGTACCGTCGGGCAACACGTTGGCCTGGTGTTCCACGACCTCGGCCAGCAACAGCGTATCGACCTGGTCCACTGCACCTTCGCCCGCGCCGATGCCTGGCTGGGCTGGAGCGAGCAGCACGAGGTCGATCGCCCGCTGCGCAGCCTGGTCGACGTGCTGAAGCTGGGCGGTGTCGGTTACCTGCGGCTGGTCGAGCACTTGCCGCCATGGGTGCGGGCGTGGCTGCGCCCACTTCACGCGCTGGCGAACTGGCTGGCCAGCTACAGGCCGCGCACACCGCGGCCTGTCCCTTCCTTGAACCCTGTTGATCGAGACGCATGATGACTGGTTATCCCGCGCGTACCTGGGGCCTGGCGATAGCGCTGCTTGCTGCCTTGTCGCAGAGCGCCGCTGCCGCCTCCGTAGCCCCGCTTGCCGAGCCAGCCGTACCCACGGTACCGAACTGGCCGGTTGCGAAAACCTTCGAGCAGCTCGGGCATGCGTCCGACAGCCTGTTGCTGGGGGTGCGCAACAGCGAGCATATCGAATTCGGCCTGCGGCGCGACCGCCTGGCCACCGACGCCAGCCTGCAGCTGGACTACACGCCATCGCCCGCACTGTTGCCGAACCTGTCGCACCTGCGCGTGTACCTGAATGACGAACTGATGGGCGTGGTGCCGGTGGAAAAGGACCAGCTTGGCCAGCGCGTGCGCCGTCAGCTGCCGCTGGACCCGAAGCTGCTCAGCGATTTCAACCGGGTACGCCTGGAGTTCGTCGGGCATTACACCGACATCTGCGAAGACCCTGCGCACAGCGGCCTGTGGCTGAACCTGAACCGCAAGAGCCAGGTGCAGCTGCACGAACAGGCCCTGGCCCTGGACAACGACCTGGCGTACTTCCCGCTGCCGTTCTTTGATGTGCGCGACACCGGCAAGGTAACGCTGCCGGTGGTGTTCAGTGGCGTGCCGAGCCTGGGCGAGCAGCGTGCGGCGGCGATCCTGGCGTCCTACTTCGGCAGCCAGGCCGGTTGGCGCAAGGCGACTTTCCCGGTGCTGTACGACAGCCTGCCGGCCCGTGGCGACAAACCCACGCCGAGCATCGTGTTTGCCAGCAACGACCGTCGCCCGGCCTTCCTTGCCGACCTGCAGCAATTCCCGCCGGTCGACGGCCCGGTACTGCAGATGATCGACCACCCGGACGACCGCTTCAGCAAGGTGCTGCTGGTGCTGGGCCGTAACGACGATGACCTGGTCAAGGCCGCCTCGGCGCTGGCGATTGGCAACAACCTGTTCCGCGGTGCCCGGGTGAAGGTCGAGCAGATGACGGCACTGCAGCCGCGCCAGCCTTACGATGCGCCGAACTGGACACGCACCGACCGCCCGGTACGCTTCGCCGAGCTGCTCGATTACCCCGAGCAGTTGCAGGTCAGCGGCCTGCAACCACGGCCGGTGACGCTTGAGCTGAACCTGCCGCCGGACTTGTTCGTCTGGCGCAACCAGGGCATTCCGCTGCGTACGCTGTACCGCTACACGGCCCCGGCAGTGAGCGACGAATCGCGCCTGAGCATCAGCGTCAACGACCAGTACATCACCAGCATGCCGCTGATGGGCAATGACCGGCGCGGCGGTACGCTCGAGGAAATGCGCCTGGCGGTGTTGTCCGGTGACAACAGCGCATTGACCGAGAAGTCGCTGGTACCGGCGTTGAAGATCGGCGACCGCAACCGCCTGCGCTTCGATTTCAGCTTTGCCAGCACCCTGGGCAGCGCCCAGCGCGACCGCTGCCAGACCTCGTTGCCGGTGGATGTGCGCGCGGCGATCGACGACAATTCGACCATCGACCTGTCCGGTTACCACCACTACATCGCCATGCCCGACCTGCGCGCATTCGCCCGCAGCGGCTTCCCGTTCAGCCGTATGGCCGACCTTTCCGAAACCCTGGTCGTCATGCCGGCCAAGCCCACGGCGATGCAGGTGGGCACCTTGCTCGATGCGGTTGGCGGGCTGGCCGGGCAGATCGGCTACCCGGCGCTTGGCCTTCGGTTGGTCGATGACTGGAAGCAGGCCGCAGCGGCCGATGCCGACTTGCTGCTGCTCGGCAGCCTGCCCGAGGCCCTGGGGGATGCGCCAAACCTTGGCCTGCTGCTCAGTGCCCAGCGGGACTGGCTGCTGCAGGGCCGTAGTACAGGGCTGCCGGGCAGCCAGCGCTTCGATACCGCGCCGGTGGCCGCGAGCAGCCGTGTGGCAGTCAGCGCGCAGGCGCCGATTGCGGCCATCACCGGGCTGAAGTCGCCATTCCACGAGCAGCGCAGTGTCGTCGCCCTGCTGGCCAACAGCGATAGCGACCAAGCGTTGCTGCGCGATGTACTCGGCGATGTGGGCAAGCTCGATGCGGTGGCCGGCTCGGTGACGCTGGTGCGCAGCAGCGGCGTCACCAGCCAGTTCGTCGGCGAGCACTACTTTGTAGGCGCGCTGCCGTGGTGGCTGCTGCTGTGGTTCCACCTGTCCGAGCACCCGGTACTGCTGGCGGCGATCGCGGCCATTTGCGTGGTGCTATTCGCCTTCCTGTTGTGGCGGGCACTGCGCTGGGCAGGCAAGCGCCGCCTGGGTGAGGCGGGGTGATGATGCGTCAGTTGCTGGTCGGGCTGGTCGCCTTGGGCCTGCCCGTTGTCACGAGTGCGGCACCGGCTTGCCCATGGCCGGCCTGGGACCGCTTCAAGGCCGAACTGGTGAGTGTCGACGGTCGGGTCATCGACCCGAGCGACGAGCGCTTGATCACCACCTCGGAAGGGCAGAGCTATGCGCTGTTCTTCGCCCTGGTGGGCAATGACCGGCAAGCCTTCGCGCAGTTGCTGCGCTGGACCGGCAACAACCTGGCGGAGGGCGACCTGGCCCGGCATCTGCCCGCCTGGCTGTGGGGCCGTAACGGCCAGCAGCAGTGGCAGGTGCTGGATGCCAACAACGCCAGCGATGCCGACCTGTGGATTGCCTACAGCCTGCTGGAAGCCGGGCGGCTGTGGGACGAGCCGGCCTACACGCAGCTGGGCCAGCGCCTGCTGTGGCGTATCGCCGCGCAGACCGTGCGCAAGCTGCCGGGCCTGGGGGTGATGCTGCTGCCGGGGGACTACGGCTTCGAAGATGCTCGCGGCGCCCGCTTGAACCCCAGCTATTTGCCGCCGCAGTTGTTCGATCGCTTCAGCCTGGTCGACCCGTTGTGGGGCGAGCTGGCGGCCAACACGCGGCGTTTGTGGCTGGCTTCGTCGCCAAAGGGCTTTGCCCCGGACTGGCTGCTGTGGACGCCAGCCGGTGAACTGGCAGCGGACCCGCAACATGGCAGTGAAGGTGACTATGACGCCATCCGCGTCTACCTGTGGGTCGGCATGCTGGCCAAGGACGCGGCGCAGCGTGCCGAACTGGTGGCCCACTATGCCCCGATGGCGGCATTGACCATGCGCCAAGGGTTGCCGCCAGAGCATGTGGATGCGCACAGCGGTGTTGCCAGCGGCCAAGGCCCGGCAGGTTTCTCTGCGGCGTTGCTGCCGTTGCTGGCGGCATCGCCGGAGCACGTCGCGGGCCTGGCGGCCCAGCGTCAGCGCCTGCGCGAGCAGCCAGTCCAAGCCAAGGCCTATTACAGCCAGGTGCTGGCGCTGTTTGGCCAGGGCTGGGACCAAGGCCGTTACCGTTTTGACTCGCACGGCCGCCTGTTGCCGGCCTGGAGCGCGCCATGCAGCGAATGATCGGCGTGCTGATGCTGGCGGCAGTGACCTGCCAGGCCACGGCACAACCCAAGGATGCCGGCGAACAGCGCCAATGGCTGCTGGACCAGGTGCGTCGCGGCGAGGCGCTGCACCGTGACGACTTGGTGCGCGATGCACTGGGGCGGCTGCAATTGCTCGAGCCGCGCAACCCGGATGTGTTGCTGGCGGCCCTGAGCCTGGCATTGCGCGAAAAGAACAGCACCGAGGCCGAGCAGTTGAGTGCGCGGATCAGTGCCATCGCGCCTGGCAGCTTGCAGGCACGCCAGGCCAGGCGGCTGCTCGAGCTGCAGCAGCCGGAGCGCGTGCGGCAATTGCAGCAGGCCCGCCTGCTGGCGGTCACCGGGCGCAATGAAGAGGCGCTGGCGGCCTATGAACAGTTGTTCGCTGGTGAACCGCCCAGCCTGGAATTGGCCCTGGACTACTGGCGCGTGCGCGGCAACCTCCCAGGCCAGCGCCCTGAAGCGATCAGGCAGCTGCAGCAGCTGGACCAGCAGTACCCGGGCAGTGCCGGGCTGCGCCAGACCTTGGCCGGTTGGCTGTTCGCCGAAAATCGCGACCGCGAAGCCTTGGCCTTGCTCGACCAGCTGTCGCGCGACCCTGGCGCACGGGATGCCGCTGCCCAGCGTGAGTTCGACTACCTGTCCGGGCAAGCGGTGAGCGCCGCCAGCGCGGCGGCCTGGCAAGCGTTTCTCCTGCGTTACCCCGCCTCACCCTTGCAGGCGCAGGCCAGCGAGACCCTGCAACACCAGCGCAAACTGCTGGCCGACCCGTCCTGGCAGGCTGGCCAGCGGGGCTTGGCATTGCTCGACAAGGGCCGCAACGCTGAAGCCGAAGCACAACTGCGCCGGGCGCTGCGCCAGTATCCGGATGATGCCAGCCTGCAGGGTGCACTGGGCTATGCGCTGATGCGCCAGAGCCGCTACGAAGACGCCAATGCGGCGTTCCGGGCGGCGAGCGCCAAGGAGCAGGACACCTACTGGATCAGCCAGTGGAAGGACCTGGAGTCGTCCAGCCAGTATTGGGCCCTGCTCAGCAAAGGCGAGCGGGCACTGCAGGCGAAAGACCTGCGCGCTGCCCGTGCCTTCTACCAGCAGGCACGCCAGCAGCGCCCGAAGGAGGAATACGCCTTGCTGGGCCTGGCGGATGTCTCGCTGGCCGAGGGCGATACAGCCGCCGCCGAGCGGCAATTCCTGCAGGTTCGGCGCATGGCACCGGATAACGAAAGTGCCATGCGCGGCTTGGTGCGTGTGTACCAGGCGCAATCGCCCGACAAGGCGCGGGCGTACCTCGACAGCCTGTCGCCTCGGCAGCAAGCGCAGTTCGCCAGCCTGCGCCGCAGCCTGGAACTCGCACGCCTGCGCCAGCAAGGTGACCAGGCCATGCAGCGTGAGGACTGGGTGGCTGCCAGCCAGGCGCTGGGCCAGGCCACGGCCTTGGCCCCGGATGAGCCCTGGCTGGTCTACCAGCTGGCCAGCAGCCTGCGCCACCTGGGGCGCACCGCCGAAGCCGACGCGGCATTCGCCAGCATCGTGCAGCGCCAGCCGAGCGACCCATCTACCCGCTTTGCCCATGGCCTGTTCCTGGAGTCCAGCGACCGCGATGCGCTGGCCCTGGACAGCCTGGGCGCGGTGCCGCAGGGGGCCTGGAACGCTGACATGCATGCACTGGAGCAGCGTATCCGCCGTCGCATGACCCTGGCCTCGGCGCAGCAACTGCAGGCGCAAGGCCGCACGGCTGAAGCGACCCGCCTGCTCGAGGCCAGCCTGGCGCGTGGCGAAGGCAGCACCGACGACCTGATGCTGCTGGCTGACTGGGCGGCGGCCAATGGTGAGCCTGGCAAGGCGCGCGGTTATTACCAGCGCGTGCTTGCCGTGCAGCCTGGGCAACCCCAGGCGCGCCTTGGAGTGATCGAAAGCGCGGTGGCCGAAGGCAACCTGGCACAGGCCCGGCACATGCTGGCTGTGCAGGTACCGCAACTGGCTGCCGATGACAGCAACGCCCAGCGGCGCCTGGCGGCTGTCTGGGTCGCCTTGGGCGAATACGACCAGGCGGCCAGAATGCTCGACCAGACCGCAGCGCAGCAGCCTCGCCCCGATCCCTTGTTGCGGCGCGACGCTGCCCGCCTGGTAGCGCAGGATGAGCCGCAACGGGCGCTGGACCTTTACGCCGCAGCGATGGCCGATGCGCAGTTGCTCGAACGTACTGCCGTGTCGCCACGGGACGACCGTGCACTGACGCTGGCCAGCCGTGAGCAGGATGACGACGACTGGCTGGCACGCAGCGTGCGCAGCGACGTCGATGCGCTGTATCGCCAGCGCAATACCCATGTGACGTTGATGCACGACTACGGTTGGCGTGAGGACGACGGTACGCCGGGCACGTCCGAACTGAGTACCCAGTCGACCTTGCTGCATGTCGATACCCCCTGGCAGGACGGCACCGCCTTTGCGCGGGTGGAGCGCATAGGCATGGATGCGGGGTCGTTCGAGCAGAACGACCAGGGGCGCTATACCCCGGATTTCGGCAGCTGTCAGTTTGTTGGCATTACCAACAAGCCGGTCCCCGAGTGCAAGGGTGGCTCGCAAACCGCTGACGGCAGTGTGCTGGCGCTGGGTTGGCAGGGCAGCCGCTGGGCCTTCGACCTGGGCACCACCCAGGGCTATGCGATCAACAACTGGTTGGGTGGCGCCACGGTCAACGGTGACCTCGGCCAGCTTGGCTGGTCGCTGACCGCTTCGCGGCGGCCGATGAGCAACTCGCTGTTATCGTTTGCCGGGGCACGTGACCCGCGCACGGGCGTGCGCTGGGGTGGGGTCACGGCCAATGGCGCCACGCTCGGCCTGAGCTGGGACCAAGGCGGTGACAACGGCGTCTGGGCCAGCCTCGGGCACCACTGGCTGTATGGCGAAAACGTCGCCGACAACCAGCGCACCCGGGCCATGGCCGGCTGGTACCACCGTGTGGTGGAAAGAGCCGATGAGCGTGTGCGCGTGGGCCTTACGCTGATGCACTGGCGTCACGACAAGGACCTGGGCGGCTACAGCCTGGGGCAGGGCGGCTACTACAGCCCGCAGCGCTACACATCGGTTGGCGTGCCGGTCAGCTATGCCTGGCGCAACTACGACTGGTCGGTGCTGCTGGAAGGCTCGGTCAGCTGGTCCCAGGCCCACAGCGGCCGCAGCCGGCTGTATCCGGACACGCACCTCAACCGCAAGTTGATGGATCGATTTGATATTGGCGAGTCGAACATCGATGCGATGCGCGACGCCAGCGACAGCAGCGGGCTGGGCTACCGCCTGCGCGGGCTGTTCGAGCGGCGCCTGAGCGACCGTTGGGTGTTGGGCGGCGGCTTCGACTGGCAGCACAGCGACGACTATGCGCCTAGCCATGGCATGCTCTACCTGCGCTACCTGTTCGAGCCGTGGCGGGGCAACCTGGCGCTGCCGGTGACGCCGCTGGAGCCCTATAGCGAGTGGCGTTGATTCCGAATGCAGACGCTGTGTGCGGATTTACCCGTGAAGAGTCGGGCCTGCAGGGAACGGTCAGCGCCGTGCCGACAACTGCTGCGGTGCCAAAAAAGCATCATGGAAGTAATTGCGTACAGCCTGCATCGCCGGGCTGAACGCCCGTTCCCGGTGCCAGGCCAACCCAACGCTCATCGGTGTCACCGGGTCGCTGATGGTCACCGTCTCGATACGCTTGCCCTCCAGCGACCAGGGCCGGTGCACCAGGTCCGACAGGATCGCTACACCGCTGCCATTGGCAACCATGCTACGCACGGCCTCCACCGAACTGGTCCGCACCCGCACTCTCGGCCGCTGCCCGGCCTGCTCCCAATAGCGCATGGCGCTTTGCTCGGCCTCATCCACGGTCAGCAGTATGAACGGCTCGCAGGCCACATCGGCCAGGCTTACCGCCGAGCGCTCGCACAGCGGATGGTTGCCAGGCAGCCACAGGCGGCGTTCGGAGTTGAACAGGGTTTCCGAGACGATGTCCGGGTGGGTGAGGTTGGCGGTGAGTACCACTGCCATGTCGAAACGACCCTCCAGCAACCCTTGCTCGATGGCGCTGCGCTCCTGCTCGTACAGCTCCAGGGTCACATCCGGATGCCAGTGCTCCAGCCGCTGCAGGTGATGGGGCAGGAAGTAGCCGATCACCGTGTAGCTTGCCGCCAGGCGCAGCAGGCCACTGGCGCGCACGTCCGGCAGCGGGCTGTTCAACGCATCGTCCACGCTACGCAGGATCACGTAGGCGCGGTTGAGGAAGTGCCGGCCAGCCTCGGTCAGGCTCATGCCCTGCGCCGAGCGCTGGAACAGCAGCACGCCGAGCATCGCCTCCAGCTCCTTGATCGCCGTGGTCACTGCAGACTGGGAAATGTTCAGGTGGATTGCCGCCTGGGAAATCTGGCCGATCTCGGCGGTGGCGACGAAATAGCGGACCTGGCGCAGGGTCAGTGACACGGTAGCTCCCGGGGTATCTAATTTTCAGAAGACACCCTATCTGTTTATAGATCTTCCCAAGGGGGTGCGGAGAATCTAACGTGGCTTGCATGCAGTCACAAGCGCCAGGAGAGACAGTCATGCAGGTTGTGGATTTCAACTCGGACATGGGTGAGGGCTTTGGCCCGTGGACGATTGGCGATGGCGTCGACAACGAGCTGATGGGCTACATCAGCACGGCCAACATCGCCACCGGCTTCCATGCTGGTGACCCTGGCACCATGCGCCGTACCGTCGAGCGGGCCAAGGCCCTGGGCGTCGCAGTGGGGGCGCACCCTGGGTTCCGCGACCTGGTCGGCTTCGGTCGCCGACACATCAATGCCCCGGCCCAGGAACTGGTCGACGACATGCTCTACCAACTCGGCGCCCTGCGTGAAATTGCCCGCGCCCAGGGCGTGCGCCTGCAGCACATCAAGCCGCACGGTGCCCTGTACATGCATCTGGCACGTGACGAAGAAGCTGCACGGCTGCTGGTGGCGAACCTGCGAGTGATCGAGCCGGAGCTGCTGCTGTACTGCATGCCGGGTTCGGTGATCTGCCGCATCGCCCAGGAACTTGGCCAGCCGGTCATTCGCGAGTTCTACGCCGACCGCGAGTACGACCTGAGCGGTTCGATCGTGTTCACCCGCAATGTGCGGGGCTACGAACCTGGAGCGGTCGCTGAACGGGTGTTGCGGGCTTGTCAGCAAGGCTTGGTGCGCACGGTCGAGGGCCAGGACCTGGCCATCGAATTCGATTCCATCTGCCTGCACAGCGACACCCCGGGGGCGCTCGACCTGGTCGAGGCCACGCGCAAGGCGCTGGACGCTGCCGGTATCGTGGTGCGTGCGCCACGCTGAAACCGTGGGGCATCCGGCAGGTATACGCCGGAGCCCGTGCAATTTGCTTTCGCCTGCCTTTCTGTAAAGACTCCAAGAAAAGGAACAGTCATGGCCGAACCGCTCGCTACAACCCCTATCCGCTACAGCTTCGGCGCCGACGAGCACCTGTTTGCCGAAGTCAGCGAGAGCATGTCGCTGGAGGCCTTTTTCAAGGGCATGGCCGTCACCCGCGCGGTGGAGCGGCTGGCCCTGGATGGCGTGCTGGATGTGTGCCTGGCCAACGCCTCGTTCCAGATTCGCTTCGACCCGGACCGTATCGCGCCGCAGGCACTGCTGGAGGCGGTGCGCGGTGCCGAAGCGCAGGCGGTGGCCGAGCGCTCGTTGCAGACACGGATCATCGAGATTCCAGTGCTGTACAACGACCCCTGGACCCATGAAACACTGATGCGTTTTCGTGACCGCCACCAGGACCCGGGCAGCACCGACCTGGAGTACGCCGCGCGGATCAACGGCCTGGCCGATGTCGAGGGGTTCATTGCCGCGCACAGCGGTGCGCCGTGGTTCGTGTCGATGGTCGGGTTCGTTGCCGGCCTGCCGTTCATGTTCCAGATGGTCGAGCGAGAGCGGCAACTGCAGGTGCCCAAGTACCTGCGCCCGCGTACTGACACCCCCAAGCTCACCCTTGGCCATGGCGGCTGTTTCGGCTGCATCTATTCAGTGCGCGGGGCAGGTGGCTACCAGATGTTCGGCGTCACTCCGGCGCCTATCTACGACCCGCAGCAGACGCTGAACTACCTGAAGGAGCACATGGTGTTCTTCCGCCCGGGAGACATCGTGCAGTTCAAACCCATTGACCGCCGCACCTACGACCAGGCGGTGGCGGATGTCGAAGAAGGCCGTTTCGACCTGCGCATTCGCCCGGTGGAATTCTCCCTGGACGCGTTCCTCGCCGACCCGGTCGGCTATCCACGGACCCTGCAGGAGGTGCTGGCATGATCAAGGTACTCAAACCCGGGCTGGCTACCTCGGTGCAGGACCTGGGCCGCGAAGGCTACTACCACCTGGGCATCCCGCCGTCCGGCGCCCTCGATCAGTACGCCCTGAGGGCGGCCAACCACCTGGTGGGCAACCCGGCCGGCGCCGCGGGCCTCGAGTGTGCGCTGGTGGGGCCGGAGCTGGAGTTCCAGCAGGATGCGCTGGTGGCGGTTTGCGGTGCGCAGATGCCGGCCTTGCTCGATGGCCGCGAGCAACGCCCGGATACGGCGTTTGCCGTACGTGCCGGGCAGGTGTTGCGTTTCGGCTTCCCTACCGCAGGCGCCCGGGCCTACCTGGCAGTGGCCGGCGGTATCGCTGTACCCGAGGTGCTCGGCAGCCGCTCCACCTATGCGTTGGGTGCATTGGGTGGCTTGCAAGGGCGCAAGCTGATGGCGGGTGACCTGTTGCCGGTCGGCATGCCCAGCGGCAAGACCCGCGCCGGTGCGAGCCTGCCAATGGCCTTGCGCCAGGCCTTGGGCGGCGAGGTGGTACTACGGGTGGTGCCAGGGCTGTATTTTCACCGCCTGACCAAGGCTGCGGCGCAAAGCTTTTTCACCGAAGCCTGGACGGTAGGCTCCGAGGCAGACCGTATCGGCTACCGCTACAAGGGCGGCAGTGCCTTGAGCTTCCAGCCGCGGGAGCAGCCGTTCGGGGCCGGCTCGGATCCATCGAACATCGTTGACAGCTGCTACCCGATCGGTTCGATCCAGGTACCTGCGGGGCTGGAGCCGATCATCCTGCACCGTGATGCGGTGTCGGGTGGCGGCTACGCCATGATCGGCACGGTGATCAGCGCCGACCTGGACCTGATCGGGCAGATGCAGCCCAACCAGCAGGCGCGGTTCCTGGAAGTCAGCCTGGAGGACGCACTGGAGGCTCGGCGCTCGTACAAGAAGAAGCTGGGTTGCCTGGCCAGGTTGTTTGGCTGATTGATCGGTTGCGGCGCTGCGCCGCCCACACAAGGGCTGGCGCAGTCGTTGCAGGAGCGGCCTTGTGTCGCGAAAGGGCCGCAGAGCGGCCCCGGAATTCCGGCATTGCAGCGTCCAGACAAGCCAAAAGGCGAAAATTCCTACAGCGTTTTGGGACGCTCCACGCTCCTCGAAGAATTGATTCCCCGATAGTGTTCATGTCTTCAGCCTACTGGAAGACAAGGACCTCTTCATGCTCGGCCCATCTGCTGTTCGTCCTGGAAAATCCCAGGCCGCCAACGCTGCCCATGACGTAACCGAAAGCAGCCTGCATGCCATGCTCGATGTCCCGGGGGGCACCGATTCACCCTATCCACCCGGCCAGGGCAGGCGCGCAGATCATCAGGGTTATCCGGCCGACCCGGACTTCCGGCTACGCGGCGGCTTCGCCAACCTGATGCTCGACGCGGCCAACCCGCTGTTCGGCCTGGTCATACGCCTGCGTACGCTGGATGACCTGCCCAACATCGAACAGGTGCACAAGGCCCTGCAGACCCAGGTCAGCGCCATCCGCGAGGAAATACAGCAGCACGGTTATTCCGCCGTGCACCTCGAAGTCTATTCCTATGCCTTGTGCCTTTATCTCGACGAGGCCGTGATGAGCCGCCCCTGGGGGAACAATTCGTGCTGGAGCCACGAACCGCTGCTCAGCATCTTCCATGACGAAACCCAGGGTGGCGAGAAGATCTTCGTGTTGCTGGAGCGGTTGATGCAGTCGCCCAAGGAGTTTCAGGATGTGCTGGAGTTCCTGTACTTCTGCTTTTGCCTGGGCCTGAAGGGCAAGTACGCCCTCGACCCGAAGTGCGATGAAATCATCAACGCCCTGATTTCGCGGATGCACAAGGTCATTCGTGAACTGCGCGGCCCCACGCCGGAATTCGTGGGCGACCCGTATACCAACGTGGTCCATCGCCCCCACCGCAGGCTGCGCCGGGAATGGCCCTGGTGGAGCCCGTTGGTGATCTCCGCCATCGCCATGGTCTGCGCCTACTGCTACTACAGCTACCGCCTAAGCCTGATCACCGCCGAGGTGCTGGAATCGCTCAACGGCATTTTGCAGCAGTAGCAGGGGAATCCGCATGCCTAGCCAATCCGACTTGCGCTTCACCTTCCAGCCGCTGGCTGGCCAGATTGACTTCGAAGTGGTTTCGTTCGAACTCGACGAAATGATCAGCTCACCGTTCCAGCTGAAACTGGAACTGATCAGTTTTGAAGACGAGGTCGACTTCGGCCAGTTGCTCGACAAACCAGTGCTGTTCACGATCTGGCGCGGTGAGCGCCCCTTGCGCTATGTGCACGGCCTGGTCAGCAGTTTCAGCCAGGGTGAGACGGGGTTCTATCGCACCCGTTACCGCGCATTGGTCGAGCCTGTGCTGGCCCGTGCCGGCTTGCGTTCGAACTGGCGCATCTTCCAGCAGAAGACCGTGCCGCAGATTCTCGAATTGATGCTCAAGCGCCAGGGCATTGCCCGTTTCGAAATCAAGAGCATGGGCGAGCATCAGGTGCGCGAGTTCTGCGTACAGGCCGGTGAAACGGACCTCGACTTCATCGCCCGCCTGGCGGGTGAAGAGGGTTTCGTCTATCGCTTCGAGCACACGCCGAAACACCACCTGTTGGTCATCTCCGACCGACTGCTGGCGCTGGGGCAGATCAGTCGAAGCGCGCTCAAGGCCGACGACGAGGATGATGACTTCTTCGATGAAGACGACATCGGCCCCGACCAGGTGCTGTACCGCGCCAACAGCGGTGGCGACCAGGCCAGGCCTTGCCTGCGCCGCCTGCGTTACAGCGAACAGGTGCGCACCGCCCGCCAGGTGCAGCGGGACTACACCTTCACCAACCCGCAGTACCGGCAGGAACACCGCGCTGGTGACAGTAGCATCACCCATCAGTCCCGGGACTATGAGCGCTTCGACTACCCCGGCCGCTACAAGCGCGATGCGGTGGGTGTACCCTTTACCGCTACCCGCCTGACGGCCCTGCGCCATGACGCCCGTATTGCCGAAGTCGAGGGTGACGATGTACGCCTGCAACCAGGGCTGAGCTTTACCCTCATCGAACACCCGCGCAAAGACCTCAACGCGCATTGGCGTGTGATGCGTGTACATCACGAGGGCAGCCAGTTCACCAGCCTGCAAGAAGAAGCTGCCGGGGCCGAACAAGGAACGCGCTACTCGCAGGAAGCCGTGCTGGTGCCCGGCCGAATCGAATGGCGCCCGGCGCCGTTGCCCAAGCCCCGCATCGACGGCCCGCACATGGCCACGGTCGTCGGGCCGCCCGGGGAAGAGATCTACTGCGACGAGTGGGGCCGGGTCAAGGTGAGCTTCCCCTGGGACCGGGAGAGCGAGAACAACGAGTTCAGCTCCTGCTGGGTGCGCGTGTCACAAGGCTGGGCCGGCGGTAGCTGGGGCTCGATGGCTATCCCGCGCATCGGCCAGGACGTGATCGTCCAGTACGTCAACGCCGACCCCGACCAGCCGATGATCACGGGGCGTACCTATTGCGGCGACCAGCTGCCGCCGTACGACCTGCCCGAACACAAGACGCGCATGACCATCAAGAGCCAGACCCACAAAGGCGATGGTTTCAACGAGCTGCGCTTCGAGGACGAACTCGGCAAGGAAGAAGTGTTCATCCATGCCCAGCGGGACCAGAACAATGTAGTCGGCAATGATGAGACCACGCGTGTGGGGCGTAATCGTGTCGAGCAGGTCGGCAATGATGAGCACTTGAGTATCGGCAATGACTTCCGCCAGGAAACCGGGGGTGACCATACCCAGCTCATTGGGCAAACCTGCCACGTAGACATCAAGCAGGACCTGATCGAGAAGATAGGCAACGACCGTAGCGAATCAACAGGGGCCAATCACAGGGCCCTTGTCGGGAAAGACGCCGAGCTGGTCGTCAAAGGTACGCAAAAGGTCACCGTCGGGCAGGGCATGGAGCAACATACGACGATCTATCAGCTGCGCGCCAGTGAGCGCATCGAGTTCAGAACCGCGGGCGGCAGCATTGTGCTGGACGGGCAGGGCATCACCATCAACGGGCTGAAGCTCGAGCTGTTGGGGCAAACCAGCGCGGCTGCGTCAGGGGCTGGAAACAGCCAGCCACTTACGCTTGCGCCTGACGCCAGCAACAAGTGCGAGGCCAAGGCCTGATGCGCACTGACAACCTGGCGAGGCTCATCGAAAGCCATCATGGGGCGCACTTGTACTGCCATGTGCTGATAGATCCGCTTGCGACTGCTCACGATGGCGACCACGGCGTGCTTGCCCCGCTGCGCAATGCCCTGGGTGAGCAGGCATTGACCCGTGTGCACCGGGCCGACCTGGCCCATGCCCCCCAACTGCATCCCGTACTGGTCTGCCTGGCTTCGCCCGGCATGGTCTCCAGTCGCCGTCTGTTGGAACTGACCGCCCGAGCGGCGCAGAGGGCGTTGTTTCAGCAACGGCGTTACCTGTGTGGCTGGCTGTTCAGTGAGGCGCCTTCGGCCACTGTCGCGTCCCATCTCACGGCCTTGTGTCGGCTACCCGATTCCAATCGGGAATTTGGCTGCTACCCGGTCTACGAACCCGTCCGGCTGGAGTTGCTGGCGGCGACGTTCGAGCGGCTTGAACAAGGCCCATGGTGGCCGATCAGTGACTGGTTGTTCCTGAGTAGCGGTGGGAGGTTGGCAAGCCTGAAAGGGCAGAGCGGGCAGCGACACCCTTTGCCGACCCCTGCGCGGCGAATTCAGGATGACGTGGGGCTGATCGAACGTGTGCTGGCTACCTGGAGAGTGTTGCGGGCGGGTTCGCAGCACATCAATCAGTGCCAGATTCCACCGTTTGCTGCGGTGCGTGCTTCGAACCATGTCGATGATGCACGCAGGTTGGGCCTGAGCGAGATGGAGGACATCGTGGCCTTCGCTCTCCATCACCTGTGCATTCACCCCAGGCTGCATACCGTACCTGCGGTGGGCGAAATGATCGACGCAGCGGCCAGAGGCCAGGCGCCTCTTGCCGCGTTGCTCGCCCGCTACTCCGAGGCGCAATGGCGCCAACTGATCGAATGCCTGCCGAAATCCGAGAATCGCTCATGACCATCAGCCAACGTATTGCCCTCGCGATCGCCGAAGCCGGGCTGCCGCACGACCAGTGCATGTTCTGCGAGCGCCAGGGCCTGCCGATCCTGCCGCTGCGTCGCGCCCTGGTGCCCGATACCCGCCCCGAGTGTGTCTCCACCGTGGCGGATAACCGGCATATCTCGACAAAGATCGGCTTGCGCACCTTGCGCAGGGGCTTCCTGTATGTGCTGCTCGACCAGCAGGTCTGGCATGCCTATGCCGTCAGCGAGCAAGGTCATCTGCGCCGCTTCAACCCTTACGAGCCGCCAGATGGTCCGCCTTCGCCGCTGCCCGAAAAATGCGTGAACGCAGATCACGACATTCCTTCGGCCTTTCTCAACCTCGATACCGGCAGGTACACCAGCGCCTGGCTGGCCTTCTCCAGTGACGCCTGGCCGGTGAGCGTGCTGAACGCCTACAAGAGCGGCGCGTCGCCTGCGCATCGCTTCCAGGGCCTGGACCTGATCCAGGCGCGCAACAATCCCGAACTGCTGGGCATCGCCATGACGCCCGATAAGCTTGGGGTCGACCAGCAGGTGTTCGAGTACGCCCAGCATGGCTGTGCCCCCTTC
>NZ_NEJN01000015.1:0-33913 GCF_002113105.1 Pseudomonas sp. B22(2017)
GTCGAAGCGCTTGGTATCGGCGGCGAAAGCTTCGCGCATGCTGAAACCTTGCATGGCGTCGCGGTGTTGCTGAAGCGCCTGCCAGGCGGGCAGGGCCGTCACATCATGGGGTGTTCGGTAATACGCCATTGCGGGGGTCCTTGATGCATGGTGATGCCTTTAAAACGGCAGACATTGCCAGGCAGCGATAACGCAAATGCATAATCCATTGCGCCACAGAGTATGCAGCGCACGGTGCTATCTTTACTGGGTAATTAAATCCGACAATGCGGATTTGCAGGTTACCCCAGTATTTGCAAAGTAATCCTGCCAGCCCTTGAACTCCGTCCAGGCCGAAACAAAGACAAAATCAGTCTCGAACATTTCAGAAACCGTATGATCGTAACGACTGTCTCCAATAAAGAGCGCAGGGAATTCAATGTTACCTGCAGCGATTTCCCGGGCGAAAATGGTGTCTTTGGGATCGGGACTGCCAAAAATCCCGCCATCGAAGTAATCAGATATGCCCCGTTCAGAAAACACATGCCTCAACTCGACCTGAGCACCACCAGAGACAATCAGCCATTTAGCATTCGGCGAAGCACATCGAAGATCCTCAAGGTCCTCAGCAATCTTACATTGCATCAGGCCATCCGCAACTTCCTTGCTGTAGGCATCTAGCAGGTATTGCATGCCCGACTCATCCGAGCGCACACCCACTATTTCATTCAAAAAGTATTCAAACTTTTTAAACCTGGATATGCCGCCGTTGGCAGTATGATGGTCGACGAGCGCTTGCGCAGCTGCTTCACCGTAGCGCAGTGCGGCCAAGTAGAACGCCTGTGTTTTTACGCGATTCGAATCTAAAACCACGCCATCACAATCAAAAATGATTGTTTTATACTTTTGCAAGTTCAAACCCAAGCTCCTGCAGCGCACGCTCTACAACATCTACGTCGGTAGGAACATCCACCGCCAGGCTACCACCGCTGGTTTCGACCATTTTGACCGGCACACCCAACTCGAGGAACCGCAGAATTTCGATGTCCTCGCTGCTTTCTACCTCACCTTTTCGGCCAAAGCTGGCGTAGCTATCCAGTTGCTGGCGGGTGAATCCATAAATGCAGACTTGTTTTTTGTAGCGGCTTGGCGCAACGGCCGGATCTTTAAAACCAGGAACCGGTAGGCGAGACATGTACATCAGGTCACCTTTTTCAGTAGTGACCACTTTAGGAATATTGACGCTGTTTGGGTCTTCGGCATCATCAATCCAGCAGTAACCGTTCACCACCGAATCCATTGCCACCTTCTTGAGCTCCAGAACTTTCTGGATATCAACAGGATCAATCAGCGGCTCATCACCTTGTACGTTGATGTAGATGTCAGCCTCAATTTGCTGAGCAGCCTCTGCCAGACGGTCAGTCCCAGTCAGGGCCGTGCTGCTCGTCATCACCACATTGAAGCCAGCACCTTCCACCACCTGCGCTATGCGGTCATCTTCGGTAGCAACAAAAACGTTTTCTTGGCCGACCGCTTTGGCAGACAATTCGGCCACCCAAAGGATCATGGGTTTTCCCAGCAGATTCACCAAAGGCTTACCTGGGAACCGTGACGATTTATAGCGTGCGGGAATTACGACAACTGATTTCATATTAGTCAGATCGCATAAATAGATTTGGATTCGATCGCATAACGCGAAGGCGTTACTGCGGTGACGGGCAACTCCGGCGTCGACTTGAGGAACAGTTCCAACACAGACTCAACTTCAGCTGTACGCGGGTCATCTGCGCCATACCCATCAAACCCTGCCAAGTTGATCGAACGCGCATCCCCACTAGCAGCGATGGCCAACGCGTAAGCAAATACCAAAGAGGTCGGCAACGTGCAGTGTGTTGAGTTGAACTCAAACATATCCGAGTTTACGGTAATCCCGAAGTCAAGAAGGGCCGTCTCCCCCAATGCTTGCCTCACATCTTCTGGTAGCATGCTAGCTGGGGTTACCAGCGGCTGCGGCAAACGAGCATGCTCTGCGCAGTCAGCTAGCAGACGAACCGGATGGCAAGCCACTCTCACATCAATCAATTCCGAAGCAATCTTCGCTTGTGTGTTGAGTGCCATTACAAACGGCTTGCACCTGCGAATATAGGCCTCAATCGCAGCCCTATGCTTTTCCACACCAGGCCCGGTGCCCAGCAGCAACACATCGCGACCCGCTAATACCTCTGCGGGAGCCCAGCTCCCCTGCGTAGGGCTCTGATAGAAGACCCGGGCGGAATTCAATGTGCGCGAGCTGAATTTTTTGCCACCCTCAACACGCAGGTGCTCTATAACAGCCAGGATATCTTCTTCGCCATAACGCGAGTCGCCCAGCATTTCCTGGATGTAGGTAGGGTGTATCCCATACTTACCCGCCAGGTAATAGTAAGTATTGGTACCCCACCCACACTCATGCTGCAGAGGACGGAAGTAGCGATTGATCACGCCCATCAAGGGAACAACGTTAGCGCTTAGCCCACTGCGCTCCGAGAGCTCGATGACCAAGTACTCAGTTTTCGCATTACCGGGGCCACGCCCCATGCCGGTAACGGTGGCGTCCAACCAAGTGACGCCTTCGTCCAAGGCGCGCAGAGTGTTTTGTAGTGCCAAGCCCATGTTGTCATGAGTGTGAATACCCAGAGGGCCCTTCCAGCGCGAGCGCAGCCAACCGACAACCTGTGCCACTTGGTCAGGGCTCATGCTGCCCATGCTGTCAGCGAAATACAGAACATCCAATGGCCAGTTGGCGGCTGCGGCGGCCAAAGTCTCGACTTCCTGCTGATTACGGTCAGCAATCTGCATGAGGTTGAATCCGACCTGGAAACCGCGCTCTTTCAGCCAGGCCGATGCAGGAAGTGACTGTTCGAATTCGTGTACATGGCAGGCGATACGCACGAGTTCCACAGGCGACGTCGCCGCGCTCTCTGGAAACAGTCGGCTCAAGACCTCTTCCATCGGCAGCTCACTTCCGAGCAGCTCCACAGCATTAATCATGACTGCGACTGAAAGTGAGCCCGGTACATCGAGACTGCGGATGTAATGATCGGTGGTAAAAGCGCTCGCGCCCTTGAAACCGGAGTTTTTCAGAGAGCGTAAGCCCAGCTCGACGACGTTAACACCGGCAGCAGCCATTGCCTTCAGGTAGTCATCAACTACATCTTCCGGAAAATCCCAAGAATTATAGTAACCGCCATCACGCAGGGTGCAATCGATAACAGTACTCCCAATCACTTTGAAACTCCCTCAATAACCTGAACCAGTTCGTCATACACAACCTGCCAGTCCAGACTGTAACTGATAAAATCCATTCTCAAGTCAGAATCCTCAGGACGATCAACAATATGCTTGACGTCTATGAGGCGAGTTCGCTTGCGAATGTGATTATTGGCATTAAGCATCTTCGTATTCAAGTGCGCCACTCCTGGGCGCCCTGCAAACCTAGCAACATGTAGACCACCTGTGCCAGAGTTACCTACATAAGCATCGACAAAACTTGCATATTGAATTTTTTTGACACTGTCCGCGCCAACCACATTAAAAACAGGAATCGAAGGATCCAGACTCTTTCTAATTTCCTTTACAACGCCATTATCAAGATCGGTCTCACGCTGATCTCGAGGTGTTGGATGCATCGGCGAAGTCCATCCATCAAATACGACCCCTACCTCCGGGTATAGAGTCTTAAGCGAATTCAATATATTGACCGCAGAGTCAACCTGCTCAAGCCATGAACGCTTCTGGACTGTAACCCCAAACCAAATTAGCGGATAACAGGACATCAACCCTTTCGCAATTATTGGATCTAGTGAAACAATCCCCTTCCTTGCCAAGGAGACAAATCTCCGATCAAACCGATTAACACAATCAACTCGTGTCTGATCGAATACAGAGCCCACATGAAAATAGAAGCCCTTGATTTTGGTCACCTTACTCCACACCTCCTCAGGCGCCAGTAAAGCTTCAGGAACATTTACGCCATACAAACTCGAAAGGGAACAAAAATCAGCCCCCTTGTAATGAACGATACTCGGCAAGCGCTCTAAGAACCGGGCATCATGAAGAGCACCGACTGCCGGAGCCACATCGTAGTAAAAATGATAAGGACGACTATGTGATGCAATAATCCCAGAAAAACCTCGCCCACCCGAAGCGTACGCCGAAACCTCAACCATATTTCTGACGAGCTTATAAATGAAGCCCCTTACAAGACCATCAGACAAGTGCGGGGTCAGCGCAATAATATTTTTAGTAGGGAAATATATAGCGTCCGCCGAACCAACATGCTGAAAGACAAAGCACGCTTCACCTGTGGACGAGACAAATCTAAGCACATTTATCTCATTGCCCATCACATAGCTTTCATTACAGCATGCCATACCATAGCCGAAAGGATCGGGAACAATGACTGACCCTTTTGAAAGCGCAGTCTCCACCGCATCAATGCAGAAGTCACTAGAGGTAACATATTTTAAGAACGGTACGGCCCGAGACAGTTCGATAGGAACCTTACCAGAACTTAATTCCTTCAAACTGGAAACCTGCACTCCTCGAAATATAATATCATCGAGGACTGCATCACTGATTTTTGCTAAGAAACCGGACAAATCCGCCGCAAGCTTTCTAACATCTTTGCAATTGACAAACTCAGACCATAGATTTTGCAGACTGGCAGCTTTGAAACCAGTTGCCGCGGCATGAATCACCCGCCAGGGGTATTCCTCGTTATCAACTACAAAAATAATATCGACAGGCTGATTTAGGTCCACCTCGATAGTCACTTTGAACCCGCAGTGCAACTGAGGATGCACACTTAGCACATCCTGTGAGACCCTTAGGACACTGCTCAGCACATCACGACGCTCGACCGTTGCATAGACCTGATGCTCCGCATGCCCATTCCTAATTACTAAATGGATATCGGAGACATGGTGATCCTTCAAGAACCAACCCGCAAAAGATAACTTTCCATTACCCAATTGACGATGGGATGGTGTATCCAGGCACGAGTGAGGCACAACTCGCTTTAAGTTTGACTTAGCTTTATCGAGCACGGAAAGCTCTAAAAAATCAGGATGCACCTTTCCTTCCTTACGTAAAAAGATCTACCAGTCAGTATTCGGGACTCGCAAACCTCAAATCAAACCGCGTAAAAATGCCGCACGCTTCCAACCAATCAATACATCACCACCAAATGGGCGCGAGTACATGATCCAGCGAAACTCACCGCGCTGGTCCGGCTCGAGATCCAGTGCAATATTTTCGATATCCTTGGATACAAACATACCGCGATAAACACCATCCAACTTAATAATTGGCAAACCGATACGATGGAGAAATATTCCATTCTGATGGATCTGAGAGCCATGCGCAAAGCAACCGATGAAGTTGGAAATTACCTCCCCCTTTACAGTCGAACGGATACTTCCAGCTGCGGATGAAGAGTTTGTCACAGCACCACAGACAAACTCAGAGAATCCACTCAGTGAATCAGCATAGTGCACTTCAACTTCCGACAGCGAATCAAAATCGGCATTCAATGCCGAAACGCCAGCGATCGCAGCCGGAGAATGAAGATACTTGCTAATAACATCCTTACTAACAGCAGAAAAAGAAAATCGTGGCCAGTGTAAAAGCTCGGAATTTCGCGACAGACGAGCAATATCTTCCAGCACCTCATCGCTGCCATGCAAAAGCTCCGACGCACGACCAATATCATATAGCGAACGGAAATTGTTGGGCGAACTCACAATACGCTTCAGCGTTTTCGAAAGCTCCATTTCACCTGTTTTTATAACCACAGGGCGTACGTCCGTGCACTTATAGTCTTTCCAATACTTTTTCAGTCTAGGATGATTGAGAACGTTATTGCTCAAGGCAATACAGAACGACCCAAGGTGATGCTCGATTTCATAATTCTCGGTCGCCCCTAACGCCTCGACGTTGGAATCAAACATCTCATGAAGAAATTGCGCGTTATGCTTGCGACTAAAGAAGACGCTATCATTCACAAGCATCATTCGAGGACACTGCTCAGCAAGCCCACTGGAGTAGAGATAGTTAAAGCCAGACTTATAACTACCAAAGTCTCGACCGTAATTATACTTTTCAATATAGCAATCAATGATATCGCTATATCGTTCGGGATTTTTTATTTTTAACGTATTTACACAGAGAACGTACAAACCCGCCTCTTTGGCTGCACGAAGAAAATGAACTATATCGTCACGAATCTCGCCTTTCTGAAACAATGCCATCAGAACAATTTTCTGGCCAGCATAACTGGACGAATACAGCACGCTGTCTGCCTTGCCCAAACTCCTGAACCAGTTCATCCGAGACTGAAGCGAAACATAAGCGTATGCTGCCGGGTAGCGAAGCTGATCCGACAATTTCTGAAAAATACCCACAACGGCTCCTCAATCAATAACCAGTTAAAAGATCACGATTCAACAATAATGTTCTTGCTCACCGAGCAAGCAACAACACGATCTTTCTCCGGAGTTTTGATCAGAATACCGTAGGCACCAACTGGCAGCGTAGAAAGATCCGCGCGAATGAAGAAACCTGATCTTGTGTACTTTTCGTCATTAAATGCTTTAGCGACGTCTAACCGATCATAGCGCGAGCTTTCTTCAAAAGTATAGACATCGCCTTGAGCATTTTTCATTGTTACAACGAGCTTTCCGGTTCCTGCAGCGCTGTCGGAACCAAGTGCCCATCCGCGAAGCTCAACAACACCCTGACGAACCTTAACCCCCCTGTCTTTACTTCCTTGTACCAAATCTAATGCACAGCGATTAGATTTTTCTACTGGCAACGACGCAACAGAGTTCTCACCGCCACAGCCAGCGAGCGCCATTACGATCACTGCTGGAATCAACACGTATTTCATGCTCATGCAACTTCCCTAACGTTTATTTGCAATAATTTCTTCGTAGAGTTTCATGACCTGCCCAACACCTTCTCCTGTGATGAGCTTGCCCCCCTCCAATATGACGCAACGGTCGCACAAAGCGGCAATCTGGCCTTGAGAGTGCGATACGAGTACAACTGTTTGGCCTGACGCAATTTTTTGAATCATCGTACGCTCAGCCTTCTTCTTGAAGCTGGCGTCACCAACGCTAAGCACCTCATCGACCAGAATCACATCGGGACTCATGATGGTGCTGATGGCAAACCCCAATCGAGAGGCCATACCCGTCGAGTAGTTTCTCACCGGCTCTTCGAAATAATCACCCAGCTCCGAATAGGCCTTTATTTCTTCTACCCGTTCGATAACGCACTTTTTGGGATGCCCCAGCAGCATGCCGCCAAAAATTGCGTTATCTCGACCGGTAAGATTGCTGTCGAAGCCCGCCTGCAAGGCCAGCAAGGCCACCGAGGCGCCATGGTTCAAAACCTCACCCGAATCGGGGGTCAATGCGCCCGACAGAACTTTGAGCAACGTCGATTTGCCTGCGCCATTCCTGCCAAGAATGCCGAGCGTTTCGCCAGCCTTGATATCCAGGTCAATGCCTTTCAAGGGCTCATGGAACCCTCGCTTACCATTCAGCTTGAACCGCACACCTACGTTACGCAGCGAAAGGACTACATCAGACTTCATGCCATGCCCCGCCTTACAAACTTTTTCCGCTGCAGCTTGTAAACAATGTAATTGACAGCCGTCAACGCAACGCTCACTGCAAGCACATAGAGCAACCCTTTTGTTTCAGGAGCGGTTCCCTGCAGAATCACCTGGCGATAAGCGGAAATGATAACTGCCATTGGGTTGTACTGAACCCACTCTGCCACCTTCCCAGGCAGGGATTGGTAGTTGTAGATTACCCCCGAAAGGATCATCAGCAGGGTCAAGCCCGTACCAACGATGTTGGCAATATCGCGAACCATTGAAACAAGCGCCGCAAGCAGCATACCCAGCACGATGGTCAGCAGGAACTGCAGCACTACGATTATCGGGAAATAAATAAGACTTAAGCTCAAACTATCATCGTCAGCTACAAAGCGTAGAACGATCAGCAATAGCATGGCTGGCAACTGCTTGAACGTCGACTGCACAATATTGACAAGCGGAAAAAAGGCGGGCTGAACGTTACTGTTCAGCATGAGTGACTGACCGCCCAATATGCTGGTTGCACTGGTCGACACCGCTTTGGTGAACCACATCCAGGGCACTAAACCGCAGAGCAGGAATAGGCCATAATTCTCGACCCCCGCATTCAAGACTCTGCCGAACAGGAAATAATAAATAACGAGGTGCAGCAGAGGCTCCAGCACCACCCAAGCGTAATTAAGGTGGGTGCGCGAAGACTCTGACTTCAGGTTCAAAATGGCCTTGGTTACCACCAAAGTAGCAAAGTGCATAACCGAAGATGCCGAACCCTTGGCCTTTTTTAGTTCATCTTTTACAGCAGGCTCCGGCGTATTTAATATTTCGGCACCATATTGCATTGCCAACCGATATCGCCGCGCCAATGCGTGTTGCCCTGCCCGCTCGTAGGCCTGCGAAAGCTTTTGATAGGCTTGGGAGTGTGCTGGCTTCAAAGCGACTACAGCGTTCCAATACTCAGCGACCTCTTCCCACTGCTCTAGCTTTTCGGCGATTTCCGCAGCTTGGACCAGCGGCTCAACTTGATCAGGGGCCACATTGCGAGCAGTGAGGTTATGCGCCTTCGCGGCGGAAACATCACCGTTGCGCATTGCCAACGCGGCGGTGCGGCAAAGCAACTCCCAACAGTCACCCAGCACCGCACGACCTTGCCCCAGCAGCTGCGCTTCGAGCGCCGCCTCACCTTGCACCTGGGCCCAGTCTGCACTGATCAACCAGGTGGAGACGTGCTTATCGAAACGGTGTCGACTAAACTCTAAAAGCTCGCCCGCTTGTTCATACTGCTCTTGCTTAAAGCAGCAGACAGCGCCTTGCAACCATGGCGCAGGGTGGCCCTTATATTGCTCGCGGAAGGCCTGCCATAGCGTAGCCGCCTCCACCCAGCGTTTCTGCCGCATCAACGCGTTCGCCAATTCGAATGCCTGTGCGGGTGCGAGGTTTTCTATCTGAGTCATAAGTTCCAATGCGCAAAACGCAGGGCATTAGCCCTGCGTCTCGTCGATCGCTACCGTGGTTTTATTTGCTGTAATTCTCGAACACATCAACCTCGGCCAACCGCTTGCCAAGCAGGTCTTTCGCCGACAGCTGTGGTTCAAAGTCTATCGGCCAGTCAATTCCGATATCTGGGTCGTTCCAGATGATGCAGCGCTCGTGCGCTGGGGCGTAGAAGTCGGTGGTTTTGTACAGGAACTCTGCCGCTTCCGTGATGACGACAAAGCCGTGCGCGAATCCTTCCGGCACCCACAGCTGATGCTTGTTTTCTGCGGACAGGTGCGCCCCCACCCATTTGCCAAAGGTGGGCGAATCACGACGGACATCTACAGCAACGTCGAACACTTCACCCTGGACCACACGCACCAACTTGCCCTGCGCTTGCTGCAGCTGGTAATGCAGCCCACGCAGTACGCCCTTGGCAGAGCGGGAATGGTTGTCCTGTACAAAATTGACTTCGCGGCCTACCACTTCATCAAAAACCTTCTGGTTGAAGCTTTCGAAGAAGAAGCCACGGTCATCACCGAAAACCCGAGGCTCAAACAAAATGACTTCGGGAATTGCCAAAGGAGTAGCTTTCATTAGTAAATTTTTTCCTGCAGCAGGCGTTTCAGGTATTGGCCATAACCGTTCTTGGCCAGCGGCGCAGCCAGTTTTTCCAGCTGTTCTGCAGTGATCCATTGCTGGCGGAAAGCAACTTCTTCAGGACATGCAACCTTAAGGCCCTGGCGGTGCTCGATGGTTGCGATGTAGTGGCTTGCCTCGAGCAGCGAGTCGTGGGTGCCGGTGTCGAGCCATGCATAGCCCCGGCCCATGATCTCAACAGACAGGCTACCCTGCTCCATGTAGATGCGATTGAGATCAGTGATCTCCAACTCGCCGCGTGGCGAAGGCTGAATGCTCTTTGCAATCTCAACCACTTGCTGGTCATAGAAATACAGGCCGGTGACCGCGTAGTTCGACTTCGGCTGCAGCGGCTTCTCTTCCAAGCTGACAGCTTTGCCCTGGTCGTTGAACTCGACCACACCGTAACGCTCAGGGTCGTTGACGTGATAGGCAAACACGGTTGCACCATGGTCACGGTCTGTTGCGCTATGCAACAGTTCGTTGAAGTGGTGCCCGTAGAAAATGTTGTCGCCCAACACCAATGCCGACAGATCATTACCGATGAATTGCTCGCCAATGATGAAAGCTTGGGCCAGGCCGTCCGGCGAAGGCTGGACTGCATACTGGATATTCACCCCCCAACGCGCACCATCTCCCAGCAGCTGTTCAAAGCGCGGGGTGTCTTGCGGGGTGGAGATGATCAAAATGTCGCGAATACCCGCCAGCATTAGCGTAGTCAGCGGGTAGTAGATCATCGGCTTGTCGTACACCGGCAACAACTGCTTGGAGATGGACAGCGTTGCTGGGTGAAGACGGGTGCCGGAGCCACCGGCCAGGATAATCCCTTTACGTTTACTCATCATTGCTTCTCTATGATTTCTGTCAGCATCCGTGCCACACCGTATTCCCAGGACGGGAGATTCAGCTGGAAGGCTTTCTGCAGTTTTTCAGTATTCAGGCGGGAGTTGGCCGGGCGTTTGGCTGGCGTAGGGTAGGCATCTGTTGTGAGTGCATTGACTGCCTCGGCAGAGACTTTAAGCTCCAGACCAGCGGCAGCAGCCAGATTGATGACATAGCGCGCGTAACCGCACCATGTAGTTTCACCGCCCGCTGCCAGATGGTAGATACCGTCCAGCTTGGGGTTTTCCCGCGCAGCCGGAATGGCATGCGCCGTCACGTCGGCGATCAGTTCGGCCCCTGTAGGTGCACCAAACTGGTCATCGATCACGCCCAAGGTGTCGCGCTCACGCGCCAGTCGCAGCATGGTTTTCGCGAAGTTGTTGCCGCGGGCTGCGTACACCCAGCAAGTGCGGAAGACCAGGTGGCGGCAGCCCGATGCCTGAATTGCCTGCTCCCCGGCCAGCTTGCTTACGCCGTAGACGTTCAGCGGGCCAACACCGTCAGTCTCGCGCCAGGCCTGCGTACCGTCGCCAGGGAATACGTAATCGGTGGAGTAATGCACCAGCAACGCGCCACTGCTTGCCGCGGCCTCAGCCATTACAGCTACAGCCTCGGCGTTGACCAGGTGTGCCTGGCTCGGCTCGGATTCGGCCTTGTCCACTGCGGTGTAGGCGGCGGCATTAACGATAACGTCGGGAGCATAACGCGCCAGCGTGTCCTTGAGCCCTTCTAGGTTGCCCAGGTCACCGCAGAAATCAACGCTACGCGAATCCAGGGCAAGCACCTCGCCCAAGGGGGCGAGGCTGCGCTGCAGTTCCCAGCCCACTTGGCCATTCTTGCCCAACAGAAGAATTTTCATGCGCGGCGCTCGGCGTAGTTTTTCTCGACCCAATCACGGTAGTTACCGGACAGGACGCTTTCGACCCACGGTTGGTTTTCCAGGTACCACTGGACGGTCTTGCGAATGCCCGTTTCAAATGTTTCGGCAGGCTTCCAACCCAGCTCACGCTCCAGCTTGCGAGCATCGATCGCATACCGGCGGTCGTGCCCAGGGCGGTCGGTAACATAGGCGATCTGTTCGCTGTAGAGCTTGCCGTCGGCGCGTGGACGAAACTCGTCCAGCAAGGCGCAAACACGATTGACGATTTCCAGGTTCGGCTTTTCGTTCCAACCGCCAACGTTGTAAACCTCGCCCACGGCACCTGCCTCGAGCACGCGACGAATGGCGCTGCAGTGGTCTTTCACATACAACCAGTCACGAATCTGCTGGCCATCGCCGTATACCGGCAAGGCCTTGCCTGCCAGGGCATTGACGATCATCAGCGGGATCAGCTTCTCAGGGAAATGATACGGGCCGTAGTTATTCGAGCAGTTGGTGGTCAGTACTGGCAGGCCATAGGTATGGTGGTACGCCCGCACCAAGTGGTCGCTGGCTGCCTTACTCGCGGAGTACGGGCTGTTCGGTTCGTACTGGTGCTTTTCGGTGAAAGCTGGCGCATCGCCAGCCAGCGAACCGTACACTTCGTCGGTAGATACGTGAAGGAAGCGGAACTTTTGCTGCTCATCACCTTCCAACCCATTCCAGTAAGCACGAACGGCCTCTAGCAAGCGAAAGGTGCCAACGATATTGGTCTGGATGAAATCTTCCGGCCCATGGATGGAGCGATCAACATGCGATTCTGCAGCAAAATTGATGATGGCACGAGGGCGATGCTCGCCAAGCAGCTGCCCTACCAGTTGGCTGTCAGCGATGTCGCCATGCACAAACACATGCTGCGGGTTACCTTCCAGGGTGGAGAGATTCTCCAGGTTCCCGGCATAGGTCAGCTTGTCCAGGTTGATGACGGTTTCACCCGACTGGCCAACCCAGTCAAGCACGAAGTTGGCGCCGATGAAGCCGGCGCCACCAGTTACCAGAATAGTCATTTGATCAGATCTTTTTCAGTATTGTCGCGAGCAGCAACCCAAGGTTGCCAAGGAGGGTCTGACGATGCAGGCCTGCTTTGAGCACTTTGTAGACGCGCACAGGCAGGCTTCGTTTTCGGGCTGTCTTGAACAGCTTGAGGGTCTTGCGGTGATCTTTGCTCAACCGGTGACTCATGCTCTCCAAGGCACGGATATTCTGGGCATTCCACTCATAGAAACGCCCTTGGAATACCATGACCAGGCGTCGCAGGCGGGCGCACCAGTCAGAGTTGCTGCCGATGACATTGTCGGCATGCTGCCGGTAAAAAACCCGGGGTTCAGGGTCGTAGCGAACGGCGCCAGACGCACCAGTGATCAGCTGATAGCACCACCAGTCGTGGGAGGGCACGGTCAATTCAGCACCGGCTTCCATGATCAAGGCACGCGCGGCCTTGTTGAAGACCATGGTGTTGCCTCCGCTGATACTTTGAACCAGTGCATTTTTGAAATGTGGTGGAGAGGCAAAATTTGGCGATAATCCGCGATGGATTCCCCCGTCACAAATCAGCAGGGTGCGGCCACAATAAAGGGCAGGCTGGTCGGCAGGCACACTCGAAAGCCACTCTACAGCTGCCTGGAGCTTGCTTGGGCACCAAACGTCATCTTGATCCGACCACGCGAAATAATCCGCTTCGATGTCAGCCCTGCAGGTCAGCGAAAGGAAATTACGCACAAAGCCGGCTTGGGGACCGCTCACTATTTTGATGCGGTGTGAGCCCCACGACTCTACGTACCCTTTGAGTACCTCGAGCGTACCGTCCTGCGAGGCATCATCCGACACGTGGAGGACCCAGTTTCGATAGGTTTGCCGCTCGAAAGAATCCAGCTGCTGAGTCAGGAAATTGGCACCGTTATAGGTGCACATCAGGATCGCCACACGCGCAAGCTCAGGAATGCTTAATTCCTGAGCGAATAGGAGCCTGTCCGGCGTGTGAACGCCAGGGGGTTGAGTGAGCACCGCCACGCTTGTCTTCCCTGAAATGACAACTGCTTCCGCAGATACCCTAACTAAACTTGAGTGCCATCAAAAAGCCATTGCACAAAATCGCGAGGAAGGATAGCACAATCGCATCAGTTTCTGAATATCTCGTGAAATTCTTGCGCTCCAGATAAAATTTTCTTTAAAAAACAGAACAAAAATAACCAAAATCGTCACTGAAATTACATAGGTTTTCTGCGTAGTCACTTTCAGACCGAAAATTTGACCAGCCGGCGAGAAGATGCAGACTCGCCCCTGTTGCCAACGGCGGCAATGCACTCCCCACACCCAAGGAATGCCACCCTTCAAAGGTGGAACCGCATCTCCCTTAAAAAACCGTCCCCTGCACCAACCGCCTCAGGTACTGCCCGTACCCGTTCTTCGCCAAAGGCTCAGCCAGCCTCAACAATTCCTCGGCACCAATCCATCCCTGCCTGTATGCCACTTCCTCCGGGCAGGCCACCTTCAATCCCTGCCGCCGCTCGATAGTCGCGATATATCCACTCGCCTCCAGCAACGAATCATGCGTCCCGGTATCCAGCCAGGCATACCCGCGCCCCATGATCTCCACCGACAGCCGGTGCTGTTCCAGGTAAGCCCGATTCACATCGGTAATCTCTAACTCGCCCCGTTCGGATGGCCGAATACTCTTGGCAATCTCGATCACGTCATTGTCGTAGAAGTACAAGCCGGTCACGGCATAGCTGGACTTGGGCTTGGTTGGTTTCTCTTCCAGGCTAATGGCATTGCCCTGGCCGTCGAACTCGACTACGCCGTAGCGCTCAGGGTCATGCACGTGGTACGCGAACACGCTGGCGCTTCCCTGACGATCCATGGCACTGCGCAGCAAGTGCTGGAAGTCGTGGCCATAGTAGATGTTGTCACCCAGCACCAGCGCTGTGGGGTCGTTACCAATAAAGCCTTCGCCTATCAGGAAGGCCTGCGCCAGACCATCCGGGGATGGTTGCACCGCGTAGGTGATGTTGATGCCCCAGCGGTGACCGTTACCCAGCAGCTGTTCAAAGCGCGGGGTGTCTTGGGGGGTGGAGATGATCAGGATGTCATGGATGCCCGCCAGCATCAGGGTGGTCAGCGGGTAATAGATCATCGGTTTGTCGTACACCGGCAGCAGTTGCTTGGAAATTGCCAGGGTTGCGGGGTGCAGTCGGGTACCCGACCCGCCCGCCAGAATGATGCCTTTACGCTTCATGGTGGTCATTTCTCATGGGTTTCCTGAACATGCACAGTTTGCTCGGCCACTTGGCCGAAGCGGAGTACACATCGGTGATCAATGGCACGAATGCTTGGACTTTCGAGGCTACGTCCTGCCCCAACGAGGCCAGACTGCGTTGCAGCTCCCAACCTACCTGGCCGTCCTTGCCCAGTAGCAGAATCTTCATGCCGAACGTCCTGCGTAGTTCTTCTCTACCCAGTCACGGTAGCTTCCAGACTTTACGTTCTGCACCCACTCCTGGTTGTCGAGGTACCAGGCCACGGTCTTGCGAATACCGGTTTCGAAGGTTTCGGCAGGCTTCCAACCCAGTTCGCGCTCAAGCTTGCGGGCGTCGATGGCGTATCGACGGTCATGGCCTGGGCGGTCGGTCACGTAAGTGATCTGCTCGGCGTAGGGCTTGCCGTCGGCGCGGGGGCGCAGTTCGTCAAGCAAGGCGCACACGCGGTTGACGATTTCCAGGTTGGGCTTTTCATTCCAACCGCCCACGTTATATACCTCGCCGATCTTTCCGGCTTCCAGTACGCGGCGGATGGCGCTGCAGTGGTCCTTGACGTACAGCCAGTCGCGAATCTGCTGGCCGTCGCCGTATACCGGCAGCGGTTTGCCAGCCAGGGCGTTGACGATCATCAGCGGGATGAGTTTTTCCGGGAAGTGGTAAGGGCCGTAGTTGTTCGAGCAGTTGGTGGTCAGCACCGGCAGGCCGTAGGTGTGGTGGTACGATCGCACCAAGTGATCGCTGGCGGCCTTGCTGGCCGAGTACGGGCTGTTGGGCTGGTACTGGTGGGTTTCGGTAAAGGCCGGTTCGCCGGCGGCCAACGAACCGTAAACTTCGTCGGTGGACACATGAAGGAAGCGAAAAGCCTTGCGCGCCGGCTCATCCAGGCCGCCCCAATACGCGCGTACCGCTTCCAGCAGGCGGAAGGTGCCGACGATGTTGGTTTCGATGAAGTCTTCCGGGCCGTGAATCGAGCGGTCGACGTGCGACTCGGCGGCAAAGTTGACGATGGCGCGCGGCTGGTGGGTTTTCAGCAGCTGTTCCACCAGCGCGGAATCACCAATGTCGCCATGCACGAAAATGTGCCGCGCGTCGTCCTGCAGGCCGCTAAAGGTCTGCAGGTTGCCTGCGTAGGTGAGTTTGTCGAGATTGACCACGGGCTCGTCATTGCCGGCCAGCCAGTCCAGCACGAAGTTCGCGCCAATGAAGCCCGCACCACCGGTTACCAGAATGGCCATATATGTCTGCTTCCGCTGTCATGGTCCACTTCCACCTTCCTGGATTCTAGCTTGTTGGCGCTTGGCCCGAGAGCTGAAACGATGTCATCGTGACATTGAACCATGACCGCCTGGTCTACTTCGCTCAGTCAACGGAGCTTAAGCCTTGCAGCACTTTGCACTGTAATCCGCGCCTAACAGGAAGGGTCGATAGATTATGGAATGCCGAAGGTGGGCCCCTCCCGAGTCACGCAGCTTTTGAACTGAGGCTACTAGACCGTGGTTTTGTACGAGAATTCCGCATGCTGGGAAAACGTGGCGAAACCGCGTCTGGAGCCTCTTGGGATCCAGCATTGCTTTCATTGAATTGCCTTCAAAGGTAAACATACGTTGATTGGCATTTTTGGGGCAGAGCGCAATGCTGGGTGTAAGGAATTCACTATCCCTGTGGGGGCACCGGTGCAGCCGGCGCCATATACCGAATCATACTCTTCGCGGGTAAATCCGCTCCCACAGGGTTAGTGCAAACCTTTGAGCCTTGAGCAAGACTAACCAGCGCACTGCTGCTGAATCAGGGGTCCAGCCGTCGCTGCTGGTACATCCAATCCACAATCTCGCCTTCCGGCGAATAGCCGCTCACAGTTTCGCGCAACAACTGCCGTACCCGCACAAAATCATCTGCTGCCACCGCCGCCAGCAATTGCCGCAGTGCATCCTTGAGCATATCCCAGGCCAGGAAGTCTTCGTTGGCGCTCATGATCATCGGGTGGCGAGTGGCAATCACGTTATCGCCAATTAGCAGCTCCTCGTACAGCTTCTCACCTGGCCGCAGACCGCTGAACTCGATGGCAATATCGCCCAACGGGTTACGTTCGGAGCGCACGCTGAAGCCGGACAGGTGAATCATCTTCTCAGCCAGCTCCACAATCTTCACCGGCTCGCCCATATCCAGCACGAACACATCACCACCCTTGCCCATCGACCCGGCCTGAATCACCAGCTGCGCCGCTTCGGGGATGGTCATGAAGTAACGGGTGATCTTCGGATGGGTGACCGTCAGCGGGCCACCTGCCTTGATCTGTTTGTGGAAAAGCGGAATCACCGAGCCCGACGAGCCCAGCACATTGCCGAAGCGAACCATGGTGAAGCGTGTCTTGTTCACCTGCGAGACATTGCTGCTGTCGCCGAACAGCACTGGCGCCATTTCCCGGCTAAGGGCTTGCAGGGTCATTTCCGCCAAACGTTTGGTGCTGCCCATCACGTTGGTAGGGCGCACAGCTTTGTCGGTAGAAATTAGCACGAAGTTGGCAACGCCGGCCTGCAGCGCAGCCTGGGCGGTGTGCAAGGTGCCGATGACGTTGTTCATCAAACCTTCGGCGATGTTGTGCTCGACCATCGGTACATGCTTGTAGGCCGCAGCGTGATACACGGTATCAACCCGCCAGGTCTTCATGATGTCGAGCATCTGCGGCTGGTTGCGCACCGAGCCCAGGATCGGGATCAGGTTGATCGACAACGACTCACGGGCAACACGCTGCTCCAGCTCCGAGAGGATATTGTAGAGGTTGAATTCGCTGTGATCGAACAGCAGCAAGGTCTTGGGGGATTGCCCGAGAATCTGCCGGCAAAGCTCGGAGCCGATGGACCCGCCTGCTCCAGTGACCAATACCGTCTGCTCGACAATGCAATGCTCCAGCAAGTCGCTTTGCGCAGGCACGGCATCACGG
Source organism: Pseudomonas sp. B22(2017) (assembly GCF_002113105.1). Taxonomy (NCBI): domain Bacteria; kingdom Pseudomonadati; phylum Pseudomonadota; class Gammaproteobacteria; order Pseudomonadales; family Pseudomonadaceae; genus Pseudomonas; species Pseudomonas sp. B22(2017). The sequence continues at coordinate 17,736 of NZ_NEJN01000015.1, forward strand.
CCCAGCAAATCGGCAATGTCAACTTCCTGGATGTCATCCACCTTGACCTTACCACTGGCCAGGTCCATGAAACCGGGCACACTGCGTACGTGCAGCGGGAAGCTTTCAAGGAAGTTGAGGATTTCGCGTCGACGGGTGCGGGTAGACGATGGAATCGCCAGCAGAATCTCGTGCGCCCCTGTTACATCGATCATCCGCTGAAGCTGGTCGGGGTGATAAACCTGCAAGCCTGCAATCACCCGGTCGGTGATGCTGGCGTCATCATCAATAAAAGCCACCGGGCGCATGGCCTTATCCATGCGCAATGCAGCCACAAGCTGGTTGCCGGCCGCACCCGCGCCGTAAATCGCTACGCGCGGCAGACCGTCGCCGCGGCTGGCGAACGGCACGTGCTGCACCGCGGCGGAGAACCAGTCGCCCAGGAAGTACTGACGCATGGCCAACCGCAAGCCACCGATCATGATCAGGCTGAGCCACCAATAGTTGAAAGTGATCGAACGAGGGACGACGTTTTGGTGGTTGCTAGACCAGTAAATGATGAACCCGAGGATCAGCGCGGAGAGTGTCACGGCCTTGATGATGGCGATCAGTGCGTCGTTGCCGAAGTAGCGCATTACCGCGCGGTACAGGCCGAAGCGGATGAACAGCGGGATCGACACAACGGGGGCACAGAGGAACAGCCAACCGTGGTCGATAATTGGGTTGGCCAGATCATCAATTCCAAGACGGACCACGAAGGCCAGCCAGAGCGCAACCCAGATCAGGAGCACATCAGTAGACAATTGCAGCAGCCGTTTCTGGCGCCGCGTAAGCTGTAGAAGCCAACTGCGCATCTTGTTATCGCCTCCTTGTGTCATGGGTAGTCAGGCCTCTCGCAGTCCAGCTTTAAACTTTATTGCCAAAAAGACCAATGGTGCATAAGCCATTACAAGCCCTGTGATGCCATCAAGCTTGCCTGAACCGACCAATAATGCGAATGGTATCAACCATACGGTGTTGATCAGGAGGACGCTGAGGGTCACTACCCGATGGCTCCCGTACTGCCTCGACGCGAACTGGTACGCATGGCTGCGATGAGCTTCATGGGCCTTCTCTCCTCTCAAAAGCCGCCGGATGAGTGTCCAGGTCGCATCGACAACGAATACACCCAGCAGGATCAGCCAGCTCCAGAAAAAAGCAGGCGAAACCCAAGTGGCCTGTAGGGCCAGCAGTCCAAGCATGATACCCAGAAAACCACTACCGGCATCGCCCATGAAGATTTTTGCGGGCGGGAAATTCCATATCAGGAAGCCCGCCACTGAGGCTAACATCAGGCCTGACAGCCACAGTTGCGAAGCCTGCCCTCCAAGCCAGCAGAGCAGTGCGCCCCCCATACACGCCGTCACGGCCTGGACGCTGGCCAAACCGTCAATACCATCCATGAAATTATACAAATTGAGCAGCCAGACCAGATAGACAGCAGCCAGCAAATGCCCAACAAGCCCAAGATTGAAGACCGTACCGAAAAGCTCGAGCGGTGGGGCGCCGTCCAACCAGACCAAACCCCACGCAGCTGCGGAAAAATGCCCTAGCAATCGCCAGCGCGCGGGAACGTGGCCATGATCATCAAGGAACCCTACGAGCGCCGCGATCAAGCCAGCACCGAATAGCCCCCATAAAAGGGAAGTGTGCAGTGCACCGGCGAACGCCAGCGCCAGAAGCCCAACCAGGAATGACACCACAATAGCAACACCGCCACCGCGGGGTGTTGGCACTGTATGTGAACTGCGTGCGTTTGGCACATCGATCATGCTGGCAGACAGAGCGTAGCGGCGGAGCGCTCCAGTCAGGAAATACGAAACAATAACGGTGATGGGTAACAACAACCAAAGGGTCATTTGGATTCCTGCTGACGGTAGTCTTTCACAGTGCGCTTCAATTCATCGGCAACCGATAACCGTGGCTGCCATCCAAGCAGCCGGTAGTTTTTTTCGATATCCACCTGTAAGGAGCCGCAAAGCCGCCCCACCTCGGCCTTCCTCCCAAGCAGCGCCGCCATGCCAGATAACAACGCTGATGGAAATGGCACCAACCTCGACGTCTTGCCGAGAGCATTGGCAACCTTGCGCAGCAACGCTGGCGTCGAGAGGTCTTCTCCATCAGAAATCAGAAATACCTGGTTAGCGGCATTCGGATGACTGATGCAATGGATCAAGAAACCGATCAGGTTAGTCAAGCCAACCAGGCTACGGCTGTTGTGGACGGTGGCCAGCGGTAACGGGATACCTCGATCCATCCATCTGATCATTTTCAGGAAGTTGGCCTTGACCCCCGGGCCATAAATCAGCGGAGGCCTGACGATCACGACATCCATCGCGCTTTCAGCTGCAATGGCCATCAACCCCTGCTCGGCCTCCCATTTGGATAGGCCATAGGGGTCGGTCGGTGAGCAGCAGTCATCCGGACGGAAGGGCTGGAGGGTCGTTTGCTCACCATTAACCTTGATGGAGCTCAGGTAGATGAACCGGCGCACACCTGCTTTGGCAGCCTGCCGGGCAAGCGCCAGCGTGCCGTCAACATTGACCTGGCGAAACGCAGACAACGGGTCAGCAGTGGTCTCGGTCATGACATGCACTCGGGCAGCACAATGCACTACAACATCCACACCCGACAGCGCAGCCCCCCAGTCGGTCCCACCGTTGATGGCAGGCACCTGCACACTTTTTACCAAAGGGTTGGTTACCGGCGATCTTTCCCGAACCTGGGCCACGACATCATACGTTTGGGTGCTCAACAGGGCGGCCACAAGTGCGCTACCAACGAAGCCTGTGGAGCCCGTCACGAGCACGCGCTCTTTCGCTGCATTGCTCATCGGTGAAATCCTTCATATTGTTCAATGAGCAGGGCCGAGCACCGCCTCGAATCGAAATCCCTTCTGGCGCGCGCCTTCGCTTGGATGGCCATGTCACTCAGCTGATCTGGCTGAGAAAGTAACGAACCAATCGCATCAGACAACGCCCCCGCGTTCCTCACAGGAACCAGCAGCCCGGTTTGGCCATCAACAATAGCGTCGCTCAGACCATAGATGTCGGTACCTACAGTAGGCAGGCCCATTGCAGCAGCTTCGATCACTACGGTGCCAAACCCTTCCCGATAGCTGGGCAAGCAAAGCAAATCTGCTGCAGCCATATACTTTTCTGGTTCGGCCTGGAGCCCAAGCACCTTTACATGCGAAGCGCGCTCACCGGCAAGGTAAGCCTCGACGATCTCTCGCCCGTCAGCTTCGTATGGCCCGACCAGAATGAGATAGAGATCTTGGTGCAACCCGCTCAAGAGTTTGAATGCTTCCATGAGTTCGCGGATGCCTTTATCCGGTGTGACCCTGCCGACAAACAGCAAAACTTTGGCACTGGAGGGGATACCAAGTTCCATTCGGGTCTGCGCAACAGCGGCGGGAGCAAAACGTCCAGCGTCAAACCGCGCCATATCGACACCGGCAAGAGAGCCCAGGCCAATAACTGAAATTTTTTCCGCTGGGACCACCCCTTCACGAACAAGAAAATCTCGTTGGCTGGCACTGTCGGTAAAGCTATGGCTGTTTAACGCAGCAATAAGCTTGTCACAGAATTTTAGGAGACTTTTTTTTGCGCCTGTCGTAGTGACCCACGGTTGCCCGGTGTAAGTATGCAAACGAACCTTCACACCCGCTAAGCGTGACGCAATAGCTGTTAGCAACCCGGCTTTCGGCGTCGTGGAATGAACAATGTCATAGCGCTGCGTGCGGAACAAAATGACAAGCCGTACCAAGCTGCACAGATCTTTCAGCGGGCTGATTTCTCGGGCTATATTGACCGGAATAAACTTGAGGTCTGGTCGTGACCGTAAAGTGTCACTCATGTCGTCATTGCTGGCAATGACGTGCACTTCTGCACCTGCTTCATGCAGGGCGCTGAGTTGAGCACTTAACTGAGTGACGACAAAAAACGGAACCGTCGAGATCCGTGCCACTCTTAGGCCATTAATCGACATGTTGTTTGATCCCAATACGCTATTCAATTATAAATCGCTCAACCGCCACAAGATGAAAGCCGCTAATGCTTATTCACTACTTCGCCAATATGTGCAGGTACATTATATTGGGGCACAAAGTCCAATTGAGCTCTTAGTTTGTCAGCCGGGTAAGTCGTCTTGTTCACGAGTGCATCAACTCGCCCCTGTGTCAACGGTAACCGCATAATATTACCAGCCATCCACACCGCAGCCCTCACCGCTTTTTCAGGCACTCGCAGTCGTGGCGAGGGAACACCTTGGCACGCTGCCAAAGCGTCTACAACGTCCCGCAGCGGGCAATCATTGGACAGGTTGTAAATTTGCCTAGAGGCACGAGGATCGATAGCACAGCGCACGAGGGCAGCAGCGACGTCGTCGGCGTGGACATACGTTGCGATGGCCTCTTCCCGGCCAACATAGAAAAATGCCCGTTTACGAATGATCGCTGCCAGTTGACGGATGGAAGCGTTGGGCATGTCGCTAGCAAATACATTTGATGGGCGCAGAATGCTCCAGTCCGCCGCTTGTCCCTGCAAAGCAGGGTGGGACATGATCAGCTTATCCGCATCGGTCTTGGTAGTTTCATAGGGTCCTTGGGGGTTAACGGCTGTGACCTCCGTGACTATGCGGCTGCGGCCAACCGCCGGGCCGTAGGCCCCAACGCTGCTCAACTGAACCCAGCGCACAGGCCGCGCCGCCCCACTTCTACCACTGACGGCACCTAGTAAGCGTTCAACCGCTTTCACATGCAGTGGGGCCATCAACTGTTCGTTCCTGATCTCCCCTGCGCAGTTGATGATCACATCACAACCATCTACCAGAGCATCAACGTCCAGGCGCTCACTTGTAAGGTCACCGACAAATACCTCTACCCGATCGTTGGCCAAGCGGCCTGATTGACGAGTCAAGATGCGCACCGAGCACTGCTGCTCCGCTAGCACCTTGAGCAGGCGCGCTCCGATGAAGCCATTTGCACCCAAAACTAGAATTTTCAAGCCGGCCCTCCTGTAGCGAAATCTGCCACGCCCATTTACATGCCGCCGAATATATCAAGCAAATGATAAGGCAAAAATGGGCTAGGCCCTTGCCCCGACTCCTGCAAGTAGTTCCTGTAGCTTGCCACCATCGCCAGAAGGCCAACGGCTGAAAAACCAAACTTGATTACCCAGTCAAGGGGCCGGTCATCGTCGTTATAGGCCACCAAAACCGCCAATGGAAGGGCAAAAGACAAAAGATCAAGGAAGCGTAGACCGGCGTAGCTGACGCTAGCCAACACCAATGATGCCATCGTCAAGATTACTGTAAGTAGCATCAGTTTAAATTTATCGCTCCGATGCATCCGCGAAGCAGCCACTGACAGCAGCATCACAGCTATGACCGCGACTTTACTCAGCCCGGAAAAATTTGCTGGCGAAGAAACAGCGCTATAGGCGTTAAATTTCATCAGAAAGTAGTCGCTTTTCATAAACAGTATCGAGGCGGTTGCCAGCACGAGGCCGACTGCGCCCCCAACACTACTCCACCGAGCCCAACGCATGCGCAGTAGCAACAAGTAGGCCAAATTAAAAATTGAGGAATAATGAAACCCTAGCGCCACCACTGAAAAAAAGGCCCGCCGTGAGTAACGAAGCCTCCGCACCCACTGAAACGTCAGCAACAAGAAAACGCTAGCTAGGCCAAGGCGCAATGTATTCATACTGTACTGGTAAATGAACGCTGGCAAAAAACAAGACAATAAAAAGAAGCGCTCATTTTTATTGGAGTAAAATACATAATAAAACAACACTAAAAAAAGAAGCAACGCAAACAACCTGACTGCGCCCACCGCTGACCCTGTGATAGTTTTAAAGAGCCAACCCAAGAATGTAAATATCGGCTCCACTCCGCCCGCAACAATATCTGAGCCAGCCGATTCCAATAGCCACTCATAGGTATTTGTATCTGTACCGACAGAGCCCCTGAGTATGACCGGCACTGCAACAATAAAAACCACCAAAGCAGCAGGAATTCTACTTCTATTTTTGGTAATTTCAGATGCGACAAGCGCCAGCAACATCACTGCCCAGCCGAAGATATAGATCATTGACACTTTCGCACAGAGGAGTTGAGGACACGCCGAGCAAACTTCATCAACGACCAAGACACCGCGAGCAAGAATGGCATAATACCAATTTTTCTGCGCCGGAGCAGCGAGACATGAACGCCCAACTCACCTTGTTCCATCCGCCAGAGCTGTCCACTTAAGCCAGAATCACCATAAACAGGCTTGAATGTTCGGACAAGTGGGAAGTCTATATTGTAGCACCCCCCTCCTCCGTAACAGATATCGCACCAAAGCTGATAATCTTCACAGTAGCGTTTATCACGTGTGAAGCGCTCTCCAATGTCCCGACGCAGCATCACAGAAGATGTTGTAAACCTATTGGAAAATAGCAACTGCCTCGCCGTTACCTGCGCAAAGCCAATAGTTTCTCTGAAGGATTCATTTCGCATACCTGAACCAAAATATTGGCCCAACAGCACTGCTTCGGGATGTGACTCAAGCCAATTATATTGAAGTTCTATTTTCCGCTCATACCAACAATCGTCGGAATCCAGAAAAGCTATGTATTGGCCACTCGCTTCAGACCAGCCGGCATTACGCGCATTACCAGGCCCACCATTTTGCGGCATGGCAATTACCTTCACCCACCCCGCCGGGTATTTGCGCTGTTCGAGATAAAGTTGCTGTAGCGTATCATCGGGGCTGCAGTCATCGACCAAAATCACTTCAAGGGGCCTTATAGACTGTGCAAACACCGACTCGACCGCACGCGAAATCGATTCCGTGCTTCGATAGCAAGGGACAATAACACTGACAGAAGCATTGAGCACAGCTGACCACCCTTTTCATTACAGCCAGACCTTATGGTCTAGCCATTCTTAAACCTCAGGCGTTACGCCTTGAGCGCTTGCTGTATGTATTCCAGTTTCAACAGCGTATCCTTGATCTCGGCTATGGACAGCAGAGTGGTGTTATGCGACGTATAATCATCCAGCAGGGAGACTTCTTCCTCGCCATTGGATGAATATTTCTCGTAGTTCAGGTCTCTGTTATCGGCAGGAATTCTGTAGTACCGCCCCATGTCCTCAGCCTTCGCCATCTCCTCACGAGAGATGAGCGACTCATAAAGCTTCTCACCGTGCCTCGTCCCAATCACCTTTACTTCAGTGGTCAGCACAAACAGCTCTTGAAGAGCGAGAGCCAAGTCACCCACCGTCGAAGCAGGTGCCTTCTGCACAAAGATATCCCCTTGCTGGGAATGTTCGAATGCGTGCAGGACCAAATCGACAGAGTCCTCCAAAGACATGAGGAAGCGCGTCATATTAGGATCGGTCACCGTCAACGGCTGACCATTTTTCAATTGGTTGACGAACAACGGAATTACCGACCCACGTGACGCCATGACATTGCCATAGCGGGTCGCGCAAATCACTGTTGGCGAACTTGCGGGGATCATCCGAGATTTGGCAATCACCAGTTTTTCCGCCAACGCCTTGGAAATCCCCATGGCGTTGATCGGGTAGACCGCTTTATCGGTACTCAACACCACAACCCGCTTCACCTTGCACTCCACGGCCGCGTTGAGCACATTCTCAGTCCCTAGGACATTAGTCTTAACAGCCTCCATGGGGAAAAACTCGCAAGAAGGTACCTGCTTCAGCGCTGCCGCATGGAAGATGTAATCAACCCCGACCATTGCTTGAATCAAGCTGGAGTAATCACGCACATCTCCAATATAAAATTTTACCTTGTCGTTACCCAAGGCAATACGCATGTCCTCTTGCTTTTTTTCATCACGGCTAAAAATACGAATTTCCTTGACGTCCGTATCAAGAAAACGCTTCAGCACTGTATTACCAAACGAACCGGTACCGCCCGTGATCATCAATACTTTATTTTTAAACATGTTTAAGCCCTAAAAACTTTTTATTTAAAATCACGCATACTGGCAATCAAATCATCCCAGCTTGGCGGTACGTAACCCGTGGCCTCACGAAAACGTGAAGAGTCCAATGAGCGATCAATAACCAGCGAGTCATCTGCAGTGATACTCACGCTCTTACCATAAATTTTTGCGACCTTTTCCAACAAGGAGAACTTATCAATCGCCTCGGCGGAGACATGGTACAGCCCATTCAACTTGGCATTCGGCAACACATAGTCACCAATAATGCGACCAATTTCTACCGTGGGCAGACCCGAAAAAATTGCCCGTCGGAAGCCTTTGACCGCACCTGCCTGGGACAGAAACCAGTCTATAAGCGATTTATTACTGGTCAACTCATGACCTATAATTGACGTCCTGAGCGTAATCGCATTACTGGCGTCGCTGACTTCACCAATGTATTTTGATTTACCATAAAGGTCTTGCGCATCAGACGCATCAGCCTCTACGTACATCCCTTTATCACCAGCATACACACAATCAGTACTGACATGAACCAGGCGCGCATCGATTAAACTAGCCATTTTTTGCAGGCGATGTGGCAACAACGAATTAATAGGCAACACAGCGAGCGGGTCATTGGCGGTAGATAACTGCTTGATCAAGCCCGTGCAATTGACGATCACTGCAGGTCGGTGCTCATTTAGTAGCGACAGCAATTCATCCTGGTTCAGCACATCTACGCCATTCAGTAGACGGCTCTGCTCAGCTGCGGAAAAATATTTGAATACGGCCGCGCTGCGCACTGTACCCCAGACATCATAACGCGGATCAGCAGCCAGACGCCTGAACACTGCGTTGCCTAACATGCCGGAAGCACCAAGCACCATTATCTTCATTATAATTCTCCCTAATTGCGATAGCCTATACTGTCACATCATCTGAGTCCAGCAAGGTGCCTGCGAAATACTACCACCCCTACAGCGCCTATCACTGCAGAAGAGATGCAAGTTACTGTGACCACAGCAAATCCAGCTGTGAACCACAGCGAACATACAAAAAACGCACAGTTTGCCAAGACCGCAGCGACCCCGCCCGCTGCAAGCCCTGCGCTATAAGCTTTGATTAGCCAAGGGAAGCGACGGCAAGTGAAATACGCCGTACACATGAGCGAAAAGAAATTGTAAAGCCCCCATGTATACCCCCCCCCGACGGCGCCAAACTGCGATACCAACGCCGGCAAAGCCAGCAACATGATCGGCATTGCTATGAGGTTGAGGCGGAAAGACAGCGATGTCCAACCGGCAGCCAACTGCAGCGCAAACGGTATGATCAGCAATGACTGCAATGCAGTCCCCATCAGTAGCCACGGCAACACTGAACTCATGCCATTTGCAATAAAGGGCTCGAACATCATGAGGAGCACGGGCTGACCAAACCAGATTACCGCGCTGCAAATAATGGTCATAACCAAGACAAACAAGACCAGCGCGGCACGAAACACTTTTTCGATTTGCTCAGACTCACCTAGTTTTAGATTTCTGGAAAATCTTGGGAATAAGACTGCATTGAATGCGGTAGAAAAAATGTACGGAAAGCCCGCTACTGTCGCTGCCAAACTATAATAAGCATACTCATCCAAGCTGAGCGCGCCGCTCATAAATATTTTATCACACTGCACTGTGACCACTGAGGTCAGGGAGATAAGAAACACCCCGCGACTAAATGCCAACCCGCTCGTAACATATTTTATATGAAGCCTTGCGCGCCCCAACAAAGCATGCCTGCGAAGCACCAAGAGCAACATCAACACATAAGCCAGTTGCACAGCAACCTGAACAATGAAATACCCTTTCACACCGCTTATCAAGGGAACCTCATTTACTAGCAGCAGCACCCCCAAGGTTCGCATCAACGAATAGGGAATGTATATTTTGTTGAGTGAGCGCTGTAGTTCGCATCCTGTAAACACTCCCTGCAGCAGCATCACCGGAAGATTCAGTCCGATGAAAATTGCCATGCAGAACAAGCAATACAACGCTTCCTCCGGGCTTATGGCTGCTAGCTTGAGCCAATGTGTGACAATTAGCGGCGCGGCACACGCTATTGCGACAGCGGCCACCAGGCCCATTGTCGCGAATACCAGTAGGTACGTATTTACCAGCGCATAGACTGAGCGTTGAACGCGTTGTTCTTTTTTGGCGCCCCTTATTCTCGCCAAACGTTGAATAACAGTACTGGTAAGCCCGCCCTCCAATACCATCAGCACCATTAATAGCGTTGTAAAAAAACCTACCAACCCTACCGCTTCCGCACCTAGGACATATGCCGCCAAGGGCAGAGAAACCATACTCGCCAACGCGTAAATCAGTTTTCCGGAAAAACTGGCAAGCAGCAGCGATGACAGATTGGCTATCTTCATTGACACGCCGTAACTCACTCAGCGCGTTGAGTAGTAGAGGTAGGTGAAGCGCAAATCTGCGCCCCCACCAAGCCGGCTGCAAGCCGCGCATCAAGCGCCTGCCTTGCAAGATAGACGTCATCAACGACTGCCACGACTTCTCGGCCATTACTCGCATTTGGCTTGAGCAACCGCTTGAATCGGGTCAAGGCATATCTAGTGACAACCGTCATGAGCTCGGATGCCATTCGAACAACGCCCACTTGAGTACTGCCCTTTTCTTGGGCCGCGCGGCGTGCGGAAAATATCTCCTTGGCATAGTCACGGTGATAGAACAAGCAAAGTGCGTACAACCGCGCGAGGTTGAATTGCTTTTGCCGCGCCTCGTCATTCAAACCTTCTAACGTCGCCCAGGCCGCATGCGCCCATACCGTCTCGACGCTAAAAAACATCGGCAATTCGGCCGGCCATTGTAGATCGGTGAAAGGCTTCATGTGAGGGTCGCTTTTCAGATCACCTTTATGTTTACCCATTGCACTGCGGCCACTGTTACTACCCCCCCCTCCACCCGGCATTGTGAAAGGAAAGTCAATCAACGTGTAGCTTCTACCGATAATCGCCAGCGACACGGATGCCGACATATCCGGGCTTGTCCCGTAGAAAACCCGGCCGCTGCGCGCACGCAATTCATCCAGCAGGGTCCGCTTAACAAGGCCATGGTAGAGCTTGGGCAGTGCATCCGTGCCCTGACACGCTTGATGCAAAGCTTCATCCAGCCGCGTACTGACATCATGCTTGACGCAATTACCGGCAAAACTTTCCAGATAGATACGACCGGCATGTGCAGCGCCATAGAATTTAGTTCTAAAGTCAGGCCAGTAGTAAAACGCCTTCACCTGCGGCGTCAGCATTTCGATATTGTGGGACTCTGCGTAGACGGCCGCTTCAATAATTTTTTCCGAGACAGTGTCGTCATCGCCAATCAGGCAAACATATTTACCATCGGCCAGAGCAATAGCCCGCTCATGATTTTCAGTCATGGACAGCCGGCTTTTCCAGTGGACGTAAATCAGCCGAGGATCGTCCTGAGTCGCCGCCCAAACAGCCAACTCGCATCCGTCAGTACTGGTATCATGCACAACCACCTGAAGTCGGTCACTTTGTATCTCCAGCAAGCTTTTTACGCAGGGTATCGCATACTTGGACCGGTTATGGGTTGGCACTACCACAGTGACTAAATATTGCTCACTCATTTTGCATCGAGACCTTTAAATTGTGATAAGCGATGTAGCCCTATCCAGACTGACCGGCAGACCTCATGGCACCGCAACAGACAACTTAACCGCAGCTTGTCATTTAGTTGAGCGTACGCGCCTGCCGGTAGTGCCATGCTTCACGGACAAGTGCGATGAACAAGCCAGCAAATAGGCCAAATAGTACACCCAAGATCACCAATAAAACTTTCCGTGGCTTGATCGGCCTGTCTGGCGTTTCTACAACACCATCCTGCCTATAAACAGCAAACTCACCTGAAACCTTATTGAAGGTCCGATAAAATGACACTTTCTCTTCGCGTTCGCGGAGCCCGTCAACGAACGGATCATCAGACGAACGCGTTTGCAGGTTTTGAATTTCCGACTCCAGCGCCTTGCTACCGCGCATATACATCAAAGAGCCCGTCATGCCAGCCGAAACTTCACCCGTGAGCGTACTGGAAATAATCGGTGGCTTTTCCAGATCAATCGACTTGGCAATTTTCAGAGCCTCTACCAACTGTGCGATCCGATCCTGACGCTCAAGCTTGGCACTGGCCCGCGCAGCATCAATGGATTGCTGAATATTAGCAGCTTCAACTTTAAAATCTGAAGCCACACGCTCAGCCAATTCCTTTTTGGTTTGCTCGCCCGCCAATTCGGCGTAGCGCACGGCCCAGTCAGCAGCTAACTGCGGATCCTCGGCCAACACCGTTACTGACGCGCGCGCGTCCGGCTCGCTTACAACCACGATAAACTGACTACTGAATTTGGCGTAAAGCCCGACGGGCGGCTTTTCGCGCAAATCTTCCCTTAAACTCGGCAAATAGACACGCTGATAAAACAGCTGACGCAAGGCATCAGACTGCAAGTTTCGCTTATAATCATCGTTTACTTCTTTGGCTGAAATCGGCGCCAATAGCCCAACCCCACCTCGTCCAAAATTCAACTGATTAATATCGCTTTCCAGCGGCGCTTGAAGCAGGACCTTAGCTTGGTAAATTGGCGTTATTACCATCGCATAGATCGCAAAGAGCGCCGTCAGTACAACTGTGACCGCCAGCACCAGCCAGCGCTGCCGCCACACCCCTTCCAGCAAATCAAAAATGTCAAATTCACGCTCTTGAACCAGGCGCCCACGATCATTGCGCATTTCTTTTAGTTTTCCTTGATTCCGACCATCTGAACGCTCTTTGGTATACCAAACACAGCAACCGTTTTTAGCACTCATACGGCACAGTATAGAAAATCGAGGGCAGCAGCAAATCGACACACGCACGTTCAGGCCGACACCTGCCTACCAGCAGCATAGAGTACATCATCAGCACTCATCCGACTTGAGATGAGGACAAAAACGATTAGTTCCCAAGCCGATGAAAAACGCTCAGATCAGCACGTCGATCAAGCAATGTTTACAGTCACCGAGCGCCCGATTTTTAAGCCGTGACTTATTAGCGCAAGCCTCAACGCAGCTTTCGCACTGGCTTCCCCATGCACCAATTGCACGCTCACAGCCGACTGTGTACCACCTAAAGCGAATCGGATCAGCCCTGCTTGGTCCGCATGCCCCGAATACCCGCTCAACGTCATCACCTTCAGCCGCACCTCATACATCCGCCCATCCAGATCAATCTGCACAAACCCTTCCGCCCCTTCACTCGCCTGTATCACCGCGCCCGGCGTGCCCTTGGCCTGGTAACCGACAAACATCACCTCGTGCCGTGGGTCCCCCAGCATGGCCTTGAGGTAATTGACAATACGCCCGCCCGAGCACATGCCATTGCCGGCAATCACGATCGCCGGCCGACCGGTGCTCTTCAGGTAATTGACCACCTGCTGGTGGCGGGCGTGGGTGTCCACGCTGATCAGCTGGCTGAAACCCAGCGGGTCGCGCCCTTCGGCAAGGCGCGCCCGGGCCTCGGCACTCCAATAGTCATGCAACTCGCGATACACGCCGGTAATGCGTTGGGCCAAGGGTGAGTCGAGGATGATAGGCAACTGCGACCAGTCGAGGGGGTCGCCATCAGGGGCCGGGCCGGCCTTGTTCAGCAAGGCCTTGCGATGAAGAATGCTTTCGAGCTCGTACAGCAACTCCTGGGTGCGGCCGAGGCTGAAAGCCGGTATGAGCAGCGTGCCCTGGTCAGCCAGAGCGCGGTCGATGGCCGCTTCCAGTCGCTGCTGACGGTCGCCTGCCGGCGGGTGCAGGCGGTCGCCGTAGGTGCTTTCCAGTACCAGTACATCGGCCCGTTCCGGGGGTTGCACTGGGCGCAGCAAGGGGTTGCCACAGGCGCCGAGGTCGCCGGAGAACACGTAGCGGGTGCTGGCGTTCGCGCGCTGCACATCGCATTCGACATAGGCCGAACCCAGCAGATGCCCGGCGCGCTGCAGGCGAATTTGGCAGTTGAGCCCTGGTTGCTCGACCAGGGTGTGCCACTGCTCGAAAGGCAGAGGCACGATCAGGTCGCGGATGAACTCCAGGTACCTTGCCACCTGGGCGGGCTCGCTGCTGATGCTCAGCTTGTAGGCGTCCTCCAGCACCAGTGGCAGCAGCCGGGCGGACGGCTCGCTGCACAGGATGGGGCCACGGTAGCCGGCAGCCAGCAGTGCCGGGATGCGGCCAACGTGGTCGAGATGCACATGGGTGATGACCAGGGCCTGGATGCCGTGCACATCAAAACCGAGCGGCGCCGATGCTGCGCCTGGCGCTGCCTCGGCGCCCTGCTCCAGGCCGCAGTCGATCAGCAGGCTGGTGGACAGGTCGAGGTGCAGTTGATGGCAGGAGCCAGTGACGCCGCGAGTGCCACCATGATGGAAAAGGACGGGATATTCCATGCTGCGCACACTCGCCTGGGCCGAAAATGAAGTGCGTTATTACTCCATGACGGCCGGCGCTGGCATAGGTGAGACTTTCCTAAAAGGATGTAGGAAATACCCTTAGTTACCGCTCAATGCTGCCTGGCGGGCAGAAGCCCTGATCTTGCGCTTGCTGCGCTGCACGCCGTACGCACCCAGCAGCGGACCGACCGCCAGGCCAATGACCAGGGCGGCCAGAACCAGCACGGCGACAGGCATGGCCGGGGCGGCCCAACCGAACAGGACCAACGAGACGGTCTGCTGATTCTCCAGCACGAAGAACAGCACCACAGCCGCCAACAGCAGCACGAACACCGCCGCCAGGGCGCGCTTGAGGTTACGCATCAGATTGCTCCTTGTGGAATCAGGTGTGGGCCTCATGCTCTTCTTCATTGACCCGGTCGCGCAACTCTTTGCCGGGCTTGAAGTGCGGCACGAACTTGCCTTCGAGGCTGACCGACTGGCCGGTCTTCGGGTTGCGGCCAACGCGAGGGGCGCGATAGTGCAGCGAGAAGCTGCCAAAACCGCGAATCTCGATGCGATCGCCGGTGGCAAGGCATTGTGACATCTGCTCAAGCATGGTCTTGATGGCAAGCTCCACGTCCTTGGACGAGAGCAGCCCCTGATGGGTGACAATACGTTCGATCAGCTCCGACTTCGTCATATTTTTCCCTTCGTTATCAAGCAGCTAGATCATTGCTTAACCAGTTTGTAGCACGCTGGGAGGGATTTGAACAGGGTGGTTCTTGACTTAATAAAAAAATTCAAGATTGAAGTTTTACAGGAATGGTCTAGCTGGCGGGGGCTGGAGGCGTGCGGCCAGGGGGGTGCGGTGACGCGGAGATCGAACGCCGCCCGCGCGGCGCATCGCGAGCTGCGCTCGCTCCTACGTTTGTTTCGGACCAGTCATTCCTGGGGGATTGCGCGCAAACGCCTTGGCGCATGTCTCGATATCGCGTGGAACAAACCAGGCGTTACCGGCCCGAGGCAAACGTAGGAGCGAGCGCAGCTCGCGATGCGCCGCGCGCGCGGCGCTCGACCTACCACACACCACAAACCTCGCGCCATCCACTTACATGCTGCAACCTTAATCCCCACCAGCATCCGCCCAACGCAACTACGCTACGACCATACGCCCGTGCTCAAGGATGAACACAATGCTCAAACCCCACGGCCACCGGCTTCGCCATGCACGATGCTCGGTACCAGGCAGGCTTTACCTGCTGACAACCGTTACCCATCAACGCCGACCTTTGTTTCAAAACTTCCACTATGCCCGCCTGGCTATCCACAACATGCGCCACGCAGAACAGAGACAGCACTGTCATTCTCTAGCGTGGGTAGTGATGCCAGACCACGTGCATTGGATGCTCGAATTGAAAAACACGACGCTTGGCACACTGATGCAACGGTTCAAGTGCCAGTCCAGCAGAGCATTGCACAAGGCCGGAGCGAAGGCGTCGCCGATCTGGCAAGCAGGTTATTACGACAGGGCCTTGCGCCGGGACGAGGATATTATCAAGGTAGCCAGATATATCGTGGCCAATCCGATTCGGGCGGGGCTGGTTAACAGGGCCGGCGATTACCCGCATTGGGATGCGGTTTGGCTTTGAGGGAGTGGGGGCGATGAGAAGGGGAGGGTTTGCCTGTGTATTGTTTGCTCCTGTCTAACTAACGTCAACCGCCATAACAATAGCGTGATGAGATACATAC
>NZ_NEJN01000015.1:33923-116826 GCF_002113105.1 Pseudomonas sp. B22(2017)
GGCTTTGAGGGGGGGGGGGGCGGCAGAGCGGGAGGGTTTGACGGTGGAGTGTCTGCTCCTGTCAATCGAGCGTCGCCCGCGCGACGCATCGCGAGCTGCGCTCGCTCCTACGTTTGTTTCGGGCCAGTCGCGCGGGCAGCGCTCGATCTGCCAGACGCCACATAACCCACGACGAACAACACAAATCTGAATCCACGCCAAAAAAAAGGGCGACCCGAGGGTCGCCCTTTTTACCGATCAAACAGAACTCAGTTCTGCTTGGCCATTGCTTCGCGCAGCAGCGCAGCCATAGTGGTGTCGGCAGCCGCTTCCGGAGCGTTTTTCAGGCTCTGGATGGCTTCGCGCTCTTCAGCGTCGTCTTTCGATTTGATCGACAGGCTGATAACGCGGGACTTGCGGTCAACGCTGATGATCTTGGCTTCGATCTCTTCGCCTTCCTTCAGGACGTTACGCGCGTCTTCAACGCGGTCACGGCTGATTTCGGAAGCTTTCAGAGTAGCTTCGATGTCGTCGGCCAGGGTGACGATGGCGCCTTTGGCGTCAACTTCTTTCACGATGCCCTTGACGATAGCGCCCTTGTCATTGACAGCAACGAAGTTGGAGAACGGATCGTCTTCCAGCTGCTTGATGCCCAGGGAGATGCGCTCGCGCTCTGGGTCGACCGACAGGATGACGGTTTCCAGCTCGTCGCCCTTCTTGAAACGACGTACGGCTTCTTCGCCGGTTTCGTTCCAGGAGATGTCGGACAGGTGAACCAGGCCGTCGATGCCGCCGTCCAGACCAATGAAGATACCGAAGTCGGTGATCGACTTGATGGTACCGGTGATCTTGTCACCCTTGTTGAACTGGCCGGAGAAGTCTTCCCATGGGTTGGACTTGCACTGCTTGATGCCCAGGGAGATACGACGACGCTCTTCGTCGATGTCCAGAACCATGACTTCCACTTCGTCGCCAACCTGAACGACTTTCGACGGGTGGATGTTCTTGTTGGTCCAGTCCATTTCGGAAACGTGTACCAGACCTTCAACGCCTTCTTCCAGCTCAGCGAAGCAGCCGTAGTCGGTCAGGTTGGTAACGCGAGCCTGTACGCGAGTACCTTCTGGGTAACGGGCAGTGATAGCTACCCACGGATCTTCGCCCATCTGCTTCAGACCCAGCGAAACGCGGTTGCGCTCGCGGTCGAACTTCAGAACGCGTACGTCGACTTCGTCGCCAACGTTAACGATTTCCGATGGGTGCTTGATGCGCTTCCAAGCCATGTCGGTGATGTGCAGCAGGCCGTCGATACCGCCCAGGTCCACGAAGGCGCCGTAGTCGGTGAGGTTCTTGACGATACCCTTGACCTGTTGGCCTTCCTGCAGGGTTTCCAGCAGGGCTTCGCGCTCGGCGCTGTTCTCGGCTTCCAGCACGCTGCGACGGGAAACGACAACGTTGTTGCGCTTCTGGTCCAGCTTGATGACCTTGAATTCCAGCTCTTTGCCTTCCAGGTGGGTGGTGTCGCGCACTGGGCGGACATCAACCAGGGAGCCCGGCAGGAACGCACGGATGCCGTTAACGTCGACAGTGAAGCCGCCCTTAACCTTACCGTTGATAACGCCCTTGACCACTTCTTCGGCGGCGAAAGCTGCTTCCAGAACAATCCAGCACTCGGCGCGCTTGGCTTTTTCACGGGACAGCTTGGTTTCGCCAAAGCCGTCTTCGACCGCGTCCAGCGCAACGTGAACTTCGTCACCGACCTTGATGGTCAGCTCGCCAGCTTCGTTGTAGAACTGCTCGAGCGGGATGACGCCCTCGGACTTCAGGCCAGCGTGTACGGTAACCCAGTCGCCGTCGATGTCGACAACGATACCGGTGATGATGGCACCCGGCTGAAGATTGAGGGTTTTCAGGCTTTCTTCAAAGAGTTCTGCAAAGCTTTCGCTCATTTTAATTCCTGTAGATTCGGGCGAAACAGACGCCCATAGCCACATTCCAGACAATGTGGGTTTGTTTTAAGTAAAGGAAAGCCTGCAGGACGTTGACTGGTGCCCCTGCCTGCTTTCCTGGCTATCAGAGAAGGTCGCGCAGTGCGATCTCGCTCCTGATACGTTGCAACACCTGCTCGATGGACAACTCGGTAGAGTCCAACTGAATGGCATCGACCGCTGGCTTCAGCGGGGCCACTGCACGTTGGGTGTCGCGCTCATCACGCGCACGAATCTCATCCAGCAGACTCGACAGACTAACATCTTCGCCCTTGCCCTTCAACTGCAGGTAGCGGCGACGCGCCCGCTCCTCCGCGCTGGCGGTGAGGAAGACTTTCAACGGCGCGTCCGGGAACACCACGGTGCCCATGTCGCGGCCGTCGGCGATCAGGCCCGGCGCCTCGCGGAATTCGCGCTGGCGCACCAGCAGTGCATCACGCACGGCCGGCAGCGAAGCAACCATCGAGGCACCGGCACCGACGGTCTCGGTGCGGATGACGTTGCTGACGTCCTCGCCCTCGAGGATGATCTGTTGCAGCTTACCGGGCTCGGCGGCGATGAACTGCACATCCAGATGGGCGGCAAGCTTGGTCAGCAGCTCTTCGTTGGTCAGGTCGACGCCGTGGTTGCTGGCGTTGAACGCCAGCAGACGGTACAGCGCGCCAGAGTCCAGCAACCTCCAGCCCAGCTCGCGGGCCAGCAGCCCGGCGACCGTGCCCTTGCCCGAACCGCTTGGCCCGTCGATGGTGATTACCGGCGCCAGGGCACTCACGACTTGCCCTCTTCGGCCACGCGGATGCCCACTTCGGCACACAGCGCCAGGAAGTTGGGGAACGAGGTGGCAACGTTGGCGCAGTCGTGGATGCGGATCGGCGCGCTGGCGCGCAGCGAGGCCACACTGAAGGCCATGGCGATACGGTGGTCACCGTGACCATGCACTTCGCCGCCGCCCAACTGGCCGCCGTCGATGATGATGCCGTCCGGGGTCGGCTCGCACTTGATGCCAAGGGTGATCAGGCCGTCGGCCATGACCTGGATACGGTCGGATTCCTTCACCCGCAACTCTTCGGCACCACGCAGCACGGTACGCCCTTCGGCGCAGGCAGCGGCGACGAACAGCACCGGGAACTCGTCGATGGCCAGTGGCACCAGCTCTTCAGGGATCTCGATACCCTTCAGCTTGGCGCCGCGCACACGCAGGTCGGCCACCGGTTCGCCGCCGACTTCACGCTGGTTTTCCAGAGTGATGTCGCCGCCCATCAGGCGCAGGATGTCGATCACGCCGGTACGGGTCGGGTTGATGCCAACGTGCTCCAGCACCAGCTCGGAGCCTTCGGCGATGGACGCCGCCACCAAGAAGAACGCCGCCGAGGAAATGTCGGCCGGTACTTCGATACGGGTAGCAGTGAGCTTGCCGCCGGACTGCAGCGAGGCCACCGGGCCGTTGCTTTCGACGCTGTAGCCAAAGCCGCGCAGCATGCGCTCGGTGTGGTCACGGGTTGGTGCAGGCTCGGTGACGGTGGTCTTGCCTTCGGCGTACAGGCCGGCCAGCAGCAGGCAGGATTTGACCTGGGCACTGGCCATCGGCAGCGTGTAGGTCAGCGCCTTGAGCTTGTGGCCACCACGGATGGTCAGCGGCGGACGGCCTTCAGGGCCAGTTTCGACCACGGCACCCATTTCGCGCAGCGGGTTGGCCACGCGGTTCATCGGGCGCTTGGACAGCGAAGCGTCGCCGGTCATGGTCACGTCGAACGGCTGGCCGGCCAGCAGGCCCGACAGCAGGCGCATCGAGGTACCCGAGTTACCCACGTAAAGCGGCCCGGGTGGCGGCTTGAGGCCGTGCAGGCCGACGCCGTGAATGGTCACGCGACCGTGGTTCGGGCCTTCGATGACCACACCCATGTCACGGAATGCCTGCAGGGTCGCCAGCGCGTCCTCACCTTCGAGGAAGCCTTCGACCTCCGTGGTGCCTTCGGCCAGCGAGCCGAGCATGATCGAGCGGTGGGAAATCGACTTGTCGCCCGGTACGCGGATTCGCCCGGACAGGCGGCCACCCGGTTGGGCCAGGAAAATCAGATCGTTGGCGTTCATAGCGTCCACATAGGCCCGGCGGGCCAGGATTTTACTGAAATGCTCGCGGGCAACGCGTGCGCGGGTGAATACACCCAGCAGCTGGTGCCCGTCCCCTTCAGCGATCGCGTCGCGCAAGGCGTCGAGATCGCTGCGATATGTATCAAGCGTGCGCAGGACAGCGTCGCGGTTGGCGAGAAAGATGTCATGCCACATGGTCGGGTCGCTGCCAGCGATTCTCGTGAAATCGCGGAAGCCTCCCGCAGCGTACCGGAAGATTTCGAGGTTTTCATTGCGCTTGGCCAGTGAATCGACCAGGCCGAAGGCCAGCAGATGCGGCAAATGACTGGTGGCGGCAAGCACTTCGTCGTGGCGTTCGACCGACATGTGCTCCACATCGGCGCCCAGCTCGCGCCACAGGCGGTCGACCAGGGCCAGGGCGGCCGGGTCGGTTTCGGTCAGCGGCGTGAGGATGACCTTGTGCCGGCGGAACAGGGTGGCGTTGGAGGCCTCTACCCCGCTCTGCTCGGAGCCGGCGATGGGGTGGCCGGGGACGAAGCGCGGCAAGCGCTCCCCAAAGACGGCCCGCGCCTCACGCACGACGTTGCCCTTGGCGCTGCCGACGTCGGTGATGACGGCAGCGCCAAGGTCGAGCTTGGCCAGGCGGGCCAGGACTTTTTCCATGGCCAGGATCGGCACGGCCAACTGGATGACATCGGCACCGACACAGGCGGCGGCAAGGTCTTCTTCGCAGCGATCGACCACGCCCAGGGCCACGGCCTGCTTGCGCGAGGGGGCGTCCAGGTCGACACCGACCACTTCGCGGCACAGGCCGCTTTCACGCAGGCCCTTGGCGAACGAGCCACCGATCAGGCCGAGGCCGACCACGACCAGGCGGTTGATGATTGGCGCGGGTTTGGTTGTTACTGCTTTTACCACTGGTGCGAACCCTGTTCAGAAATCTAGACAGCCTGTGAGGGCCATTGGGGCTGCCTTGCAGCCCATCGCGGCACAAGGCCGCTCCTACAGGGGCCAGTACAGTTTCGAGGCCTGCACAATACCTTTAGGAGCGGCCTCGTGTCGCGATGGGCCGCACAGCGGCCCCGGCAATCTTCGATCAAAGCACCGCCTTCGGATACGAGCCCAGCACCTTCAGCGCCACAGCCTCCTGGCTGATCTGCTCGAGCACCGCCTTGATCAGCGGGTCGCGGTGGTGGCCGACGAAGTCGATGAAGAACACGTAGGTCCACTTGCCGCTACGCGACGGGCGGGTCTCGATGCGAGTCAGGTCGATGCCGTTCTGGTGGAACGGTACCAGCAGTTCGTGCAAGGCACCCGGCTTGTTGCTCATCGAAACGATGATCGAGGTCTTGTCGTCGCCGGTCGGCGGCACTTCCTGGTTACCGATCATCAGGAAGCGCGTGGAGTTGTCCGGGCGGTCTTCGATCTTCTCGGCCAGGCGAGTCAACCCGTACAGGTTGGCCGCCATGTCGCCGGCGATCGCCGCCGAATTCCACTCGCCCTTGACCCGCTTGGCGGCCTCGGCATTGCTAGACACGGCCACGCGCTCCACGTTCGGGTAGTGCGCGTCCAGCCACTTGCGGCACTGGGCCAGCGACTGGGCGTGGGAGTAGATGCGAGTGATGCTGTCGGTCTTGGTGTTCTCGCCCACCAGCAGGTGGTGGTGGATGCGCAGCTCGACCTCGCCGCAAATCACCATGTCGTGTTCAAGGAAGCTGTCCAGGGTGTGGCTGACAGCACCTTCGGTGGAGTTTTCCACCGGCACCACGCCGAAGTTGACGGCACCGGCCGCCACTTCGCGGAACACTTCGTCGATGGCCGCCATCGGCCGGCTGATCACCGCGTGGCCGAAGTGCTTCATGGCCGCAGCCTGGGTGAAGGTGCCTTCAGGGCCGAGGTAGGCGATTTTCAGCGGCTCTTCCAGGGCCAGGCACGACGACATGATTTCGCGGAACAGCCGCGCCATCTCTTCGTTGTCCAGCGGCCCCTTGTTGCGCTCCATCACGCGCTTGAGCACGGCGGCTTCACGCTCGGGGCGGTAGAACACCGGTTTTTCGCCTTCCGCCAGCGAGGCGGTCTTGACCTTGGCCACTTCCTGGGCGCACCGGGCGCGCTCGCTGATCAGCTCGAGGATCTTCTCGTCGAGGCTGTCGATGCGAACGCGCAACGCCTTCAGTTCGTGCTCGGACATCAGCCGTGCTCCTTCTCGAATTCGGCCATGTAGGCCACCAGGGCTTCGACCGCTTCAAGGCCCAGGGCGTTGTAGATGGAAGCGCGCATGCCGCCTACCGAACGGTGGCCCTTGAGGTTGAGCAGGCCACGGGCATCGGCGCCGGCGAGGAAGGCCTTGTCCAGGCGCTCGTCAGCCAGGCGGAACGGCACGTTCATCCACGAACGGGCGTTGTGGCTGATCGGGTTGGTGTAGAACTCGCTGCTGTCGATGAAGCCGTACAGGCGGTCTTTCTTGGCGCGGTTGCGCTGCTCCATGGCATCGACGCCACCCTGCTCTTTCAGCCACTCGAACACCAGGCCCGAGAGGTACCAGGAATAGGTGGCCGGGGTGTTGTACATCGAGCCGTTGTCGGCCGAGACCTTGTAGTCGAGCATGGTCGGGCAGCTGCTGCGGGCGCGGCCCAGCAGGTCTTCGCGCACGATCACCACCACCAGGCCGCTCGGGCCGATGTTCTTCTGCGCGCCGGCGTAGATCAGGCCGTACTGCGACACATCGATCGGGCGCGAGAGGATGTCGGACGACATGTCGACCACCAGTGGCACGTCACCGGTTTCCGGCACCCAGTCGAACTGCAGGCCACCAATGGTCTCGTTGGACGCATAGTGCACGTAGGCAGCGTTCTTGGTCAGCTTCCACTCGTTCTGGCCCGGGATGGCCAGGTAGTCGTAAGGCTTGGCGCTGGCGGCGACGTTGACGTTGCCGAAGCGGCGCCCTTCCTCGATGGCCTTTTTCGACCAGATGCCGGTCTCGATGTAGTCGGCCGTACCGTTTTCCGGCAGCAGGTTCAGCGGGATTTCGGCGAACTGCTGGCTGGCGCCGCCCTGCAGGAACAGCACCTTGTAGTTGGAGGGGACGGACAGCAGGTCACGCAGGTCCTGCTCGGCCTTTTCGGCGATGGCCACGTAATCGTCGCTACGATGGCTCATTTCCATCACCGACAAGCCCTTGCCACGCCAATCCAGCATCTCGGCCTGGGCGCGCTGCAGAACAGCGTCAGGAAGCGCGGCAGGGCCTGCGCAGAAGTTAAAGGCTCGTTTGCTCACATCCACTCTCGCTCTGCCAAATGGTACAAATTCGTTTCTTGCAGGCCTCGCATCGCTCTTGTAGGAGCAGCCTTGTGCTGCGAATGGGACGCGTAGCGGCCCCGGCTATCCATGCGTTGACGCTGAAATTCCGGGGCCGCTTCGCGTCCCATTCGCAGCACAAGGCTGCTCCTACAAAAACAGCATGCCCCTTCAGGGCCAGCCATTGCCTGCTGTAATCAGTCAAACGGGGCGACCTTGGTCGCCCCGTTCGGGTTTTACGCTTGCTTACTCCTGCGGGGCCTCTTCGGCGCCAGCAGCTTCTTCGTTGTCTGGCACTTCAGCCTCGACGCCCTCTTCACCCGCCTCGATCACATCATCGAGTTCGTCCTCGGAAGGCTCCTGGATACGCTCCAGGCCCACCAGTGTCTCGTCGGTAGCCAGCTTGATCAAGGTCACGCCCTGAGTGTTGCGGCCCAGGCTGGACACCTCGCCAACGCGGGTACGCACCAGCGTGCCCTGGTCGGAGATCAGCATGATCTCCTCACCTTCCTGCACCTGGATGGCACCGATCAGCAGACCGTTGCGCCCCTTGGTGCCCATGGCGATCACACCCTGGCCACCACGGCCGCGACGCGGGAACTTGGACAGCGGAGTGCGCTTGCCGAAGCCACGCTCGGAGGCGGTGAGGATCTGCGCGCCGGATTCCGGGATCAGCATGGAAATGATCTGCTGGCCCTTGCCCAGCTTCATGCCGCGCACGCCACGGGCGTTACGGCCCATCTCGCGCACCACGCTTTCAGCGAAGCGGATCACCTTGCCGGCGTCGGAGAACATCATGACCTCCTTGGCGCCGTCGGTGATGGCCGCGGCGATCAGGGTGTCACCTTCCTTCAGCTTCAGGGCGATCAGGCCGTTGGAGCGCGG
Source organism: Pseudomonas sp. B22(2017) (assembly GCF_002113105.1). NCBI lineage: Bacteria > Pseudomonadati > Pseudomonadota > Gammaproteobacteria > Pseudomonadales > Pseudomonadaceae > Pseudomonas > Pseudomonas sp. B22(2017). The sequence goes on from NZ_NEJN01000015.1 coordinate 42,161, forward strand.
ACGGGCGAACTGCACCAGCGGGGTCTTCTTCACGGTACCCGAAGCGGTGGCCATGAAGATGTAGGCGCCGGTCGGCTCGGCCACCCATTCAGGGGTGTCGCCGTCTTCCTCGTCCACTTCCTCGGCCTCGACCACTTCGCCTTCGAGCACGGTGTCTTCCGCGTCCTCCAGCTCTTCGTCGGCGTCAGCGTTCTGCTGCAGGGCCTCGAGGTCGATCTGCAGCATGGCGGTGATGCGCTCACCTTCCTCCAGCGGCAACAGGTTGACCAGCGGGCGGCCGCGGGCGGCGCGGGACGCTTCAGGGATGTCGTAGGTCTTCAGCCAGTACACCTTGCCCTTGCTGGAGAACAGCAGCAGGGTGGCATGGCTGTTGGCAACCAGCAGGTGCTCGACGTAGTCCTCGTCCTTCACCCCGGTAGCCGACTTGCCTTTGCCGCCACGGCGCTGGGCCTGGTAGGCGGACAGCGGCTGGGTCTTGGCGTAGCCGCCGTGGGAGATGGTCACCACACGCTCTTCTTCCGGGATCATGTCGCCGTAGTTGAGGTCGTGGCGCGCATCGAGAATTTCGGTACGACGGGCATCGCCATATTCGGCGCGGATGGCTTCCAGCTCTTCGCGGATCACTTCCATCAGGCGCTCGGCGCTGCTGAGGATGCGGATCAGCTCGCCGATCTGCTCGAGGATTTCCTGGTACTCGGCCAGCAGCTTCTCGTGCTCCAGGCCGGTCAGGCGGTGCAGGCGCAGGTCGAGAATAGCCTGGGCCTGTTCCGGCGACAGGTAGTACTTGCCTTCACGCAGGCCGTACTGCTCCGGCAGGTCCTCGGGGCGGCAGGAATCGGCGCCGGCGCGCTCGACCATGACCTGCACGGCACTGGATTCCCAGGCAGTGGAGATCAGGGCTTCCTTGGCCTCGGACGGGGTCGGCGAGGCCTTGATCAGGGCGATGACCGGGTCGATGTTGGACAGCGCGACCGCCTGGCCTTCGAGGATATGGCCGCGTTCGCGGGCCTTGCGCAGCTCGAACACGGTACGGCGGGTCACCACTTCACGGCGGTGACGGACGAACGCTTCGAGCAGGTCCTTGAGGTTGAGCAGGCGCGGACGGCCGTCGACCAGGGCCACCACGTTGATACCGAATACGCTCTGCAGCTGGGTTTGCTGGTAGAGGTTGTTGAGCACCACCTCCGGCACTTCGCCGCGACGCAGCTCGATGACGATGCGCATGCCGTCCTTGTCGGACTCGTCGCGCAGCTCGGTGATGCCTTCGATCTTCTTCTCTTTGACCAGCTCGGCGATCTTTTCGATCAGACGAGCCTTGTTCAGCTGGTACGGCAGCTCGGTAACCACGATCTGCTGGCGACCACCGACCTTGTCGATGTCTTCGATCTCGGAACGGGCGCGCATGTAGATGCGGCCACGGCCGGTGCGATAGGCCTCGATGATGCCCTGGCGACCATTGATAAGGCCGGCAGTCGGGAAGTCGGGGCCAGGGATGTGCTGCATCAGCTCATCGATGGTGACTTCGGGGTTGTCGATGAGTGCCAGGCAGCCATCGATGACCTCGCCGAGGTTGTGCGGCGGGATGTTGGTCGCCATGCCCACGGCGATACCGCTGGAACCGTTGACCAGCAGGTTGGGAATACGGGTCGGCATGACCGCCGGGATCTGCTCGGTGCCGTCGTAGTTGGGCACCCAGTCGACGGTCTCCTTGTGCAGGTCGGCCAGCAGCTCGTGGGCCAGCTTGGCCATGCGCACTTCGGTGTATCGCATGGCTGCGGCGTTGTCGCCGTCCACCGAACCGAAGTTGCCCTGGCCGTCGACCAGCAGGTAGCGCAGCGAGAACGGCTGGGCCATACGCACGATGGTGTCGTAGACCGCGGTGTCGCCGTGCGGGTGGTACTTACCGATCACGTCACCGACCACACGGGCGGATTTCTTGTACGGCTTGTTCCAGTCGTTGCCCAGTTCGCTCATCGCATAGAGAACGCGACGATGCACGGGCTTCAAGCCGTCACGCGCATCGGGCAGCGCTCGCCCGACAATCACGCTCATCGCGTAGTCGAGGTAAGACTGTCTCAGTTCGTCTTCGATATTGACCGGGAGGATTTCTTTGGCCAGTTCGCCCATGAGAAGCCTGATTCCTTTTTCTGGTGAAACTTCGCAGCTCCATCAAGGGCCGAACGAAGCTCGCCGCCGCAGCGCATAAGGGTGCGACGACTTACGACAAATCAATGAGTTGTGCCATGGATCTGCGCAATGAAGGCCGCCGTGGTGGGCGGTCTTGGAAACTGCCGGATGTTATCACAAAGGCAGGGGCGGTGGGGAGATGTGGCAGGTGGCCTCACACGAGGGTAAATCTGGATTTTTTATAGCCTGTGCCGGCCTCTTCGCGGGTAAACCCGCTCCCACAGGTACACCACCGCCCTCAGGCCTTGTGCTATCCCTGTGGGAGCGGGTTTACCCGCGAAGAGGCCGGCACAGGCACTACGAATATCAGTGCAGCCGCTTGCGGCAGATCAATTGCGCCAGCTTGGCGGCATCCGGCCGCTCGACGATGCCGCGCTCGGTCACGATCACGTCGATCAGGTCGGCAGGGGTCACGTCGAATACCGGGTTGAACACCTCGACATCCGGCGCCACGCGGGTGCCGCCAATGTCCAGCAACTCGTCGGCAGCGCGCTCTTCCAGCGGGATGTCCTCGCCCGTGGCCAGGTTCAGGTCGATGCTGGTGCTCGGCGCCACCACCATGAACCGTACGCCGTGATGCATGGCGCTGACCGCCAGCTGATAGGTGCCGATCTTGCTGGCCACATCGCCGTTGGCGGCGATGCAGTCCGCGCCCACCACCACCCAGGTGATGCCCTTGCTCTTCATCAGGTGGGCCAGCGCCGAGTCGGCGCACAGGGTCACCGGGATGCCTTCCTTGGCCAGTTCCCAGGCGGTCAGGCGCGAGCCATGCAGCCAGGGGCGGGTCTCGCCGGCGTATACACGCTCGACCATGCCCTCCAGGTAACCGGCACGGATCACCCCCAGCGCGGTACCGAAACCACCACAGGCCAGAGCACCGGCGTTGCCATAGGTGAGCAGGGTCTGGGCGTTGCCCTGGTGGCGACGAATCAGCTCGATACCGTACTGGGCCATGGTCAGGTTGGCCTCGCGATCGCTCTCGTGGATGGCCACCGCTTCGGCCTCCAGTGCCGCCAGCACATCTTCGTCCTGACGCAGGCGCTGCAGGCGCTCACGCATGCGGTTCAGCGCCCAGAACAGGTTGGCGGCGGTAGGGCGCGCTTCAGCCAGGACAAGGAAGTCTTCCTCCAGGTCCATTTCCCAGTCGCCGCCCTCGGCCAGCCGATCCTCAAGGGCCAGCACCAGGCCATAGGCCGCGGCAATGCCGATGGCCGAGGCGCCGCGCACGGCCATGTCGCGGATCGCCGCTGCAACCTGCGCGACATTGTCGCAGGCCAGCCAGCGCTCTTCCGACGGCAGCAGGCGCTGGTCGAGCAGGTGCAGGACGCCGCCCTGCCAGCGGATCCCGGTCACCTTCTCCGCCGCCAAAAGTCGCTCGCGCATCGCCTCTCCCCGTCGTTCGGATATCAAAAGCCGGCGATTATAGCGACCCTCGGGGCCGAGCGCTCGGGTATACTCCGGCGCAATTTTGCGAAGTTTCAGAGGACTGTTCTAATGAGCAACGTCGACCGCGCCGAAATCGCCAAGTTCGAAGCGCTGGCCCACCGCTGGTGGGACCGCGAAAGCGAGTTCAAGCCGCTGCACGAAATCAACCCGCTGCGCGTCAACTGGATCGACGAGCGCGTCAGCCTCGCCGGCAAGAAGGTGCTGGACGTGGGTTGCGGCGGCGGCATCCTCAGCGAGGCGATGGCCCTGCGCGGCGCCACGGTCACCGGCATCGACATGGGCGAGGCGCCACTGGCCGTGGCCCAGTTGCACCAGCTGGAGTCGGGCGTGCAGGTGGAATACCGGCAGATCACCGCCGAAGCTCTGGCCGAGGAAATGCCCGAACAGTTCGACGTGGTCACCTGCCTGGAAATGCTCGAGCACGTGCCCGACCCGTCTTCGGTCATCCGCGCCTGCTACCGCATGGTCAAGCCTGGCGGCCAGGTGTTCTTCTCCACCATCAACCGCAACCCCAAGGCCTACCTGCTGGCCATCGTCGGCGCCGAGTACATCCTGAAGATGCTGCCGCGCGGCACCCACGACTTCAAGAAGTTCATCCGCCCGTCCGAGCTGGGCGCCTGGAGCCGCGTTGCCGGCCTTCAGGTGAAGGACATCATCGGCCTGACCTACAACCCACTGACCAAGCACTACAAGCTCAGCAGCGACGTCGACGTCAACTACATGGTCCAGACCCTGCGCGAGGAATAAACATGAGTTTGCGAGCAGTACTCTTCGACATGGACGGCACCTTGCTCGACACGGCGCCGGACTTCATCGCCATCTGCCAGGCCATGCTCGCCGAGCGCGGCCTGCCGGCCGTCGATGACAAGGTGATCCGCGACGTGATCTCCGGCGGTGCCCGCGCGATGGTCGCCGCGACCTTCGCCATCAGCCCGGAGGCCGAGGGCTTCGAAGCCCTGCGCCTTGAGTTCCTCGAGCGCTACCAGCGCGACTGCGCGGTGCACAGCAAGCTGTTCGACGGCATGGCCGAGCTGCTGGCCGACATCGAGAAAGGCAACCTGCTGTGGGGTGTGGTCACCAACAAACCGGTGCGCTTTGCCGAGCCGATCATGCAGCAACTGGGCCTGGCCGAGCGTTCGGCGCTGCTGATCTGCCCGGACCACGTCAAGAACAGCAAGCCCGACCCCGAGCCGCTGATCCTCGCCTGCAAGACCCTCGGCCTGGACCCGGCCAGCGTACTGTTCGTCGGCGACGACCTGCGCGACATCGAGTCTGGCCGCGACGCCGGTACTCGCACGGCGGCAGTGCGCTACGGCTATATTCATCCAGAGGACAACCCCAACAACTGGGGCGCCGATGTGGTGGTGGACCACCCGCTGGAACTGCGCAAGGTGATCGACAGCGCGCTGTGCGGCTGCTGAACCCCGTCTAGACCGAGGCACAGCCCCTGTGGGAGCGGGTTCACCCGCTCCCACAGGGGCTGTGCCGCGCCAACGAACTCGAAGGACCTACCATGTTCGACTACACCGCCCGCCCCGACCTGCTGCAAGGCCGGGTCATCCTGGTTACCGGTGCCGGCCGCGGCATCGGCGCCGCTGCCGCCAAGGCCTACGCTGCGCTTGGCGCCACCGTGCTGCTGCTGGGCAAGACCGAGGCCAACCTCAACGAGGTCTACGACCAGATCGAAGCCGCCGGGCACCCGCAACCGGTAGTGATCCCGTTCAATCTGGAAACCGCCCTGCCCCACCAGTACGACGAACTGGCGGTAATGATCGAAGACCAGTTCGGCCGCCTCGACGGCCTGCTGAACAACGCTTCGATCATCGGCCCACGTACGCCGCTGGAGCAGCTGTCGGGTGACAACTTCATGCGCGTCATGCACATCAACGTCAATGCCACCTTCATGCTCACCAGCACCCTGCTGCCGCTGCTGAAGCTGTCGGAAGACGCTTCGGTGGTGTTCACCAGCAGCAGCGTCGGGCGCAAGGGCCGGGCCTACTGGGGCGCCTATGGCGTGTCCAAGTTCGCCACCGAGGGCCTGATGCAAACCCTGGCCGATGAACTGGAAGGCGTGGCACCAGTGCGCTCCAACAGCATCAACCCCGGTGCCACGCGCACGGCGATGCGGGCACAGGCCTACCCTAGCGAAAACCCGCAGAACAACCCGCTGCCGGAAGAGATCATGCCGGTGTACCTGTACCTGATGGGGCCGGACAGCAAAGGGGTGAATGGGCAGGCGTTCAACGCCCAGTAAGGCTTTTGCCTGTACCGGCCCTTTCGCGGGTGAACCCGCTCCCACAGGGTTATTCACCGCCCATGAGGGCAGCGCAGTACTTGTGGGAGCGGGTTTACCCGCGAAGAGGCCGGGACAGGAAAGCGATCAGCCCGCTGCCAACACCGGGCGCATGCGCCCTTGCTGGCGCCCTTCCAGCTGCATGCACCGTTCCAGGAACAGGTACATGCAGTCGTAGCTCTTGCAAATCGCCTTGCGCAGTTCATTGCGCAGCCCCAGGGTCGGGTTCTCGCCAGCCAGCGTACAGATGATCTCCAGCGCCTCCCACGGGTGCGCGTCGTCATACTGGGCATGCATCTTCAGCCACTTCATCGCCCGCTTGCGCTGATCCTCCGGGAAGCCCAGCGCATAGGTGTCGGTGGAGCACACCACCGCCGACCATTCACCGGTCGCACCTTCGATGGCGTAGTTGGTCGCCGCCATGGAAATGGCCAGGTTCTCGGTGGCGCACACGCGCCAGCACCAGTCGTTCAGGCCGTTCAGTTCAGGCGGCACTTCCTGGGCCTGCAGCTCGTGCAGGTGCACGCCATGCGCCTGGCACCAGTTCACCCAGTAGTCGGCGTGGTTGAGCTCGACACGGATGTTGCGCATCAGCCAGCGCCGCGCCATGTCTTCGCCCTGGTGACGGCCATAGCGGGTCTTGGTCAGGTTGTGAGCCATGTAGAGCGAAAACTGCTCCACCACCGGCCAGCCACCGATCAGGTACTGGCGAATGGTCGATTGCTTCAACTGGCCATCGCGCAGGCGCGCGTAGAACTCATGCTCGACTACCCGGCGCTTGCTCTCGCGGCAGTCTTCAATCAGTTGCTGGGCCCATTGGGGGTAGCTGGCGGGATCCATCAAAGGCCCGATACGAACGAATGCGTCAATCACTTTCAGCTCCTTGATCCTTGTGATTTCTAGCTAGCGAAACGTGCCAGGTGCCCGCTGCAACAGAGGCCGGGCGGCGATCCGTTGGCGCTGCAGACTGTCACAGGTGAACACCTGGGGGCGTTCGATGAGGTAGCCCTGGGCGTAATCCACGCCAATTTCCTGCAAGGCCTGCTCGATCAAGGGTGTTTCGACGAATTCGGCAATGGTGCGCTTGCCCATTACGTGACCGATGTGGTTGATGACCTCGACCATGGCCCGGTTGACCGGGTCGTCGAGCATGTCCTTGACGAAACTACCGTCGATCTTCAGGTAATCCACGGGCAAATGCTTGAGATAGGCGAACGACGACATGCCAGCGCAGAAATCATCGAGCGAGAAGCGACAACCCAGCCCCTTCAACTCGTTGATGAAGCGGATGGCGCTGCCAAGGTTGGCTATGGCGCTGGTTTCGGTGATTTCGAAACAGATCATCCGCGGCGGAATGGCGTATTCGACGAACAGGCGTTGCAGGTATTCGAGGAACTTGTCATCGCCAATGCTCGACCCCGACAGGTTGATCGCACAGATCGACAGCGGCCCCTCGCGCCCTTCGTCCAGGCACTGGCGGATGACCAGGAACACATTGCGCACCACCCAGCGGTCCAGCGCGGTCATCAGGCCGTAGCGCTCGGCCGCCGGGATGAAACTGCTGGGCAGGATGGTACGCCCGCTTTCGTCGTGCAGGCGCAGCAGGATCTCGATATGGCCGGGGCCTTCGAAGGTTTTCAGCGGGGCGATTTCCTGGGCGTACAGGCAGAAGCGGTTTTCTTCCAGGGCCACGTGCAAGCGCTGGATCCAGGCCATTTCACCAAAGCGCATGGACAGCTCGCTGTCGTCGGCATGGTACACCTGCACGCGGTTGCGGCCCTTTTCCTTGGCCATGTAGCAAGCCATGTCGGCGGCGCGCAGCGAGGTTTCGAGGGTGCCGGGGGACTGGGCCATGTGCACCAGGCCGACACTGACGGTGGTGACGAACGGCCGCCCTTTCCACACGAAATGCAGGCTCTGCACCAGCTGGCGCAGCTGCTCGGCAATGCGCTCGGCCTGGTCGGGCGGGCAGTTTTCCAGCAGCACGCCAAATTCGTCACCACCCAGCCGGGCCAGGGTATCGCCCTCGCGCAGGCCGGACTGCAGCACGGCGCAGATGTGCCGCAGCAGCTCGTCGCCGGCGGCATGCCCGCAGGTATCGTTGACCAGCTTGAACTGGTCGAGGTCCAGGAACATCAGCGAATGCCGCCCGGCCTGGCGCGCCAGGTCATTGAGCGCCTGCTCCAGGCGGTATTCGAACTCGCGGCGGTTGGCCAGGCCGGTCAGGGCGTCATGAGTCGCCTGCCAGGACAGGTTGGCGATGTACTGGCGCTCCTGTGTCATGTCGTGCAGCACCAGCACGATACCGCTGACCTGGCCGTCATTGACGATCGGCGAGCCGACCAGGTTGACCGACACAGTACTGCCGTCCAGGCGCTGGATCAGCCGGGCATGCTCGGCGCCACCCTTGAGGCTGCCGCTGAGCACCTGCTCGACCAGGCTGCGGCCGTCTTCCTCTGCCTGCTCGTCCACCAGGCTGAACAGCGCCGACAACGGCAGGCCCTGGGCTTGGCCGGCCTGCCAGTGGGTCAGTTGTTCGGCGGCCGGGTTCATGTAGCCGATACTGCCCTCCACATCGGTGGTAATCACCGCATCGCCAATGGCCTGCAGGGTAATCTGCGCCCGCTCCTTTTCTTCTTGCAGGGCGCTGGCAAAGGCCTGGCGCTGGGCCAGCAGCTTGCTGGAGCGGCGCCAGGCAATGGCAATCAGGAACATCGCGGTCAGCAGGTTGGTGATAAGCAGCACCCGCAGCAGCATGCGCGAGCCTTCGCCCAAGGCATCGCTGAACGCCTTGGCGGCCGGGGTTACCCCTTCGTTGATGGTGACGATGCGCGCCTTCCAGTCGCTTATTGTGCGGGCGTCGACCGAGCCAGCGGCGAAGCTGCTGCGCATTTCCACGGCCAGCATATCCAGCTTGCCCAGGTAGTCGTCGCCGATGTCCCAGTAGTCGATGGCCGTCTGCATGTAGCTTACGTTGCGAAAGTTACGGTAGAACCAGATGATCCGCTCGACATCGTCGGGGTGGTTACCGCCTTGCAGCACGGCCTGGCGCGCGGCATCCAGGTCGGGGCTGGGCTGGTCCATCACTTCGCGCAGTTGGTGATCGCCCTGGGGCACGGTGATGGCCTGGCGATAGCGCTGATAGGTGCTGTCGTCGCGGGTTTCGGCGTACAGGTTGAGGTAGTAGATGGCGTCTTTCTGCGCCTTGGACCACAGGCTTTCACCCGCGACGTAGGCACGCACGGCCGAGAGCGTATAAAGGCTCAGGCTGCCCAAGGCTACCTGGAAGACCACAACGGCGATGAAGGGCCAGGTGATGCCGAGCAACTTTGGCGCTTCTAGAGTGCGATGTCCCTTCATGGAGTCCCTGTCACAGAGCAGATAAGGCGCAAATCAACCCAGACAAAGCACAGCGTAGGCCATTTGCCATCCTCGCGGTTGGGTTTTTTATGACAGGAAACCCGGGGGTTTTCGCATGGCCTTCCCGGCCCTATCGCCGGCAAGCCAGCTCCCACAGGTACCCCACAACGCTCAGGCCTGTGGTAATCCTGTGGGAGCTGGCTTGCCGGCGATAGGGCCCGCACAGGCAGCCACAAATTCAGCTCTGCTGCAGGTGCCCGTAAAGCTTGGCATACAACCCACCCTCGGCAATCAGCTGCTGGTGGTCGCCATCCTCGGCCACATGCCCGCCGTCGAACACCAGCACCCGGTCGGCCTGTTTCACCGCCGACAGGCGGTGGGCGATGATCAGTGTGGTGCGGCCGCTGAGGAAGCGCGCCAGGGCTTGGTGCAGGTTGTATTCGGTGGCGGCATCCAGGGCCGAGGTGGCTTCGTCGAGGATCACCACCTTGGGTTCGGCCAGCACCATGCGGGCAATGGCCAGGCGCTGGCGCTGGCCACCGGACAAGCGCACGCCGGAGCGCCCCACCACACTGTCCAGGCCCTGCGGCAAGGCGGCGATGGTGGCATCCAGCTGGGCGATGCGCAGTGCCTGCCAGCAGGCCTCGTCGCTGCAGTCACGGCCCATGGTCAGGTTGGCGCGCACGGTGTCGTTGAACAGCGAAGGGTGCTGCAACACCACCGCGACGTTTTCACGCAGGGTTTCCAGGCCGATTTCCTGCAGGCTGGCACCGCCAAAGCGGATGGTGCCGGCCTGGGCGCTGTAAAGCCCCAGCAACAGCTGCACCAGGGTGCTCTTGCCGCCACCGCTGGCGCCGACTATCGCCACCTTCTCGCCCGGGGCGATGGACAGGTCGAGGTGCTCGAGCACCGGCTCGTCGGCATAGGCAAAGCGCAGGTCGCGCACTTCGATACCTACCGTCTCGCGGCCGGCGAACGGGTTGCTGGCCGCCGGGTACTGCGGCTCGTCGGCACGTGCCAGCAGCTCGTTGAGGCGGCTCAATGCGCCGCCGGCGGCGTAGTAGGCGTATTGCAGGTTGAGCAGTTGCTCCACCGGGCCGATCATGAACCACAGGTAGCTGAATACCGCCAGCATCTGGCCGATCGACAGGTCGGAGAACAGCACGGTGAGCATGGCCGCGGCGCGGAAGATATCGATGCCGAACTGGAACAGCAGGCCACTGGCGCGGCCGCTGGCATCGCTTTTCCACTGCGAGTCCACGGCATAGTCCCGCACTTCGCGGGCGCGCAGGCCAAGGCGACCGAGGAAGTAGCCCTGGCGGTTACCGGCGCGAATTTCCTGAATGGCGTCGAGGGTTTCCGCCAGCGCCTGGGTAAAGCGTGCGGTGCTGTCGTTCTCGAGCTTTTTCAGGTGCTTGACGCGCTTGCCCAACTGCACGGTGAAATAGATCACCAGCGGGTTGAACAGCAATATCAGCATGGCCAGCTGCCAGTGCATCCAGATCAGGATGGCCGCCGTGCCGGTCAGGGTCAGCATGGCCACCAGGAAGCGGCTCAGGGTTTCGCCGACGAACTTGTCGAGGGTGTCCAGGTCGGTGACCAGATGGGTGGTTACCGTGCCGCTGCCCAGGCTTTCGTATTCCTTCAGCGAGATGCGCTTGAGCCGCTCGATCAGGCGAATGCGCAGGCGATAGACGATGTCCTTGGCCAGGCCGGCGAACAGCTTGGCCTGGATCACGTTGAACGCCAGCGCGGCCAGGCGCAGGCACAGGGTCAGCAGCAACATCAGGCCTATGTAGCCCGCCGCCACCTGCCAGTTGGACGGCAGCAGGTGGTTCATCCACTTCAGCGCGGCATCGCCATGGCCCAGCAGCACTTCGTCCACCAGCAGCGGCAGCAACAGCGGGATGGGCACGCTGCAGCAGGCCGCCAATACGGCGATGAAGTTGGCGGACCAGAGGTTTTTCTTGTGATGCAGGGCCAGGCGGCGGATTTCCGCCCAGCTCAGTCGATCAGCCGCAGTGTGGGGCTTGCCCGGCACCGGGTCGGGTGACCCAGGCACATCAAGCACAGGCGGCCTGCTGCAGCCAGCGGCCGAGCAAGGGTTGCAGGCGCTCCAGCGGCTGATAGCCGTTGGTCAGCAGGGCCAGTTGGCCATTGCGTTCGGCCAGCAAGGTCGGGAAACCGGCGATGCCCAGGTCCTGGGCCCAGCTGAAATCGGCTGCTGTGGCGGCGCGGCTGTCGGCACAGGCGAAGGCCTCGGCGAACACGGTGCGGTCGAAGCCTGCCTGTTCGGCCAGGTCGACCAGATGCGGCGCAATGGTCACGTCCACGCCCTGCTCGTAGAACGAACGCTGGATCAGCGCCAGCAGCGGCCAGACGCGTTCGGCGTCCAATTCGCGGGCGGTGACCAGGGCACGGCAGGCCGGCTCGGTGTCGTAGACGAAGCCGTCGGGCATGGCCCCCTCGAAGCGGAACGGCTGGCCGGTGGCGTCGGCCACCGCCTGCCAGTGTTCAAGGATGTACTTGCGGGTAGAGATGTCCAGGGCACTGCCGCCGGTACGCAGCCCGCCTGGCACCAGGCGGGTGGGCACGCCTGCGTCACGCGCCTGGGCGATCAGGGCCGCTGCCACGGGTGCGAAACCCCAGCACCAGGAGCACATCGGGTCCATCACATAGATCAGGCGTGCAGACATGCATCAAGCCTCGGCTTTGTAGTTGTAACCGATCGGGTGCGGCAGGTTGCGGGCCTTGGCCAGCTCGATCTGCTTCTGCCGGTCGATGGCGCTACGCCGGGTCTTCTCGCTCAGGGTGTCCCAGCAGTGCGGGCAGCTGACCCCTGGCGAATAGTGCTCGGACGCGCGCTCCTCTGCGTTGATCGGGTGGCGGCAGGCGTGGCACTGGTCGTACTCGCCTTCGCTCAGGTCATGGCGCACCGTGACGCGGTTGTCGAAGACGAAGCAGTCGCCGTCCCACAGGCTTTCTTCCTGAGGCACTTCCTCGAAGTATTTCAGGATGCCGCCCTTAAGATGATAGACCTCCTCGAAGCCTTCACCGAGCATGTAGCTGGAGGCTTTTTCGCAACGGATACCGCCGGTACAGAACATGGCAACCTTCTTGTGCTTGCTGGGGTCGAAGTTGGCCTTGATGTAGTCGGGGAACTCGCGGAAGGTTTCGGTCTTCGGGTCGATGGCGCCCTTGAAGGTACCGATGGCCACTTCGTAGTCGTTGCGGGTGTCGATCAGCAGCACTTCCGGGTCGCTGATCAGCGCGTTCCAGTCCTTGGGCTCGACGTAGGTGCCGACCGCCTGGTTCGGGTCCACGCCCGGTACGCCGAGGGTTACGATCTCTTTCTTGAGCTTGACCTTGGTGCGGTAGAACGGCTGTTCGTCGCAGTACGATTCCTTGTGGTCGACATCGGCCAGGCGTGGGTCGTTGCGCAGCCAGGCCAGCAGGCCGTCGATGCCTTCGCGGGTGGCCGACACGGTGCCGTTGATGCCCTCGTGGGCCAGCAGCAGGGTGCCCTTGACGTTGTTGTCGAGCATGGTCTTGAGCAGCGGCTCGCGCAGCTCGACGTAGTCTTCCAGGGTGACGAACTTGTACAGCGCCGCGACGACGATGGGTTGGGACATGAAGCAGGATCTCCAGTGGTTGCCCTCGTAAGGGGCGGACCGGGTTTGACAGTGTGACAAAAAAGCGGGGGCGCTTTGCGCCCCATTCGCGGCACAAGGCCGCTCCTACAGGGGAATGCACCAGCCGACGGGCTGCGCTATCCCTGTAGGAGCGGCCTTGTGCCGCGAATGGGCCGCAAAGCGGCCCCCGGATTTTGCAGGATTCTACCAGAACAACAGCAAGGTTTCAGTGCCCGCCGCCCGCGCACACCGGCGAGGCCGGTGCAACGCCGACCTTGGCCCACTCTTCGGCGGTGTAGGTGTGGATGGCCAGGGCATGGATCTCGCCCATCAGCTCACCCATGGTGGCGTACACCTTCTGGTGGCGCTTGACGCTGTTCAACCCGGCAAACTGCTCGCTGACGATCACTGCCTTGTAGTGGGTCTCCTGACCACGACTGTGCATGTGGCTTTCATTGAGCACTTGCAGGTGTTGCGGCGCCAGGGCGGCCAACTGCTGTTCGATACGCTGTTGCATGGTCATCGCGGCGTACTCACTTCTTCGCCGGGGCGGCGGCCTTGCCAGCGTTCGGGTCCAGTTCCTTGGTCATGTCGTCCAGCAGCTTGTTCACCACCGGTACCGCTGGCTCCAGGCTCTGCTGGGTCAGCTGGGCCGACTGCTGGGTGACCTTGGGCATTTCGCGCAGCACTTTCTTGCCCAGCGGCGATTCGTAGAACTTGACCAGGTCCTTGAGCTCCTGCTCGGTGAAGGTCTGGGTGTACAGGTCGACCATCTTCGGCTTCAGCTTGTTCCAGCCGATGGCGTTGTCCAGCGCGGCGTTGGCCTTGGCCTGGTAGCTTTCCAGCACCGGCTGCTTGGTGGCCGGGGCCTTGGTCTGGGCGAAACGTTGGGCGAACATCTGCTGGACCTGCATGTACACCGGGGTGCCCAGCTTGTCGGCGTTGGCCAGGGTCAGGAATTTCTCGGCAGCAGCGTTGTGGCTGGCGGTGGCAGCGAGTACCTGGCCGCTGGCGCAAGCCAGGGCAACGGCGGCACAAAGGACACGGAGACGGGTCATTGCATTTCCTTCAGAAGAGAGGGAGGCGGGTACCTCAGAGTAGAGCATTCTGCGCCGTGGTGGCGATGTGCTCAAGTGGCACGACGAGCGACTGAACCGCTCGGTCGAATCAGGGCCTAAACTGCGATTTCGAACTACAAGGGAGTGAGTACAGAATGAGCCGTATCGAGACAGACAGCCTGGGCCCGGTCGAAGTTCCTGAGGACGCCTACTGGGGTGCGCAGACCCAGCGTTCGCTGATCAACTTCGCCATTGGCAAGGAACGCATGCCCATCGCGGTGCTGCATGCCCTGGCGCTGATCAAGAAGGCCGCGGCACGCGTCAACGACCGTAACGGCGACTTGCCGGCCGACATCGCCCGGCTGGTCGAACAGGCCGCCGACGAAGTGCTGGACGGCGAGCATGACGACCAGTTCCCGCTGGTGGTCTGGCAGACCGGCAGCGGCACCCAGAGCAACATGAACGTCAACGAAGTGATCGCCGGTCGGGCCAATGAACTGGCCGGCAAGGGCCGTGGCGGCAAGGCGCCCGTGCACCCCAACGACCACGTCAACCGCTCGCAGAGCTCCAACGACTGCTTCCCCACCGCCATGCATATCGCTGCGGCGCAGGCGGTGCACGACAAGCTGCTGCCGGCCATCGCAGAGCTGTCCTCGGGGCTGGCCGAGCTGTCGGCACGCCACCACAAGCTGGTAAAGACCGGCCGTACGCACATGATGGACGCCACGCCGATCACCTTCGGCCAGGAGGTCTCGGCCTTCGTCGCGCAGCTCGACTACGCCCAGCGCGCCATCCGCGCCACCCTGCCGGCAGTGTGCGAACTGGCCCAGGGCGGCACCGCCGTGGGTACCGGGCTCAACGCCCCGCATGGTTTTGCCGAAGCCATCGCCGCCGAGCTGGCGGCGCTGTCCGGCTTGCCGTTCGTCACTGCGCCGAACAAGTTCGCTGCCCTCGCCGGCCACGAGCCACTGACCAGCCTGGCCGGCGCCCTGAAGACCCTGGCCGTGGCCCTGATGAAAATCGCCAATGACCTGCGCCTGCTGGGTTCCGGCCCGCGCGCCGGGTTGGCCGAGGTACGCCTGCCGGCCAACGAGCCGGGCAGCTCGATCATGCCAGGCAAGGTCAACCCTACCCAGTGCGAGGCGCTGTCGATGCTGGCCTGTCAGGTGCTGGGCAACGACGCGGCGATCGGCTTTGCCGCCAGCCAGGGGCATTTGCAACTGAACGTGTTCAAGCCGGTGATCATCCACAACTTGCTGCAGTCGATCGAATTGCTGGCTGACGGCTGCCGCAACTTCCAGCAGCACTGCGTGGCGGGCATCGAGCCGGATGCCGAGCAGATGGCGGCGCACCTGGAACGGGGGCTGATGCTGGTGACGGCGTTGAACCCGCATATTGGCTATGACAAGGCAGCGGAAATTGCCAAGAAGGCCTATGGCGAAGGCAAGACCTTGCGCGAGGCGGCACTGGAGTTGAAGTACCTGACCAATGAGCAGTTCGACCAGTGGGTGAGGCCGGAGAACATGCTGGCTCCGGGGGGTAAGGGCTGAGTCGTGCACTGCCTTTACCGGCCCTTTCGCGGGTGAACCCGCTCCCACAGGATTACCACAAGGCTGAATATTGTGGGATCCCTGTGGGAGCGGGTTCACCCGCGAAGAGGCCGGTACAGGCGATCATTGAGCCTGGGCCAACCGCGCCCTGCGGGCGCGCCACCCGGCCACCAGCGAAGGCCCCAGCGCCACCAGCGCCGAGCCCAGCACCACGGTCACCGCCCCCACATAGCCCAGGGCATTGATGTCCTCGGCGTGCACATAATCAGGCCACACCAACGCCGCCAGTGCCACCGCGACAAAGGTCACCAGCGGGGTCAGCGCCAGCGTGGCACTCACCCGCGACGCCTCCCAGTGCGCCAGCGCCTCGGCGAACGCGCCATAGGCCACCAGGGTGTTCAGGCAACAGGCCAGCAACAGCCAGCCTTGCACCGGGGTCAGCTGCAACGCCTCCAACGGGTGGGCCCAGGGTGTCAGCAGCGCGGCGCAACTGAGGTAGATCACCATCATTACCTGCTGCGAATGCCACACCGTCAGCAACTGCTTCTGGCTGAGCGCATAGAACACCCAGACGCTGGTGGCCAACAGGATGGTCAGCACGCCGGTGGTATAGGTGCCGAGCGAGGTCAGCAGCTCTTCCAGGCGCTGGTTGAAAAACAGCCCGAACCCCGCCAGCAGGATCAGCAGACCCACGCCCTGCCCCAGGCTGAAGCGCTCGCGGAACACGAACACGCTGGCCACCAGCAACAGCACCGGGCCGATCTGCACGACCAGTTGGGCGGTGCCCGGGCTGAGCAGGTTCAGGCCGATCAGGTACAGCACGTAGTTGCCCATCAGGCCAAGCACGGCCATTACCACCAGGCCTTTGCCCTTGGGCGTCAGCTTGCTGAAGGAAGGCAGCCTGCGCTTGGCGGCCAGCCAGGCGAACAGCAGGCCGCCGGAGACCAGCAGGCGGTACCAGGTGACGGTGACCGGGTCGACCACTTGCAGCACCTGCTTGAGCTTGATCGGCAGGATGCCCCAGAGCAACGCCGTCAAAAGTGCCAGGAAAAGGCCATAGCCCCAGCGGCCGGTAATGGTGTGCATAAAATCCTCGATCGAGCCCGTGGTGGGGGTGGTTGAATTCTACGGGCTTGAAAGGCGGGGACGGTGGCGGGTGCCGGGAAAAGAATTCATCAGGTCATTCTTCTGCGGCATGGCTTGGCAGTTGTGCTGCCTGTTCTGGCCCTTTCGCGGGCACGCCCGCTCCCACTGGGACCCCACAAGATTCAGAGTGTGTGCAAATCCTGTGGGAGCGGGCGTGCCAGCGAAGAGGCCAGAACAGGCAACCAACAAGCCTGGCTATTTCTTGTCCCTGGCAAACGCCGCCTCAAGCGCCTGGTTGATGGTGCGCAACACCTTCACCCGCGCCCAGCGCTTGTCGTTGGCCTCCACCAGCGTCCACGGCGCAATTTCGGTGCTGGTGCGGTCGACCATGTCGCCCACCGCCTGGACATAGTCGTCCCACTTGTCGCGGTTGCGCCAGTCATCCTCGGTGATCTTGTAACGCTTGAACGGGATCTGCTCGCGCTCTTCGAAACGCTCCAGCTGGGTCTGCTGGTCGATCGCCAACCAGAACTTGACCACCACCGTGCCGGCATTCACCAGCTGTTCCTCGAAATCGTTGATCTCGCTGTAGGCACGCATCCAGTCCGCCGGGCTGCAGAAGCCTTCCACACGCTCCACCAGCACCCGGCCATACCAGGAACGGTCGAAGATGGTGAACTTGCCTCGCGCCGGAATGTGCCGCCAGAACCGCCAAAGGTATGGCTGCGCGCGTTCTTCCTCAGTGGGTGCGGCAATTGGCACGATGCGGTACTGGCGCGGATCCAGCGCTGCCGCCACGCGGCGGATCGCCCCTCCTTTGCCGGCAGCGTCGTTGCCTTCGAACACCGCCACCAAGGCATGCCGGCGCATGTGCTTGTGACGCAGCAGGCCTGCCAGGCGGGCCTGTTCGGTGACCAGTTGCTCCTGGTAGTCGGCCTTGTCCAGGCGCAGGGTCATGTCCAGCGCGCCGAGCAGGCTAAGCTGGTCGATGCTGCGGCCCAGCGGTGCAACGTTGCCCCGGTGCTTGTCCTTGGGGTTGCTGGCCAGTGCCGCCTGCAGGCTTTCCAGCAGGATGCGCCCTACCGCCAGGCTGCGGTAGTTCGGGTCGACGCCTTCGATGATATGCCACGGTGCATAGTCGCGGCTGGTGCGGCGCAGAACGCGCTCACCAAAGCGCACGAAACGGTCGTAGGTTTCCGACTGCTGCCAGTCCAGCGGGCTGATTTTCCAGCTGTGCAGCGGGTCGTCCTTGAGCGATTTCAGCCGCGCCTTCATCTGCTTCTTGGACAAGTGGAACCAGAACTTGATGATCAGCGCCCCCTCGTCGCACAGCATCTCCTCCAGCCGTTCGGCGCCGGTGATGGCCTGGTCGAGCACGGCATCCTTGAACACCCCGTGCACCCGCCCCTGCAGCATCTGGCTGTACCAGTTGCCGAAGAACACGCCCATCCGCCCCTTGGGTGGCAGGGCCCGCCAGTAGCGCCAGGCCGGCGGGCGGGCCAGCTCTTCGTCGGTCTGCTGGTCGAAGGTGAGCACATCGATCATGCGCGGGTCCATCCACTCGTTCAGCAGTTTGACCGTCTCGCCCTTGCCGGCGCCTTCGATACCGTTGATCAGCACGATCACCGGGAAGCGCGCCTGCTGCTTGAGTTCGTACTGGGCTTCGAGCAGGGCCTCGCGCAAAGCGGGTACCTCGGCGTCGTAAGCCTCCTTGTCGATGCTGTGGCCGATTTCTGCGGATTCGAACATGCACTGGCTCCTTCAATGGATAAGCAAGACTAGCGGATTTGAAGGCTTGTGCAGTACCTGTGGGAGCTGGCTTGCCGGCGATAGGGCCGGCACAGCCAGCGCAAAATCCTCAGATGGCATAAAATCCGCCCATCCGCTGCAACCGAGCCAACCATGTCCACCCTCCTCCAGCACGCCCAGATCGACTGGGACGACCAGGGCCGCCCCCATTCGCGGCAATACGACGACGTCTATTTCGCAGTCAACGAAGGCATCGAAGAAACCAGGCACGTGTTTCTCGGGCAAACCCGTCTGGCCGAGCGCTTTGCCAACCTCGCCCCGCACGCCTGCGTGGTGATCGGCGAAACCGGGTTCGGCACCGGCATGAATTTCTACTGCGCCTGGCAACTGTTCGAGCAGCACGCCCATGCCGAGGCCCGCCTGCATTTCGTCAGCGTCGAAAAATACCCCCTCGGTCGCGACGACCTGGCCCGTGCCATACGCCTGTGGCCGGAACTGGCGGCCTACAGCCAGCCCCTGCTGGAGCAGTACGTGGCGGTGCACCCTGGCTTCCAGCAGTTCACCTTCGACAACGGCCGGGTCACCCTCACCCTGCTGATAGGCGACGTACTGGAGCAGCTGCCGCAACTCGATGCGCAGATCGATGTGTGGTTCCTCGACGGCTTCGCGCCGGCCAAGAACCCCGACATGTGGACCCCGGAGCTGTTCGCGCAACTGGCACGGCTGTCACACCCGGGCACGGTGCTAGGCACTTTCACCACCACCGGCTGGGTACGCCGCAGCCTGGTCGATGCCGGCTTCGCCATGAAGAAGGTGCCGGGCATCGGCAAGAAATGGGAAGTGATGAGCGGCGCCTATGTCGGCCCTGTACCCAGCCCCGGTGCGCCATGGTATGCGCGCCCGGCTGCCGTTGCGGGGCCGCGTGAAGCGCTGGTGATAGGCGCCGGGCTCGCCGGCAGCACCACCGCCGCCAGCCTGGCACGGCGTGGCTGGCAGGTTACCGTGCTGGAACGCCACGACACGCCGGCTCGGGAAGCTTCGGGTAACCCGCAAGGGGTGCTGTACCTCAAGCTATCCGCCCATGGCACGGCGTTGTCGCAGATGATCCTCGCCGGTTTCGGCTACACCCGGCGCCAGCTGCAGCGCCTGCAACGTGGCCACGACTGGGATGCCTGCGGCGTGCTGCAACTGGCCTTCGACAACAAGGAAGCCGAACGCCAGGGCAAACTGGCTGGCGCCTTCGAACATGGCCTGCTGCACTCGCTGGAACGTGCAGAAGCCGAAGCCATCGCAGGTGTGGCCTTGCCGGCTGGCGGGCTGTTCTATCCCGAAGGTGGCTGGGTGCACCCGCCGGCGCTGTGCCAGCAGCAGTTGCAGCACCCGGGTATTCGCCTACTGACGCACCAGGAGGTGCTCGAGCTGCGCAAGGTCGACGGGCAGTGGCAAGCCTGGGCTGGCGAACGTTTGCTGGCCAGCGCGCCGGTGGTGGTGCTGGCCGGTGCCGCCGACATACTGCGCTTCGAACCATGCGCGCAGCTGCCGCTCAAGCGCATCCGCGGGCAGATCACCCGCCTGCCGGCCACCCCCAGCAGCCGCGCGCTGCGCACCGTGGTGTGTGCGGAAGGCTATGTAGCGCCGCCGCGCGGCGATGAACACACCTTGGGCGCGAGCTTCGACTTCCACAGCACAGACCTGGCGCCGACGGTAGCCGAGCACCAGGGCAACCTGGCATTGCTGGACGAGATTTCGGTCGACCTTGCCCAGCGCCTGGGCGCCGCCGAACTGGACCCCGGGCAGTTGGAAGGCCGTGCAGCGTTCCGTTGCACCAGCCCGGATTACCTGCCGATCGTCGGGCCGGTGGCGGATGCGCAGGCGTTCGCCCAGGCCTATGCAGTGCTGGGCCGGGATGCGCGGCAGGTGCCGGACGTGGCCTGCCCCTGGCTGGATGGGTTGTATGTGAACAGCGGGCACGGCTCGCGCGGGTTGATCACGGCGCCGTTGAGCGGCGAACTGGTGGCGGCGTGGGTGTGCGGGGAACCGCTGCCGTTGCCACGGGCGGTGGCGGAGGCGTGCCACCCGAATCGGTTTGCCTTGCGCAGGTTGATTCGCGGGAAGTGATCGGGCCGGGGGCTGCTGCGCAGCCCAATCGCCGGCAAGCCAGCTCCCACAGGGACCGCGCAAGGCCCCAGGCCAGTGGTGAACCTGTGGGAGCGGGCGAGCCCGCGAAGGGCTGCGCAGCAGCCCCATATAACAGATCGATCTAAAACTCTCGCAAACCACATGGGTCAGTTCCTTAAGGTGCCCTAATCCGGGGCACCCCCTCCCCAACGGAAAAACCGGTAAGGACCTATGTGCGGATTAGCAGGAGAGTTGCGTTTTACACCCATCGACCAAGCCCCTCGCCCAGCCGACCTGGCTGCGGTAGAGCGCATAACCCACCACCTGGCGCCCCGCGGCCCGGATGCCTGGGGCTTCCATAGCCAAGGCCCGATCGCCCTCGGCCACCGGCGCCTGAAAATCATGGACCTGTCCGACGGCTCTGCCCAGCCGATGGTGGACAACACCCTGGGCCTGTCGCTGGCCTTCAACGGCGCCATCTACAACTTCCCCGAACTGCGCCAGGAGCTGCAAGCCCTGGGCTACAGCTTCTGGTCCGACGGCGACACCGAGGTGTTGCTGAAGGGCTACCACGCCTGGGGCGCGGCCCTGCTGCCCAAGCTCAATGGCATGTTCGCCCTGGCCATCTGGGAACGCGACAACCAGCGCCTGTTCCTCGCCCGCGACCGCCTGGGCGTAAAGCCCTTGTACCTGTCGCGCAACGGCGAGCGCCTGCGCTTCGCCTCGACCCTGCCAGCGCTGCTCAAGGGTGGTGACATCGACCCGATGCTCGACCCGGTGGCACTCAACCACTACCTGAATTTCCACGCCGTGGTGCCGGCGCCACGCACCCTGCTGGCCAACGTGCAAAAGCTGGAACCCGGTACCTGGATGCGCATCGATCGTCATGGCGAAGTGGAACGCCAGACCTGGTGGCAGCTGCACTACGGCGCCAACCCCGATGAACGTGAGCTGGACCTGGAAGGCTGGACCACCCGCGTGCTCGACGCCACCCGCGACGCAGTGGCCATTCGCCAACGGGCAGCAGTGGACGTAGGTGTACTGCTGTCTGGCGGAGTCGATTCCAGCCTGCTGGTCGGCTTGCTGCGCGAAGTGGGCGTGGATGACCTGTCGACCTTCTCCATCGGTTTCGAGGATGCCGGTGGCGAACGCGGCGACGAGTTCCAGTACTCCGACCTGATCGCCAAGCACTACGGCACCCGTCACCACCAGCTGCGCATTGCCGAGCACGAAATCATCGACCAGTTGCCAGCCGCCTTCCGCGCCATGAGCGAACCCATGGTCAGCCATGACTGCATCGCCTTCTACCTGCTGTCGCGGGAAGTGGCCAGGCACTGCAAGGGCGTGCAAAGCGGCCAGGGCGCCGACGAGCTGTTCGCCGGCTACCACTGGTACCCGCAGGTGGACGGCGCAGAGGATGCCTTTGCCGCCTACCGCGAAGCCTTCTTCGATCGCAGCCACGCCGAGTACCGCGACACCGTGCAGGCACCCTGGCTGCTGGAAAGCGACGCAGCGGGCGACTTCGTCCGTGAACATTTCGCCCGCCCTGGCGCCCCCGATGCGGTAGACAAGGCGCTGCGCCTGGACAGCACGGTGATGCTGGTCGACGACCCGGTCAAACGGGTCGACAACATGACCATGGCCTGGGGCCTGGAGGCGCGCACGCCATTCCTCGACTACCGCCTGGTGGAGCTTTCGGCACGCATTCCGGCACGCTTCAAGCTGCCCGACGGCGGCAAGCAGGTGCTCAAGCAGGCGGCGCGGCGGGTGATCCCGCACGAAGTGATCGACCGCAAGAAGGGCTACTTCCCGGTGCCGGGCCTGAAGCATCTGGAAGGCGCCACCCTCGGCTGGGTACGTGAACTGCTGACCGACCCCAGCCAGGACCGCGGGCTGTTCAACCCGGCCATGCTCGACCGCCTGCTGAGCAACCCGCACGGCCAGCTGACACCGCTACGCGGCTCCAAGCTGTGGCAGCTGGCGGCGCTGAACCTGTGGCTGAGCGAACAAGGAATCTGACCGATGAAAGCCCATGAAATCGCTTACGGTCAGCGCCTGCTGCGCGGCCAGGCGCCGTCCTACGAGCGCCTGCAGGCGCGCCTGGCCGGCGACGGCAGCCAGCCCCACGACCAGCCGCGCGCCGTACATTGCGGCTGGGGCCGGCTGCTGATTGGCCACACCTACCCCAACCCGGCCGACCTGGCCGCCGACCTGCTGGAAGAACGCCCCGGCGAGCGCGATATCGCCCTGTATGTGGCCGCGCCGCAGCAGCTGCTGGCCCAGGCCCCGCAGCAACTGTTCCTTGACCCGTCCGACACCCTGCGCCTGTGGTTCACCGACTACCGCCCGGCGCAGCGGGTGTTCCGCGGCTTTCGTGTGCGCCGGGCGCAAAACCCGGGCGACTGGCAGGCGATAAACACCCTGTACCAGGCGCGCGGCATGTTGCCGGTGGACGCCGAGCTGCTTACGCCACTGCACCTGGGCGGCCCGGCGTACTGGCTGGCCGAGGACGAAGACAGCGGCGCGGTGATCGGCAGCGTCATGGGCCTGAACCACGCCAAGGCGTTCGACGACCCCGAGCACGGCAGCAGCCTCTGGTGCCTGGCGGTAGACCCGCACTGCACCCGCCCCGGCGTGGGCGAGGTGCTGGTGCGCCATCTGATCGAACACTTCATGAGCCGCGGCCTGGCCTACCTGGACCTGTCGGTGCTGCACGACAACCGCCAGGCCAAGCGCCTTTACCAGAAGCTGGGTTTTCGCAACCTGCCGACCTTCGCGGTCAAGCGCAAGAACGGCATCAACGAACAGCTGTTTCTGGGGCCGGGGCCTCAAGCCGACCTCAACCCCTACGCACGCATCATCGTCGACGAAGCGCTGCGTCGAGGCATCGAGGTACAAGTCGACGATGCCGCCGGCGGCCTGTTCACCCTCAGCCTGGGCGGGCGCCGCATTCGCTGCCGTGAGTCGCTCAGCGACCTGACCAGCGCCGTGACCATGACCCTGTGTCAGGACAAGCGCCTTACCCAACATGCCTTGCACAATGCCGGGTTGCAGGTGCCGGCGCAGCAGCTGGCCGGCAATGCCGACGACAACCTGGCGTTTCTCGAAGAGCATGGCGCGGTGGTGGTCAAGCCGGTCGATGGCGAGCAAGGCCAGGGAGTGGCGGTGAACCTCACCTGCATCGACGACATCACCCAAGCCGTGGCGCATGCCCGCCAGTTCGACAGCCGCGTGTTGCTGGAAAGCTTCCATGCCGGGCATGACCTGCGCATCGTGGTGATCGGCTACGAAGTGGTGGCGGCAGCCATCCGTCACCCAGCGCAAGTGCTGGGCGATGGCAAGCACAGCATCCGCGAGCTGATCGATGCCCAGAGCCGTCGGCGCCAGGCCGCAACCGGTGGCGAAAGCCGCATTCCACTGGACGACGAAACCGAGCGCACCCTGCGCGCGGCGGGCTTTGGCTACGACGACGTGTTGCCCGCCGGCCAGCGCCTGGCCGTGCGACGCACCGCCAACCTGCACACCGGCGGCACCCTGGAAGACGTGACCGAACGCCTGCACCCGGTGCTGGCCGAAGCCGCCGTGCGCGCTGCACGGGCGCTGGAGATCCCGGTGGTGGGGCTGGACTTCATGGTGCGTGATGCCGGGCAACCGGAGTACGTGATCATCGAGGCCAACGAGCGTGCCGGCTTGGCCAACCATGAACCGCAACCGACCGCCGAGCGTTTTATCGATCTGCTGTTTCCGCATAGCCGGCCTTTGGCGTAAAGGCTGATGGCCTCTTCGCGGGCTCGCCCGCTCCCACAGGTCCAGCACAGCCCTCGAGACTTGTGGGGTTCCTGTAGGAGCGGGCGTGCCCGCGAAGAGGCCGGCACAGGAGTAAAGGAGTTCCCCAACCATGTCCGACCGACATCCCGAACCCGATCTCGACTATCTCAAGCGCGTGCTGCTGGAGATGCTCGCCATCCCCAGCCCCACCGGTTTCACCGACACCATTGTGCGCTACGTGGCCGAGCGCCTGGACGAACTGGGCATCCCTTTCGAGCTGACCCGCCGCGGCACCATCCGCGCCACCCTGAAGGGCCGCCAGACCTCGCCCGACCGCGCCGTGTCCGCTCACCTGGACACCATCGGCGCCAGCGTGCGCCAGTTGCAGGACAACGGCCGCCTGGCCCTGGCGCCAGTCGGTTGCTGGTCCAGCCGCTTCGCCGAAGGCAGCCGGGTCAGCGTGTTCACCGACACCGGCGTATACCGGGGCAGCGTGCTGCCGCTGATGGCCAGCGGGCATGCTTTCAACACCGCCATCGACCAGATGCCGGTCAGCTGGGAGCACGTTGAGGTACGCCTGGACGCCTACTGCGCCACCCGCGCCGACTGCGAGGCGCTGGGTGTAAGCATCGGTGATTTCGTTGCCTTCGACCCGCTGCCCGAATTCACCGAAAGCGGCCACATCAGCGCCCGCCACCTGGACGACAAGGCCGGCGTGGCAGCGCTGCTGGCGGCGCTGAAAGCCGTGGTGGAAAGCGGCCGCCAACCGTTGATCGACTGCCACCCGCTGTTCACCATCACCGAAGAGACCGGCTCGGGAGCGGCTGGCGCCCTGCCCTGGGACGTCAGCGAGTTCGTCGGCATCGACATCGCCCCGGTGGCGCCCGGGCAGGCCTCCAGCGAACATGCAGTGAGCGTGGCCATGCAGGACTCGTCGGGGCCTTACGACTACCACCTGTCCCGGCACCTGCTGAAACTGGCCGGCGACCACGACCTGCCGGTGCGGCGCGATCTGTTCCGCTACTACTTCAGCGATGCCCATTCGGCAGTGACGGCGGGGCACGATATTCGTACCGCGCTGGTAGCCTTTGGTTGCGATGCCACCCATGGCTACGAGCGAACACACATCGACAGCCTGGCGGCGTTGAGCCACTTGTTGTCGGCGTACCTGCTGAGCCCGCCGGTGTTTGCCAGTGATTCGCAGCCGGCCAATGCATCGTTGGAGCGCTTCAGCCACCAGCTGGAACATGATGCACAGATGGAGAGCGATACGCGGGTGCCGGCGGTTGATAGCCTGGTTGGCAACAAAGGCTGAGGGCCCTGGGGGCTGCTTTGCAGCCCAATCGCCGGCAAGCCAGCTCCCACAGGATAACCACAGGCCCAGGCTTTGTGCTGTCCCTGTGGGAGCTGGCTTGCCGGCGATTGGGCCGCAACGCGGCCCCAAAATCCCGAATGTTTCGCGTAGCATGCCCCCACCAAGACCCTAGGCAACGCCACCATGCTGATCCCCTACGACCAACTGCAAGCCGAAACCCTGACCCGCCTGATCGAGGACTTCGTCACCCGCGACGGTACCGACAACGGCGACGACACCCCGCTGGAAACCCGCGTGCTGCGGGTGCGCCAGGCATTGGCCAAGGGCCAGGCGTTCATCCTTTTCGACCCGGAAAGCCAGCAGTGCCAGTTGCTGGCCAAGCATGATGTGCCCCGCGAGCTGCTCGACCAACAGATCTGACCTCTTCGCGGGCGTGCCCGCGAAGAGGCCGGCACAGGCAACATCAAACCCTGCGGGCCTTGGCCTGCTGCCCTTCCTTGATGCGCTTGTACACCTCGGCCCGATGCACCGGCACTTGCCGCGGTGCATCCACGCCAAAGCGCACCATCCCGTCCCGCGTTTCCACGACCATGATCCGAATGTCATCACCAATCACGATGATCTCTCCCACTTCGCGCCCTATTACCAGCATGCTCCGTTCCTCCAGCGAAAGGGAAAACCGGAGCCTGCCTTGACGGCATAGGGCTACTCAATAGTTCTACCGTGATTCAGAAGCACCCTACATCTGCCGGTAACTTTCCTTACAGACGAATCATCGCGACTGAGCCTTGGCCCGCATTTTCACCGCCATCTCAGCCATCTCGTCATACAGCCGCTCAGGTGCCTGACGCTTCAGTTGCCAGGCCTGGCGCCCGGCCTCATGGGGCAGGATCAGGAACTCACCAGCGGCAACCTGCCGGTGGATGTATTCGGCGATGTCCGCCGCATTGATCGGCGAGCCTTCAAGCAGCTTGCCAACCTGGGCTTTCATCGCCGGGTTCGGCCCGCGGAACGAGTCCAGCAGGTTGGTCTGGAAGAAAGACGGGCACACCACGTGCACCGCCACTTCCAGTTCGCGTAGCTCGACCAGCAGGCTTTCCGACAGGGCCAGTACGCCGGCCTTGGCCACGTTGTAGTTGCTCATGCCCGGCCCCTGCATCAGCGCAGCCATCGAGGCGATGTTGATGATTCGCCCCTTGCTGCGCTCCAGCAGCGGCAGAAAGGCCTTGCAGCCCTTGACCACACCCATCAGGTTGACCGCGATCTGCCAGTCCCAGTCCTCCAGCGACAGTTCGGCGAAGAACCCGCCCGAAGCGACGCCAGCGTTGTTGACGACCACATCGATACCACCGAACTGCTCGGTGCAGGCCTGGGCCAGGGCGGTGAGCTGGCTGTAGTCGCGCACGTCGCAACGCTGGGCAAAGCCTTCGCCGCCAGCTGCGCGGGCCAGCTCCAGGGTTTCGCGCAGGCCGGCTTCGTTGACATCGGCCAGCGCCAGGCGCCAGCCCTCACGCGCCCAGCGCAGGGCGATCTCGCGACCGAGGCCGGACCCGGCGCCGGTAATCATGATGCGTTTTTGCATGGTGGCTGGCCTTGTTCTGATGGGTTGTGCAACCAGTCTAATCAAGGCCTGGTGGGCAGGCAGGGTTCATCAGGGTAGTGAATGGAGGGGCATGATTGTGTGGTTAGCCTGCACCGGCCTCTTCGCAGCACAAGGCTGCTCCTACAGGGACCGCACACACCTGTAGGAGCAGCCTTGTGCTGCGAAGAGGCCGGTACAAGCCCTACACAAATGGAATCTTTGACACTCACCACCAGTCCTTATTTACAAGAGGCCAGCAGTCCGAGGCCCTTGACCCTCAACCACGCAAGGACTCCGTCATGACAACGATTCTCATCATCATCCTGATCCTTCTGCTGATTGGTGGCTTACCGGTCTTCCCGCACTCGCGCAGCTGGGGCTATGGCCCGTCCGGCATCATCGGCGTGGTGCTGGTAGTTCTGCTGGTTTTGTTGCTGCTAGGCATGATCTAGCGGCGAAAACACAAAAAAACCGCGCCGAAGCGCGGTTTTTCATTGCCGGAAGGATCAGTGCGAAACAGCACCCGAAGCGCCCAGGCCAGTCTGCGAACGCACGAACTGCGGGAAGAACAGCGCACGTTCGTCTTCGGCAGCCTTGGACTTGTCGGTGACCGAGAAGAACCAGATACCGACGAAGGCGATCAGCATCGAGAACAGCGCCGGGTACTCGTACGGGTAGATCGGCTTCTCGTGGCCGAGGATCTGCACCCAGATGGTCGGGCCGAGGATCATCAGCGTCACCGCGCTCACCAGGCCCAGCCAGCCGCCGATCATCGCACCGCGGGTGGTCAGCTTCTTCCAGTACATCGAGAGCAGCAGTACCGGGAAGTTGCAGCTGGCCGCGATGGAGAACGCCAGGCCGACCATGAAGGCGATGTTCTGCTTCTCGAACAGGATACCCAGGCCGATCGCCAGTACGCCCAGGGCGACGGTGGTGATCTTCGACACGCGGATCTCGTCCTTGTCGTTGGCCTTGCCCTTGCGCCATACACTGGCGTACAGGTCGTGGGACACCGCCGAGGCACCGGCCAGGGTCAGGCCGGCAACCACCGCCAGGATGGTGGCGAAGGCAACGGCCGAGATGAAGCCGAGGAACACGCTGCCACCCACGGCGTTGGCCAGGTGCACCGCTGCCATGTTGTTGCCACCCAGCAGGGCGCCAGCGGCGTCCTTGAAGTCCGGGTTGGTGCTGACCAGCAGGATGGCGCCAAAGCCGATAATGAAGGTGAGGATGTAGAAGTAGCCGATGAAGCCGGTGGCGTACAGCACGCTCTTGCGCGCTTCCTTGGCGTCACTGACGGTGAAGAAGCGCATCAGGATGTGCGGCAGGCCGGCGGTACCGAACATCAACGCCAGGCCCAGCGAGAATGCCGAGATCGGGTCCTTGACCAGGCCGCCCGGGCTCATGATCGCCTCGCCCTTGGCGTGCACCTTGATTGCCTCGGAGAACAGGGTGTTGAAGTCGAAGCCCACGTGCTTCATCACCATCAGCGCCATGAAGCTGGCACCGGACAGCAGCAACACGGCCTTGATGATCTGTACCCAGGTAGTGGCCAGCATGCCGCCGAACAGTACATACAGGCACATCAGGATACCCACCAGGATCACCGCCACGTGGTAGTCCAGGCCGAACAGCAGCTCGATCAGCTTGCCGGCACCGACCATCTGCGCGATCAGGTAGAACGCCACCACCACCAGCGAACCGGAGGCCGACAGGGTGCGGATCTCCTTCTGCCCGAGGCGGTACGAGGCCACGTCGGCGAAGGTGTACTTGCCCAGGTTGCGCAGGCGTTCGGCGATCAGGAAGAGGATGATCGGCCAGCCGACCAGGAAGCCGATCGAATAGATCAGGCCGTCGTAGCCAGAGGTGAACACGAGTGCGGAAATACCCAGGAACGAGGCGGCCGACATGTAGTCACCGGCAATCGCCAGGCCGTTCTGGAAGCCGGTGATCTTGCCCCCGGCGGCGTAGTAGTCCGACGCCGACTTGTTGCGCTTGGAGGCCCAGTAGGTGATACCGAGGGTGAAGGCGACGAAGGCCACGAACATGGCGATCGCGGAGACGTTCAGCGGTTGCTTCTGCACCTCGCCGGTCAGGGCATCGGCGGCCCACACGGCGGGTGCGAAGGCTCCGCAGGCCAGTACGGCCAGGGCTTTGGCGTGGCGAATCATTGTTGCGCCTCCTTCAGGATGGCCTTGTTCAGCTCATCGAATTCGCCGTTGGCGCGGCGTACGTAGATGGCGGTCAGGACGAATGCCGAAACGATCAGGCCGACGCCCAGGGGGATGCCCCAGGTAATCGACGACTCAGGGCTGAGCTTGGTGCCCAGGATCTGAGGACCGTAGGCGATCAGGAGGATGAAGGCGCAGTACAGGCCGAGCATGATCGCCGAGAGAATCCAGGCGAACCGTTCGCGTTTGGTGACCAGCTCCTTGAAGCGGGGGCTGTTTTGTATCGAGAGGTAAATGCTGTCGTTCATTGTTTTTGTCCTAGCAGCACAGATAGGGGTGGAACCCACGACCCTTACTTTATGCGGCTATCGGACGCCAACCAGACGACCTTAGTCTTAGATGCAACGGTGTTTTACGGATCACGCAACAAAACAGCTGCACATATCCCTGTAGGAGCAGCCTTGTGCTGCGAAGAGGCCGGTACAGGCTGCCCGAATCTTCGCAGCTTGCACCGGCCTCTTCGCAGCACAAGGCTGCTCCTACAACGGAACGGGTTGTTACTTGCCAGTCCACTCCTTCACGCGATCAGGGTGCTTGGCCACCCAGTCCTTGGCCGCCGCTTCAGGCTTGGCGCCTTCCTGGATAGCCAGCATCACTTCGCCAATCTCGTCCTTCGACTGCCAGTTGAACTTCTTCAGGAACTCCGCCACTTCCGGGGCCTTGGTCGCCAGTTCCTTGCTGCCGATGCTGTTCACGGTTTCCGCGGCGCCATACACGCCTTTCGGGTCTTCGAGGAACTTCAGTTTCCACTTGGCGAACATCCAGTGCGGTACCCAGCCGGTCACCGCAATCGACTGCTGCTTGGCATAGGCACGGCCCAGTTCTGCTGTCATCGCCGCGCCGGAACTGGCCTGCAGCTTGTAACCGGTCAGGTCGTAGTCCTTGATGGCCTGGTCGGTCTTGAGCATTACGCCGGAGCCGGCGTCGATGCCGACGATCTTCTGCTTGAAGGTGTCATCGGTCTTGAGGTCGGCGATGCTCACCGCCTTGACGTACTCAGGGACGATCAGGCCAATCTTGGCGTCCTTGAAGTTCGGGCCGTAGTCGACCACGTTGTCCTTGTTCTTGGCCCAGTACTCGCCATGGGTCACCGGCAACCAGGCCGACAACATGGCATCGAGCTTGCCGGTGGCCACGCCCTGCCACATGATCCCGGTGGCCACGGCCTGCAACTTCACGTCGTAGCCGAGCTTCTGCTTGATCACTTCGGCAGCCACGTTGGTGGTCGCCACGCTGTCAGCCCAACCATCCACGTAACCAATGCTGACTTCTTTGGCCATTGCCTGTGCCGCGCCCATGGCCAGTACCATGGCGGTGCCCACACCCAGCAAACGTCGCATTCTTGTATTAGCAGCCATCAAAGCATCCCCTCGTCAGGTCTCGGAATTTGCATCATCGTCCTGCAACAATAGTCGACCTGCTCCAGCTACGACCTATATCCGCCCCATATGCGACAGCACTATGCCATTAGCGCCATCGGCCTATGCCGCCCTGCGCGATCCTTGCATGCCAAAAGTTTGGCGCCGGGCTACTATCTACCCTTTTGCGCCTGACGATGGACCGCCCGATGCCCAGTTCTACCCGCCTGCTGCTGCCGTTGTCCCTGCTTGCCTGCCTGCTCGCCCTGCTCGGGCTCGGAGGGCTCTGGTACGGGCTTGGCAAGCCGGTGCAACTGCCGGATGCGGCCAGCCCGACGCACAAGCTGCAATGCGCCTCGTATACCCCGTTCGACAAGGACCAGTCGCCCTACGACCAGCCGTTGCGCCTGCGCCCGGCCCGCATGGATGCCGACCTGGCGTTGCTGGCCGAGCGTTTCCAGTGCATCCGCACCTATTCCCAGACCGGTCTTGAAGCAATCCCGGCGCTGGCACGCAAGCATGGCCTGAAGGTGATGCTGGGTGCCTGGGTCAACGCCCACCCGGCCGACACCGAGAAAGAAATCGAGCTACTGATCGCCGCCGCCAATGCCAACCCCGACGTGGTCAGCGCGGTGATCGTCGGCAACGAGACGCTGCTACGCAAGGAGGTGACCGGCGCACACCTGGCCACGCTGATCGCCCGGGTGAAAAGCCAGGTCAAGGTGCCGGTAACCTACGCCGATGTGTGGGAATTCTGGTTGCAGCACCCGCAGGTAGCGCCTGCGGTGGACTTCCTGACTATCCACTTGCTGCCTTACTGGGAAGACGACCCGCGGGGCATCGACGAAGCCCTGGCCCACGTCGCCGATGTGCGCCGGGTGTTCGGCACGCGCTTCGCGCCGAAGGACATTCTGATCGGTGAAACCGGCTGGCCCAGCGAAGGCCGCCAGCGCGAAACCGCACAGCCCAGCCGGGTCAACGAGGCGCGCTTCATTCGCGGGTTCGTGGCCATGGCCGAAAGCAACGGCTGGCACTACAACCTGATCGAGGCGTTCGACCAGCCATGGAAGCGCGCCAATGAGGGGGCGGTCGGTGGTTACTGGGGGCTTTACGATGCCGACCGGCAGGACAAGGGCATACTCGAAGGACCGGTGAGCAACCTGCCTTACTGGCCGCAGTGGTTGCTGGCCAGTGCTGTGCTAATGGTGCTGATGCTGATGCTTGCCGGGCGCCCGGCCACCCCGGCGGCGGCCATGCTGCTGCCGTTGCTGGCAGCGTTTGGGGCAGGCTGCCTGGGGCTTTGGGGCGAGCTGATGCGCACCCATGCGCGCTTTGCCGGGGAGTGGCTGTGGGCGGTGCTTCTGGCAGGGCTGAACCTGCTGGTGCTGGCCCATGCCGTGCTGGCCCTGGCACGGCGCGCGGGCTGGCGCGAGCGCCTGTACGCCTGGTTGCAGGCGCGGGCCGGCTGGCTATTGCTGGCGGCGGGTTTTGCCGCGGCGGTGAGCATGCTGGCGATGGTGTTCGACCCACGCTACCGCAGCTTCCCCAGCGCAGCGTTGGCGTTGCCGGCGCTGGTGTTTGCAGTGTGGCCGGTGCGGGCGCGGCGTGCGGAGGTGGCGTTACTGGCGTTCATCGTCGGTACCGGGGTGGCGCCGCAGTTGTTTGTGGAAGGGTTGGAGAACCAACAGGCCTGGGGATGGGCAGTGGTCAGTGTGCTGATGACCGCGGCCTTGTGGCGGAGCTTGCGGCTGCGCCCGGCCTGATATCCTTGGGACCGCTTCGCGCTCCATCGCAGGCAAGCCAGCTCCCACAGGAGTTATGCTACCTATGGAATCGGCGCGGTCCCTGTGGGAGCTGGCTTGTCTGCGATGGGCCGCAAAGCGGCCCCTTTCAGCCTTGATCCGGCGACCTGACCAACCGCAACCCCGCCAGCACCAGCGCGAACACGGCAATGCTGGCGGTATACAGCACCAGTGCCGGCACCGCGAACACCAACGCCACCACCGCCAGCCACCAGCCGCCACGGCCGGCAATGACCTGCGCCAGCAGCGCCAGCCCCAGTCCGCCCCAGGCCATCACCTGGTGATGAATGCCCAACCCCAGCAACGACCGCACCTCACACTGCCAGTACGCCGCCGGCGCCGTGCACAGCCCCACCCACTGCCCATCCTCCATCAGCCCATAGCGCACGCCATAACTGGCAGCAAGCCAGAGCCCCAGAAACAGCACAAGCAGCGCAGCCGGCAGCGAACGAGACATCCAGCTCTCCAATAGCGGTAATCGAAAGCATCCATGATCGCTTATGCCCAGTTGTAAGGCAAAATCACATCCCTGCAGCTATGTTGCAGATAACAAGCACACCAAAGACCACCGCACCTGGCAACTTTGCCCGGCCCGTTGTGGTCCTAGCCTGCACACTGCTCGACCTTGCGTTCTTTTGGGGGATTACATGCTTCGATCTTTGCGCCTCGCTGCCTTGCTCGGTGGCCTGCTCATGGCTGTGGCCGCTTCGGCGCGGGATATCGACGCCGCGAGCTATGGTTTTCCCTTGACCAACCCGTTCGAGGCAACCATCGCCACCACGCCACCGGACCAGCGCCCCACCCTGCCCGAAGATGACGAAATCAACCAGTCCGACTACAGCCTCAACCTGCGCCCGGACCGTGAATTCACTCTGCCGGACAATTTCTGGGCGGTGAAAAAGCTCAAGTACCGCCTTGCCCGCCAGGACCGCGAGGCGCCGCTGATCTTCATCATCGCCGGCACCGGTGCGCCCTACACCAGCAGCATCAACGAATACCTGAAGAAGCTGTTCTACCAGGCCGGCTTCCACGTGGTGCAGCTGTCGTCACCAACCAGTTACGACTTCATGAGCGCCGCCTCGCGCTTCGCCACCCCAGGCGTCAGCCAGGAGGATGCCGAAGACATGTACCGGGTGATGCAGGCCGTGCGCGCCCAGCACCCGCGCCTGCCGATCAGCGAGTTCTACCTCACCGGCTACAGCCTGGGCGCACTCGACGCTGCCTTTGTCAGCCACCTGGACGAAACCCGCCGCAGCTTCAACTTCAAGCGCGTACTGCTGCTGAACCCGCCGGTCAACCTGTACACCTCGATCAACAATCTGGACAAGCTGGTGCAGACCCAGGTCAAGGGCATCGACCGCAGCACCACCTTCTACGAGCTGATGTTGGCCAAGCTGACCCGCTACTTCCAGGAAAAGGGCTACATCGACCTCAATGAGGCCTTGCTGTACGACTTCCAGCAGTCGCGCCAGCACCTGTCCAACGAGCAGATGGCCATGCTGATCGGCACCTCGTTCCGCTTCTCGGCGGCCGACATTGCCTTTACCTCCGACCTGATCAACCGCCGCGGCCTGATCATTCCGCCGAAGTTCCCGATCACCGAGGGCAGCAGCCTCACGCCATTCTTCAAGCGTGCCCTGCAGTGCGACTTCGACTGCTACATGACCGAGCAGGTCATCCCCATGTGGCGCGCCCGTACCGACGGCAACAGCATCCTGCAACTGGTCAACCAGGTCAGCCTGTATGCACTTGAAGATTACCTGAGCAGCAGCGACAAGATCGCCGTGATGCACAACGCCGACGACGTCATCCTCGGCCCTGGCGACATCGGCTTCCTGCGCAAGGTGTTCGGTGAGCGTCTGACCCTTTACCCCCATGGCGGCCATTGCGGCAACCTCAATTACCGCGTCAACAGTGACGCCATGCTGGAGTTCTTCCGTGGTTAACAAACTCCTCTTCGCCACTGCCCTGTTCGCCGCCGGCCACGCCCTGGCTGCCGAAACCGCCCCCCGGGCCAGCGTGGTCGAGGCCGACCCGCAAGTCACCGAAGCGCCACTGGCGCCCGAGACCGATGGTTTCCTCGACCCGCTGCGTGAGCTGAAATTCAACCCGGGGCTGGACCAGCGCGAGTTCGAGCGCTCCACCCTGCAAGCGCTGAACGTGTACGACCCGCTGGAGTCGATCAACCGGCGCGTCTATCACTTCAACTACCGTCTGGACCAATGGGTGCTGCTGCCGATGGTAAGCGGCTACCAGTACGTCACCCCGCGCTTCGTGCGCACCGGGGTGACCAACTTCTTCAACAACCTGGGCGACGTGCCGAACCTGTTCAACAGCGTGTTGCAGCTCAAGGCCAAGCGCTCGGCCGAGATCACCGCGCGGCTCATGTTCAACACCATCATCGGCGTGGGTGGGCTCTGGGACCCGGCCACCAAGATGGGCCTGCCGCGGCAAAGTGAAGACTTTGGCCAGACCTTGGGCTTCTATGGCGTACCGGACGGGCCGTACCTGATGCTGCCGGTGCTGGGGCCTTCGAACCTGCGCGATACCACCGGGCTGGTGGTGGACTATGCAGGCGAACAGGCGATCAACTACCTGAACGTGGCCGAAGCCAGCAGCGACCACCCGGAAATCTCCGTGCTACGCGTGGTGGACAAGCGCTACAGCACCAAATTCCGCTATGGCCAGCTCAACTCGCCGTTCGAGTACGAGAAGGTGCGGTACGTTTATACCCAGGCGCGCAAGTTGCAGATAGCCGAGTAGGCCGGCCAGGCCTCTTCGCAGCACAAGGCTGCTCCTACAAGGCGACGCGCTACTCGGTAGGAGCAGCCTTGTGCTGCGAAGAGGCCGACACAAGCAATATCAAATCCCCAGGAACTGACAAAGCTCCCGTTTCTTGGCCAAGGCATCCTTTCGCCCCAGCTCTATCAGCTCGCTGCAGTAACTGGCCTCGAACAGCAAATAGCTCAACACCCCCGCCCCGCTGGTACGCGTCGCCCCCGGCCCACGCAGGAACATGCGCAACGCCGCCGGCAACTCGCGCCGATGTCGCGCGGCAATCTCGTCCAGCGGCTGGCTGGGCGCCACCACCAGCACGTCGATCGGCGCAAGGCCCAGGCGCCGGGCGTCCAGGTGCGCCGGCAACAGGTGGCTCAGGTGGTTGAGGCGCTGCAGCAGCTCGATGTCGTCTTCCAGGCTGTCAATGAACGTACTGTTGAGCATATGCCCGCCGATCTGCGCAAGGCTCGGCTGCTGCCCGCTGAACACCCGCTGGGTCGGCAGCGGTGGCGCCGGCCGCTGCGGGTTACCGCTGACACCAACCACCAGTACCCGGCTGGCGCCCAGGTGCAGGGCCGGGCTGATCGGTGCCGACTGGCGCACCGCACCATCGCCGAAATATTCATCACCCAGCCGCACCGGGGCGAACAGCAACGGGATGGCCGCGCTGGCCAGCAGATGATCGATGGTCAATGGCGTGGGCATGCCGATACGGCGATGGCGCAACCAGGCTTCGATGGTGCCGCGGCCCTGGTAGAAGGTCACCGCCTGGCCGGACTCGTAGCCAAACGCGGTCACCGCGACGGCGCGCAGTTGCTCGGCGGCCAGGGAGTGGGCGATACCGTCCAGGTTCAGGTGCGCCTGCAGCAAGCCGCGCAATGGGCTGCTGTCCAGGAGCGCCACTGGCGCCGGGCCACCCACGCCCAGCAGGTTGTGGGCGACGAAGCGGCTGGCCTGGCGGACCACACCGGGCCAGTCGCTGCGGATGACCAGGTGGCTGCGGAAGTTCTGCCAGAAGGCGGTGAGCCGTTGTACGGCGTCGCTGAAATGGGTGGCGCCGCTGGCCAGGGTGACGGCGTTGATGGCCCCGGCGGAGGTGCCCACGATGACCGGGAACGGGTTGTGCGCGCCGGCGGGCAGCAACTCGGCAATGCCGGCCAGCACGCCCACCTGGTAGGCGGCGCGGGCGCCGCCGCCAGAAAGGATAAGACCGGTTACCGGGGGTGGGGCCATTGGAGTCCTTCCTGGGGTTGGTGGGCTGTCAGTGCAGGCCCTTTCGCGGGTAAACCCGCTCCTACAGGTTCTTCACCGGCCTTGAAGGCTGTGCAATACCTGTGGGAGCGGGTTCACCCGCGAAAGGGCCGGCACAGGCAAAACAAAATTCAGCGCTTTTTCTTGTCATACAGCCGCGGCTCCCCTTCGGGTCGCGACTTGAAACGGCGATGCGCCCACAGGTACTGCTCGGGGCATTCGCGCAACACGCTTTCCACCCACTGGTTGATTCGCAGGCAGTCAGCCTCTTCGCTCTCCCCGGGGAAATCCGCCAGCGGCGGGTGGATCACCAGGCGATAGCCGCTGCCGTCCTCCAGGCGCTTCTGGGTGAACGGTATCACTTGCGCCTTGCCCAACCGGGCAAACTTGGTGGTAGCGGTCACCGTCGCCGCCGGGATGCCGAACAGCGGCACGAACAGGCTCTGCTTGGCGCCGTAGTCCTGGTCGGGTGCGTACCAGATCGCCCGGCCCGAACGCAGCAGCTTGAGCATACCGCGCACGTCCTCGCGCTCCACCGCCAGCGAGTCGAGGTTATGCCGCTCGCGGCCGCTGCGCTGGATGAAGTCGAACAGCGGGTTGCCGTGCTCGCGGTACATGCCATCGATGGTGTGATGCTGGCCCAGCAGTGCGGCGCCGATCTCCAGGGTGGTGAAGTGCACCGCCATCAGAATGGCCCCCTGCCCCGCCTGCTGGGCGGCCTGCAGGTGCTCCAGCCCCTCGACATGGGCCAGGCGCGCCAACCGGGCCTTGGGCCACCACCAGCTCATGGCCATTTCGAAGAAGGCGATACCGGTGGAGGCGAAGTTGGCCTTGAGCAGGCGCTGCCGTTCGTCGACCGACAGCTCCGGGAAGCACAGCTCCAGGTTGCGCGCGGCAATGCGCCGCCGCTCACCGGCAAAGCGGTACATCACCGCTCCCAGCGCGGCACCGACTTTCAACAGGACCCGGTACGGCAACTGGACCACCAGCCACAGCAGGCCCAGGCCCAGCCACAGGCCCCAGAAACGTGGGTGAAGGAAATAGGGACGAAAACGCGGGCGTTCCATTGAAGCTTCCGGAAAGACAAAGGCCGCGCATTCTACAACGGATCAGCGCATGTTGCGGGCAACCGGTCTTATCGTTATAAGTCAGGGCACTTTTTTCGCAACAAGCCGTCTATGCAGACCATGAGCCCAAACCACACACCCGACACCGCCTCCGTGTTCCAGCTCAAGGGCAGCATGCTCGCCATTACAGTGCTGGAATTGGCGCGCAATGACCTTGAAGCCCTCGACCGCCAACTGGCGGCCAAAGTCGCCCAGGCACCGAACTTCTTCAGCAACACGCCACTGGTGCTGGCGCTGGACAAGCTGCCGGCCGACGAGGGGGCAATCGACCTGCCCGGCTTGATGCGGATCTGCCGCCACCACGGCCTGCGTACCCTGGCCATCCGTGCCAACCGCATCGAGGACATCGCCGCCGCCATCGCCATCGACCTGCCGGTGCTGCCGCCATCCGGCGCGCGCGAGCGGCCGCTGGAGCCCGAACCCGAGGTGAAGAAGCCAGAGCCAGCCCCTGTCCCGCCACCAATCCTCGAACCCGAGGTGCGCCCGACCCGCATCATCACTGCGCCAGTACGTGGCGGCCAGCAGATCTACGCCCAGGGCGGTGACCTGGTGGTGACCGCTTCGGTCAGCCCGGGGGCGGAACTTCTGGCCGATGGCAACATCCATGTGTACGGCGCCATGCGCGGCCGCGCCCTGGCCGGCATCAAAGGCAATACCAAGGCACGTATCTTCTGTCAGCAGATGACCGCCGAAATGGTCTCCATCGCCGGCCAGTACAAGGTCTGCGAGGACCTGCGCCGCGACCCGCTGTGGGGTACCGGCGTGCAAGTCAGCCTGTCTGGCGACGTGTTGAACATCACCCGTCTTTAACGGATACTTGCCAGCATTTTTAGTGCAACTTTTCTTACCGTTGCCATTTATTTGTATTTTTGCAGGGACGTGTGTCCCGATTATTTTAGGGGTGAAACACCTTGGCCAAGATTATCGTGGTTACTTCCGGCAAGGGGGGTGTGGGCAAGACCACCACCAGCGCCGCCATTGGTACCGGCCTCGCACTGCGTGGCCACAAGACCGTCATCGTCGACTTCGACGTGGGCCTGCGTAACCTCGACCTGATCATGGGCTGCGAACGCCGCGTGGTGTACGACTTCGTCAACGTGGTCAACGGCGAAGCCAACCTGCAACAGGCCCTGATCAAGGACAAGCGCCTCGAGAACCTGTACGTGCTGGCCGCCAGCCAGACCCGTGACAAGGACGCGCTGACCCAGGAAGGCGTGGAAAAGGTCCTGATGGAGCTGAAGAAAGACTTCGACTTCGTCATCTGCGACTCGCCGGCCGGTATCGAGAAAGGCGCACACCTGGCCATGTACTTTGCCGACGAAGCCGTCGTGGTCACCAACCCCGAGGTATCCTCGGTACGAGACTCCGACCGTATGCTGGGCATCCTGTCGAGCAAGTCGCGCCGCTCCGAGAACGGCGAAGAGCCGATCAAGGAACACCTGCTGATCACCCGCTACCACCCGGAGCGCGTGGAAAAGGGCGAAATGCTGAGCATCGCCGACGTCGAAGAGATCCTGGCGATCAAGCTCAAGGGTGTGATCCCCGAGAGCCAGGCAGTGCTCAAGGCTTCCAACCAGGGTATCCCGGTCATCCTCGACGACCAGAGCGATGCCGGCCAGGCCTATAGCGATACCGTCGACCGTCTGCTGGGCAAAGAAAAGCCCCTGCGGTTCATCGAAGTGCCGAAGCAAGGATTCTTCGCGCGCCTGTTTGGAGGCAAGTAAACCATGAACCTTTTTGACTTCTTTCGTGGCAGACAGAAACAGACCAGCGCGTCGGTAGCGAAAGAGCGTCTACAGATCATCGTGGCGCACGAGCGCGGCCAACGCAGCGAACCGGACTACCTGCCAGCGCTGCAGAAAGAACTGCTGGAAGTGATCCGCAAATATGTGAACATCGGCAACGATGATGTGCATATCGAGCTGGAAAACCAGGGTAGCTGCTCGATTCTGGAGCTGAACATCACCTTGCCGGATCGCTGATTTCGCGACCAGGCCTGGATCATTGGGGCTGCTTTGCAGCCCATCGCCGGCAAGCCAGCTCCCACAGGGTTCGCGCTGTACCTGTGGGAGCTGGCTTGCCGGCGATGGGCCGCAAAGCGGCCCCAGTGTTTTCCCCGATATAACCGAGACCAAGCAATGCCGTTGTCCAACATCCAGATCCTGCACGAAGACGCCGCCATCCTGGTGATCAACAAACCGACCCTGCTGCTGTCGGTACCCGGCCGCGCCGAGGACAACAAGGACTGCCTGATCACTCGCCTGCAGGAAAACGGCTACCCCGACGCGCTGATCGTGCACCGCCTGGACTGGGAAACTTCCGGCATCATCCTGCTGGCCCGGGATGCCGACAGCCATCGTGAGCTGTCGCGCCAGTTCCACGACCGCGAAACCGAAAAGGCCTACACCGCGCTATGCTGGGGCCAGCCGGCGCTGGACAGCGGCAGCATCGACCTGCCGCTGCGCTACGACCCGCCGACCAAGCCACGGCATGTGGTGGACCACGAGCAGGGCAAGCATGCGCTGACCTTCTGGCGCATCGTCGAGCGCTGCGGTGATTACTGCCGGGTAGAGCTGACACCGATTACCGGGCGTTCGCACCAGTTGCGCGTGCACATGCTGTCGATCGGGCACCCGCTGCTGGGCGACCGGCTGTATGCCAACCCCGAAGCACTGGCTGCCCATGAGCGGTTGTGCCTGCATGCCTCGATGCTGAGCTTTACCCACCCGGTGTCCGGGGAGCGGTTGAAGTTCGAGTGCCCTGCGCCTTTCTGATTTGTGAGTGGCTGTACCGGCCTCTTCGCGGCTGAAGCCGCTCCCACAGGGACCGCACAGCTGTCAGGTTTTTGCGATCCCTGTGGGAGCGGGCGAGCCCGCGAAGAGGCAGACACAATTTGTCGACCTAATACGCTAAACTCGCGCCACTGCTGTCTGGAGTGAGCTATGCGCGACGCACTGAATTCTGGCCTTATCGACTTCCTCAAGGCCTCCCCCACGCCCTTCCACGCCACCGCCAGCCTGGCCCAGCGCCTGGAAGCTGCCGGCTACCAGCGCCTGGACGAGCGCGACAGCTGGGCCACGGTACCTGGCGGCCGCTACTACGTCACCCGTAACGACTCGTCGATCATCGCCATCAAGCTGGGCAAGCAGGCACCGTTGCTGAACGGTATCCGCATGGTCGGCGCCCACACCGACAGCCCGTGCCTGCGGGTCAAGCCGCAGCCCGAGCTGCAGCGCCAGGGCTTCCTGCAGCTGGGCGTCGAAGTGTATGGCGGCGCCCTGCTGGCGCCATGGTTCGACCGCGACCTGTCGCTGGCCGGCCGGGTCACCTACCGCCGTGACGGCAAGGTCGAAAGCCAGCTGATCGACTTCAAGCTGCCGATCGCGGTCATCCCCAACCTGGCAATCCATCTCAACCGCACCGCCAACGAAGGCTGGACCATCAACCCGCAGAACGAGCTGCCGCCGATCCTGGCCCAGGTGGCGGGTGACGAGCGCATCGACTTCCGCGCCCTGCTCACCGAGCAACTGGCCCGCGAGCACGAGCTGATTGCCGACGTGGTGCTGGATTACGAGCTGAGCTTCTACGACACCCAAAACGCCGCGCTGGTCGGCCTGAACGGCGACTTCATCGCCGGCGCGCGCCTGGACAACCTGTTGTCGTGCTATGCCGGCCTGCAGGCACTGCTGGCCGCCGACAGCGACGAGACCTGCGTACTGGTGTGCAACGACCATGAAGAAGTCGGCAGCTGCTCGGCCTGTGGCGCCGACGGGCCGATGCTGGAGCAGACCCTGCAACGCCTGCTGCCGGATGGCGACGCCTACGTGCGCACCATCCAGCGCTCGCTGATGGTGTCGGCCGACAACGCCCACGGCGTGCACCCCAACTACGCCGACAAGCACGACGGCAACCACGGGCCCAAGCTCAACGCCGGGCCGGTAATCAAGGTGAACAACAACCAGCGCTACGCTACCAACAGCGAAACCGCCGGGTTCTTCCGTCACCTGTGCATGGCCGAGGAAGTGCCGGTGCAGAGCTTCGTGGTACGCAGCGACATGGGCTGTGGTTCGACCATCGGGCCGATTGCCGCCAGCCACCTGGGCGTGCGTACGGTGGATATCGGCTTGCCGACCTTTGCCATGCATTCGATTCGCGAACTGTGCGGCAGCCATGACCTGGCGCACCTGGTGAAGGTGCTGAGCGCCTTCTACCGTTGCCGCGAGTTGCCTTGAGATCCTGAAGACCACCCCCGCCCTTTGCAGGAGCAGCCTTGCGCTGCGAAGAGGCCGGTACAACCAGCAGGATGCTTGGGGTGTACTGGCCTCTTCGCAGCGCAAGGCTGCTCCTACAGAGAGCGTCGTTGCCTGGTTCAGTGCTCAAGGTCAATCCCGCTTCGCCCGCTACCCGCTATGCTTGTTATATGGCCCCACTGCAAAAGGATTGCTGTCCATGTCCCCGTTCCTGTCCCTGTTCGTGCCGGTGTTTCTGTTCCTGTTGCTGCTGACCATCGGTTTCAGCCTGCGCGAGCGCAATATCGGCGTTGTGATGATGTGGGTCGGCACACTGGGTATCTTCGGCCTCACCTGCTGGAAAATCCTGGAGCAACTGCCGTCGTGAACCTCTACACTCGGTCAATCGTTTGACCTGAGGTAGTTTTGCCAGTGCCTGCTCTCCTGCGTTGCCTGTTCCTGCTGCTGTTCCTGTTTGTCACCCCGTTACAGGCTGCGGGCCTGCCAGGCCTGCTGGGTGGCAGCGCGCCCGCGCAGCCAGAAGCCAGCGAACCGCTGGGCAAGTCGCTGGACGAGGTGATCAAGAACCTGGAAAACGACCAGCAGCGGGCCAAACTCCTGGCCGACCTGAAAAAGCTGCGCGACGCCACCAGGCAATCGCAACCCACCGTCGAACAGGGCGTGCTCGGCCTGATCGGCGGCGCCCTGCATGACTTCGAAAAGCAGTTCAGCGGCGATGCCAGCCCGTTCCATCGCTGGGCCGCGGAAATCGAACAGGCCCAGGCCGAACTGACCGAGTTGATGGTGCCGGTGCACCAGTGGCCGGCCATTCTGTTTGGCTTTGCCGCCGTCATCGCCGTCTGGAGCGTGCTGGCCTACGCCTTCAACTGGGTCGGGCATCGGGTACGCCTGCGTTTTGGCCTGAGCGAGGAACTGCCGCAGCACCCGCGCACCTGGGACCTGGTGCGCTTTGCCCTGCGCAAGCTGGGCCCGTGGCTGGTGGCGCTGGTGTTCACCGTTTACCTGAGCTTCGTGCTGCCGCCGTCGCTGGGCAAGTCGCTGGCCATGGTGCTGGCCTACGCACTGGTGGTCGGCACCTGTTTCTCGGCCATCTGCGTGATTGCCTTCTCGCTGCTCGACGGCCCCCACCGCCACCGCGCCCTGTACATCCTGCGCCACCAGGCCTTCCGCCCGCTGTGGCTGATCGGCAGCTTCGCCGCGTTTGGCGAAGCGATGAGCGACCCGCGCCTGATGGTCGCCCTCGGTACCCACCTGGCCCACGCCCTGGCCACCCTGGCCAACGTGATTGCGGCGCTGTGCACCGGGCTGTTCATCCTGCGCTTCCGTCGCCCGATCGCCCACCTGATCCGCAACCAGCCGCTGTCACGGCGCCTGACCCGGCGCACCCTCAGTGACACCATCGAGATCCTCGGCAGCTTCTGGTTCGTGCCGGCACTGATCCTGGTGGCGATTTCGCTGTTCGCTACCTTTATCTCGGCCGGCGACACCAGCACCGCCCTGCGCCAGTCGCTGATGTGCACGGTGCTGGTGGTGGTGTGCATGGTGCTCAACGGCCTGGTGCGCCGCCACGCCGCCAACCCCAAGCGCGCCAGCAAGCGCCAGGCGGTGTACGCCGAACGCCTGCGCAACTTCGGCTACCTGCTGGTGCACCTGTTCATCTGGCTGGTGTTCATCGAACTGGGGCTGCGTGTGTGGGGCCTGTCGATGATCAGCTTCGCCGAAGGCGACGGTCACGACATAAGCGTGCGCCTGCTGGGCCTGGCCGGCACGCTGATCGTCGCCTGGCTGGTGTGGATCCTTGCCGACACCGCCGTGCACCACGCCCTGGTGCGCTCGCGCCGGGGCCTGGCCAACGCCCGCGCGCAAACCATGATGCCGTTGATCCGCAACGTGATGTTCGTGGTCATCTTCATCATCGCGGTGATCGTCGCCCTGGCCAACATGGGCATGAACGTCACCCCGCTGCTGG
The DNA here is from genome assembly GCF_002113105.1 of Pseudomonas sp. B22(2017). Lineage (NCBI taxonomy): Bacteria > Pseudomonadati > Pseudomonadota > Gammaproteobacteria > Pseudomonadales > Pseudomonadaceae > Pseudomonas > Pseudomonas sp. B22(2017). Next base: position 86,071 of record NZ_NEJN01000015.1, read on the forward strand.
CGGGTGCCGGTGTGATCGGCCTGGCCATCGGCTTTGGTGCCCAGTCGCTGGTGGCCGACCTGATCACCGGCTTGTTCATCATCATCGAGGACTCGCTGGCCATCGACGACTACGTGGATGTGGGCGGCCACCTGGGCACGGTGGAGGGGCTGACCATCCGTACCGTGCGCCTGCGTGACATCGACGGCATCGTGCATACCATCCCGTTCAGCGAGATCAAGAGCATCAAGAACTACTCGCGCGAGTTCGGCTACGCGATCTTCCGCGTGGCGATCCCGCACAGCATGAACATCGACCAGGCCATCACGCTGATTCGCGAAGTGGGGCAGAAGCTGCGCAACGACCCGCTGATGCGCCGCAACATCTGGTCGCCGCTGGAGCTGCAGGGGGTGGAGAGCTTCGAGTCGGGGTCGGCGATCTTGCGGGCGCGGTTCAAGACTGCGCCTATCAAGCAGTGGGAGGTTTCGCGGGCGTTCAACCTGGCGTTGAAGCGGCAGTTGGATGAGGCGGGGCTGGACCTGGCGACGCCGCGATTGTCGGTGCAGGTGGTCACGGCGGCTGGTGGCACGATGGCGGATGGCAACGCCGTATCGAACTAGGGCCGCTTCGCGCCCCATCGCGACACAAGGCCGCTCCTACAGGAGTACGCGTTTCCCTGTAGGAGCGGCCTTGTGTCGCGATGGGCTGCAAAGCAGCCCCAAAAAACCATGGTCAACCCGCCTGGGCGCGGATGCGGATGGCATCATGCCGCCAATACTCCAGGTCGCAGTCGATCAGGTGCCCATGCTGGTCACTGTTGACCCGGGTGATATGCAACCCGGGGCTTCCCGCCGACACCTTCAAGGCACTGGCCGCCTCCACCGGCAACGCCGTCGGCAAGATCTCGAAGCACACCTGCCCATACTGGATACCGTACACCCGCCCATAAATCTCGGTCAGCGACTGGGCCAGGTCCTGTTCGAGAATCTCCGGGAAGTACCGGGGGTTGAGGTAGTGCTCGGCATACAGCACCGCCCGCCCATCGATCCGCCGCAACCGGCAGATACGTACCACGCTGGACAACGCCGGCAGTTGCAAGCGCGCACAGATGGCCGCCGACGCCGGCTGCAGCCGAGCCGACAAGAGTTCGGTACTGGGCACCCGCCCCTGGTCGCGGACCATGGCATGGAAGTGGCTGCGCTCGATCAGGTCGTAGGTCAGCCGCTCGGGCGCGACGAACCAGCCGCGACGCTCTTCGCGGTAGATCAGCCCCTGGGCTTCCAGCTGCACCAGCGCCTCACGCAGGGTAATGCGCGTGGTATCGAACACCTCGCTGAGCTTGCGCTCGGCCGGCAGCTTGCCGCCCGGCGCCAGCAGGCCGTGCTCTATCTGTTCCTGCAGGGCGTGACAGATGGCTGTTACCGCACGCGGTGGCATCGGCTGCATCAAAGGTTACCTATCTGGACTAGTCCAGCCCCAGAACAGGGCACTTGGAGAATAGTGCAAGCCTAGGCAGGGCTGATGAACATCCTGTGACAAGGCTTTGGCCAAACACTGCCAGAAACGCGCCAAGCCAGCAGAACCGGGGCGGTTCCGTGGTCTACGCTGTAGCTTCAGGGCCTTCACCGGCCCTTCCCTACATCAAACTGTCACGCAAGCAGCCTACCTTGGCTCAAGGTTTGCTGACCTAGACCAACGGTCACCAGACAACGGCTTCACTCATAACAACCATCGCTAAAGGCACCCACCAAGGAGCTTCGGATGAAAAAGTTGTTCATGGCGTCACTGCTCGGTTCGGCCATCGCCCTGTGTACCACGGCCATGGCCGCCGATACCGACCTCAAGGCCCTGGAAGACGCCGCCCGCAAGGAAGGCAACGTCAACAGCGTGGGCATGCCCGATGCCTGGGCCAACTGGAAAGGCACCTGGGAAGACCTGGCCAGCAAGTACGGCCTGAAGCACAGCGACACCGACATGAGCTCGGCCCAGGAAATCGCCAAGTTCGAAGCCGAGAAGGACAACGCCAGCGCCGACATCGGCGACGTGGGTGCCGCCTTCGGACCGATCGCCGTGAGCAAGGGCGTGAGCCAGCCGTACAAGCCGAGCACCTGGGACCAGGTGCCGACGTGGGCCAAGGACAAGGACGGCCACTGGGCGCTGGCCTATACCGGCACCATCGCCTTCATCATCAACAAGGACCTGGTCAAGGAAGGCGAGCGGCCAACGACCTGGCACGACCTGGAAAAAGGCAAGTACAAGGTTGCCATCGGTGACGTCGGCACCGCAGCCCAGGCCGCCAACGGCGTGCTGGCAGCGGCTATCGCCTACAAGGGTGACGAGACCAACCTGGCACCGGGCCTGCAACTGTTCACCAAACTGGCCCAGCAGAAGCGCCTGTCGCTGGCCAACCCGACCATCCAGACCCTGGAGAAGGGCGAGGTGGAAGTGGGCGTGGTGTGGGACTTCAACGGCCTGAGCTACCGTGAACAGATCGACCCCAAGCGTTTCGAAGTGCTGATCCCGTCGGATGGCTCGGTGATCTCCGGCTATACCACCATCATCAACAAGTACGCCAAGCACCCGAATGCGGCCAAGCTGACACGTGAATACATCTTCAGCGATGCCGGGCAGATCAACCTGGCCAAAGGGCATGCGCGGCCGATCCGTGCCGAGCACCTGAAGCTGCCGGACGATGTGCAGGCCAAGTTGCTGCCCAACGAACAGTACAAGGCTGCGCAGCCGATCAAGAATGCCGAAGCCTGGGAGGCGAGCTCGAAGAAACTGCCGCAGATGTGGCAGGAGCAGGTGATCATCGAGATGGAGTAAGGGGCTAGCTTTTGTAGCGCCTGATCCGGCCCTTTCGCGGGCATGCCCGCTCCCACAGGTACAGCACAAGCCTGAAAGGCAGTGATCAACCTGTGGGAGCGGGCGAGCCCGCGAAGAAGCCAACGCGGTTTATGACTGGAGCCACCATGCAACACAACGTCATCCTGGTCCTGCTCGACGGCCTCAACTACCAGGTCGCGCATCACGCCATGGGCCACCTGCACGCCTACGTCGAGGCCGACCGTGCCGCGCTGTACCGCGTGGAATGCGAACTGCCGTCGCTGTCGCGGCCGCTGTACGAGTGCATCCTCACCGGTGTACCGCCGATCGACAGCGGCATCGTGCACAACAACGTCAACCGTCTGTCCAACCAGCGCAGCGTGTTCCACTACGCCCGCGAGGCCAACCTGGGCACTGCGGCTGCGGCCTATCACTGGATGAGCGAGCTGTACAACCGCTCGCCATTCGACCCGCAGCGCGACCGCCATACCCACGCACCGAAGCTGCCGATCCAGCACGGGCTGTTCTACTGGGACGACCGTTACCCCGATTCGCACCTGCTGGCCGATGGCGAATACCTGCGCCGCCGCCACGCCCCCAATTTCCTGCTGGTGCACCCGATGAGCATCGACGATGTCGGCCACCACCACGGTCTGGACAGCAGCCAGTACCGCAACGCCGCACGCAGCGCCGACATCCTGCTGGCAGACTACCTGCCAGGCTGGCTCGAAGAGGGCTACCAGGTACTGGTTACCGCCGACCACGGCATGAACAACGACCGCTCGCACAATGGCCTGCTGACCGAGGAGCGCGAAGTGCCGCTGTTCGTCTTCGGCGATGCCTTCAGCCTCGATCCTGCGGCCAAACCGCTGCAGACCGAGTTGTGCGGGACCATCTGCGAGCTGCTCGGCGCGCCGCATGACAAGACCGTCTGCCGGGAGCTGCTGAAGTGACCACACCCAAGAGCAGCAACACCCGTGGCCGCTACCTGGCCCTGCTCTGCCTGCTACCGTTCGCCGTGTTCTTCGTCATCTTTCAGATCGCCCCGCTGGCCTGGGTGGCGATCAACAGCCTGCAATCGGAAGCGGGTTGGGGCGTGGACAACTTCAGCAAGGTATTCGCCTCGAAGTTCTACCTGCAGGCCCTGCAACGCAGCCTGGAAATCAGCTTCTGGTCAAGCCTGTTCGGCATCGTCATCGCCACCCTGGGCGCCTACTCGCTGCGCCAGGTGGACTCGAAGCTGCGCGACTTCGTCAGCGCCTTCGCCAACATGACCAGCAATTTCGCCGGGGTGCCGCTGGCCTTCGCCTTCATCATCCTGCTCGGTTTCAACGGCGCGCTGACCTTGCTGCTGAAGCAGGTCGGCCTGCTGGAGGACTTCAGCATCTATTCCAAGAGCGGGCTGATCCTGGTGTACACCTACTTCCAGATCCCGCTTGGCGTGTTGCTGCTGTACCCCGCGTTCGACGCACTGCGCGAAGACTGGCGCGAGTCGGCCGCACTGCTGGGGGCCAGCCACTGGCAATTCTGGCGGCACATCGGCCTGCCGGTGCTGACCCCGGCACTGCTGGGCACTTTCGTCATCCTGTTGGCCAACGCCCTCGGTGCCTACGCCACCGTGTACGCGCTGACAACCGGCAACTTCAACGTACTGCCGATCCGCATCGCCGGCCTGGTGGCCGGTGACATCAGCCTCGATCCCAACCTGGCCAGCGCCCTGGCGATGGTACTGGTGGGGCTGATGACGCTGGTCACGGTGGTGCACCAATGGCTGCTGAAAAGGAGCTACCATGCGCGCTGACGCCCGTTCCGGCGGCTGGTACCACCGCGCCGTGGTCTACCTGCTGTTCCTCATCCTGCTGCTGCCGCTGGCCGGCACCCTGCTCTACTCGCTGGCCACCAGCTGGTCGGCCAGCCTGCTGCCCAGCGGCCTGACCTTCAAGTGGTACATCGCGCTGTGGAGTGAGCCGCGCTTCCTGGCCGCCTTCGGCCAGTCGCTGCTGGTGTGCGTGGGCGCGCTGCTGCTGTCGGTGGTACTGATCCTGCCGCTGCTGTTCGTGGTGCACTACCACTTCCCGAGGCTCGATGCGCTGATGAACATCCTCATCCTGCTGCCGTTCGCGGTGCCGCCGGTGGTGTCGTCGGTGGGGCTGTTGCAGCTGTATGGCAGCGGGCCCATGGCCATGGTCGGTACACCGTGGATTCTGATCGGCTGCTATTTCACCATCGCCTTGCCGTTCATGTACCGGGCCATAACCAACAACCTGCAGGCGATCAACCTGCGCGACCTGATGGACGCCGCCCAGCTGCTGGGCGCCAGCACCTGGCAGGCGGCGCTGCTGGTGGTGCTGCCGAACCTGCGCAAGGGCCTGATGGTGGCACTGCTACTGTCGTTCTCGTTCCTGTTCGGCGAGTTCGTGTTCGCCAACCTGCTGGTCGGCACCCGCTACGAGACCCTGCAGGTGTACCTGAACAACATGCGCAACAGCAGCGGCCACTTCAACAGCGCGCTGGTGATCTCGTACTTCGCCTTCGTGCTGGTACTGACCTGGGTCGCCAACCGCCTGAACAAGGACAAGACCTGACATGAGCTTCGTCAGCGTACAGAAACTGCAAAAAAGCTACGCCGGCAGCCCGGTGTTCGAGAACATCGACTGCCATATCGAACGCGGTGAGTTCGTCACCCTGCTTGGCCCGTCCGGTTGCGGCAAGTCCACGCTGCTGCGCTGCATCGCCGGGCTGACCCCGGTGGACAGCGGGCAGATCCTGCTCGACGGCCATGACATCGTACCGCTGAGCCCGCAAAAGCGTGGCATCGGCATGGTGTTTCAAAGCTATGCGCTGTTCCCCAACATGACCGTGGAGCAGAACGTCGCCTTCGGCTTGCGCATGCAGAAGGTCAAGGCCGACGAAAGCCAGGCCCGGGTGCGCGAGGCGCTGGAACTGGTGGAACTGGGCAACTTCGCCGGGCGCTACCCGCACCAGTTGTCCGGCGGCCAGTGCCAGCGCGTTGCCCTGGCCCGCTCGCTGGTCACCCGCCCGCGCCTGCTGCTGCTCGACGAACCGTTGTCAGCGCTGGATGCGCGCATCCGCAAGCACCTGCGCGAGCAGATCCGCGCCATCCAGCGCGAGCTGGGGCTGACCACCATCTTCGTCACCCACGACCAGGAAGAGGCGCTGACCATGTCCGACCGCATCTTCCTGATGAACCAGGGGCGCATCGTCCAGAGCGGCGATGCCGAAACCCTGTACACCGCGCCGGTGGACCTGTTTGCCGCCGGCTTCATCGGCAACTACAACCTGCTCGACGCCGACAGCGCCAGCCGCCTGCTGCAGCGCCCGGTGACCAGCCGCCTGGCGATTCGCCCCGAGTCGATCACCCTGGACAACAACGGTGAACTGGACGCCGAAGTGCGCAGCCACAGCCTGCTGGGCAACGTGATCCGCTACCGGGTGCGGGTGCGCGAGGTGGAACTGGTGGTCGACGTACTCAACCGCTCACCGTCCGACCTGCACGCGGACGGGCAACGGGTAAGCTTGTCGATCGACCCCACGGCGCTACGGGAAGTGGCCTAAGGAGAATCAACACCATGGCACTGGCAATTTTCGATCTGGACGAAACCCTGATCCACGGCGACTGCGCCTCACTGTGGAGCGAGCAGATGGCCCGGCTGGGCTGGGTCGACGGCAAAGCCTTCCTGCGCCGCGACCATGAGTTGATGGAAGCCTATGGCAAGGGCCACCTGCGGATGGAGGACTACATGGCCTTCAGCCTGGAGCCGATTGCCGGGCGCACCCTGGAAGAGGTCGAGCACCTGGTAGCACCGTGGGTCGAAGAGGTGATCGAGCCAATCATCTACGGTGACGCCTGCCGCTGCATTGCCGAGCACCGCAAGCGCGGGGATCGCATCCTGATCATTTCGGCGTCGGGTACGCACCTGGTCGGGCCGATTGCGGCGCGGCTGGGGGTGGACGAATACCTGGCGATCGAACTGGAGGCGGTGAACGGGGTTTATACCGGCAAGACCCACGGGGTGCTGACCTATCGCGAAGGGAAGATCACGCGGTTGCTGGAATGGCTGGACCAGGAGCAGGAGAACCTGGAGGGGGCGACTTTCTATTCCGACTCGCGCAACGATTTGCCGCTGTTGCTGAAGGTGGATCATCCGCATGTGGTGAACCCGGATGCTGTGTTGCGGGAGCATGCCGAGATCAATGGCTGGCCGATTCTGAGCTGGACTTGAGGGCCATGGGGGCGCTTTGCGCCCCTTTCGCGACACAAGGCCGCTCCTACAGGAGATCGCTTTCCCTTGTAGGAGCGGCCTTGTGTCGCGATGGGCTGCAAAGCAGCCCCGGCAATCTCAAGCCAGGCCTGGGTCGATCACCATCACCAGCTTGCCCGACACCTGGTTGGTCTCAAGCTCGGCATATGCCGCCTGGGCAAACTCCACCGGGTAGGTGTCCACCAATTGCGGCGACAGGCGCCCTTCGGCAAACAGCGGCCACACCTGCTGCTGCAACTCGCGCAGCAGTTCGGCCTTGAAGCCGTCATCGCGGTTGCGCAGTGTGGAACCGGTAATCTCCAGGCGCTTGCCCAGTACCTGTGCCAGGTCCAGCTCGAACTTGCGCCCGCCCATCAGGCCGATGATCACCCAGCGCCCGTCACGCGCCAGCAACTTGAGGTTGAGCTCGCCGTAGCTGGCGCCCACCGGGTCGAGAATCACGTCGAACGGGCCGAAACCTTCCAGCGCTTCCAGGTTTTCGTTACGTACCACACCACCGGCGGCGCCCAGCGCCTCGCAGTAGGCCAGGCGGTCCTGAGAACCGACGCTGACCCACACCGGGCTGCCGAACGCCTTGCACAGCTGGATGGCGGCCGAGCCAACGCCACTGGCGCCAGCGTGCACCAGCACCTTCTCGCCAGCTTTCACGCCACCCAGCTGGAAGATGTTCAGCCAGGCAGTGGCATATACCTCCGGCAACGCCGCCGCTTCGTGCAGGCTCAGGCCTTCGGGCACCGGTAGCACGTGGCGGGCATCCACCACCACTTCCTCGGCCATGGCGCCGCTGGCCAGCAGCGCACACACCCGGTCACCCACCCGCCAGTCGGCACCGGCCCCCACTTCCTCGATCACCCCGGCGCACTCCAGGCCCATGTACGGGCTGGCGCCTGGCGGTGGTGGGTACAAACCTTTCATCTGCAGCAGATCGGCGCGGTTCAGCCCCGCAGCAGCCACGCGAATGCGCACTTGACCCGCGTCGCAGGCCGGGCGCTCGGCCTCGACCCAAGCCACATGTCCGTCAACGCCTTGCAATGCCTTCACAGTGCCTCCATAGTTGAATCATATGACCGAGCCTGGGAACGCCAAGTCCCCAGGCTTTTTGCAGTATGCATCCGGTTTTTTGCAACCGGTGAACAGAAAAGACGGCCTACTATGCGTGATCAATTGTCTCCACGTCGAATCAGCATGAAGCATTTCCTCCCAAGCACCGCCCTGGCGCTGATGATCGGCCTGGGCAGCCTCACGCTCGGCGGCAATGCGGCGGCCGCCAACAAATGGGACAGCCTGCAGCCGGACCGCGACGAGATCGTCGCCAGCCTCAACGTGGTGGAATTGCTCAAGCGCCACCACTACAGCAAGCCGCCGCTGGACGACGCCCGTTCGGTCATCATCTATGACAGCTACATCAAGCTGCTGGACCCGGCGCGCAGCTACTTCACCGCTGCCGACATCGCCGAATTCGACAAATGGAAAACGCAATTCGACGATTTCCTCAAGAGCGGCAATCTGGACCCGGGCTTCACCATCTACAAACGCTATCTGGACCGCGTCAAGCAACGTCTGGACTTTGCCCTGGCCGAGCTGAACAAGGGCGTGGACAAGATCGACTTCAACGCCAAGGAAACCTTGCTGATCGACCGCAAGGACGCCCCGTGGATGAAGGACCAGGCCGAGCTCGACGATTTGTGGCGCAAACGCGTCAAGGACGAAGTGCTGCGCCAGAAGATCGCCGGCAAGGAACCCAAGCAGATCCAGGAAACCCTGACCAAGCGCTACAAGAACCAACTGTCGCGCCTGGACCAGACCCGTGCCGAGGACATCTTCCAGGCCTACATCAATACCTTCGCCCAATCCTACGACCCGCACACCAACTACCTGTCGCCGGACAATGCGGAAAACTTCGATATCAACATGAGCCTGTCGCTGGAAGGCATCGGCGCAGTGCTGCAAAGCGACAACGACCAGGTCAAGATCGTGCGCCTGGTGCCGGCAGGCCCGGCGGCCAAGACCAAGCAGGTGGCACCGGCCGACAAGATCATCGGTGTGGCCCAGGGCAACAAGGAGATGGTCGACGTGGTCGGCTGGCGCCTGGACGAAGTGGTCAAGCTGATCCGCGGCCCGAAAGGCTCGGTGGTGCGCCTGGAGATCATTCCTGCCAGCAACGCGCCTAGCGACCAGACCAGCAAGATCGTGTCGATCACTCGCGAGGCGGTGAAGCTCGAGGAGCAGGCAGCGAAGAAGTCGGTGCTCAAGCTCAAGCAGGACGGGCGTGACTACAAGCTGGGCATCATCGAGATCCCGGCCTTCTACCTCGACTTCAAGGCCTATCGCGCCGGTGACCCGGAGTACAAGAGCACCACGCGTGACGTGAAGAAGCTGCTGACCGAGCTGCAGAAAGAAAAAGTCGACGGCGTGGTCATCGACCTGCGCAACAACGGCGGCGGCTCGCTGCAGGAAGCCACTGAGCTGACCAGCCTGTTCATCGAGAAAGGCCCGACCGTGCTGGTGCGCAACAGCGACGGCCGTGTTGACGTGCTGGAAGACGAAAACCCCGGTGCCTTCTACAAGGGCCCACTGGCACTGCTGGTCAACCGCCTGTCGGCCTCGGCTTCGGAGATCTTCGCCGGTGCCATGCAGGACTACCACCGTGCGCTGATCATCGGCGGCCAGACCTTCGGCAAAGGCACCGTGCAGACCATCCAGCCACTCAACCATGGCGAGCTGAAGCTTACCCTGGCCAAGTTCTACCGGGTTTCCGGGCAGAGCACCCAGCATCAGGGCGTGCTGCCGGACATCGACTACCCGTCGATCATCGATACCAAGGAGATCGGCGAGAGCGCCCTGCCCGAGGCCATGCCGTGGGACACCATTCGCCCGGTGGTCAAGCCGGCGGCCGACCCGTTCAAGCCGTTCCTGGCTCAACTCAAGGCCCAGCATGAAGCGCGCAGCGACAAGGATGCAGAGTTCACCTACATCCGCGACCGCCTGGCCCTGACCCAGAAGCTGATGAACGAAAAGACCGTCAGCCTCAACGAGCAGGACCGTCGTGCACGCCACGATGCAATCGAGGCCAAGCAGCTGGCACTGGAGAACATCCGCCGCAAGGCCAAGGGTGAAGAGCCGCTGAAGGAGCTGAAGAAAGAGGACGAGGATGCGCTGCCGACCGAGGATGAAAACACCAAGCCGGAAGACGATGCCTACCTGTCGGAAACCGGCCGCATCCTTATCGACTACCTGAGTGCAAGCACCAAGGTGGCCAAGAAGTAAGACTGTGGCAATGATGGCAAATTAGCTCTACTTGTCATCAAACAGTCATCGCGCTGTCGTGAAATAGAGGGGCCGGGCGTGGAATCGCCCGGCCCTTTCATTTTCAGGAATACGCCATGACCGTCGCCGAACAGCTCAGTGCCTTGAGTGCCATCCTGGCTCAACGCAGCATCCACAGTCTGTTCCAGCCGATCATGTGCCTGAGCGAGCAACGGGTTTTCGGCCATGAGGCGTTAAGCCGCGGGCCGTCCAACAGCCCGCTGCACGCACCGCTGAACCTGTTTACCATCGCCCGCCAGGCCGGCCGCCTGACCGAACTGGAGGCTGCCTGCCGGGAAAGCGCCTGCCGGCGTTTCAGCGAACAGCAGTTGCAGGGCAAACTGTTTCTCAACATCTCGCCAGAATCGCTGCTCGAGCCGCACTACCCGTCCGGGCAGACCCTGAAACTGCTCGGACAGGTCGGCCTGCCGCCTAGCCGGGTGGTAATCGAGCTGACCGAACACACCCCGACTGACGACTTCCAGCTGCTGTCCAACGCCCTGCACCACTACCGGGACATGGGCTTCTCGATTGCCATCGACGATCTGGGAGCGGGTTATTCGAGCCTGCGCCTGTGGTCGGAGCTGCGACCCGAATATGTGAAAATCGATCGCCACTTCATCGATGGCATCCACCGCGACCCGCTCAAGCGTGAATTTGTCGGTTCGATATTGCAGATTGCCCGAGCGTCGAAGGCGCAGGTAATTGCCGAAGGCATCGAGATGGCGGAGGAGCTGGCGGTGCTGGTAGAAATGGGGGTGGACCTGGTGCAGGGCTATCTGCTGGGGCGACCGCAGGAGCTGGGGGTGCGCGAAAGCCGGCCACTACCGGCGCTGATGAACGTTCCGCAGGCCGAACAGCCGACGGTGCGGCTCAATGCCACGATTGGGCAGTTACTGGAGTTGTTTGGCCGACACCGGCACCTGGAGGTATTGGAGGTGGTGGATGCCGATGGCAGGGCTTGTGGATTGATTCACAGGGATGCACTGCCTGTTCCGGCCCTGTCACCGGCAAGCCGGCTGCCACAGGCTCACCACACATCTTGAACCTTGTGCAGTACCTTGTAGGAGCAGCCTTGTGCTGCGAAGAGCGCATTACACATACCGGCCCTTTCGCAGCACAAGGCTGCTCCTACAGGTCGGCGCTATCCCTGTCGGAGCGGGTTTACCCGCGGAGAGGCCGGGACAGGTAACGCTTCAGGCCGTTTCGGGGTAGCTGTACTCGAACACCCTGACCACCTCGGAGGCATGCCATGAGGCCGCTTCCATGCCGTCGACCGGCCCGGAAAATCGGCCCAACCGTTCAACGCACTCAAAAAACCCGGTACGCGGCAAACGGCTGGCACCCTGACTGATCACCAGCGAGCTGCGCAATGGCTGCTCGGCGCGGGCATCCAGCACCGCCAGATACTCCAGCGCGGCCGTCAGCGTCTGCATGGCCGGGCTGGGCAACTGCAAGCGCTCGATCAGCGCTCGATAGGTCAGCAAGTGACGTTGACGACGGGCCAGGTCAAGCTCGCCCAGCAGGTTATCCCAGTGCTGACGGCTGATCCTGACCTGGCTCATGATGGTTCGCTCCAGCCAGCCACCCCCAGATGCCAGGCCAGAGCACGGCGGATAGCAGCATCCGGCTGGCGTTCACCTGATTCGATCATGGCCAGGTATGCCGGGCTTACCCCGACATTGCGCGCCAACTGCTCAGGGGCAATGCCCTTTGCCTGGCGAAGCTGTGCCACTTCGCTGAAGGCCGGCAATGGCGCACTGGCTACATCGCCCTGCGCTTCACTGGCAACTACCTCGGCTGGTGCCTGCCCAGCGGCCTTGAGCAGTGCCTGGTACTGTTCCCAGGGAACGACGGCGTACTCGGGTTGACCGTCCCGGCTGATGACCTGAATACCCATTACAAACCCCTTTAAAAAGGATTACAGCATGTAATCCGTAGGCATAACCCTTATGCCAATTATATTACCAACTCTGGGGTCTGTGCAGTTGCGCTGCGGTTGCGGCCAGTTTCACTGCGTGTTGCGTTCCAACCGCAGCGCTTCGGGGGTGGCCGGCAGCCGCTCGACCACGCGCAGCCGTTCGGGCGCCTGGCTGTCGCGCCAGGCCTTGAAGCGCGCCAGCTCGTCTGCCACGGTCTTCAGTACCCAGCCCAGCACCGCGATGTCATCAAGGAAACCCACGCCCAGCAGCCAGTCGGGGATGGCGTCGATGGGGCTGACGAAATACAGCAGCCCGGCGACGATGGTGACCAGCGCCTTGGGGCTGATGGCACGGTACTCGCCGCGCCACCAGGCCAGGCACAGCGACTGCAGCAGCTTCACGTCTTCACGCAGCTGGCCGATGCGCGGACCTTTGCGAGCTACCGCGAACAGCAAGGCGGGCAACCGGCCGCGGCTGAGCAGGCGCTCGGCCAACGGCAGGAAACGGGCAAAATTCCAGGGTGCGCTCATGGAGCCTCCAGAGGAAAAGGTTATCCACATTTATTGTGGATAACCTTGTGAACAGGGCGACGTTTCTGACCCCAGGTGCCTGCCAGGCAAGGGCCTCGGTCAGATCGGGCGTTTTTTACACAGTCGTTTCACACCGTGGGTGCGTACGCCGCAAACGATTTGCGTCAGAAGCATACTGCTTCTTCACGCTGCATTTCCTCGGACAGTATCAGCAGTTGCAGGTTCGTCCAACTACCCGGCACAAACGAAAACGCCCCGTCAGGACGGGGCGTTTTGCGTGAGCCAGTCAGTGTTACTTGGCAGGCGCTTCGGCCGGGGCTTCAGCAGGAGCTTCCGCTTCCGGCTCGGCGCCCTGCAACTGGGCCGGATCCTTGATGGCGATCAGTTCCAGATCGAACACCAGAACCGAGTTGGCCGGAATCAGCGGGCTTGGGCTTTGTGCGCCGTAAGCCAGTTCAGCCGGGATGAACAGCTTGTACTTCTCGCCGACGTGCATCAGCTGCAGGCCTTCGACCCAACCCGGGATCACGCCGCTGACCGGCAGGTCGATCGGGCTGCCGCGCTCGACGGAGCTGTCGAACACCTTGCCATCGATCAGCTTGCCTTCGTAGTGGACGGTGACCACATCAGTCGCCTTGGGCTGCGGGCCATCGGCCTTCTTGACCACTTCGTACTGCAGGCCCGAGGCAGTGGTGACCACGCCTGGCTTCTTGGCGTTTTCCTCGAGGAATTTCTTGCCGGCGGAGGCGGCTTCTTCGCTGGCCTTGGCCAGGCGCTCTTCGGCACGCTTCTGCAGCGCAGTGAAGGCTTCTACCAGCTCTTCGTCCTTGATGCGCTGTTCCTTCTTGCCAACGGCGTCTTCGATGCCGAGGGCTACTGCTTTCGAATCAAGGTCTTCCATGCCTTCCTGAGCCAGGCTCTTGCCCATGTTCAGGCCGATACCGTAGGAGGCTTTCTGTGCCGGAGTCTTCAGCTCGGGGCTGCTGGTCTGTTGATCACAGCCAGCCAGTACCAGGCCTACCAGGGCAACCGCAGCCGCCAAACGATGCTGTTTCATGCTATTTCCTTGTTCATGCGCCAAAAGGGCAATCAGGGTAAAGCCGCGAGCTTAGCAGGCGGCCATGACCAATGGCTACCGGCATAGGAGCGGGTTTTGGTAAGGAAGTTCAGTAGTTAAACGCTTATTCATCAAAGGATGTGCAGCCACTGGCCAGTATTGATCGGTTGCGGCGCCTTTGCCCGGTTTTGCGGCGGATTTATTTAGCTGAATGCTGAGAAGCCTGCACTGACCCTATCGCCGGCAAGCCAGCTCCCACAGGTTGACCACAGGCCCGGAAGCAGTTGTTATCCCTGTGGGAGCTGGCTTGCCGGCGAAAGGGCCGAACCTGCGTTCAGGGATAGCTGCCCTCTCGGTATAGCCCTGCTACCTCGCGCAGCACCTCGCATACCCACTGCCCAGGCAGGCTCTGCGGCAAGGCAGCATTGCGACAGATGCCGACCGAGCCGCCCGGCTCGCGCACACCCAGGTCGAGCTCGACCAGCTCGCCCCGGCGCAGGTCGAGCAGCACCGCATCGCGCGGCGCCACCCACACTGCATCGCTGCCCAGCAGGTAGCGCCGGCTTAGCGCCAGCGACAGGGTTTCCAGGCGCTGGGCGGGCATCTGGATGCCACATTGCACGAACAGGCTGTCGGCATGCTGGCGGATGGTGGTGCCGGCTGGCGGCAGCACCAGCGGGTAATGTCCAACCTCCCCGCGCTCTACTGGCTTGCTGGCCAGCAGCGGGTGGCCGGGCCGCACCACCAGGCTCATCGACTCGCTGTACAGGTGCTCGAACGACAGGCCCTGGATCTGCGGGCTGTCGGTCATGCGCCCGACCACCAGCTCCAGTTCGCCAAGGCGCAACTGGCCGAGCAACTGCGCGCTGACCCCTGTGACCACACTGATCACCAGCGCCTCATGCCGCTGGTGCAGGCGGCACAGCACTTCGGGCATGAGCAGGCCTTCGACCGTGGACAACACGCCGATGCGCACTTGCGACGGCGCCCGCGCCTCGCCACGCAGGCTGCTGACGCCATCGCGCAGGGCTTGCACGCTGGGCCCGGCATAGCGCATGAAACGCGTACCGGCCGGGGTCAGCTCGACGCCCTGGCGGCTGCGCGCGAACAGGCGCGTTTCCAGCAGGTCTTCGAGTTCCTTGAGGGTCTTGGAGATGGCTGGCTGGCTGATTGCCAGGATGTCGGCAGCCCTGGCCAGGCTGCCCTGCCGGGCAATCTCCAGGAAGCACAACAGGTGGCGGTACTTGATGCGGGTGTCGAGGTTCATGGGCTCAAGCTTACCGCATGCAGATAGCCTGTACCGGCCCTTTCGCGGGTGAACCCGCTCCCACAGGGATCTCCACAGTTCTCCAGACCAGTGCAGTACCTGTAGGAGCGGGCGTGCCCGCGAAGAGGCCGGTGCAGGCGGCAGATGACTATCAGGCCACAGCCAACTCCACAGCCTCCCCGTTCAACCGCACCGGCCACACCCGCAGGCGCTGCCCGCTATCCTCCAGGCACTCCCCGCTCTCCAGGCTGAAGTGCTGCTTGTACAACGGAGCCGCCACCACCAGCTCGCCCTGCACACTGCCCACCAGGCCGCGACCGATGATGTTGGCGCCGGACCGCGGGTCGCGGTTGTCCACCGCGTACAGCGGCTGCGCCTGCCCCGGCAGGTAGAACAGCGCCACCTGGGCCCCGTCGAGCCAAACCACCACCCCGGAATCAGCCACCAGGTCATCCGCCTGGCACACCGTCTGCCAGTTCTCGTGGGTTTTCACAGCAGCATTGGACAAGTTCATCACATAGCCTCCTCGACGGTTGGGATCAGGTGCAGTGGCGCAGCAGGCCGGCGCTGTTCGCGTTCGCGCACGAAGTGCACGTCCGGGTCGGCGCGGCGGTCGTTGACGAAAGTACGGAAGCGCTTGAGCTTCTCGGGGTCGTTGAGGGCGTTGGCCCATTCGCATTCATACTGGTCGACCACATGCTGCATCTGCGCCTCCAGCTCGCTGGCCAGGCCCAGGCTGTCGTCGAGGATCACCTGCTTCAGGTAGTCCAGCCCACCTTCCAGGTTCTCGCGCCACACCGAGGTGCGCTGCAGTTTGTCAGCGGTGCGGATATAGAACATCAGCACGCGGTCGATCAGGCGCACCAGGGTTTCGTCGTCGAGGTCGGTGGCGAACAGTTCGGCGTGCCGCGGGCGCATGCCGCCGTTGCCGCATACGTACAGGTTCCAGCCCTTGTCGGTAGCGATCACGCCGATGTCCTTGCTCTGTGCTTCGGCGCATTCGCGGGTGCAGCCGGACACCGCGAACTTGAGCTTGTGCGGGCTGCGCAGGCCTTTGTAGCGGTCTTCCAGGCGCAGGGCCATGCCGACGCTATCCTGCACGCCATAACGGCACCAGGTGCTGCCGACGCACGACTTTACCGTGCGGGTCGACTTGCCGTAGGCGTGGCCGGTTTCGAAGCCGGCCTCGATCAGCTCGCCCCAGATCAGCGGCAGCTCGTGCAACTGGGCGCCGAACAGGTCGATGCGCTGGCCGCCGGTGATCTTGGTGTACAGGTCGTACTTTTTCGCCACCTGGCCGATCACGATGAGCTTGTCGGGGGTGATTTCACCACCGGGGATGCGCGGCACCACCGAGTAGGTGCCGTTCTTCTGCATGTTGGCCATGAAGGTGTCGTTGGTGTCCTGCAGCGGCACCAGCGCCGGGTCCATGATCGGCTGGTTCCAGCACGAGGCAAGGATGCTGCCCACCGCCGGCTTGCAGATATCGCAGCCGACATGGCCCTTGCCGTGGCGTTCGAGCAGTTCGTTGAAGGTGCGGATACCCTCTACCCGCACCAGCCCGTACAGCTCCTGACGGGTGTAGGCGAAGTGCTCGCACAGGCTCTTGTCCACCGCCACGCCGCGAGCGGTCAGCTCGTGCTCGAATACCTGCTTGAGCAGTGCCGCGCAACCACCACAACCGGTGGCGGCCTTGGTGCAGCCCTTGACTGCGGCAAGGTCGCCGCAGCCGCTGTCGATGGCGGCGCAGACCGCGCCCTTGCTGACGTTGTGGCACGAGCAGATGGTCGCGCTGTCGGGCAGCGCATCGGCGCCCAGGGCCGGTGCGCCGCCTTGCGGCAGGATCAGTGCCGCCGGGTCGGCTGGCAGGGCGATGCCGTTCTGGGCGTATTGCAGAAGGGTGTCGTAGTAGCTGTTGTCGCCCACCAGCACCGCACCGAGCACGTGCTTGCCGCTGGCATCCACCACCAGCCGGCGGTAGGCGCTGTTGGCTTCGTCGATGAAGCGGTAGCTGCGTGCGCCCGGGGTGGCGCCATGGGCATCGCCGATGGAGCCGACATCCACGCCCAGCAACTTGAGCTTGGTCGACATGTCGGCACCGGTGAATTCGCCAGCGGCCTCACCCATCAGCAAAGCCGCCAGATTGCGCGCCATGCTGTAGCCAGGGGCGACCAGGCCGAACACGCTGCCGTTCCACGAGGCGCACTCGCCGATGGCGAAGATGCGTGGGTCGCTGCTCCGGCAGTGGTTGTCGATCACCACGCCACCACGCGCGGCGATGTCCAGGCCGCAGGCACGGCCCAGGGCATCCTGCGGGCGGATACCTGCGGAGAACACGATCAGGTCGGTTTCCAGATGCTCGCCGCCATCGAAGTTCATGCGATAGCGGTAGTCTTCACCCGCACTGATCGACTGGGTGGCCCGCGACAGATGCACGCCAACACCCAGCGCTTCGATCTGTGCCTTGAGCGCGGCACCGCCCTCGCCGTCCAGCTGCACCGGCATCAGCCGTGGGGCGAACTCCACCACGTGGGCTTCCAGGCCCAGCGACTTGAGGGCGTTGGCTGCTTCCAGGCCAAGCAGGCCACCGCCCACTACCACGCCACGTCGGGCACTGGCTGCGGCAGCGCGGATGGCGTCGAGGTCGTCGAGGGTGCGGTAGACCAGGCGGGCATTGCCGCTGGAACCTTCGATCGGTGGCACGAAGGGATAGGAACCCGTGGCCAGCACCAACTGGTCGTAGCCGTAGCGGCCCTCGGCGGTAACCACTTCGGCGTGCTCACGGTCGATTTCCAGCACCCCTTCACCGAGGTGCAGGTGCACACCGTTGGCGCCGTAGAAGTCCTGCCCGCACAGGGCCAGGGTTTCGGCACAGCTGCCGCCGAAGTACTCGGACAGGTGCACGCGGTCGTAGGCACGCTGGCGCTCTTCGCCGAACACATGCACTTCGAAGCGCTGCAAGGCGCCGCGGCTGACCAGTTGTTCGACGCAATGGTGGCCGACCATGCCGTTGCCGACGATGACCAGTCGCTCTCGTTGCCCGCTGCTCGCTGTTGCCTTCATAAGCCGATCCTCGATCAAAAAAAAAGCGCCTGGAGCCGAAGCTCCAGGCGCCTTTGCCTGTATTCATCACGGTAGGGGGCCCGGGTTGATCGCCGTTGATCAGTGGGCTTTGTTGTAACTGGGATAAAGCAGGGAGTGTGCCAACCCTGTTTCCTGTACCGGCCTCTTCGCGGGCACGCCCGCTCCCACAGGGTTCTCCACGTTTATTCAGACCTGTGCAGTACCTGTGGGAGCGGGCGTGCCCGCGAAGAGGCCAGTACAGCAAATGCACATTCCAAGTGCATCACTCCCCATCTTGGAGCACATCAATACACATCCCGCCGATACCGCTTGGCCCTGCCCAGCGCTTCGACATAAGCCGCAGCCGCCGCTGCATCCATGCTGCCATGCTCGGCGACGATGACCCGCAACGCCGCATCCACATCCTTGGCCATGCGCTGCGCATCGCCACACACATAGAAGTACGCGCCCGCCTCCAGCCACTGCCACAACTGCGCGCCGTGCTCGAGCATGCGCTGCTGCACGTAGACCTTCTCGGCCTGGTCGCGCGAGAACGCTGTGTCCAGGCGCAAGTGCCCTGCAGCCTGCCAGGCCTGTAGCTGCTCCTGGTAATAGAAATCGGTGGCCGCGTACTGCTCGCCAAAGAACAGCCAGTTAGCCCCTTTCGCCCCACGTGCCTCTCGTTCTTCGAGAAAGGCCCTGAACGGCGCAATTCCGGTGCCGGGGCCGACCATGATCACCGGCACGCTGTCGTCCTCGGGCAGGCGAAAGTGCTTCGACACCTGCGGGAAGATGGCAACCTTCAGCGCCTGCGCACGGTCGGCAAGGAAGCTTGAACACACCCCTTTGCGCGCGCCATAGCGCACCGTGGACACGGTCAGGTGCACCTGCTGCGGGTGCGCCAGCGGGCTGGAGCTGATCGAGTACAGGCGCGGCTGCAAGGGCTTGAGCAGCTCCAGCCAGCTGGCCAGCGGCAGTTGCTGGGGGAAGGCGCGCAGCACATCGACCAGTTGCCGCCCCCACAACCAGTCCTGCAGCTCGGCCTTGCACTCGGGCTGCAGCAGGCGCTGCAGGTCCGGGGCATTGCCGGCGAAGGCCTGCAGCTGCTGCGTGGTGACCTTGGCGATTTCCAGGTGCGCTTGCAGGGCTTCGGTCAGCGGCATGGCGGGCTGGCCTTTCAGTTCGACCATGGTCTGGCCATCGAGCTGTATCAGCGCCAGCAGCTCGTCGACCAGGGCGGGACAGTTACGCGGCCACACGCCCAGGGCATCACCGGCGGCATAGGTGAAGCCGCTGCCGCTGAGGTCGAACACCAGTTGACGGGTTTCCTTGGTAGCACCCGGGCCGTTCAGCAGGCGGTTTTCCAGCAAGGTGGCAGCCCAGGGTTGCTGCTTGCCATAGGCCGCCACGGGCGCAGGCTCGGTGACCGGTTGCGGTGCAGCAGCGCTGCTTAGCGTGGGCAGCAGCGCATCCAGCCAGGCGGCGAAGGCGTCGTCGAAGTCCGGCTCGCAGTCCACCCGCTGCAGCAGGCGCCGCCCGCCCAGCTCGGCCAGGCGTTGGTCGAGTTTGCGGCCAAAGCCGCAGAACTGGTCGTAACTGGAGTCGCCCAGGGCCAGCACGGCAAAAGGCAGTTCGGCGCAGTGGGCGCCCTCCTCGCCCTGCAAGGCTTGCCAGAATGCCGCTGCGCTGTCGGGCGCGTCACCATCGCCAAAGGTGCTGGCGATCAGCACCACGCTGGCGGCGCCCTGCAGCTGGCGCGGGCTGACCGCTTCCATGCAGCTGAGCTGCACGTCGAGGCCGGCACCGCGCAGGCGCTCGGCACAGCGTTCGGCCAACAGCTCGCCGTTGCCGGTTTGCGAAGCCCACAGCACCTGGTGCCGTGGTGCCATCAACGCCGCATCGGGCAGCACCGCCGGCTGGGCGAACAGCCCGGCCAGCAAGCCATCGACGAACAACCGGCGGTTGGCGGCCAGCGGCGCACTGGCCGGCAGACAGGGCACGCCCTCGGCGCGAGCCTGGTCCAGGCCCAGCAGAAAGCCTTGCAGGTAATGGCGCTCTTCCTCGGCCAGCACCGGAGCTGGCAGGGTGTCCAGGCCAAGCAGACGGGACAGGGTGGCGGTCGGCATGCGGGCAGGCTCCGGATTGGCAGTGTTCAGATCAAGGGCTTCGATGCGCTCACCGGCAACCCGCTCCAGGGTCACGGCACAATGCTTGAACGCCGGCTGCAGCGACAGCGGGTCGACCGCATCGCAGGTCACGGCATTGATCGCCAGTTGCTCGCCGATCAGGTCGTTCCAGTGGAACGGGGCAAAGCAGTTGCCCGGCATGACCCGGTCGCTGATTCGCGCGGGCAGCACGGCCTGCCCGCGGCGCGAGCGAATGGCCACCTGGTCCTTTTCGGCAATGCCCAGCCGGGCGGCATCGTCGCGGTGGATTTCCACGAAGGGGCCGGGCTCCAGCTTGTTCAGCGCCGCTACCTTGCCGGTCTTGGTCAGGGTGTGCCACTGGTGCTGCACGCGGCCGGTATTCAGCACCATGGGGTAATCGGCATCCGGCAGCTCCGCCGCCGGCAACCAGGGCCGGGCGAAGAAGCGGGCCTTGCCGCTGGCGGTCGGGAAGGCCAACACCGGGCACTCGCCCTGGGCATCGCGCAACAGCGTCTGGCTGCTGCCGTCGTTGCGATAGCGCAGCGGGCTGCGCGGGTTGTCGCGGCCCGGGGCGCAGGGCCACTGGTGTGGCTGCTCGCGCAGTTCGGCATAGCCGATGCCCCGCAGGTCGTAGCCGGTGACCGGGTTGTGGAAGCGGCGGATTTCCTCGTACACAGCTTCCGCATCGGGGTAGTCGAAGGCGTCGGCATAGCCCATGGCGCAGGCGACCCGGGCGATGATCTGCCAGTCTGGCAGGCTCTGCCCGGGCGGTTCGACGGCACGTGGCATTAGGGTGAGGTTACGCTCGCTGTTGATCATCACGCCCTCGCCTTCGGCCCAAAGTGCAGCCGGTAGCAGGATGTCGGCGTAGCGGTTGGTCTCGGTGTCGAGGAAGGCATCCTGGGTAATTACCAGTTCGGCCTGGCGCAGGCCGTCGATCACCTGCTGGCGGTTGGCGACACTGGCCACCGGGTTGCTGCAGATGACCCAGCAGGCCTTTACCGCGCCGCTTTTCATCTGCTCGAACAGCGCCACCGTGCCCTCGCCGCCTTCGCTGCGCAGGCTGCCCGGGGCCAGTTGCCACTGCTGCTCGACGAAGGCTCGGTCTTGCGCTACCAGCGCCGAACGCTGACCTGGCAGGCCGGGGCCCATGTAGCCCATCTCGCGGCCGCCCATGGCATTGGGTTGGCCGGTCAGCGAGAACGGCCCACTGCCGGGGCGGCAGATAGCGCCCGTGGCCAGGTGCAGGTTGCAAATCGCATTGGTGTGCCAGGTGCCGTGGATGCTCTGGTTCAGGCCCATGGTCCAGCAGCTCATCCAGTTGCTGGCGCTGCCGATCCATTCGGCGGCCTTGATGATGTCGGCCTCGGCCAGCCCCGTGACGGCTGCCACCCGGTCAGGGGTGTAGTCATCGAGAAAGGCCGGCAGTTCGTCCCAGCCTTCGGTGTGGCGGGCGATGAAGTCGGGGTCGGTGTGGCCGTTACGCAGCAGCAGGTGCAGCAGGCCGTTGAGCAAGGCCATGTCGCTGCCGGGGCGCACCTGCAGGAACAGGTCGGCCTTGTCGGCGGTGGCGCTGCGCCGCGGATCGACGACGATCAGCTTGGCCCCCGCCTTGACCCGATCGAGCAGGCGCAGGAACAGGATCGGGTGACAGTCGGCCATGTTGGCGCCGATCACCAGGAATACGTCGGCGTGCTCGAAGTCCTGGTAGCTGCCGGGCGGGCCATCGGCACCGAGCGACAGCTTGTAGCCGCTGCCGGCACTGGCCATGCACAGGCGCGAGTTGGACTCGATGTGGCGGGTGCGGATAAAGCCCTTGGCCAGCTTGTTGGCCAGGTACTGCGCCTCCAGCGACATCTGCCCGGACACGTACAGCGCCACGGCGTCGGGGCCGTGCTGGTCGATGATGCCGCGCAGGCGCGCAGCGGCGGCGGCGATGGCCTGGTCGATACCGGTACGCGCTGGCTGCTGGCTGCGCTGCTGGCGCACATAGGCATCCTCCATGCGCCCGGCGGCGCTCAGCGGCAGGTGTGCGGTGAGGCCTTTGGTGCACAGGCGGCCGAAGTTGCTGGGGTGCTGCTTGTCGCCGCTGATCTTGCCGACCTTGCCATCGGCGACGCTCATGACGATGCCGCAACCGACGCCGCAGTAGGGGCAGACGCTGCGCACTTCGCTGTTGGCCATGGGCGGGCTCCTGTAGGTAACGCAAAAAGGCGCCGGCTGCCCCTGCTTGCTGGGCAAGCGGGGCAACACGGCGCCTTTGTCGTGAAGTTTTGTGGGCTGTCGACGTTGATAGCCCTGGATGGAGGTGAAACAGCAATTTATGGGCCAGCTGTGCCGCCCCTTTCGCGGGCATGCCCGCTCCCACAGGGATATCGCAAGGCCTGAGGGCGGTGCTGCACCTGTGGGAGCGGGCGTGCCCGCGAAGAGGCCGGTACAGGCTGTGCACCATGCGATGGCAACCCCGCACCCCATGGCGCTATGCTGGGGCACATTCCAGCATGAGCCACTGCCCTCCCCCCATGTCCCAGGTGATTATCAAGACCCCCGCCCAACTTGAGCTGATGCGCCGCGCCGGCCAGCTGCTTGCCCAGGTGTTCGCCGACCTCGACAGCTTCATCCGCCCCGGCGTAACCACCATGCAGATCAACGACCGCGCCGAGGCGTTCATCGTCGGCACGCTCAAGGCCCGCCCGGCGAGCAAGGGCCAGTATGGTTTCCCCTATGCGCTCAACACCTCTGTGGACCATGTGGTGTGCCATGGCATGCCCAAGGTCGATGAAGTGCTGAAAGAAGGCTCGATCATCAACGTCGACATCACCCTGGAACAAGGCGGCTATATCGCCGACTCGTCGAAGATGTACAGCATCGGGCCGATCAGCGATGAGGCGCAGCGCTTGGTAGACACCACCTATGACGCGCTATGGAAAGGCATCGAACAGGTACGCCCCGGGGCTACGCTGGGTGATATCGGCCATGCCATCCAGACCCATGCCGAAGCGGCGGGCTACAGCGTCGTACGTGAGTATTGCGGGCATGGCATTGGCCAGCAGATGCATGAAGGGCCCGAGGTGCTGCACATTGGCCAGCGCGGGATGGGCCTGAAGTTGAAGCCGGGGATGGTGTTTACCATCGAACCGATGATCAACCAGGGCGGACGCGGGACGCGCACGCTGAAGGATGGCTGGACGGTGATTACCCGCGACCACAGCTTGTCAGCGCAGTGGGAGCATACCGTGGCGGTGACCGAGGATGGGGTCGAGGTGCTGACCTTACGGGAAGAAGAGCGTCGCCGCTGAGATTGCCGGGGCTGCTTTGCAGCCCATTCGCCGGCAAGCCAGCTCCCACAGGGATAGCGTATGGCTTGAGATCAATGCGGTCGAGGTGGGAGCTGGCTTGCCGGCGATGAGGCCCTGACAGGCAATACAAGATAGTTTTTTGCTCAATGCAGAAACAAAAAAAGCGACCCTAAGGTCGCTTTCTCTGTTACTTCCGGGTGTTCAGTAGGCCCTGGAAGTGGAATATGGCGCAGCGGACGGGACTCGAACCCGCGACCCCCGGCGTGACAGGCCGGTATTCTAACCGACTGAACTACCGCTGCGCTAAACATCGAGTGGTGGGTGATGACGGGATCGAACCGCCGACCCTCTGCTTGTAAGGCAGATGCTCTCCCGGCTGAGCTAATCACCCATGTCTCTCGGTGTGGCGCGCATTCTACGGGCGACTTGGCGCTCTGGCAAGCACTTATCAAACTTTTTGCAGATTTCGCGAAAACACCAAATCGCAGGCACAAAAAAAGCGACCCTGAGGTCGCTTTCTCTGTTACTTCCGGGTGTTCAGTAGGCCCTGGAAGTGAAATATGGCGCAGCGGACGGGACTCGAACCCGCGACCCCCGGCGTGACAGGCCGGTATTCTAACCGACTGAACTACCGCTGCGCTAAACATCGAGTGGTGGGTGATGACGGGATCGAACCGCCGACCCTCTGCTTGTAAGGCAGATGCTCTCCCGGCTGAGCTAATCACCCTTCGTCTCGGTGTGGCGCGCATTCTACGGACGACCCCGTACCCTGGCAAGCACTTTTTTAACTTTTTTCAAAAAAAACCTCAGGCCTTTCAAAGACCTAGCGTTGCCACGTGCATCTTTACATTCAGCTACAGCTACTGGCACTCCGACAGGGTTGGCCTGAGAGCACCGCTCGGAGAATAATGCCCGCCTTATGCATTAAGGAGAGATTGCCCCTCATGTGGTTCAAGAACCTGCTGACCTACCGTCTGACCCAGGAAGTCCCGTTCGAGCCTGAAGCGCTGGAAGCGGCCCTGGCCAGCAAGCCGGCCCGCCCCTGCGCCAGCCAGGAGCTGACCACCTATGGTTTCGTCGCGCCATTCGGCAAGGGCGAAGACGCTCCCCTGGTGCATGTCAGCGGCGAGTACCTGCTGATTGCCGCGCGCAAGGAGGAACGCATCCTGCCCAGCAGCGTGGTCAACGACGCGGTGAAGGAAAAGGTCGAAGAGATCGAGACCGAGCAGATGCGCAAGGTCTATAAAAAGGAACGCGACCAGATCAAGGACGAGATAATCCAGGCCTTCCTGCCGCGCGCGTTCATCCGCCGCTCGATGATCTTCGCCGCCATCGCCCCGCGCCTGGGCGTGATCCTGGTCAACTCGGCCAGCGCCAAGCGTGCCGAAGACCTGCTGTCGACCTTGCGTGAAGTGATGGGCTCGCTGCCGGTGCGCCCGGCCACCGTGAAAATCGCCCCGGTTGCCACCATGACCGAGTGGGTCAAGTCGCAGGAAGCTGCCGAAGGCTTCTATGTGCTGGACGAGTGCGAACTGCGCGACACTGCCGAAGACGGCGGCATCGTGCGCTGCAAGCGCCAGGACCTGACCGGCGAGGAAATTCAGCTGCACCTGAGCACTGGCAAGGTGGTCACCCAGCTGGCCCTGGCCTGGCAGGACAAGCTGTCGTTCATTCTGGATGACAAGATGGTGATCAAGCGCCTGAAGTTCGAAGAGCTGCTGCAGGAGCAGGCCGAACAGGATGGTGGCGATGAGGCTGCGCAACAGTTCGATGCCAGCTTCCAGTTGATGATGATGACCTTTGCCGAATTCCTGCCGGTGCTGTTCGAGGCGCTGGGTGGAGAAGAGATTCCGCAAGGGGTCTGACTGGTTTTGAAATGCCGGTGCTGGCCTGGGAGATATCCTCAGACCGTACTGGCCCTTTCGCGGGCTTGCCCGCTCCCACAGGTACACCACAGCTTCTGAGTACTGTGGTGTACCTGTGGGAGCGGGCAAGCCCGCGAAGAGGCCAGTGAAATTCTTGAAGCGATAAAACAAAAAGGAATTGCCCCCCATGCGTGCCCTCGCCACCCTCAGCCGCTTCGTCGGCAATACCTTCGCCCTGTGGGTGCTGGTGTTCGCCGTGATGGCCTTCCTGCAACCGCAATGGTTCATCGCCCTGAAGGTGGCCATCGTGCCGCTGCTGGGCCTGGTGATGTTCGGCATGGGCCTCACCCTCAAGCTCGATGACTTCGCCGCCCTCGCCCGCCAGCCCTGGCGGGTGATGCTGGGTGTGGTCGCGCACTTCGTGATCATGCCGGGCATGGCCTGGCTGCTGTGCCAGCTGTTCCACCTGCCGCCGGAAATCGCCGTGGGCGTGATCCTGGTTGGCTGCTGCCCGAGCGGCACGGCATCGAACGTGATGGTCTGGCTGTCCCGTGGCGACCTGGCGCTGGCGGTGGCCATCGCTGCGGTGACCACCCTGCTCGCCCCGCTGCTGACCCCGGCGCTGATCTGGTTCCTGGCCTCGGCCTGGCTGCCGGTGTCCTTCATGGACATGTTCTGGTCGATCCTGCAGCTGGTGATGCTGCCGATCGTGCTCGGCGTACTGGCCCAGCGGCTGCTTGGCGCGCGGGTGCAGGCGGCGGTGCAGGTACTGCCGCTGGTGTCGGTGGTGAGTATCGTGATGATCGTGTGCGCGGTGGTGGCGGCCAGCCAGGCGAAGATCGCCGAGTCAGGGCTGCTGATCATGGCGGTGGTGATATTGCACAACAGCTTCGGCTACTTGCTGGGGTACCTGACCGGCAGGCTGTGCAAGCTGCCGCTGGCACAGCGCAAGTCGCTGGCGCTGGAGGTGGGCATGCAGAACTCCGGGCTGGGCGCGGCACTGGCGGCGGCGCATTTTTCGCCGCTGGCTGCGGTGCCGAGTGCGTTGTTCAGCGTTTGGCACAATATTTCCGGGGCGCTGCTGTCTACCTGGTTCCGGCGCATGGGGGAACCTGTGACAGAAGCCGAAGGTGGGGAGCCGGCCAGGCATTGATGTTGCCTGAACTGGCCCCTTCGCGGGTAAACCCGCTCCCACAGATACTGCACAGATCTGAAAATTGTGGAGATCCCTGTAGGAGCGGGTTTACCCGCGAAGAGGCCCGCGCAGGCTTGCCCAGAGCGCTGCATATGTGCACCATGGCACCCACTGTGAGGACGACCTCACGACGCACAGCGTGACCATTCCGGGGACGGCCCCATCATTCACAACGATGGAGACGCACCATGTCCTGGATCATCCTGTTCTTCGCCGGCCTGTTCGAGGTCGGCTGGGCCGTCGGCCTGAAATACACCGACGGCTTCAGCAAACCACTGCCCACCGTCCTCACCGTCGCCGCCATGGCCATCAGCCTGGGCCTGCTGGGCCTGGCCATGAAAGAGCTACCGCTGGGCACCGCCTATGCCATCTGGACAGGCGTCGGCGCCGTCGGCACGGTGATCGCCGGCATCATCCTGTTCGGCGAGTCCATGGCCCTGGTACGCCTGGTCAGCGTGGCGCTGATCATTACCGGCCTGGTCGGCCTGAAAGTCAGCGCCAGCTGACGCCCTTCCCTAGCGAAGGTTGCCGCGCAGGCGGCTGACCTGCTCACGCAAGGCTTCTGGCTGCGCCGCCTCCACCGGGATGGCGGCGCCTGCCACGATGGTCACCCGCGACCACAGGCGCTTGAAAAAGCCCTTGGCCGGGTCACGACTGAAGAAGCTGCCCCACAGCCCCTGCAAGGCCAACGGAATGACCGGCACCGGGGTTTCTTCGAGGATGCGGTTGACGCCGCCCTTGAACACGTCGATTTCGCCATCCCCGGTCAGCTTGCCTTCAGGGAAGATGCATACCAGCTCGCCATCGGCCAGGTACTCGGCAATGCGCGCGAAAGCACGTTCGTAGATGGCCAGGTCTTCGTTGCGCCCGGCAATCGGGATGGCGCCTGCGGTGCGGAACACGAAGTTGAGTACCGGCAGGTTGTAGATCTTGTAGTACATGACGAAGCGGATCGGCCGGCGGATCGCCCCTCCCAGCAGCAGCGCATCGACGAACGACACGTGGTTGCAAACCAGCAGCGCCGCGCCTTCGTCGGGGATGCGTTCGAGGTCGCGGTGCTGCACGCGGTACATCGAATGGCTGAGCAGCCAGATCAGGAAGCGCATGGTGAACTCGGGCACGATCCTGAAGATATAGGCGTTGACCGCGATATTGAGCAGCGATACCACCAGGAACAGTTGCGGGATGGTCAGCTCGGCCAGGCCCAGCAGGATGATGGTGAGCACTGCCGACACCACCATGAACAAGGCATTGAGGATGTTGTTGGCCGCGATCACCCGGGCGCGCTGGTCTTCGGCGGTGCGGGCCTGGATCAGTGCATACAGCGGTACGATGTAGAAGCCGCCGAACACCCCAAGGCCGACGATAGACAGCAGGATCCACCAGGCCTGGCCCATGCCCAACAGCGCCAGCCAGTCGTGCGGGGCCGCCGCAGCCGGCACATCGCCGGAGTGCCACCACCAAAGCAGGCCGAACAGGCTCAGCCCGAACGAGCCGAACGGCACCAGGCCGATTTCCACCTTGCGCCCGCTCAGCCGCTCGCACAGCAGCGAACCCAGGGCGATCCCCACCGAGAACAGGGTCAGCACCAGTGTCACCACCGTGCCGTCACCGTGCAGCCAGTCCTTGGCGTAGGCCGGGATCTGCGTGAGGTAGATGGCACCGACGAACCAGAACCACGAGTTGCCGACGATCGAGCGCGACACCGCCGGCGGCTGCCCCAGGCCCATGCGCAGGATCGCCCACGACTGCCTGAAGATGTTCCAGTCCAGCGGCATTTGCGGTGAAGCGGCAGCGGCCCGCGGGATCCAGCGGCTGGCCAGGTAACCGAGCACGGCGGTGCCGACCACGCCACCAGCCACCACGGTGGCATAGCTGTCGGCCGACATCATCACCCCGGCGCCGATCGTGCCGGCGAGGATGGCCAGGAAGGTACCGGTTTCCACCAGCCCGTTGCCGCCGACCAGTTCTTCCTCGCGCAGGGCCTGCGGCAGGATCGAGTACTTCACCGGGCCGAACAGCGCCGAGTGGGTTCCCATGCCGAATAGCGCCACCAGCATCAGCGCCAGGTGGTTGGTGATGAAGCCGAGCGCGCCTACCGCCATGATCGCGATCTCGGCCAGCTTGATGGCCCGGATCAGCGCATCCTTGGCGAACTTCTCGCCAAACTGCCCACCCAGCGCAGAGAACAGGAAGAACGGCAGGATGAACAGCAGGGCGCACAGGTTGACCCAGATCGAACGGTCGCCGTCGCCCAGGCTGAGCTTGAACAGGATCGCCAGGATCAGCGACTGCTTGAACAGGTTGTCGTTGAAGGCACCCAGCGACTGGGTGATGAAAAACGGCAGGAAACGCCGCTTGCCGAGCAAGGTGAATTGCGAGGAGTGACTCATCGTCCTTGGTCCTGAGGGCTTTTCAATTGGAGGCGCGCAGGGCGCGACAAGCCACAAATCTGCATGGGAAATGCACTGACTGGCAAGCGCGGTGATTCTGTAGCAAGCCTGTCCCGGCCTCATCGCCGGCAAGCCGGCTCCCACAGGTACCGCACATGGCTTGAGATCAATGCGGTCGAGGTGGGAGCTGGCTTGCCGGCGATGGGCTGCAGAGCAGCCCCCATTTGTCATATGCTCCGATTCGGCTATTCCACAACAAGGACGTGGCAATGCTCGCCGCCATCAAACGCTACCCGCACACCGTGCGCCTGCTGCTCGGCACTACCTTCACCCTCACCGTCGCCCGTGCCCTTACCCTGCCCTACCTGGTGGTGTACCTGGCTGACAACTTCCAGCTGCCGATCAGCCAGATCGGCCTGCTGATCGGTGGTGCGCTGATCATCGCCTCGCTGCTGAGCCTGTATGGCGGCCACCTTGTGGATACCTTGCGCAACCACACCCTGGTCAGCGCCAGCACCCTGCTGTTTGCCCTGGCTTTCGTCGGCGCGGTCGCCAGCAACTCGGCGCTGCTGTTCTTTATCTGCCTGGTACTGATCAACCTGGCCCTGGCAGTGGTCGACATCGCTGCCAAGGCGGGCTTCTGCGCATTGCTACCGGTGGAGGCACGGGCCGAAGTGTTCGCCATCAAGTACACCCTCAGCAACGTCGGCTACGCCGCCGGCCCGCTGCTGGGCGTGGCCATGCTGGAGCTGAACGACCATATGCCGTTCATTGCCTCCGCCCTGCTCGGCCTGGGTATGTGCCTGACCTACTGGCGCCTGGGGGACCGCGGCCTGCAGGCCAGTGTGCCGGACAAACCCGGGGTCGGCTTTGGCCAGGTGGCGCTGGGTCTGGCCCGTGACCGACGGCTGATATGCTTCACCCTGGGCGGGGTGCTGAGCGCGGTAGTATTCGGCCAGTTCACTGCCTACCTGTCGCAATACCTGGTGGTAACCAGCAGCCCGGCCGAGGCGGCGCGCCTGATCGGTTACCTGGTGACCACCAACGCGGTGACGGTGATTGCCCTGCAGTACCTGATCGGCCGCCGCATCAGCCGCCAGCGCCTGATGCCCTGGCTGCTGGCCGGCATGGGCCTGTTCATCGCCGGCCTGCTGGGCTTTGCCCTGGCCGGTTCGGCGCTGGCGTGGTGCCTGGCGATGCTGGTGTTCACCCTGGGCGAGATCATCGTGATCCCGGCCGAGTACATGTTCATCGACCTGATCGCGCCGGAGCACTTGCGTGGGGTGTATTACGGCGCGCAGAACCTGTCCAACCTCGGTGCGGCGCTTGGGCCGGTGATGGTGGGGTTTGCCCTGGTACATCTGTGGCCGGGGGCGATCTTCTACCTGCTGGTGTTGTCGGTGATACTGGCGGGGGTGTTTTATTGGCTGGGTACCCGCAAAGGATGATGTCTGCTCTGCTGGCCTCTTCGCGGGTGAACCCGCTCCCACAGGGACAGCGCCCCTTTCAAAGCCTGTGCAGTAACTGGACTGCCCCCAAAAAGTTGGACAGTTTAAGCTGCCGCCTGGGTCCTGTACTCGACAGGGCTCAGGCCATTGAGCCTCAGCTTGATGCGGTCATGGTT
>NZ_NEJN01000016.1:0-115935 GCF_002113105.1 Pseudomonas sp. B22(2017)
GCTCGCGCGGGTGGCATTCGCCCTGATGAAAAATCAGGACGAATATGTCACCAAAGGCGAGAAACTGGCTTGCTGAAAACCATAGAATCTCCCACAGGAATTGCACAAACTTCAGGTCCTGTGAGGGAGGTCCCTGTGGGAGCGGGCAAGCCCGCGAAAGGGCCAGTAAGACAAAAGCATGAACAACATTTCACCCAGGCTATCCGTCACCCCCGGTTGACGAAAGGGGGAGGCAAAGGCGTATATTGATAGTTAGCAAACTATGAATATCCTTGGTTCCTGTCATGTCCCTTGATCTCCTGCGCCTGCAAGTCAGCAGCGGCATGGTGGTTGCCGCCCGCCATTGGCGGCGCATCTGCCATACCGCCCTGACCGGTTACGGCATTTCCGAGGCCTGCGCCGCGCCGTTGCTGATGATCGTGCGCCTGGGTGACGGCGTGCATCAGGTGGCCGTGGCCCAGGCCGCCGGCCTGGAAAGCCCGTCGCTGGTGCGCCTGCTCGACCAACTGTGCAAGGCCGGCCTGGTATGCCGCAGCGAGGACCCGCTGGACCGCCGCGCCAAGGCCCTGAGCCTGACCGCCGCAGGCCGCACGTTGGCCGAGTCCATCGAAGCCGAACTGGTGCGCCTGCGCCGCGAGGTGCTGCATGGCATCGACCAGGCCGATTTGGAAGCCGCCTTGCGCGTGCTGCGTGCCTTCGAAGCCGCCGGCCTGGGCAACACAGGCGGGACAGCATGAGCGGTTTCTTCAGCTCGGTGCCCCCGGCCCGCGACTGGTTCTATGGCGTGCGTACCTTTGCCGCCTCCATGATCGCCCTGTACATCGCCCTGCTCATGCAGTTGCCGCGCCCCTATTGGGCCATGGCCACGGTGTACATCGTTTCCAGCCCGTTCCTTGGCCCCACCAGCTCCAAGGCCCTGTACCGTGCCGTGGGCACGCTGCTCGGCACCGGCGGGGCGATTTTCCTGGTCCCACCGCTGGTGCAGTCGCCGTTGCTGCTGAGCATCGCCATCGCCCTGTGGACCGGCACCTTGCTGTTCCTTTCGCTGAACCTGCGCACCGCCAACAACTACGTGCTGATGCTAGCCGGCTACACCTTGCCGATGATTGCCTTGGCGGTGGTCGACAACCCGCTTGCTGTGTTCGACGTGGCGTCTTCCCGCGCCCAGGAAATCTGCCTGGGGATCGTCTGCGCGGCGGTGGTCGGGGCGATCTTCTGGCCACGCCGGCTGGCGCCGGTTGTAGTCGGTGCCACTGGTAGCTGGTTCACCGAGG
This sequence comes from Pseudomonas sp. B22(2017), assembly GCF_002113105.1. Classification (NCBI taxonomy): domain Bacteria; kingdom Pseudomonadati; phylum Pseudomonadota; class Gammaproteobacteria; order Pseudomonadales; family Pseudomonadaceae; genus Pseudomonas; species Pseudomonas sp. B22(2017). The sequence continues at coordinate 1,275 of NZ_NEJN01000016.1, forward strand.
CGATCCGCTATAGCGACACCTACCTGGCCCGCCAAGCCAGCGCAGACCAGGTTGGCGGCATGCGCGGGGCGATGGTTGCCACCTTCAACTCGCTGGAGCTGATGATCGGCCAGCTCGGCCATGAAGGTGCCGGTCCGCACACCCTGAAGAATGCCCGCGAGTTGCGCGGGCGCATGATCCACCTGCTGCCCGTGATCGATGCCCTCGACGACGCCTTGGTCGCCCTCGAAGGCCGCGCCCCGGCACAGTTCGCCCAGTTGCAACCGTTGCTCGATGCCGCCCGCGAATGGCTCAAGGGCACTGTCGACAGCGCCTCGGTCGCCCGCTGGACCGCCCTGCACGAACAGATCGAGCGCCTGCAGCCGGGCGCCGCTGCCCTCGACCAGCGCGCCGAACTGCTACTGTCCAACGCTCTGTACCGCCTGACCGAATGGGCCGACCTGTGGCAGGACTGCTGCAGCCTGCAACATGCCCTGCGCAGCGACGACTCCAAACCCTGGCGCGCGGTGTACCGCCACTGGCGCCTGGGCCGCCTGACGGCGTTCTTCGACCGTGGCCTGATGCTGTATTCGGTGGCCTCAACCGTACTGGCGATCGTTGTCGCCTGCGGCCTGTGGATTGGCCTGGGTTGGAACGACGGCGCCAGCGCAGTGATCCTCGCCGCCGTGTCGTGCAGCTTCTTCGCCGCCATGGACGACCCGGCGCCGCAGATCTACAGGTTCTTCTTCTGGACGCTGATGTCGGTCATCTTCTCCAGCCTTTACCTGTTCCTGATACTGCCCAACCTGCACGATTTCCCGATGCTGGTGCTGGCCTTTGCCGTGCCGTTCATCTGCGTTGGCACCCTGACCGTGCAGCCGCGCTTCTACCTGGGTACCTTGCTGACCATCGTCAACACCTCGACCTTCATCAGCATCCAGGGTGCCTACGACGCTGACTTCTTCACCTTCCTCAATTCCAACCTGGCTGGCCCCGTGGGGCTGCTGTTCGCCTTCATCTGGACCTTGGTGATGCGACCGTTCGGTGTGGAGCTGGCGGCAAAGCGCATGACCCGCTTCGCCTGGCGCGACATCGTTGAAATGACCGAGCCGGCCACCCTGGCCGAGCACCGCCAGGTCGGCGTGCAGATGCTAGACCGCCTGATGCAGCATCTGCCGCGTCTGTCGCAAACCGGCCAGGACAGCGGGGTGGCACTGCGCGACCTGCGCGTGGGGTTGAACCTGCTCGACCTGCTGGCCTATATGCCGCGTGCCGGGCAGCAGGCTCGCGAGCGCCTGAACACAGTGGTCGAGGAAGTTGGCGCGCACTACGCCGCCTGCCTGCGTGCCGGCGAGCGCCTGCACGCCCCGGCCGCGCTGCTGCGCAACATGGAGCGCGCGCGCCTGGCGCTGAACCTGGATGAACTGTACGAGCGCGGCGATGCCCGTACCCACCTGCTGCACGCGCTGAGCGGCCTGCGCCTGGCGCTGCTGCCGGGCGTGGAGGTGATGCTCGAACCAGCCGAACAACCGCAACTGCCCCCCGGCCTCGACGGAGCGCCCCTGTGATTGGTGAACTGGATATCAGTGGGGTATTCCTGCCCACGCTGCTGGTGATGATGTTTGGCACCTACCTGCTGTTCCTCGGGGTGCACGCGGTGCTGGTGCGTCTGCATTTCTACCGCCTGGTCTGGCACCGGGCGTTGTTCAACGTTGCCCTGTATGCCGTGCTGCTTGGTGCGGTGGACCACTTTTGCCGAAACCTGATGCTGCCATGAAAAAACCTTTGCTGACCTTGGGCCGCGTGGTCCTGACCTTGCTGGTAGTGACCTTCGCCGCCGTGCTCGTGTGGCAGATGGTGGTGTACTACATGTTCGCCCCATGGACCCGCGACGGGCACATCCGCGCCGACGTGATCCAGATTGCCCCGGACGTGTCCGGGCTGATCCAGAAGGTCGAGGTGCGTGACAACCAGACCGTCAAGCGCGGCGATGTGCTGTTCACCATCGATCAGGACCGTTTCACCCTGGCCCTGCGCCAGGCCAAGGCGACCCTGGGCGAGCGCCAGGAAACCCTGGCCCAGGCCACCCGCGAAGCGCAGCGCAACCGCAAGCTGGGCAATCTGGTGGCCGCCGAGCAGCTGGAAGAAAGCCAGTCCCGCGAGGCCCGTGCCCGCTCTGCCGTCAGCGAGGCGCAGGTGGCCGTCGATACCGCCCAGCTAAACCTCGACCGCTCGGTGGTGCGCAGCCCGGTGGACGGTTACCTGAACGACCGTGCACCGCGTAATCACGAATTCGTCACCGCCGGCCGCCCGGTGCTCTCGGTGGTCGACAGCGCCTCGTACCACGTCGATGGCTACTTCGAGGAAACCAAGCTTGGCGGTATCCACATCGGCGATGCCGTGGACATTCGCGTCATGGGCGACAACACCCGCCTGCGTGGCCATGTGCAAAGCTTCGCCGCCGGCATCGAAGACCGCGACCGCAGCAGTGGCGCCAACCTGTTGCCCAACGTCAACCCCGCATTCAGCTGGGTGCGCCTGGCCCAGCGTATTCCGGTGCGCATCGCCTTTGATGAAGTGCCGCAAGACTTCCGCATGATTGCCGGGCGAACCGCCACGGTGTCGATCATCGAGGGCCAGCGCCCATGAAACAGCTGATCCTGGCGGGGCTGTGCCTGTCGTTGGGGGCCTGCATGATGGTCGGCCCCGACTATGAGGTGCCGAAGGACGCGGCGGTGCAACGCAGCGACCTGAACGGCCCGTTGCGCCAGGATGCCGACAGTGTGGTATCGGCGCCGGTGCCCGAGGACTGGTGGCAGCTTTATCAGGATCAACGGCTGAACGAGCTGGTGCGCCAGGCCCTGAGTGCCAACACCGACCTGCGCGTGGCTGCCGCCAACATTGCCAAGGCGCGCGCCCAGGTCGAAGTGGCTGAGTCGCAAGGTGGCTTCAACGGCGGCGTCAAACTTGGCGCCCAGCGCCTGCAGGAATCGGGCGAGGCCTTCCTGCTGCCAGAGAAAGTGCCGGTGGCCAACATCGGCGAAGCCATCATCAGTGCCTCGTACCAGTTCGACCTGTGGGGTACTTTCAAGCGTGGCACCGAGGCGGCCAAGGCCAATGCCGACGCAGTGCAGGCCGCCGCCGATACCGCCCGCATCACCCTGGTGGCGGATGTGGTCAAGGCCTACACCCAGGTGTGCTCGGCCAACGAGGAATACCACATTGCCCGCGAGTCGCTCGACCTGCAGGAGCAGAGCGTGAAGCTCAACCAGCGCCTGCGTGATGCCGGGCGTGGCGACGAAACCCAGGTCACCCGCTCGCAGACCCAGTTCAAATCCTTGCGCGCCGAACTGCCACGCTTCAAGGCGGAGCGCGAGACCGGTATGTACACACTGGCTGCCTTGTTGGCAAAACCGGTTGATCAGCTGCCTGCCGGCACTGCCGATTGTGCCGAGCTGCCGCACCTGAACCAGCTGGTGCCGGTGGGCGATGGCGCGGCGTTGCTCAAGCGCCGTCCAGACGTGCGCCAGGCCGAACGGCAGCTGGCCGCTGCCACCGCCTACATTGGCGTGGCGACTGGTGCCCTGTACCCGGACATCAGCATCGGCGCCCAGGTTGGTACCATCGGTATTCTCGAGAACCTCGGTGATCCGTCGACCAACCGCTGGGGCTTTGGCCCGCAGATCAGCTGGACCATCCCCACCAACGGCACCCGTGCCCGCATTCGCATGGCCGAAGCCTCGACCCAGGCAGCCCTGGCGAATTTTGATGGGGTAGTGCTGAACGCCATTCGCGAGACCCAGACCCGCCTGGCGCAGTACAGCGCCTTGCTGGATCGGCGTGACGCGCTGGCCGAGGCTGAGAAATCGGCCAAGGAAGCGGCGGACCAGACGCACCGGTATTACCAGGCGGGGCGTGAATCGTTCCTGGCCGACCTGCAGGCGACGCGCACCTACACCGACATGCGCGCGCAGCTGGCAGCGGCCAATAGCCAAGTGGCTCAGGGGCAGATTGGTGTGTTCCTGGCGTTGGGTGGGGGTTGGAAGGGCACCGCCAAGCCTTGAGGCCAAATCGCCGGCAAGCCAGCTCCCACAGGTACTCCACCGCTTTTGAGGCCTGTGGTGCACCTGTTGTAGCCGGCTTGTACATGCCTCGAAGTTGGTGCGTACCCTGTGGGAGCTGGCTTGCCGGCGATCGAGGGCAAAGCCCTCGCCTAGGTTCTAGAGCTGTAAGACATTTCCGAACCAGAAACCAAATGCTTCAGTTCGGACGCCCTGTCGAATTATCCTACAGCAGCTCTCGGAAGGTGCTGTCTTGGCTGGGAAGCACACCAGGTTTAATGTCCTTGGCTCGCCTTTTCAGGTGAGTTGCCTCACTTCTGTTGCCCATTCCTTTCTGTTCTAGTAGGTGTCGATAATGGACATTTACAGGCTTGATGTTATATCGGTATCGATATAATTTGTGTGCAGGCTCCTGGAATCTGTGCATTGCCATGTACGCCAGAAAGGTGCAGCGGCATGACCAAACACACGGGTGAGGCATGAGGCGCAAGCGCAGCTGGCGATTGGAGCAATGGCGAAGGGGTATGCGGCATGTGGGACGGTCAGAAGCCTATCGAATGGGTAGGCGGCAGCAAGGATGATGTGCGCAGGTTCCCACCAGCGGCGAGGCAGCGGGCTGGGTATCAGCTGGACTTGATCCAGTCCGGTGAAGAACCTACCGACTGGAAGTCGATGGAGAATGTGGGGCAGGGTGTGCGGGAGATCCGCATCAAGTGTAAAGACGGTGCTTTTCGCGTGTTCTATGTTGTGAACCGCCCGGAGGCTGTCTATGTCCTGCATGCATTCCGCAAGACAACTGAAAAGACGGATAAGCGCGATATTGATGTGGCGAAAGCCCGTTTCAAGTCGCTGGACTGAGAGGTGATCAACAATGGCGAATGAACGCTCGGCATCTGTATGGGACGCGTTGGCTGATACGCCAGAAGAGGCCGACAACCTTCGGCTGCGCTCGCAGTTGATGCGGATTTTGGTCAAGACGGTGCGTGCCTGGGATCTACCTCAGAAGGATGCGGCGCGTCGGCTACATGTCACTCAACCGCGCTTGAGTGAGCTTTTGAATGGGAAGATTGACAAGTTTTCCCTGGATGCCCTGGTAAATCTGCTGGCCAATGCCGATCTGGAAGTGGATTTCACGGTGAAGGAAAAGCTCGCCTGAATCGGTGGCTGGACCATGAGGGCCAGGCCTTGCCGTTTTCAACCCGCACCGAACTGAGGCGTCGTAAGACATTTCCGAACCTGAAACCAAATGCTTCAGTTCGGATGCCCTGTCGAATTATCCTACAGCACCTGTCGGAAGGTGCTGTCTTGGCTGGAAAGTGTTCCCGGAATACTGTCGTGGGGTCGCCTCGCAAGGCGATCGGGCGTGAGACACCCGGATTTCATTCGGTAGCACCGCTTTATGGCGGTCGTGTGCGGACAGGCTTCGGTCTGGCCGGGGTTACCGTATGTCCCGTGTCTCACACCGTGCACGACTGCCACCCAACTTCGTGAGACAAGGAGGAGAGCAGTTCAATCCCCCATACGGAGTTCTGCCATGAACAAGCTCGTCCCCGATCCACCAGTTACCGATCTGCTTCTGCTCGACCCTCCCGCGCTCTCACTAATCGATCCTCTCAGCCCCAAAGACTGCGAAGAGCTGATCAGCGCTCTCACCCTGACGATCGACCACACCACCACAGTCCTGCTCGACAACCCTCCCGGCGACACGCGCAATGCCATGGGCATGAATATTCGATTGCTCTGCCGCCTGATCAATGCCGTGTGCGACCGCACCCATGCAACCCGCCACGATCAAGGAGCGACTCGATGAGCAATGACCCCAGAGACTCTGCAACCGCAGGAGTGGAAACCTTCGACTTGTTCCGCCTGCAGCCAAATGTGCCGTTCAGCCATGCTTTCTCGCAGCTATCTGTGCTGCTGGGCTGTATTCGCCACCTGACCACCGAAGCGGAAATGGAAAACGACCGCATTGCCGGTAGCGCTGCGCGGATACTAAGCGAGATGGCCAAGGCCTTGATCGATGATATGGAGCGGGGGATGAACAAGGTTCTTCAATAACCCTAAAGACCCCGGGGCCGCTATGCGGCCCATCGCCGGCAAACCAGCTCCCACACCTGTACGCCACTGCTATCGAGTCCTGTGACTTACCTGTGTGGCTTGCCGGCGATGAGGCCCAGGCAGGTCAGCGCCTGCCACAGGCCTGATGTGTACCCTGTGGGAGCTGGCTTGCCGGCGATAGGGCCCTGACAGGCAAAAGGCAAAGCCCCATCAAAGCCAAATTGCATCCCAATGCGGATAATCCCCCACCCTCGCGACCAATCCTGCCCGCTTCGGATTCATGACGATGTACCGCGCCACCGCCTGCACATCCTCCTCCCGGCGCAATGCCCGGTCATGAAATCCCTTCTGCCAGAGCTGGCCGCTTCGCCCTTGATACCTGTTGATCATCATGGTGCTGCGAGATTTCACCCTGCGCATCAAGCGCTTCAGGCTGCCCGGTCCAAGCTCGACCAGCCAATGAAAATGATCTGGCATCACCACCCAGGCCAGCGATCTGACGGCACCTTCCTCTTCAGCCTGGCGCAACTCGGCAACCAGAAAGCGGGCCGAGTGAAAGTCATTGAATATTGGGGCCCGGTCGAGGGTTGTGCTGGTAAGCAGATACAATCGACTGGTTTCCGAAAAACGGCCAAGCCGTAACTGGTCTGAGTGGGGACGATCCATGTTCCCTGTCTCCTGATGGTTTGCTCCTCAGGCTAGTGGCTATGGATCTGCGAATAACCAATCAATTGGTACCCGGTGTTTCCAGTGACATCGGCGCAACCTTTATCGCCGGCAAGCCAGCTCCCACCTCGACCTCATCTCCCTCAAGCCATGTGCAATACCTGTGGGAGTCTGGCTTGCCAGCGATGAGGCCCGAACCGGCAACACAAGACAGAATTTCCCGCAGGTTCAGCGCATCCCCCCCTCTTCATCTGATTTGTACCAAGATTTTTCATGAAATCCGCCCAGCACCCTTGAGTGAAGCAAAGTGGGAGTGAACAATGTTCTCTTTCGCATTCCCTTCGAGACTGGCCATGAAAACCCGTTCCCGTCTGCTTGCCTGGCTGCCGGTTATTTTGCTCGGCCCGGTGCTGGCGCTGTGCAGCACCCTGGCGCTGGCCGAAGCCCCCGCCGAGGCCACCAAGGCCCTGCACCTGCTGGACTACATTGGCGCCGACTACCCGCCCACCGTGCAAGACGGCAAGGTGATCGACGATGGTGAATACCGCGAGCAGCAGGAGTTCAGCGCGGTATTGGCCGACTTGGTCAAAGGCCTGCCTGCGCATGCTGAACAAGCAGCCCTGGAGCAGGGCGTCCAGGCGCTGCGCCAGGCCATCGACCAGCGCCAGGACGGCCCGGCTGTTGCCAGGCAGGCCCGCCAGCTGGGTGCTCGCCTGGCGGTAGCCTATGAGGTCAGTCAGGCTCCGGTGATTACCCCGGACCCGGCCCGTGGCGCTTCGCTGTATGCGCAAAACTGCTCGATCTGCCACGGCGAAACTGGCGCCGGCGACGGCCCGGCCGGCGTGGGCCTGGAGCCTGCACCCGCCAACCTGCGCGATGTATCGCGCCTCGACCAGTTGAGCCTGTTCGACCTCTACAACACCCTGGCCCTAGGCATCGATGGCACCGAGATGCCTTCGTTTGCCGACCAGCTGGACGACCGCCAGCGTTGGGATGTGGCTGCCTACATCGCCAGCTTCACCGCCAAACCAGAAGCCGGCAAAGGCGACAAGACCTGGAACATCGCCGACCTGGCCCGCCAGACCCCGGCCGAAGTCGCCGCCAGCGAAGGTGCCACGGCCGTGGAGGCGTTCCGCGCCCAGCGCGCGCAGCCGCCGCAGGTCAAACGTGGCCCGGCGCAATTGCTCGAATACACCGCCAGCACTCTGGACAAGAGCCTGGCGGCCTACCGCGCAGGTGATCACGACCAGGCCTATGACCTGTCAGTAGCGGCCTACCTGGAAGGCTTCGAGCTGGTGGAAAGCTCGCTGGACAACATCGACACCCAGACGCGCAAGGACACCGAAAAATCGCTGATGGCCTACCGTCAGTCGCTGCAGGACGGCTTGCCCGTGGCCCAGGCCGAGCAACGCCTGAGCGAAGCCAAGGCCAAGCTCGAGCAGGCTTCCAAACTGCTGGGCAGCGATGGCCTGAGCTGGTCGCTGAGCTTTGTATCCGGCTTGCTGATCCTGCTGCGCGAAGGCCTGGAGGCGATTCTTGTGCTGGCGGCGATCCTGGCCTTCCTGCGCAATACCGGCCAGCAGTCGGCGGTGCGCAGCGTCAACATCGGCTGGGGCCTGGCGCTGGTGGCCGGTTTCGCAACCTGGGCGCTGGCAGCCTACGTGATCGACGTTGGTGGCGCCCAGCGCGAGCTGCTGGAAGGCTGCACGGCGCTTTTCGCCGCGGTGATGGTGCTGTGGCTTGGCGTGTGGATGCACGACCGCCGCCATGCTGCCGCCTGGCAGGATTACATCAAGAGCAGCCTGGTCAGTGGTGGCGGACGTTTCGGTTTTGCCGTGCTGGCGTTCTTCTCGGTTTACCGCGAACTGTTCGAAGTGATCCTGTTCTACGAAACCCTGTGGCTGCAGGCCGGCCCAGCCGGGCACCAGGCGGTGCTGGCGGGTGGCGCCACGGCGCTGGTGCTGCTGGTGGGGTTGGCCTGGGTAATCCTGCGTGGCTCGGCCAAGCTGCCGCTGTCGCTGTTCTTCAGTATCAACGCCGCGCTGCTATGTGCCTTGTCGGTGGTGTTCGCCGGGCATGGCGTGAAGGCGCTGCAAGAGGCCGGGGTACTTGGCACGCGGCCGGTGGCGTTCTTCGAGTTCGACTGGCTGGGGGTTCACGCTGACGCCTACTCGCTTTCGGCGCAGGCGCTGGCCTTGCTGGCCATCGTGTTCCTGTACGGGCGCTCGCGCCTGGCGGAAAGGCGCAGGGCAGCGGCCAACTGATTAGGGCCGCGCTGCGGTCCATCGCCGGCAAGCCAGCTCCCACTCCGACCGCATCGGCTTCAAGCCATTTGCTGTACCTGTGGGAGCCGGCTTGCCGGCGATGGGCTGCAAGGCAGCCCCTGGCATTATCAGTTCAGGCCGGCTGTGGCGCCTTGAGAATGTTCTGCAGCAACTGGACACTTTCGACAGCGTCATGACCCAGGCTGGTCAGATAGCCGCCATCAGGTTGATCGGTCAGCCCCTTTTCATGCAGGCGTTGCGCGGCGGCTACCAGGGCAGGGGAAGCGTTCTTGTGAATCTTGATGCCTTCCTGGCTGCTGTCGTGCTTGAACAGCGAAAGTACTTCCAGTTCAGCAATCAGATCGGGGGTAAAAGGCATGGCGACTCCTGACTTCCAGACAAGGATGACGGCACCGTTCTACGGTGCCTGATCTTCGAGTGTAGCCGGGTTATTCGTCCTCGCCTTGATCCATCTCAGGTGGTAACTCTGGCAGCGCCCGCAGCGCGCTTTCATACCACTCGCTGTTGAACGCGCGGTCTTCCACCAGCATGTTGTCGATCTCGAAGGCCAGCACATGGGCCATCAGGTTGAGAATGTCTTCACGCTCATAGCCAACCAGGGTCAGCTTGTTGAAGGTGGCCTTGGCCGCAGGCGGCTCGCCGCTTTCTATCTGGTTCTCGATAGCCTGGGTCAGCGTTGCCTCGGCGAAGGCTTCGTCGTCGTCATTGTCGATTTCGGTGGGCTCGCTCATGGCGGTACTCCTGTGATGGGATGCACAGTGTGCCACGCCCGTGGCGGCAATGCCCGGGCATTGACAGGGTGCATGACGCTGGTCAGGGGCGGTCGTACGGTCTATAAAAGCCGGGCCAACCCCTTACGGCCTGGAGGCTGTTACCTCATGCTCAAGCTTCATGGATTCTCGGTCAGCAACTACTACAACATGGTCAAGCTGGCCCTGCTGGAAAAAGGCCTGCCCTTCGAAGAAGTCATCTTCTATGGCGGCCAGGCGCCACAGGCGCTGGAAGTGAGCCCGCGAGGCAAGGTGCCGGTGCTGCAGACCGAACACGGCTTCCTCAGCGAAACCAGTGTGATTCTCGACTATATCGAGCAGACCCAGGGCGGCAAGGCGCTGCTGCCTGCCGACCCGTTCGGGCAGGCCAAGGTGCGTGAGCTGCTCAAGGAAATCGAGCTCTACATCGAGCTGCCGGCGCGTACCTGCTATGCCGAGTCTTTCTTTGGCATGCAGGTCGAGCCACTGATAAAGGAAAAAGCTCGCGCGGATCTGCTGGCCGGTTTTGCCACGCTCAAGCGTAACGGCCGCTTCGCCCCCTATGTGGCGGGTGAGCAACTGACCCTGGCAGACCTGATGTTCTGCTTCTCGGTCGACCTGGCCTACGCGGTGGGCAAGAAGGTGCTGAACATCGACTTCCTGGCGGACTTCCCGCAGGCCAAGGCGTTGCTGCAGCTGATGGGTGACAACCCGCACATGGCGCGGATCGTGGCGGACAAGGAGGCGGCGATGCCGGCCTTCATGGAGATGATTCGCAGCGGTAAACGCTAAAAGCTGGGGCTGCTTCGCAGCCCATCGCCGGCAAGCCAGCTCCCACAGTTACAGCGCTTACCTTGAGGGTCACGCCATACCTGTGGGAGCTGGCTTGCCGGCGATCGAGGGCAAAGCCCTCGCCTTGAGGCCTTAACGCGAAGCCAGCAGCGCCTTGCCGCGGGCGACGGCCGCACGCACCTGCGCCGGTGCGGTACCACCAATGTGGTTACGGGCATTCACCGAGCCTTCCAGGGTCAGCACGGCAAACACGTCCTGCTCGATCTGGTCGCTGAACTGGCGCAGTTCGTCCAGGCTCATTTCGGCCAGGTCCTTGCCGGTTTCCACGCCATACTTCACCGCGTGACCCACGATCTCATGGCAGTCACGGAACGGCAGGCCACGGCGTACCAGGTAGTCGGCCAGGTCGGTAGCGGTGGAGAAGCCGCGCAGGGCCGCTTCACGCATGATGGCGTGCTTGGGCTTGATGGCCGGAATCATGTCGGCAAAGGCACGCAGCGAGTCGCGCAGGGTGTCGGCGGCGTCGAACAGCGGTTCCTTGTCTTCCTGGTTGTCCTTGTTGTAGGCCAGCGGCTGGCCTTTCATCAGGGTCAGCAGGCCGGTCAGGGCGCCGAACACACGGCCGCTCTTGCCACGTACCAGTTCCGGCACGTCCGGGTTCTTTTTCTGCGGCATGATCGAGCTGCCGGTGCAGAAGCGGTCTGGCAGGTCGATGAACTGGAACTGCGCGCTGGTCCATAGCACCAGCTCTTCGGAGAAGCGCGACAGGTGCATCATCGCCACACTGGCGGCGGCGCAGAATTCGATGGCGAAGTCGCGGTCCGACACGCCGTCCAGCGAGTTGCCGGCCACGGCTTCGAAGCCCAGCAGCTTGCAGGTGAGCTCGCGGTCGATCGGGTAGGTGGTGCCTGCCAGCGCGGCGCTGCCCAGGGGCATGCGGTTGGCACGCTTGCGGCAGTCGACCAGGCGCTCGTAGTCGCGGCTGAGCATTTCGAACCAGGCCAGCAGGTGATGGCCGAAGGTGACCGGCTGTGCCGTCTGCAGGTGGGTGAAGCCGGGCATGATGGTTTCGGCTTCACGCTCGGCCTGCTCCAGCAGGCCCTGCTGCAGGCGAGTAATCTCGGCCAGGATCAGGTCGATTTCGTCGCGCAGCCACAGGCGAATGTCGGTGGCCACCTGGTCGTTGCGGCTACGGCCGGTGTGCAGCTTCTTGCCGGTGATGCCGATACGGTCGGTCAGGCGTGCCTCGATGTTCATGTGCACGTCTTCGAGATCGACGCGCCAGTCGAAGGTGCCGGCTTCGATCTCACCCTGGATGGTCTTCAGGCCATCGATGATGGTGTCGCGCTCGGCATCGCTGAGCACGCCGACCTGCGCCAGCATGGTGGCATGGGCGATCGAACCCATGATGTCGTGGCGGTACAGGCGCTTGTCGAAATCGACCGAGGCGGTGAAACGGGCGACGAAGGCGTCGACGGGTTCACTGAAGCGGCCGCCCCAGGACTGATTGGTCTTGTCGGTGCTCATGGATTCACTCATTGCAGGCGTGAACGAAAAAGTGGCGCCGATGATAGCAGGGTTTGGGCCGGCCGCCGCAGGGCGCTGGTCGACAGAATTGCGCGGAAAACGATAGAGAAGGATTTGCAGGAATGAACGGCAGTGTTCCACGGACCGTCTACAGTTGGACAGGAGGACTGGCAGTGAATCTGCCGGCCGAGTGAATCTTTGGCCTTCGCACCGGTCTAGAGCGTGACCTTAGTGTCGCTCGAACCATACCTGTCTACGCTATACCTGTGCGAGACTCATTCAGGAATCCAGCGCAATTATGAATGTCCTGATCGTTGATGACGAACCCCAAGGCCGTGAGCGCCTTAGCCGGCTGCTCGGCGAACTGGAGGGTTACACCGTGCTGGAGCCTAGCGCCACCAACGGCGAGGAGGCCTTGGCGCTGATCGAAAGCCTTAAGCCCGATGTGGTCCTGCTGGACATCGGCATGCCAGGCCTGGATGGCCTGCAGGTTGCTGCTCGCTTGTGCGAGCGCGAGGCGCCTCCGGCGGTGGTGTTTTGCACCGGGGACGATGAATACGGTGCCGAGGCTTTCAAGGACAGTACCCTCAGCCATGTGACCAAACCTTTCCAGGCCCAGGCCTTGCGCGATGCCCTGCGCAAGGCCGAAAAGCCCAACCGCGCCCAGTTGGCGGCGCTCACCAGGCCGGCCAACGAAGGCGGCGGCCCGCGTAGCCACATCAGTGCCCGCACGCGCAAAGGCATCGAGCTGATCCCTTTGCCCCAGGTCATCTATTTCATTGCCGACCACAAGTACGTGACCTTGCGCCACGAGGCCGGGGAAGTGTTGCTCGACGAGCCGCTCAAGGCCCTGGAAGACGAGTTTGGCGAACGCTTCGTGCGTATCCACCGCAATGCCCTGGTCGCCCGTGAGCGTATCGAACGCCTGCAGCGCACGCCGCTGGGGCATTTCCAGCTATACCTGAAAGGCCTGGACGGTGACGCCCTGACCGTCAGCCGGCGCCATGTGGCCGGTGTGCGCAAGATGATGCAAACCCTCTGAGCCTGTACCGGCCCAATCGCCGGCAAGCCAGCTCCCACAGGTATAGTGTCAGCCTTGAGCCTTGCACGGCTGAGGGAGCTGGCTTGCCGGCGATTGGGCGGTACAGGTAAGCACAGGATCCTGATCCACATCTGCTAGCGATACCGGCGATGCTGTTATCATCGACAGCATTTCTCTGGATTGGGGCGTTCCATGTCCACTCGCGAAATCCGCATTGCCACCCGTAAAAGTGCCTTGGCCCTGTGGCAGGCCGAATACGTCAAAGCCCGCCTCGAGCAGGCCCACCCCGGTCTGCTGGTGACCCTGGTGCCCATGGTCAGCCGTGGCGACAAGCTGCTCGACGCGCCGCTGGCAAAGATCGGTGGCAAGGGCCTGTTCGTCAAGGAACTGGAAACCGCCCTGCTGGACAACGAAGCCGACATCGCCGTGCATTCGATGAAGGACGTGCCCATGGACTTCCCCGAAGGCCTGGGCCTGTACTGCATCTGCGAGCGCGAAGACCCGCGCGATGCCTTCGTTTCCAATACCTTTGACAGCCTCGATGCGCTGCCTGCCGGCAGCATCGTCGGTACCTCCAGCCTGCGTCGCCAGGCCCAGTTGCTGGCGCGTCGCCCGGACCTGGAAATCCGCTTCCTGCGTGGCAACGTCAACACCCGCCTGGCCAAGCTAGATGCCGGTGAGTACGACGCTATCATCCTTGCCGCTGCCGGCTTGATTCGCCTGGGTTTCGAGGACCGCATCACTTCCGCCATCAGCGTCGATGACAGCCTGCCGGCAGGCGGCCAGGGTGCGGTGGGTATCGAATGTCGCAGTGCCGACCACGAAATCCATGCACTGCTGGCACCGCTGCACCATGCCGATACTGCCGACCGGGTGGTGGCCGAGCGTGCCCTGAACAAGCGCCTGAATGGTGGCTGCCAGGTACCGATTGCCTGCTATGCGGTGCTTGAAGGTGACCAGCTGTGGCTGCGTGGCCTGGTAGGCCAGCCCAGCGGCGGTACCCTGTTGGTGGCCGATGCCCGCGCACCACGTACTGCCGCCGAAAGCCTGGGCGTGCAGGTGGCCGAGGACCTGCTGGGGCAGGGCGCCGAGGCCATCCTCAAGGAAGTCTACGGCGAGGCCGGCCACCCGTGAGTTCGTGGCGCCTGTTGCTGACCCGGCCTGCCGAGGACTGTGCGGCACTGGCGCAAAGCCTGGCAGCGGCGGGGGTAGCCAGCAGCTGCCTGCCGCTGCTGGCAATCGAGCCCGTCGCTGTGGACAACCAGCAACGCCTGTTGCTGGAAGGCCTGCACGCCTTCCAGGCGATCATCGTGGTAAGCAAGCCGGCAGCCCGTTTGTTGCTTGAGCAATTGGCCGAGGCCGGCCTGCGGCCACCCATGCAAGGTTGGTTCACCGTAGGCGAGGCGACCGCCGCCGTGCTTCAGGGTGCAGGCGTGGCGGTGAGCGTCCCGCCACGCGGCGATGACAGCGAAGCGTTGCTGGCGCTGCCAGCCCTGCGCCAGGCAGTTGCCGTGCCGGCACCGCGGATCTTGATCGTTCGTGGTGTGGGAGGTCGCGAACTGCTGGCAGAGCGTCTTGCAGAGCAAGGTGCTAGTGTCGATTATCTGGAACTGTATCGTCGCTGCCTGCCGGCTTACCCGGCGGGCACCCTGATGCGCCGCATCGAAGCGGAACGCCTCAATGGCCTGGTGGTCAGCAGTGGGCAGGGTTTTGAACACTTGCAGCAGATGGCCGGCGCCGATTGGCCGCAGCTGGCGCGTCTGCCGCTGTTCGTGCCCAGCCCTCGGGTTGCCGATCAGGCCAGGGCCGCCGGGGCCCAACAGGTTGTGGATTGCCGTGGCGCCAGTGCCACGGCCTTGCTGGCAGCCGTGCAGCGCAGCGCTGCACCTGCCTCTTAAGGCGCTAAGCTGAACGCGATGCGCCCCCATGCAAAGGATGGATACGTGAGCGAGACTGTCTTGTCCAATAACGATCAGCCGTCGGCACAGGCGCCGGCGGAACCCGTCACCACCCCACCTGCCAAGCGCTCCGGCAGTGGCCTGGCAACGCTGGCCCTGCTGTTGGGCGCGGCCGGGGTGGCGGTAGGTGGCTGGGGTGTCTGGCAGGTGCGTCAACTGCAAGGCAGCGAATTCAACCAGGGCCAGCACATCGAGGCGCTGAACCAGCGCGCCGAGGCCCTGCAGCAGCGTGAGCAGCAGATCAGCGCGCAACTGGCCAGCCTGCCGGCGGCCAGCGAGCTGGAAGACCGCCGCCGCCTGGTGGCACAGCTGCAGGGCGACCAGCAACGTCTCAGCCAGCGCCTGGAAACCATACTGGGCGAAAGCCGCAAGGAATGGCGCCTGGCCGAGGCCGAGCACCTGCTGCGCCTGGCCACCCTGCGCCTGTCGGCGCTGCAGGACATCACCAGTGCCAAGGCCTTGGTCGAGGGGGCGGACGAGATCCTGCGCGAGCAGAGCGATCCGGGTGCCTTCGCCGCCCGTGAGCAATTGGCGCGCAGCCTGGCCACGCTCAACAGCACTCAGCAGCCGGACCGTACCGGCCTGTTCCTGAAACTCGCCGCTCAGCGCGAGCTGGTGCAGCAACTCAGCGCCCAGTCGCCAGAGTTCGACACCAATGCCGATGCCATGGGCGCGCTCACCGCCGACGGTGATGGCGCCAGTCGCCTGTCCCAATGGTGGGCCGAAATCTCCAAGTACTTCCAGATCGACTTCAACGCCGATGACAACGTGCGTCCGCTGCTGGCCGGGCAGCAACTGAACCAGCTGCGCCTGGCCCTGAGCCTGACCATCGAGCAGGCCCAGTGGGCAGCGCTCAATGGCGATAGCAAGGTCTACACCCAGGCGCTGGACGACGCCCGCAGCGTGCTGCTGGCCAACTTCAACGCCGACAACCCGCAAAGCAAGGCCATGCTTGACAGCCTCAATGCCTTGGCCGAACAGCCGGTGTCGGTGGTTACCCCTGACCTCAGCGAAAGTCTGGCCGCAGTGCAGGCCTATATCCAGCGCCGCCACCTGCCGGCCGATGCTGAAGGGGGCAAGCCATGAAGCGTGTCTACCTGCTGGCCGTGCTGGCGATCGTGGTCGCCGCGGCGCTAGGTATCGCGGTCGCCAAGCACAGCGGCTACGTGCTGATCTCCTATGGCAGCTTCCGCTACCAGTCGGGGCTGTGGGCGGCCTTGGCCGGCTTGCTGGTTGTGGTGCTGTTGCTGTGGCTGGTGCGCTACCTGGTCGGCCTGGTGCTGACTTCCAGTGGCGTGGTCAACCCGTGGTCGCGGCGTAATCGCAGCCGGCGTGTTCGTCTGGCCATCGAGCAGGGCCAGCTGGACCTCGCCGAGGGCCGTTGGGCCAGTGCCCAGCGCCATCTGCACCGTGCCGCCGAGGCCGAGCGCCAGCCGTTGCTGTATTACCTTGGTGCCGCGCGTGCCGCCAACGAGCAAGGCCGAACCGAAGACAGCGACAACCTGCTGGAACGTGCTCTGGAGCGCCAGCCGCAAGCGGAGCTGGCTATTGCCCTGACCCATGCGCAATTGCAGATGGACCGTGGCGAAAGCGACGGCGCGCTGGAAACCCTGCTGGCGATGCAGGAGCGCCACCCGCACAACGGCCAGGTGTTGCGCCTACTGCAGCGCCTGCACCTGGAACGCGGCGACTGGTCTGCCCTGATCCGCCTGCTGCCTGACCTGCGCAAGGGCAAGGTGCTGCCGGCCGCCGAGCTGGCTGCCCTGGAGCAACGTGCCTGGGGCCAGAACCTGAGCCTGGCCACCACCCGTGGCGAGGATGCGCAAAGCGCCCGTCAGGCTCTGGAGCGCGCCTGGCAGCAACTGACTGCTGCCCAGCGCCAGGAGCCACAACTGGTGCTGGCCTATGCCGAGCAATTGCGTCAGGTGGGCGCCCAGAGCGAAGCGGAACAAGTGCTTCGCACCGCTCTCAAGCGTGAATACGAAAGCCATCTGGCACGCCTGTACGGCCTGGTGCGCGGTGATGACCCGGCGCGCCAGCTGCAAACAGCCGAAGGTTGGCTCAAGGCCCACCCGCAAGATGCCAGCCTGCTGCTAACCCTGGGCCGTCTGAGCCTGCAGAACCGCTTGTGGGGCAAGGCACGGGACTATCTGGAAAGCAGCCTGCGCATGGAACGCAACCCCGAGGCCTGTGCCGAGCTGGCGCGCCTGCTCGCCGGCCTTGGCGAGACCGAGCGCAGCAACCAGCTGTTCCAAGAGGGCCTCGGCCTGCTGGACGAGCGCCTGCTGGCCCTGCCTTTGCCCGAAGGCGTACGCGCCTGACCTACCCCAGGGCCCGCGCAAAGGTGCGGGCTTCGGGGGCGGGTAACTTTTCTCTCTGTGTAAGTTAGATCTGCAGTCCATTTCTTCAGACGTTTCCTACCGCATGGTTGGAAATTTCCTTAGCGATTCAGCGACTTGTCCTTACTGTCGCGCCTTGAAACAAAGCGCTTCTTTCCTCTACCGTTTCAAGCCTCTTCATTATCCCGGGACCTTCACCGCCCATGCTGCCGGCCCGTTTGCGCACCTTTTTCCTACCTGCCTGCCTTGCTGCACTGGCGGTACTGGCTGCGTCCTTCCACCTGGAAAGCGTCCTCGGGCTGGTGCCCTGCCCGTTGTGTTTCAGCCAGCGGTTGCTGCTTGGAGTGTACGCAATGCTGTGCCTGGCGGCAGTGCTGCAGGCACCGGGTACGGCGGGCATTCGTTGTTATGCGCGGGCGACGCTGGGCTGTTCGCTGGCCGGGGCGTTGCTGGCAGCGCGACATGTGTGGTTGCAGGGGGATGACGGGGCCATCGCTGTCTGCCCGGTGCCGCTCGGGCGGCTGATCGAGCAATCCTGGGGCGAGGCAGCCCGGCAATTGTTGTTCGGCGGCCCGGATTGCAACTCGCTGACCTGGAGCTTCCTCGACCTGACCCTGCCCGAGTGGAGCCTGTTGGCGTTCCTGCTGCTGGCAATGCTGCCCTTGAGTTGCCTGCTGGCGTATCGTTTCCGCACCCTGGCGAGAACATGACTTGGCGCAAGGTTGCACCATTGGCACGACCAATGGCCGTGTAACTGGGTATTAAACACTTGTATGAACTTTGTCCGCTGCGTACCTTGAAGGGCAGCACGCGCGGGAATAATCTCCCTGCACGCATACCGAAAACACAACTGCTCGATGCCGCCTGCTGATGTCACCTTTGTGCTGCACGGTCGTGGTGCGAGGTGCAGCGGCATCTACCCAGAAGGGAAGAGATCGCCATGCTCGATAGTTGTCAGAACGCTCAGGAACGCTGGGGTGGGGTTCACAAACTGATCGACCGCTGGCTGGAGGAGCGCCAGGAACTGGTGCAGGCTTTCCGCGCGCTGCGCGATGCCAAGCCGGCCTTCGCCGACAAGGACACGAACGGGGACTTTTGCGCGCTCCTCGTTGACTACGTTTCGGCGTGGCATTTCGAAGTCTGCGAGCAGTTGGTCAGTGAGGCCAAGGCCTTCGGCGACGAGAAGGCGCTGAAGCTGGCCGAAGAGATCAACCCACGGATCAACGACAGTACTCAGGTCGCATTGGCCTTCAATGACCATTGCGCCAAGGGTGAGTGCAAAAACACCGAGCGCTTTGCCGAAAAGCTGGGCAAGCTGGGTGGCCTGCTGCACGAGCGCTTCGAACTGGAAGACTGCCTGATCGAAGTGTTGCACAACGCGCACAAGGAAGAAGGCGCATTACCGGCGTGAGTGTTGGCGTCAGTCGCCAACCGCCAGCAGTTCTATCTCGAACACCAGGGGGGTGTAGGGTGCAATCAGGTCGCCCGCACCCTCGGCGCCATACGCTAGCGCCGACGGGATCACCAGGCGCCATTTGGCGCCAGCGTGCATTTTTGGCAAGGCCACCTGCCACCCTTCGATGACTGAGTCCAGGCTGAACCACTGGGGCGTCTGGTTCTGGTCGAACACCGAGCCGTCTGGCAGCCTGCCCACATAGCGCACCTGCACCTTGCCACCGGCTTTGGGCTGCGCGCCCGTGCCTGTTTGCAGTTCGCTGTAGAGCACACCCTCCGGTAGTTCGTGCACGCCATAACGACCACGCTCGTTGGCCATGAAGCGTGTTTCGGCAGCTTGCAGCTTCTGCATGGCGGCATCGCCTTCCTGTGCTTCCTGCTGCTGGAGCAAAGCCTGCATGCGTGCCTTGTCGAGTTTCAGCGGTTGCCCCTGGTAGGACTGGCGCAGGCCTTCTACCAGCGCATCCAACTGCAGGCCCGGCATATCCTGGCGCAGCCGCTCACCCAGGCTGGCGCCGATGCTGTAGGCGAGGTCATGTTCTTCGCTGTCGGCCAGGGCTATGGGTGCCAGCAGGCATAAACCTAAAAGAAGATATCGAGGCATGGTCAGTTCCTGCGCCAATGAGCGGGGAAGTATGCCAGTGTTCCGATTTGTATTGTGTGCTCGCGGTCCCTGTAGGAGCGGCCTTGTGTCGCGACAGGGCTGCAAAGCAGCCCCGGCAATATCTGCGGTGGTGCTGAAATCAAGGGGCTGCTCCGCAGCCCATCGCGACACAAGGCCGCTCCTACAGGAGTGCTGTGCAATACAGATAACTGCCAAATATCAGCAATGATTTATTCAGCAACTACACTTGCTCGGAGCTGCAAGATAACAACTTTGCCCAGGCATGCAACGCGGCGTAAACAATACTGTCAACATGCCCTAGCGGCGGTAGCAGCAGAAGCATAGTATGAGCCGCAATCTCGTCAGCCAGGAGGTAAACCATGTCGGCTAAAAAGAAGCCAGTAAGCACGCCGTTACACCTGCTCCAGCAACTTTCGGGCAGCTTGCTCGAACACTTGGAAGATGCCTGCTCGCAAGCGCTGGCTGATGCGGAAAAACTGCTGGCCAAGTTGGAAAAGCAGCGTGGCAAGGCCCAGGAAAAACTGCACAACGGTCGCCTGAAACTGCAAGACGCGGCCAAGGCAGGTAAAGCCAAGGCGCAGACCAAGGCGCAAAAAGTCATTGGCGAACTTGAAGAACTGCTCGACTCCCTCAAGGAACGTCAAACCCAGACTCGTTCTTATATTCAGCAACTCAAGCGCGATGCCCAGGACAGCCTCAAGCTGGCCCAAGGTGTAGGCAAGGTTCGCGAAGCTGCAGCCAAGGCGCTTGACCAGCGTGCTGCCAAGACCTCCAAACCGGCAGCCGCCAAACCCGTCACCAAGGCTGCTGCGGCCAAACCTGCAGCCAAGCCGGCCGCCAAGGCCACTGCTGCTGCCAAACCTGCAGCCAAGCCAGCCGCCAAGGCCACTGCTGCTGCCAAACCTGCGGCCAAGCCAGCCGCCAAGGCCGCTGCTGCTGCCAAGCCTGCAGCCAAACCAGCTGCCAAAGCCACTGCTGCTGCCAAGCCTGCAGCGAAGCCAGCCGCCAAGGCTACTGCTGCTGCCAAACCTGCAGCCAAGCCAACTGCCAAGGCTACTGCTGCTGCCAAACCTGCGGCCAAGCCAGCCGCCAAGGCCACTGCTGCTGCCAAACCTGCAGCCAAGCCAGCAGCCAAAGCCACCGCAGCCGCTAAACCTGCAGCCAAGCCAGCGGCGGCCAAAACGCCAGCCAAAGCCGCTGCTGCCAAGCCGGCCGCGAAACCAGCTGCCGCCAAGGCCCCAGCACGTACGGCCGCCAAACCCGCCGCCAAGCCTGTTGCCAGCAAGCCAGCCGAAGCCAAACCGGCTACGCCAGCCGCCAGCACTCCGGCCGCCGCGACCAACTCGGCCACCCCGGCAGCTTCGGTAGCGCCATCGGCACCTGCCAGCACCCCGGCTCAGGCACCGTCTTCGGCGTCCTGAAGCGCTGCCGCCGCGACGCGCAATCCAACCAGCGCGTCGTGGTGGCGGGCCTGGTCCGGCGCCAGCCGGGCCAGCCAGTCGTCCATGGGCTCATGGGCGCTTGCCGGCCATTGTCGCGAACGCTCCTGCAAGCGTTCCAGCAAGGCTTTCTCGGCCTGTAATTCCAACCCTTTCACCTGCTCACGCAACGCCGCCAGCTGCGCATCACTTTGCGCTGCTGCTCGCCAATGTTGGCGCAAGCTACGTAATGGGTTGACCACTTCGCGCTGCCAGGGCTCGGTAACCTCGCGCAATGCCTGTACGCGTTCGTCCCGCACGGCCACGCCACGCGCCTGCAGCCAGGTTGCGCACAGCAGCAGACAGACATCGCCACCCAGCGCCTGCAGTTCAAGGCAGGCGGCTTCCACGCCGGGCCTGGCGTACAGGGCCAGGGCGTGATTCCACAGGTCGGTGTGCATGGTTCCACTCGCGCTATGGGCCGAGGAAGCTGGTAGACTCCGCGACCATCATGATCAGACTATCCAACCTCACTTTACAGCGTGGTCCGCAGCGCTTGCTAGAAGGCGCCGAGATGACCCTGCACACCGGTCACAAGGCCGGCCTGATCGGCGCCAACGGCGCCGGAAAATCCAGCCTGTTCGCCTTGCTGCGCGGTGAGCTGTCGCCCGATGCCGGCGATTGCCAGCTGCCCGGTGACTGGCGCATCGCCCACATGCGCCAGGAGGTCGATACCCTCGACCGCCTAGCCGTGGACTATGTGCTCGACGGTGACGTGCGCCTGCGCAAGGTCCAGGCCGAACTCGCTGCGGCCGAGCAGGCCCACGACGGTACCGCCCTGGCGCGCCTGCACATTGAGCTGGATAGCGCCGACGGCTATACCGCCGACGCCCGCGCACGCAAGTTGCTGGCCGGCCTTGGTTTCACCAACGAACAGATGGACCGCCGCGTCGGCGACTTTTCCGGTGGCTGGCGGATGCGCCTGAACCTGGCCCAGGCCCTGATGTGCCCCTCCGACCTGCTGCTGCTCGACGAGCCCACCAACCACCTGGACCTGGACGCTATCCTGTGGCTGGAGGACTGGCTCAAGGGCTACCCCGGCACGTTGTTGCTGATCTCCCACGACCGCGACTTCCTCGATGCCGTGGTCGACCATGTGCTGCACGTCGAGCAGCGCAAGCTGAACCTGTACAAGGGCGGCTACACTGCCTTCGAGCGCACCCGGGCCGAGCGCCTGGCGCAACAGCAGCAGGCCTACGAGAAACAGCAGGCCCAGCGTGCGCACATGGAAAAGTACATTGCCCGCTTCAAGGCCCAGGCCACCAAGGCCCGCCAGGCACAGAGCCGGATCAAGGCCCTGGAGCGCATGGAGGAGCTATCGGCGGCGCATGTCGATTCGCCGTTCGACTTCGTTTTCCGCGAGTCGCAGAAAATCTCCAGCCCGCTGCTGAGCCTGTCCGAAGGCCGGCTGGGCTACGGTGACAAGGCGATCCTCGACAAGGTCAAGCTGCAGCTCACCCCCGGTGCGCGCATTGGCCTGCTCGGCCCCAACGGCGCTGGCAAGTCGACCCTGATCAAGAACCTCGCTGGCGAGCTCGAGCCATTGTCGGGGCGCCTGGTGCGAGGTGAGAACCTGGCCGTGGGCTACTTCGCCCAGCACCAGCTGGACTCTCTGGACGACAAGGCCAGCCCGCTGCTGCACCTGCAGCGCATTGCTCCCACCGAGCGTGAGCAGACCCTGCGCGACTTCCTGGGCGGCTTCGACTTCCATGGCGATCGCGTCGACGAGCCGGTGGTGAACTTCTCCGGTGGTGAGAAGGCCCGCCTGGCGTTGGCCCTGATCGCCTGGGAGCGACCGAACCTGCTGCTGCTCGACGAACCGACCAACCACCTCGACCTGGAAATGCGCCTGGCGCTGACCATGGCCCTGCAGGAGTTTGCCGGTGCCGTGGTGGTGGTGTCGCACGACCGTCACCTGCTCAAGAGCACCACCGACGACTTCCTGCTGGTGGCCGACGGCAAGGTCGACATCTTCGATGGTGACCTGGACGACTACAGCCGCTGGCTGGTCGAGTACCGCCAGCGCAGCGCGCCGGCCAGTACCACCCCGGTCAACCCGGACAAGACCGACAAGAAGGCCCAACGCCAGGCTGCCGCAGCCTTGCGTCAGCAACTGGCACCGCACAAGAAGGCTGCCGACAAGCTGGAAGCCGAGCTCAACCAGGTGCACGCGCAACTGGCCGAGATCGAGACCGCGCTGGGTGATGGTGGCCTCTACGACGCGTCGCGCAAGGACGAGTTGCGTGACCTGCTGGCGCGCCAGACCAAGCTGAAGCAGCGCGAAGGCGAACTGGAAGAGGCCTGGATGGAAGCGCTGGAAACCCTCGAAAGCATGCAGGCCGAGCTCGAGGCGCTGTCGTGAGCAAGGGGTGAGATGGTGTTGGGGGCTGATAGGTGTTCTCCTTGAGGCCTTCAGCGCCTGTGAGATCGAGCGCCGCCCGCGCGGCGCTTCGCGGGGCAAGCCCGCGCCCACATTTGTTGCAACGTGCCGAACCTGTCAGGCCATGGTTGTCAGCCTTGTTGGGCCAGCTCTATTTCTAGGCTGGCGCTGGTGCCGCCTCACATGTCTCAAGTCGCGCACCAAGGCGGACAACGCCGCTTTCCCAGACATGGCCACGTTGCAACAAATGTGGGAGCGGGCTTGCCCCGCGAAGCGCCGCGCGGGCGGCGCTCGATCTCCCAGGCGCTGAAAGTGCCATGGCGGACATCCCCCAACACAACCAACTCAAAGCCTCAAATACCCCAAAAAACACTGGTTATTTTTTCACCAACACCTTAGCTTAACGTTTTGCAACATATGTCCGAGCGAGGTGTGTGATGTCGATGGAAGTGTGGTTGGGCTTCTTTGCCGCCTGTTGGGTGATCAGCCTTTCGCCCGGCGCCGGGGCGATTGCCTCGATGTCCAGTGGCCTGCAATACGGTTTCTGGCGTGGTTACTGGAACGCCCTGGGCCTGCAACTGGGCCTGATCCTGCAGATCGCCATCATCGCCGCCGGCGTCGGTGCTGTTCTGGCTGCCTCGGCCACGGCGTTCCAGATCATCAAATGGTTCGGTGTCGCCTACCTTGTCTACCTGGCCTACAAACAGTGGCGTGCGCTGCCCTTGGACATGAGCGATGAATCCGCCGTGCGTCCGATCGGCAAACCGCTTAGCCTGGTGTTCCGTGGTTTCCTGGTCAACGTCAGCAACCCCAAGGCGCTGGTGTTCATGCTGGCGGTGCTGCCGCAGTTCATCAATCCGCATGAACCGCTGTTGCCCCAGTATGTGGCGATCACCGTGACCATGGTCGCCGTGGATATGCTGGTGATGGCGGGGTATACCGGGTTGGCTGCGCGGGTGTTGCGCTTGCTGCGTACGCCCAAACAGCAGAAGCGTTTGAACCGGACTTTCGCCGGGTTGTTCATTGGCGCGGCCACCTTCCTGGCGACTCTGCGTCGCGCGCCAGTCTGACAGACCGTATGTAGGCCATTCGCGGGCTTGCCCGCGAATGGGCCACCTCTATTTCTGCTTGTCCACCAACCCCTTGAGCAAATCCACCGGCAGCGGAAAGACGATGGTCGAGCTCTTGTCCCCGGCAATCGTCCCCAGCGTCTGCATGTAGCGCAACTGCATCGCCCCTGGCTCCTTGCTCAGCATCTGCGCCGCCTGCATCAACTTCTCCGACGCCTGCAACTCACCTTCGGCATGGATCACCTTGGCCCGACGTTCACGCTCGGCCTCGGCCTGGCGGGCAATGGCGCGCACCATCGATTCGTTGAGATCGACGTGCTTGATCTCGACGTTGGCCACCTTGATACCCCAGGCATCGGTCTGTGCATCAAGCACCTGACGAATGTCCGAGTTCAGTTGCTCGCGTTCGGCCAACAGTTCATCCAGTTCGTGCTTGCCGAGCACCGCGCGCAGCGTGGTCTGGGCCAGCTGGCTGGTCGCCACGAGGAAATCCTCGACCTGGATGATCGCCTTCTGCGGGTCGAGCACTCGGAAGTAGAGCACGGCGTTGACCTTGACCGAGACGTTGTCGCGGGTGATCACATCCTGAGGTGGTACATCCAGCACCACGGTGCGCAGGTCCACCCGCACCATTTGCTGGATTACCGGGATCAGCAGGATCAGCCCCGGCCCCTTCACCTGCCAGAAGCGCCCCAGTTGGAACACCACGCCGCGCTCGTATTCGCGCAGGATGCGGAACGCCGACAGCAACAGCATCGCCAGCACGATCAGCACCGCGCCGAAGCCCAATTGCATGAACATGGTCATTCTCCTTGCGCCGCGGGCGCGGCGGCGCTCACTTCCAGCATGACGCCATGGCGCGCGGTCACCCGCACGTTCTGGCCCGCTTGCATTGGCGTTGCACACTGCGCTTGCCATTGCTCGCCCTGGGCCAGCACAAAGCCACAGAACGGGTTGCCCGCCATCACCTGTGTGACGGTGACCAGGCTGCCGACCAGGCCGGCGTCACCGCTGACCAGCGCCCGTCGGCGGGCCTTGAGCGCCATGCCCAGCACACCGCCGATCAGCAGCGCCGAGAGCACCGCCAGGATGCCGATCAGGGCCAGCGGGATACCGAAGCCAGGGGCATCGGTGTCGATCAGGATCAGCGCGCCGACCACGAAGGCGACAATGCCGCCAAAGCCGACCACGCCGAAACTGGGCAGGAAGGCTTCGGCGATCATGAAGGCGATGCCGAGCAATATCAGCGCCACCCCGGCGAAGCTCACCGGCAACAGCTGCAGGGCATATAGCGCCAGCAGCAGGCATATACCGCCTACCACGCCGCCGACCGTCGAGCCGGGGTTCATGAATTCGAGCAGCAGGCCGTACACACCGATCATGATCAGAATCAGCGCCACGCTGGGGTTGGTGATGACCGCCAACACCCGTGTGCGCCAGTCCGGCAGGTGCTCGACTAGGTTGGCGCCGGCGGTCTGCAGTTGCAGGGGCTGGCCAGCGACAGTGAGCGTTTTGCCATCGAGCTTGTGCAGCAGGTCACGCAGGTCATCGGCCATCAGGTCGATAACGTCAAGCCTCAAGGCCTCGCTGGCGGACAGGCTGACCGCCTCGCGCACGGCCTTCTCCGCCCAGTCGGCATTGCGCCCGCGCAGCTGTGCCAGGCCACGGATGTAGGCCGCCGCATCGTTGACCTGCTTGCGCGCGAGGGTATCGTCATCGCTGCCTTTGGCCTTGTCATCCTTGGGCGTGCCTGGCGGAGCACCGACCTGCACGGGGGTTGCGGCCCCCAGGTTGGTACCGGGCGCCATGGCCGCGACATGGCTGGCATAGAGGATATAAGTGCCGGCGCTGGCGGCGCGGGCTCCGCTGGGGGCGACGAAGGTTGCGACCGGCACTGGGCTGGCGAGAATCGCCTTGATCATCTGGCGCATGGCGCTGTCCAGCCCGCCCGGGGTGTCCATGCGGATAACCACCAGTTGTGCACCCTGTGCCTTGGCCTGGTCGAGGCTGCGCACCAGGTAGTCTGCGCTGGCAGGGCCGATGGCGTCATCGACACCCAGCACCCAGACTGCACCAGGCGCTGCCTGACCGCCTGGCGTAATGCCAAGCAGCAACACCAGCAACAGCCAGCGCCAGCAGCGGGCGATCACCTGTCGTCACCTCGTTTGCCTCTATTGCACAAGTTTAGCCCTGCCTGCTGGTACCCGGCCTAAAATTGGAAATTGGGGGGCGAAACCGGAGGTGCATCATGCGTATGGCAAAGACCCTGCAGGATCGCCTGGACAAGGCCAACTGCGATTACGACATCATTCCCCATCCACATTCGGCCACCAGCCTGGAGTCGGCCCGTACGGCCGGCGTGCCCGCCGAGCGGGTCGCCAAGTCGGTGATGCTCGATGACCGTCATGGCAACTACATCATGGCCGTTCTACCGGCCAACCGGCATCTGGACATGACCAAGGTGCGCATGTCCGGGGCCTGGCAACTGACCCGTGAAAGCGGCCTGCCGAGCCTGTTCGGCGACTGCGAGCGCGGTGCCGTACCGGCCCTTGGCGATGCCTACCAGATAAAAATGCTGGTCGACCCGAGCTTGACCCGCCAGGGCGATGTCTACCTGGAAGCGGGTGACCACGATCACCTGATCCACATGAGCATGGAGCAGTACATGAAACTGGTGCCGCACGCCGAAGTGCGCGAGCTGTGCTGATGTTTTCACACCAATGCCGGGCGGGCGTCGTGGACGGCTTGCCTGGCTCTCAGGAGGAACCATGGAAGCGCCGATTCATCCCTTTGCCGAGCTGTTCAAACAACTGGGCCTGCCTGACGATGCGGTGAGCATCGATCAGTTCATCGCCAGCCACTCGCCGCTGAAGAACGACATCAAGTTGGTGGATGCGCCGTTCTGGACCGCTTCCCAGCGCGAGTTTCTCAACGACAGCATCAATGAGGATGCCGACTGGGCGGAGCCGTTCGATCAACTCAACGAAGCGTTGCGCCGCCCTCGAAAATAAAGCGCCGAGTGGCACCTGACGAGTGATTGGCCGTTGCTATGCTCAGGAAAACAACAAGGGGATAGCGCGATGAAAGATCCCTACGCACCGGGTTTCTGGTGCTCCGTGACGATCCTGGGCACCCTGACGGCCAGTTACTTCTACGGCATCAGGCAATCGCAACAGATGAACCAGGCAGTGCACTTCCTGTATGCCGCTGCCGCCGTCACCGTGGCGGTTGCACTGGTGGCGCTGGCCTGGATCGCCTGGCAGCAACTGCACCTGAACAAGCGCGAGGTGGTGCAGGGGCGAACGTTGCTGACCATCTGGAACACCAAGGTTGCGCTGCGCCGCGTCGAGACGGTGTTCGACCGCTACTTCTGGGGCAGCTACTGGCATTCGGGGCGCACCTTCGAAGAGGTCATGGGCGAGCTCAAGGGCACGCCGCTGGAGCAGAGCCTGGATGCCCTGAAACGCCAGTGCCGCTTGCTCGACCGCGAAATTCATGACCACCACCACCACTGGCTGGCCAATGCCCGCGACCTGTCCAGCGTGGCCCAGGCCATGGCCCGTGAACGCTACCAGCTGGATCTGGGCGAACCAACCCGCAGCGGCAATGGCAACACTGCCGTGCTCAATCGGGATCTGGAAGTGCTGGTGTACACCTGGTCGGCGCGCCTGCGCAGCTTCGACCATCAGCTGGACGAACTGGAGCGCGCCTACCATTGAGGCGCTTCATTCACCGCGGATGTATTGCTCCAGTTGCAGGATCAGGCTGGCCTGTTCGGCGATGGTTTCCTTGACCAGGTCGCCGATCGACAGCAGGCCGAGCAGCTGGCCATTGTCGACCACCGGCAGGTGGCGCAGGTGGCGGTCGGTCATCAGGTTCATGCAGTAGTCGAGCTTCTGCTTCGGTTCCACGGTGACCACCGGCGCACTCATGATCTCGCGCACAGGGGTGGCGGCGGACGAGCGGCCCTTGAGCACCAGTTTGCGCGCATAGTCCCGTTCACTGACGATACCCACCACCTGGTTGGCCTCGACCACCGGGAGCGCACCGACGTTTTTTTCCGCCAGCATTTTCAGTGCGTCGAGTACCGAGTCATCCGGGCCGATGGTGTACACGGTCTGATGCTGGGACTTGGTCTTGAGGATTTGTTCGACGGTCTTCATACGGGCCTCTGCTGGGGAAAAAGCGATGTCTCGGAGTAAATAAAGCATCCGGCACGGCGCTCTGCACGGCAATGCAGGAAACGGCATCGAGTCGATTGAAAAACGTCATGAGTTGTCGCCTGTGCCGGCCTCTTCGCGGCTAAAGCCACACCCACAGGGATAGCACCTGGCTCGAGGCCGATGCGGTCGAGGTGGGAGCGGCTTTAGCCGCGAAGAGGCCGGTAGAGTTGGCTCAGAGCTTCGGCATCTGCCCGATCCGCGCCACCATCTCGCTCACCACCTGCAAGTCCAGCATGAACTGCTCCACGGTCTTGAACTCGTTGTCGTTGTGCCCGGTGTACTTCACATCCGGCATGGCCAGGCCGAACTGCACGCCGTTAGGCAGGTCGTGTACCGAGGTAGCACCCGCCGAGGTGCCGAACTCGTGCTTCATGCCCAGGTTCTCGGTGGCAACGTCCAGCAAGGCCTTGACCCATTCGCCTTCGGGGTTGCGGTACATCGGCTCGTCCAGGCTGTAGTCGAAGGCCACCGAGGTATGGCTCTGCCGGGTCCATTTGCCCAGCTTGTCAGCCAGTTCGTCCTTGATCGTGGCGATTGGCTTGCCTTTCGGAATGCGCAGGTTCACCGCCAGTTTCAGGCCTTTTTCATCCACCCCGACAAAGGTCAGCGAGGCGGTCAGCGGGCCCATGAACGAATCCTTGAAGGCCACGCCGAGCTTGTTGCCCAGGTAGTCCAGGCCCCAGTTGTCGGCGGCATAGCGGGCGGCATCGGTGAAGTGGTTGTGCTTGAGCGGCACATCCTTGCCCAGGCCGTTGATGAAACCAAGCATGCGCGCCACCGGGTTGACCCCGGACTCCGGCTCCGAAGAGTGGGCGGAAACGCCGGTCACGGTGAGCAACACCTGCTTGCCATCGGCCTTGGCAGCGATGCTGAAGTCGCCGCCATTGCGCTTCACGTAATCGGCGCCGGCTTTTTCCAGCTGGCTGGCCAGCTTCGCCGGGTTGTCGGTGACCAGGGTCGCGACCGAGGTTGTCGGGATCTGGTTGGTGGCCAGGCCGCCGGTCAGGTTGACGATCTCGGCACCCTTGCCACTGGCCTGGCGCTTGCTGAAGCTGGCCATGATCGTGCCGTAGCCTTTCTCGGCGATGACCACCGGGTAGCCGCCATCGAGGGCCAGGTTGTAGTCGGGCGTGGGGTTGCGCTCGAAGTAGTAGGGGATGGCATCACCGCTGGTTTCTTCAGTGGTGTCGATCAGCAGCTTGAACTGGCGGGCCAGCGGCAGGTTTTCGTCCTTGGCCACTTTCAGCGCGTACATCGCCACGACAATGCCGTTCTTGTCGTCTTCGGTGCCGCGGCCGTACATGCGGTCACCGACCAGGGTGACCTTGAACGGGTCCAGGCGCGTGCCATCGGCCAGCTTCCAGTTGTCCGGGTTGACCGGCACCACGTCGGCGTGGGCATGGATGCCGACCACTTCCGTACCGCTGCCCAGCGAAATCTCGTACACCCGGTTGTCGATATTGCGGAAAGCCAGGCCGAAGCTGTCGGCCAGGGCCTTGATCTTTTCGGCGATCCTGAGGAACTCGGGGTTCTCGTGCTGCGGCGTGCCTTCGACGTTGAAGGTGGGGATGGCCACCAGTTCACGCAGGGTTTCGCTGGCAGCCTTGCCGTACTTGATGCGGGTATACAGGCCGAGCAGGCGGTTGATCTCGTTCTGCTGCTCGGCGGCCAATGGCTTGCCGGCCAGGTAGGCATCCAGGGTTGCCGCGAGGTTGTCGGCCTTGGCCAGGTCGCTGCCTTTGAGCTTGCCGAGGAACTGCTTGAAGTCGCTTGGGTCGCTGCCGTCGAAGGCTTTGACGATGGCCGCGGACTGCTGCTGGGTAAGGTTGGCCTGTGCCGGTTGGGTGAACAGGCCGATGCTGGCCAGCAGCAGGGTGGTGGCGGTAAGTTTTTTCAGGTGCATGGTTGTGCGCATTCCTTCGCTAATCATTGTTGTGGGTTACCCGTCGGGAAACGGGAAGACGCCCA
This sequence comes from Pseudomonas sp. B22(2017), assembly GCF_002113105.1. Classification (NCBI taxonomy): domain Bacteria; kingdom Pseudomonadati; phylum Pseudomonadota; class Gammaproteobacteria; order Pseudomonadales; family Pseudomonadaceae; genus Pseudomonas; species Pseudomonas sp. B22(2017). Next base: position 31,930 of record NZ_NEJN01000016.1, read on the forward strand.
CGCTAACACCAATGACCCGTGGCACGGGAGTGCCAGAAACGCGACATGTCGCACAAACGAAAAAGCCCCGGGCGCGTTGCCGGGGCCTTTCCAGTGCTTCCAACGGTGATTACAGCCCGTTGGGCAGGAACCTCGTGGCACCGCTGACATCGTCGATCTTCTTGATGCGGAAGGCCTTGATACAGGTTTCGTTGCGGGTATTGCTGTCCGGGCAGTACTGCTGGACGAAGTCGTTGAAGGCCATGTCCTGGCCATTCACGCTGAGGACGCGCTTGAAGTACTCGCCCTGGATGCCCTGCGCCTGACGCGATGCGGTCATTTCCTGGTCGACGACCAGGCGACCGTGCAGGTCGACGGTGGGGAACTTGGCTTCTTCCTGCAGGCAGCCGCTCAGCAGCAGGCCGGCCGTGGCCAGCATGATCAGACGTAGCATGATGTTGTCTCTGCAACGGGCGGTCACGGCCTGCGGGCCGGGACCGCACCTGGATGGTTACTCGCCGAACAGGCTGCCGGCGCGTTTCACTTCCGCCTTGCCGGCGTCCTCGAGCAGCGACTTGGCGCCCGAGGTGACGTTGCGTGCGGAGTCTGCATTGGACTGGATCACGTCGGTGCGTGCAGCGCTGTCGCGCAGTTCGGCATCGATGTAGTCGTTGGCGCGGGCGACCTTTGCCTTTTTCGCTTGCAGGGCCAGGCGACGCTCTTCCAGCTCCAGCGCACGCAGGTCGTCCTCGTAGGCTTCTTCGCGGGTCTGCACGCGCTTGCGCTCGGCTGCTTGCGCCTGCTGTTTCTCGGCGGCACGCTGCGCGGAGGCACGTTGGGCCGCTGCGCGCTGCTGGCGGGCAGCAGCTTCGCGAGCTTCGGCGCGCTGCTCGGCGGCGGCGGCCTGGCGCAGGCGTTCGGTTTCCAGGGCGGCTTCGGATTGCTTGGTCTGCTGTTCGATCTGGTAGAGCTGATCGAACTGGCCTGCCATGGCAGTGGCGGCAGACAGTGCGAGGGCGGTGCCCAGAACAATGTGCTTCATGTGCTCAGGCCTCAGCTCTTTTTCGGATCTGGGCAGGTCGCATTTGGCTGGATGCGGGTTTCGTTGGAGATGGTCATGACCATCAGGGAGATGCCCCCCACTTCGAAATCGCACGGGCGGCCAACCTGGGCGGAGGTGTAGATCTTGCCGTTTTCCGAGTAGCCGATCAGTACGCCGGGCACCAGCGAGGTATCGCTGACCAGGGACCCTGCCAGTGCGCCGGCGCCACCGCCTGCCACGCCGCCGATGATCGCGGTGTCCTTGTTGTGGCCTGCACCCAGCGCCGCGCCACCCAGCGCACCCAGTACACCACCCACCATCATTGCGGCTTTCTGGTTCTTCTCGTTGCTGACCTTGATCTTGGTCGGCGAGACCGTGATGATTTTCACGGTCTTGGCTTCCTGCTGGGTGTTTACCTGGCTGGCATCGAACACATCGGATTGGTATTGCTCACCGGTCGCCTGGCAACCCACGAGGGTGGCGGCGATGGTCAAGGCCAGACAGTGTTTCAGCATTTTCATTCCTGATTCCCTGGAGGGTATGGTTAACCTTGCGACGATCCATCTGAAGGATGAGGCATAATGCCACTATTCTAAGCAGATGGATCCAACCAGGTAAAGCCATCAGGACTAAAGCCGGCTTCAGTAAGCGCCAAACGAAATAACGCGAGCAGGCGACACTGTCTTGCAGAAGCGACAAAGCCCGCGCAAGGCGGGCTTTGTGAGGGGTATGGCGCACTCGGCGGGATTCGAACCCACGACCCCTGCCTTCGGAGGGCAGTACTCTATCCAGCTGAGCTACGAGTGCAACGCGCACGCATGATACCCATCTGATCCGATGGCGTCCATCGCCTTGATCTGTAGCTGTTTTTACCTTTCGCCGAGAAGAGGCCGGCAGAAGCAATCACAAACGCATCTATCCATATGCGATATCGATATTTCCACGGCAGTTATTATGCCCTCTATTCTCTGGTCACAACTTGTTATAACAAGTATCCGATCAGCGAAGAGACCCCATGGCCGAACTGCTCCCCCTGTCCCCGGTACCGCTTTACACCCAGCTCAAGGAATTGCTGCGCGAGCGCATCCTCGACGGTACTTATCCATCGCATAGCCGCATGCCCTCGGAAAGCGAACTGGGCAAGGCTTTCGACGTCAGCCGCATCACCGTGCGCCAGGCGCTGGGCGATCTGCAGAAGGAAGGGCTGATTTTCAAGATCCACGGCAAGGGTACCTTCGTAGCCAAGCCCAAGGCTTTCCAGAACGTCAGTACCCTGCAGGGGTTGGGCGAGTCGATGACGCAAATGGGTTACGAGGTGATCAACCGCCTGCGCAGCTTCCGCCATGTGCCAGCCAATGCATTGGTGGCCGCGCGGCTGCAGGTCGAGGAGGGCAGCCTGGTCACCGAGATCCGCCGAGTACGGCTTATCAACCGCGAGCCGGTGTCGCTGGAGCTGACGTGGTTGCCCAAGGCCGTCGGCGAAAAGCTGGAAAAGGCCGACCTTGTCACCCGCGACATTTTCCTGCTCCTGGAAAACGACTGCGGCATTGCCCTTGGCCACGCCGACCTGGCCATCGATGCCGTGCTGGCCGACAGCGACCTGACCCAGGCCCTGGATGTTGAAGAAGGCTCGCCGATCATGCGCATCGAGCGCCTGACCCATGCTGCCGACGGTACGCCACTGGACTTCGAACACCTTTACTACCGCGGCGATGCTTTCCAGTACCGCCTGCGCATCGACCGCCAGAAGGGGAGCAAGGCATGAGCATCCAGACCCAGGACTACGACATCATCGTCATCGGTGGCGGTACCGCCGGGCCGATGGCGGCGATCAAGGCCAAGGAGCAGGACAAAAACCTGCGCGTGCTGCTGCTGGACAAAGCCAACGTCAAGCGCAGCGGAGCCATCAGCATGGGCATGGATGGCCTGAACAACGCGATCATCCCAGGCCATGCCACCCCCGAGCAGTACACGAAGGAAATCACCGTGGCCAATGACGGCATCGTCAACCAGGCCACGGTGCATGCCTACGCTACCCACAGCTTTGAAACCATCGAGCAACTCGACCGCTGGGGGGTGAAGTTCGAGAAGGACGAGACCGGCGACTACGCGGTGAAAAAGGTTCACCACATGGGCGCCTACGTGCTGCCCATGCCCGAAGGCCACGACATCAAAAGGGTGCTGTACCGTCAGCTCAAGCGTGCCCGGGTCGAAATCAGCAACCGTATGGTCTGCACTCGTGTGCTACTCGATGGTGAAGGTGCGGCCGCTGGCGTGCTGGGTTTCGATTGCCGTAGCGGCGAGTTTCGCGTGGTGCGGGCCAAGGCGGTGATCCTTGCCTGCGGCGCGGCCGGGCGCCTGGGCCTGCCGTCGTCGGGCTATCTGATGGGCACCTACGAGAACCCGACCAACGCCGGTGATGGCTACGCCATGGCCTACCATGCAGGTGCCGAACTGGCCAACCTCGAGTGCTTCCAGATCAACCCGCTGATCAAGGACTACAACGGCCCGGCCTGTGCCTACGTCACCGGCCCACTGGGTGGATATACCGCCAACAGCAAGGGTGAGCGCTTTATCGAGTGCGACTACTGGAGCGGCCAGATGATGTGGGAGTTCCATCAGGAACTCGAGGGCGGCAATGGCCCGGTGTTCCTCAAGCTCGATCACTTGGCCGAGGAAACCATCCAGAACATCGAAGAGATCTTGCACAGCAACGAGCGCCCCAGTCGTGGCCAGTTCCACGCCGGGCGTGGCACCGATTATCGCCAGCACATGGTCGAGATGCATATCTCGGAGATCGGTTTCTGCTCCGGGCATTCGGCGTCGGGGGTGTGGGTCAATGAAAAGGCCGAGACCAGCGTCAAAGGGCTGTATGCCGCGGGCGATATGGCAGCGGTGCCGCACAACTACATGCTCGGGGCCTTCACCTATGGCTGGTTTGCCGGTGTGAACGCTGCGCATTACGTGACCGGGCGCGAATTCGCCGAGGTCGATGCCGAACAGGTCGAGCGCGAGCGCGCGCGGGTGTTTGCCCCGCTGCAGCGTCAGCATGGCCTGCCGCCAGCGCAGGTCGAGTACAAGCTCAGACGCATGGTCAACGATTACCTGCAGCCGCCGAAGGTGACCAAAAAGATGGAAATCGGCCTGGCGCGCTTTGCCGAGATCGAACGTGACCTGGACCAGATGAAGGCCAGCAACCCTCATGAACTGATGCGTGCGATGGAAGTTTCGGTGATTCGCGATTGCGCCGAGATGGCGGCGCGGGCCTCGCTGTTCCGCGAGGAAAGCCGCTGGGGGCTGTACCACCACCGGGTGGACTTCCCTGAGCGCAATGATGGCGAGTGGTTCTGCCATTGCCATCTGAAAAAGGGCGAGAACGGTGAAATGACCAGTTTCAGGAAAGCGGTCGAGCCTTACCTGATTGCGTTGGACGCACAAGAGCAGACCGCCTACGACCAGCTGCGGGTAAAGGCCGATGCAGCCTAGGCGACGCTGTGTCGTGTGAACACTTCGAAGAACGAGGGCCGCAGGCCCCGAGGACTCCGTGAAATGGCCTACCAGCCGCAAGAAATCTTCTTCCGCAGCAGCGCCCCCGTCACCATCGACGAAGACAAGTGCATCGCCGAAAAAGGCTGCACCGTCTGCGTGGAGGTTTGCCCCATGGACCTGCTGGCCATCAACCCGGCCACGCAGAAGGCCTACATGGCCTTCGACGAATGCTGGTACTGCATGCCCTGCGAAAAGGACTGCCCCACGGGTGCGGTGAAGGTCGACATCCCATACCTGCTGCGCTGATTCATCCCGCCATCCGGCGCACCACCGGACGCCCTCCTGCTGTGCCCCTCGTTTCCCACCACCCAAGCCGGGCGGCGGAGACGACCCAACTCTTATAACGACTCGAGGGGAAACACCCATGCGCCTTGTTGCAACCGTGGCCGGCCTCGCGCTGGCGCTCACTGGCCTGAATGCCAGCGCCGAAACCATCCGCATCGCCATTGGCACCCAGGACACCACCATCAACTGCGCCACTGGTGGCCTGCTGATACGCGAGCTTGGCCTGCTGGACAAGTACCTGCCGCATGACGGCAAATACAAAGATGCCAAGTATCAGGTGGAGTGGAAGAACTTCACCAGCGGTGCGCCACTGACCAATGAAATGGTCGCTGGCAAACTCGACTTCGGTGCAATGGCCGACTTCCCCGGGTCGTTCAACGGTGTTGCTCACCTGGATGCCGGCAAGCGCAGCCTGTTCATAAGCGTGCTGTCGGGCAGCGTGCACGGCAGCGGCAATGGCATCGTCGTACCGGCGGCGTCCAGCGTGCAGTCGCTGGCTGAACTCAAGGGCAGGACCATTTCCGTGCCGTTCGCCTCCACCGCCCACGGCATGCTGCTGCGTGCCGTAGCAGCCCAGGGCTGGGACCCGCAGAAGGATGTGCGAATCATCGCCCAGGCGCCGGAAATCGCCGGTTCCGCCCTGCGTAGCAACCGCATCGAGGCCCATGCCGACTTCGTGCCGTTCGCCGAACTGTTCCCCAACCGCGGCTTCGCCCGCAAGATCTATGACGGCGCCCAGGCCAACGCACCGACCTTCCATGGCGCTTTGGTCGATGCCGATTATGCGAAGAAATACCCCGAAGTGGTCACCGCCTACCTGCGCGCCAGCCTCGAAGCCGATCGGCTGATCGCTGCGGAACCTGAGAAGTACAGCGAGTTGATCGAGAAAGTCACCGGCATCGAGGCCGAGGTCAATTACCTGTTCCACGGCCCGCTCGGCCTGCAGACCCGCGACCTGACATGGAAGCCTGAATACCGTCAGGCAGTCGCAACCTCCATCGATACGCTCAAGCTGCTTAAAAAGACCGACCGCGGCCTCGACACCGACAAGTTCATCGACGACCAATACATCCGTGCGGCCTTCAAGGAGGCTGGCCTGGACTACGACAAGGCGCTGAAAGACTACGATCCGCAGCCACTCAAGGCCAATGACGCGCTGACAGGCAAACCGATCACCGACTTCAGCCGCCTGGCACAGATCTGGGTGCGCGGCGAAGGCAAGGTCCGCCACTACGCTTCGCCGGAGGCCGCGCTTGGCGCCTTGGCCCAGCTGGAGCACGAGGGCAAGGACATCCGCGCCATCTACGCCCAGGCCGCCGACAGCGGAATCAAGTTGCTGGCGAACCAGGCCTGGTTCGTGCGTAACGCCAAGGGTGAACTGGCGGCGTTCCTGCTCAAGGACCAGGCCGAGCAGTATGCCAAGGCCCATGGCGGTGAAGCGCTGGACTTCGTCAGCGCCAACCAGAAGCTGGTCGCCCAGCGCTGACCGGGAGGCACCGACATGACCTGCAACCTCAAGCGCTGGACGGTGCGCCTGGTTTCGCTGCTGGCCTGCCTGCTGTTCTGGCAGGTCGCGGCGAGCGTGAAGCTGGACCTCGGGCTGCTGACGTTCACCTATGTCCCCACACCGAAGGCGGTGCTGGCAGCTGGCTGGCAGTTGCTGACCTCCAGCACCCTGCTGGCGCACCTGGGCAGTAGCCTGTCACGGGTTTTTGCCGGATATGGCGCCGCGGCGCTGATTGGCGTGGCCCTGGGGTTGTTGATCGGCCGCTCGAAATGGGCCGAGGACACCCTGCTGCCGCCACTCGAAGTGTTGCGGCCGATTCCGGCGGTGGCGTGGATCCCGCTGGCGATCCTGATGTTCCCATCATCGGAACTGTCGATGGTGTTCATAACGTTCACTGGCGCGCTTTTCCCGATCCTGCTGAACACCGTGCACGGCGTCGAGGCCATCGACCCGCGCCTGGTGGCGTCGGCGCGCAGCCTCGGTGCAGAGCGTTGGTCGATCCTGCGCGAAGTGGTGTTGCCTGGAGCGTTGCCAAGCATCGTCACTGGCCTGGCCATCGGCATGGGTACTTCATGGTTCTGCCTGGTCACCGCCGAGATGATTTCCGGACAGTTCGGTATCGGCTACTACACCTGGGAGTCGTACACCTTGCAAAACTACCCGGACATCATCGTCGGCATGCTGCTGATCGGCGTGCTGGGCATGGGCAGCAGCGCCCTGGTCAAGCGCCTTGGGGAGTTGGCCACGCCTTGGTACCGCACGCGGAGGACCAGTTGATGAACAGTTATCAGCCAGCACCAGGGCGGATCGACGGGCGTGGCCTGTCGATTCGACTGGGGCACGGCAGCGAAGCATTCGAGGCGGTGCAGCGTCTGGACTTTGCCGTAGAGCCTGGCGAGTTCGTCTGCATCCTTGGCCCCTCCGGTTGCGGCAAGTCGACGTTGCTTGGCGCCCTGGCCGGGCACCTGGTGCCCAGCAGCGGCCAGTTGAGCGTGGATGGCCAGACCGTTGGCGGGCCGTCACCACAGCGTGGCATGGTGTTTCAGCACCACACCTTGCTGCCTTGGCGTAGCGTGCTCGACAACGTGGCCTTCGGCCTGAAGATGCAGGGCCAGGGCCGCGCCGAACGTCGCCGGCAGGCTCGTGAAATGCTGCAACTGGTGGGGCTGGCCGACTTTGCCGGGCGCTGGCCCAGTCAGTTGTCCGGCGGTATGCAGCAACGGGCCGAGATTGCCCGGGTGCTGATCAACCGACCGCGCCTTTTGCTGATGGACGAACCCTTCGGTGCCCTGGATGCGCAAACCCGTGCACGCATGCAGGAGCTGTTGCTGGATATCTGGGCAAGCATCCGCACCACCGTGGTGTTCGTCACCCACGATATCGACGAGGCGCTGTTCCTGGCCGACCGTATCCTGGTGATGAGCCCGCGACCTGGCCGCTTTATCGAAGACCTGCACCTGGAGTTTCCGCGCCCACGCCGCGCCAGCCTGCTGACCAGCCCTGAATTCACTCACCTCAAGCGTCACTGTCTGGCCTTGCTCCGTCACGAGGAAGGCCGCGAACTCCCGCGCCTGACCCCGCTGGGCCTGCCGGACACTGAGCACCCACCGCTACGGATCGCGCTATGACTGAACGAACGACTGACAACCCCGACATCCTTGCTCTTCTGCCTCGCCTTGGTGCCGCTGATGCAGGCGTGCGCCGCATCGCCCTGATCGAACTGGCCGACCTGGAAGACCCGGATGGCTTGCCATGGCTCACCGATGCACTGCTGGTGGATGTCGCCGACGAGGTGCGTGCCGAGTCCGCGCGCCTGCTCGAGGCCTGGGAAGAACCCGAAGTTGTGCAGGCCCTGTGTGCTGCGCTGGCCGATGCTGCCGAGCCGGTACGGCTGGCTGCCGCCCAGAGCCTCAGCGAACTCAAGAGCCTTGAAAACGGTCAGCTGATCCTGCCATGGGTCAAGCATGCCGATGCCTTCGTCCGTGCAAGCGCCCTGCGTGCCTTGCGCGAGTTGCGCCTGGAAGATGCTGCAGAGCCTGCACTGCTGGCCCTGGCCGATGGCGACGCCGCGGTCCGGCGTGAGGCAGTGGGTATTCTTGGCTGGCTCAAGCACCAGCCGGCATTGCCAGCATTGGCAAAGCTTGCCGCAGACGAGCCGGACACCGAGGTGCGCCGCGCGGCCATTGGTGCGCTGGGGCTCGCCCGCGACAGCGCGGTGGTGCCAGCATTGGTGGCTGCATTGGCTGACAAGGCCTGGCAAGTGCGTGAAGAAGCCGCCACCACGCTAGGCAAGGTGGGCCTGGCCCCAGCAGGCCCGGCACTGGTAAATGCTCTTGCCGATGACTTCTGGCAAGTACGTCTGCGTGCGGCGCGGTCTCTGGGGCGGCTGCGTCATGTTGCGGCCCTGGACGCGCTTGGCGAGTTGCTTGGCCACGGCATTGCCAACCTGCGCAAGGAGGCGGCTCTGGCCCTGGGTGAGCTGGGCCAGGCGCGTGCCTTGCCGGTGCTGCAGGCCGCCGAGGCCGATAGCGATCCCGAGGTGCGCAAGGCTGTGCGGATCGCCATGGCGCAACTGCGCGGGGCCTACTGATGAACGCCCCGCAAGCTATTCGCAACATGCGCGGGCCCGGGCAACTGGTGCTGCAATGGCAAGACGGCGAACACAGCCTCAGCCATGCCCGCCTGCGCGGTGCTTGCCCCTGTTCACAATGCCGAGCGGCACGGCTGCAGGGGAGCATCAGTCTGGTGCGCGATGATGTGCGCGTGGTGCAAATCGAGCCGCAAGGATATGGCGTGCAGCTGGTGTTCAGCGATGGGCATGAACGGGGTATCTACCCTTGGGCTTACCTGCGTGACCTGATTGCCCTGTGAGTCTTCTTCGCGGGCATTCGCTGTCGCATAGAGACCTGAATTCGCAAGCGGTCCGCGTACCCTGTGGGAGCGGCTTTAGCCGCGAAGAATCCAACGCGGTGCATGGCACCGGCTGCGCTGGTGTTCGCGGCTAAAGCCGCTCCCACACGGTGTAGTTCTATGAGGAGGGGCATGCCCGCTCCCACAGGCTCAGAGCGCAATCAGCTCCGGCCTCAACCCTTCGATCCGGCGCACCGGCGGCGTCAGGTAGCCGCCATCCCCGGTGACCTGGTGCAGCACCTTCTCCCGCAGCTCGTGAAGTGCCGCGCCCGTACGCAACCGTGGGTGTGGCAGGTCGATCTCCACCACCGACTTGATCCGCCCCGGGCGCGGTTCCAGAACCACCACCCGGTCGGCCAGGTAGGTGGCCTCTTCGGCGTCATGGGTGACCAGCAGCGTGGTGATGCCTGCACGTTCGCGAATAGCCAGCAGCTCGTCCTGCAGTTGCTGGCGGGTCAGCGCATCCAGCGCGCCGAACGGCTCGTCGAGCAGCAGGATACGCGGGCTGGCTACCAGGCCTCGGGCGATCGCCACGCGCTGGGCCATGCCGCCGGACAGCTGGTGTGGGTAGGCTGACTCGAAGCCGACCAGCCCCACCAGTTGCACGAACTCGTGTACCCGCCGCGCGCGCTCACCCTGGGTGAGCGGTTCGTTGACCAGGCCCAGGGCAATGTTCTGTTCCACGCTCAGCCAGGGGAACAGCCGGTGCTCCTGAAACACGATGCCGCGTTCGCTACCAATGCCGCTGACAGTGTGGCCGTCCACACGGATGTTGCCGCTGTAGTCGGTATCCAGCCCCACCAGCAGGCGCAGCAGAGTAGATTTGCCACAGCCGGAAGCACCAACGATGGCGATGAATTCGCCTTGGTTGATCGACAGGTTGAAGTTGCGGATGGCTTCCAGCGGCTGGCCATCGACGCTGAACACTTTGCCGATCCCCTCGAAGTTGACCAGAGGCGGGGTGACGTCGGGCTGGTTGGCCGCGTGCAGGTGCGAGGTGTTGAAGGCGTTCATGCGGTTCTCCAGCGCGTGGCGCGCGATTCGAGGCGTTGTCCAAGGGTGCCGAGCAGGGCGCCGACCAGGCCGATCAGCAGCATGGCGGCCATTACCTGGTCCATGCGGAACAGCTGCTGGGCGCCGATCATCAGGCTGGCGATGCCTCCGTCCGAGGGCATGAAGTATTCGGCACCGATGGTGCCCAGCCAGGCGTAGATCAGCGACAGGCGCAGGCCGGCAAAAATGGCCGGGGCTGCGCCGGGTAGCACCAGCAGCCGCAGGCGTTGCCACAGGTTCAGGCGCAGGGTGCGCGCCGCTTCGCCCAGCTGTGGCGAGAGGCTGGCGATACCGCGCTGGGTGGCGATCAGCAACGGGAAGAACGCAGCCATGCCGACGAATACCTGCTTGGCCCCTTCACCCAGGCCGAACCAGGCTGTGAGCAGCGGCACCCAGGCAAACAGCGCCACCTGACGCAACGCCGACAGGCTAGGCCCGAAGATACGTTCGGCATTGGCCGAAAGCCCCAACAGCAAACCGGCCAGCAGGCCAGCGCTACCGCCCAGCAGCAAGCCGGCCAAAGCGCGCTGCAGGCTCAGCAGCAAGGCTTGCGGCAGCGAACCATCGGCCAGGCCGGTCAGCAGGGTGCGCAACACTTCAAGTGGTGAGGTCAGGATGTTGCTGTCTACCCAGCCAAAACTGCTACTGAACTGCCACAGGGCCAACAGTGCCAGTGGCAGCAGCAGGCTTTGCCAACCCCGCGGCACGGGGCCACGGTGCTGCTCCCCTGTGGCCGCTTGCGGCCAGTACAGCAGGCGCTTTTCCAGGGCCGAGAAGCCGCGCTCCAGCAGTGCGCCGACCAGGCCGATCACCAGGATGCACAGCAGCACCAGGTCGAGCATGAACAGCTGCCGTCCCCACACCATCAGGTAGCCAATCCCTTCGCTGGAGGCCAGCAGTTCGACCGCCAGCAGCGAGGTCCAGCCGGTGGCCAGGGCGAGGCGTACGCCGGTGAGGAAGGCGGGCAGGGCAGCCGGTAGCAGCAGGCGCAGGAACAGTAGATGGCGAGGCAGGCGCAGCACCGCAGCGGCCTCTCGCAGCTTGGGCTGGGCATCGCGAACACCGACCAGCGTGTGCAAGGTGACGGGGACCACCACGGCTTTCACCAGCACCACCAGCTTGAGCAGCTCGCCGATCCCGAAAAACAGCATGAACAACGGGATCCAGGCCAGGGTAGGAATCTGTGCCAGCGCCACGAAGGTCGGCAGCACCAGCGTTTGCGCCCGCCGCGAAGCTCCCAGCCAAACACCCAGCAGCAACCCGCTGCCGATGCCGACCGCCAGCCCCCAGAACAACCGCTGCAAGCTTATCCACAGGTGCCCCCACAGCTCGCCGGAGCCAAACTCCACCGCGCTCTGCCAAACCAATGCTGGCGCCGGCAGAATCTGCTCGCTCATCCAGTGCTCCCGGCTGGCCACTACCCACAGCACGGCAATTGCTGCAGGCACCAGGTATGCGAGGCCTTTGTAGGAGCGGCCTTGTGTCGCGATAGGGCCGCACAGCGGTCCCCGGAGCCACCTCCGATTCCTGCTCAGAATTCCATTCATCGGCCATCTCTCAAGACGTTGTTAGATTATTCATTTATGGAATTAAAAATTCTGAAAAATGACTTTCAAGAGATAAGAGCATGCGTTTCATGCATACGGAAGCCCCCCGCCGTTGCGTTTTCCTCATATTTTCCATGCGCTTTTCGCAAGCCAGTCGCAGGCCCGCATGCCGCCTGATTTATGCCATTCAGTTACTGAAGAATGAATTTTCTGTCTTTGTAGGTTCTAGCCAGACCTGCCTAGCTTCTGGCCAAAGCGCCGGCCATCGCCGGTGGCAGCCTGCCAAGGAGCCTTGCCATGAAAACCCCGCTGCGCCACCTGATCACCGCCCTTGGGCTGGCCTTCACCCTCAGCGCCCACGCAGCTGAACCGGCCAAGCCAGCAAGCATCCGCATCGCCGTGCCCGACCTCAGCGCGGGCAGCAAGCCCAGCGCCGGTGGGGTGGTCGACGTGCTGCGTGACCAGCAACTGCTGGAGAAGGAATTCGCCAAGGACGGCATTCGCATCGACTGGCACTTCTTCAAGGGCGCCGGGCCGGTGGTGAACGAAGCGTTGGCCAACGGCCAGGCCGATTTCGCCTACCTCGGCGACCTGGCCGCCATCGTCGGCAAGGCCAATGGCCTGGATACCCGCGTGCTGTCAGCGGGGGTACGTGGGGTGAAGAGCTACCTGGGCGTGGTGCCCGGTTCCGGCATCAAGACCCTGCACGACCTCAAAGGCAAGCGCGTGGCGGTGTTCCGTGGCACCGCCAACCAGCTGTCGTTCGCCAGCGCCCTGGCCAGCCAGGGGCTTAGCGAGCGCGAGCTGAAGGTGATCAACCTGGACTTCAACGCCGCCAATGCCGCACTGGCCGCCAAGCAGATCGACGCCACCTGGGGCCTGTCCAACCTGCTGTCGCTGCGCGAACGCGGGCTGGTAGAGCTACCGGTCAACTCGCGTGACCTGGAAGGCGCCGGCAGTACCCAGGCAGTGCTACTGGGTACTGGCGATTTCATCCGCAAATACCCCGAGCTGGTGCAGCGCCTGGTCAATGCCCAGCAACAGGCCAGCGCCTGGCTGCGCGACGAACACAACCGCGAGGCCTATGTCGAGCTGGTGGCCAGCAATGCCAACTGGCCGCGCAGCATCCTCAATGACGACCTGGCCAAGGAAGACCTGGCCCATTACTTCGATCCACGGCTGGACGCCGAATTCGTCGGCCAGTTGCAACAGGGTGTGGACCTGGCCGCCAAGGAGCGCCTGATCCGCCGTGGCTTCCAGGTGGCCGACTGGATCGAACCACGTTTCCTCGATGTTGCGCTGCAACAAAAACAGGCCGTGCAGGCCGCCCGCTGAACCCCGAAAACCCGACAATGACCGCAAGGACACGACCATGAGCAATGCCGCCCTGGCCACCGCGCCACAAACCCTCGAACTCGACATCCACCCGGTTGCCGGCCGCATCGGTGCCGAAATTCGCGGGGTGAAATTGTCCGCCGACCTTGATGCCGCCACCCTCGACGCCATCCAGGCCGCGCTGGTGAAGCACAAGGTGATCTTCTTCCGTGGCCAGACCCACCTGGATGACCAAAGCCAGGAAGCCTTCGCCAAGTTGCTCGGCGAGCCGGTCGCCCACCCCACCGTGCCGGTGGTGGATGGCACCAGCTACCTGTTGCAGCTCGATGGTGCCGAAGGTCAGCGGGCCAACTCCTGGCACACCGACGTGACCTTCGTCGACGCCTACCCCAAGGCCTCGATCCTGCGCAGCGTGGTGGCGCCGGCATCCGGTGGTGACACCGTGTGGGCCAACACCGCCACGGCCTACCAGGAGCTGCCCGAGCCGCTGCGCGAGCTGGCCGACAAGCTATGGGCGGTGCACAGCAACGAATACGACTACGCCAGCGTGAAGCCCGATGTGGACCAGGCCAAGCTGGAGCGCTATCGCAAAGTGTTCACCTCGACGGTGTACGAGACCGAGCACCCGGTGGTGCGCGTGCACCCGATCAGTGGCGAGCGGGTGCTGCAGCTGGGGCATTTCGTGAAGCGCATCAAAGGTTATTCGCTGGCGGATTCGCAACACCTGTTCGCGGTGCTGCAAGGGCATGTGACGCGTCTGGAGAACACCGTTCGCTGGCGCTGGCAGGCGGGGGACGTGGCGATCTGGGATAACCGCGCGACGCAGCATTATGCGGTGGATGATTACGGGACCCAGCCGCGGGTGGTGCGGCGGGTGACCCTGGCTGGTGAAGTGCCGGTCGGGGTGGATGGCCAGTTGAGCCGCACCACGCGTAAAGGCTGATATCGCCGGGGCCGCTTTGCGGCCCTTTCGCGACACAAGGCCGCTCCTACAGGCGATCGCATACCCTTGTAGGAGCGGCCTTGTGTCGCGAAACGGGGGCGAAGCCCCCGCCAGCTACACCTCGGTATCGCAGGCAATCAACTGCCTGACCAGCCCCTGAGCCAACGGCGATAGCCCATACCCCACCCGGCTCACCACCCCATAACGGGTATAGAACGCTTCTTCCTGCTCCACCGTCAGGTCGGCCAGCTGCAATGCCACCAATCCCCCGTCACGCTGATACGGCCGCAAGTTGGCATTGCAGGCAATGCCGATGGTGTCCGAATGCATCACCACATTCAGCAGTGCATAGCCGTGCTCGCACTCTACCGTCGGCAGAAAATCCTGCCGCCCGCTGAGGTCGCTGAGGATCTTGCGGATGTTCGGCGGGCGGAAGGTCGTGGCCAGGGGGTAGTCGAACAGGTCACGTGCCCGCACGCTCTCGCGCCCGGTCAACGGGTGCCCGACGCGGCAGCAGAAGTGCCAGCGCTGCGGCGCCAGCCTGTGCACCTGGTAGTCCGGGTCAGACTCGAACTGGCGGGTGTCGGCGACGAAGAACTCGATCTCCTCGGCAACCAGCTTGCGGTTCAGCGCCTGCCAGTTATCCACCTGGAAGCAGGTACGTGCCGCGGGGTATTCGGCGACGAAGCGTGCCACCGCCCGCGGTACCAAACCCCCTGCCGGCGCCGGGCCGGAGCCAAAGCGTACAACGCCGGTAGTGGCACCATTGAACTGGTGGATCTCGTTGACCAGGTTGTGCGCCCCATGCACCAGCCGCCGCGAATGCTCCAGCACCAGCAGGCCCTGGCGAGTCGGCGCCAGCTCCTTGCTGGCGCGGTCGACCAGGCGGCAGCCGATGTTGTGCTCGAGGGTCTGGATGCTGCGGCTGAACGCTGATTGCGACAGGTTCACCGCAGCGGCCGCAGCAACGAAGCTGCGGTGCTCGACAAGGGCGATGTAGTGGCGCAGCTGACGGAGATCGATATGCATTTTTTACATTGAAACTTTCGGTCGAATGCAATTGCTGACAAGGGTTAGCCCCCTTATAAAGGAAGTCACTTATTCCACAAAATATGAATTACAAATATTTATATCGCCTAAAAGAATATAAGCCCGACTGACCGCGATTCGGTTCCGCCAACGGAAATGCTCGCCAGGGCCCATGCCTCAAGGAGCATTTGCATGTCCGGAGTTTCCCGTTGGCCTGCGCGCGCGTCGCGTTTCACCTTGCAACCCCTGGCTGCCGGCGTGCTGCTGGCGGCGTCCTCTGCCAGCTTCGCCGAAGAGCCGGTCAGCGCCACCCCGGCGGTGGAGCAGGAAGCCAAGCTCGGCACTGTCACGGTCAATGCCCGCCGCCGCGAAGAAACCGCGCAAAGCGTGCCCACGCCGATCAGCGTGCTCGACAGCGAAACCCTGGAAACCCAACGCATCTACCGCGTGCAGGACCTGCAGCAACTGGTACCCAGCACCAACGTCGCCTACGTTCATGCCCGCCAGTCGAGCATTTCGATCCGTGGCCTGGGCAACAACCCCGCCAGCGATGGCCTGGAAGGCAGCGTCGGCATCTACCTGGACAACGTCTACCTCGGCCGCCCCGGCATGGCGGTGTTCGACCTGCTGGACGTGGAGCAGCTGGAGGTGCTGCGCGGCCCGCAAGGTACGCTGTTCGGCAAGAACACCACAGCCGGCGTGCTCAACATCACCACGCGCAAGCCCACCTTCCACCGCGAGGGCAGCATCCAGCAGTCGATTGGTGAAGACGGCTATCTGCAAACCCAAGGCAGCTTCTCGGGGCCGATCAGCGACACGCTGGCCGGGCGCATCAGCGCCTACCGCACCGAAGACGACGGCTATGTGAAGAACATCCACAACGGCGACGACCTCAACGGTGGCAAACGCCAAGGCTTTCGTACCCAGCTGCTGTTCAAACCGAGCGAAACCTTCAACCTGCGCTGGATCGGCGAATACAACGAAGAAGACTCCGACAACGGCATCCTCAGCTTGTACAGCACCGGCCCTACCATCAATGGCGTCAATCGCTACGAAAGCCTGGCCACCCAGGCCGGCGCGACGTTGGTGTCGGGCAAGCACCGCAAGGTCAACTTCGACGCCGACCAGCAGGTGACGGTGTTTCAGGGCGGCACTTCGGTGGAGGCCAACTGGACCCTGCCCAACGACTTCACCCTGACCTCGATCACCGCCTACCGCTGGTGGGACTTCACTCCGCGCAACGACGACGGCCTCAACGTGCCGGTGTTCTACAGCGCGGGGGTGTCGGTGCGCGACAAACAGTACTCGCAGGAAATCCGCCTGGCTTCGCCCACCGGTGGTGCCTTCGACTACGTGCTGGGCGCCTACTACTTCAAGCAGGACCTGGACAACAAATCCTTCACTTTCTACGGGCCGCAGGCGGACATCTGGAACCTCACCCCGGCCGGCGCCCTGGCCAACGTCGACACCATTGGCAACGGGCACATCGACACGGACAGCTACGCGCTGTTTGCCCAGGGCACCTGGCACATCACCGACCGCCTGGACTTCACCGCCGGCGTTCGCGGCACCTATGAAGAAAAGAGCGCCTGGGTGACCCGCGATGCACCAACCGGCGGTGCGGCAGTAACCGGGGCCGCCGCTGCAGCGCGCCAGGCCCGGGTAGGCGCCTACGATTCAGGCGACCTCAACCAGTACAGCTTCAGCCCCTCTGGCCTGCTGGGCCTGAGCTACCGCTTCAACGAGCAATTGCTGGGCTACGCCACCCTGACCCACGGCGAGAAGTCTGGCGGCATCAACCTTACCGTTGGCGCTGCGCCACGGCTGGGCACCGACTCGCTGCTGGTCGGTACCGAGCGGGTCAACAACGCCGAACTCGGCTTGAAAAGCTCGCTGTTCGACGACCGCCTGCAACTCAATACCAACCTGTTCTGGGCCGAAGTGCATGGTTACCAGGCCAACGTCTACGACCAGATCAACCGCGTGCAGTACCTGGCCAACGCCGGACGCGTGCGCTCGCGTGGCCTGGAGTTCGAAGCCACGGCGCTGCCGCTGCGCGGCCTCACGGTCAACTTCAACGGCTCGTGGAACGACGTGCGCTACACCGAGTACAAGGACGCCCCGTGCCCGCCGGAGGTGAGCCTGGCCAATGCTACCGCCACCTGCGATTTGTCCGGCCACCAGGTGGTCGGCGCCTCCAAGTACATCGCCAACCTTAATACCCAGTACAAGTGGCAGGCCAGCGAGCACATCGAACCCTACGTCACCGCCAGCTACGCCTTCCGCTCCAAGGCGGTGGGCACCATCGACGACTCCGATTTCGGCCAGATCCCCAGCTACGCGCTGGTCAACCTCTCCGCCGGTGTGCGCCTGGACCAGGGCGACGGCGTGGTGGACCTGTCGCTGTGGGTGAAGAACGCCGGTGACAAGACCTACTTCACCAGCCTGTGGAACTCCGCCAACGGTGGCTATGCCGGCGTGCTCGGTACCCCGCGCACTTTCGGCGCCACCGCCCGTTACGACTTCTGAGCACAAGGAGCTTTGCCATGAATGCCAAGACCGAAACCCCTGTATTGCCTGAGGGCGCCTGCCTGACCGCCAAGGTCCCCGAACGTGACGAGGCGCTGCTCGGCGACGTGGTGGTCAACCCTTATCGCCTGGCGCCGCTGACCGCGATCATTCGCGACGGTGGGCGCAGCCTGAGTGCCGCGCACGTGCGCGTGCTGGGCCGGGGTGAGCGCGGTGTGGACATCGCCTACGAGGTGTCCGACCGTTCGTTGTGGACCTATGGCGGCATCCCGGTATTCGGCCTGTACCCGGACCACGTCAACCAGGTGGAAGTGACCTACAAGCTCGACGGCGAGCGCATCCGCGAGCAGTACCAGATCTACGCTCCGGCCGTGCGCCTGCCGGTGGTGGCCAGGCAGACCGCTGCCTTGCCTGAAGTGCAGCCAGTCAAGGTAGCGCCAGGTTTTGAACAGCGCCTGTACCTGTTCAACCACCTGCAGGGGGACATCCCGGGCGGGCGCGCCTTCAAGTGGAATGCCCTGGGCGGCGCGGCGGAATGGGACCAGGTGGGTAACAACTGGATCGCCGACAGCAATGGCGACGTGCGCTGGTACCTGGACATCGAGCAGATCCACGACTCCAACCGCCGCGATGGCCTGGGCGGCACCATGGGCTTCCAGCAGACCCGCGACGGCAAGCTGATCTGGGGCCAGGGCCAGACCTACTCCAAGTACGACCTGCTGGGCCGGCGCATCTGGCAGCGCAGCCTGCCCGACAAGTTTGCCGACTTCTCCCATGAAATCCGCGAGACCGCCAATGGCACCTACCTGCTGCGGGTGGGCACCAGCGACTATCGCCGGCCCGACGGCAAGCGCGTGCGCTCGATCCGTGATCACATCATCGAGGTCAACGAGGCCGGTGATGTGCTGGACTTCTGGGACCTCAACCAGATTCTCGACCCGTACCGTGGCGACCTGCTGGAAACCCTGGGCAAGGCAGCCATCCAATTGCCGGCCGGGGTGCAGAAACAGGACGAGCGGCTGGCCAACGAACTGGCCGAAGGTGACCTGCCCTTTGGTGACACCCCGGGCGTGGGCACAGGCCGTAACTGGGCACACGTCAATGCCATCGACTACGACGCCGATGACGACAGCATCATCGTTTCAGCACGGCACCAGGGCGTGGTGAAGATAGGCCGCGACAAGCAGGTGAAGTGGATTCTCGCCTCGCCTCAAGGCTGGCCTGAGCGTCTGCGCGAGAAGGTGCTGACGCCGGTGGCGAGCGAAGGCTTCGACTGGTCGTGGACACAGCACACCGCCTGGCTGACCGGCAAAGGCACGCTGACCGTGTTCGACAACGGCTGGGGCCGCGACTTTGCGCCGACCAGGCTGACGGGCAACTACAGTCGGGCGGTGGAATACCGCATCGACGAGGCCATGGGCACGGTCGAGCAGGTGTGGGAATACGGCAAGGAGCGCGGCGACGAGTGGTACAGCCCGGTGACCTCGGTGGTGGCCTACCGGCCGGAGACCGACACCCAGTTCATTTACTCGGCGTCGGTGAACTTCCTGACCCCGGAGAAACTGACCACCACCGTGCTCAACGAGGTGCGGCGCGGGACCCAGGAGGTGCTGGTGGAGCTGAAGGTGCACAGCCGGCAGCCGGGCAGCGTGGGTTACCGAGCCTTGGTGATCGACCTGGCCAAGGCCTTCTGACCCATCCCTCCGGGAGGGCCGTCGGTCCTCCCATCACATTTCCTTCAGCTCGTTCGTCTAACCTGTACTGGCCCTATCGCCGGCAAGCCAGCTCCACAGGGACCCCACAGGTGCTGAATTTTGTGGGGTCCCTGTGGAGCTGGCTTGCCGGCGATAGGGCCGGTTGCTACGGCACAGAAATGTGAAATTTCCGCCAGGGTGTTCAACCATTCGTTCTTTTTTTCGAACAGCCTATTGTCCAACACCCCAGCAGCCGCTTAGCATTCGTTTGAGATTTCAAACGCTCGATGCCCTGCCTTGGGCGCTTTTCAACAATCAACAATTCGGGAAGCCGACATGCAGCTCAAAGACGCTCAGTTGTTCCGCCAGCAAGCCTACATCAATGGTGAGTGGCTGGATGCGGACAACGGCCAGACCATCAAGGTCACCAACCCGGCCACTGGTGAAGTCATCGGTACCGTGCCGAAGATGGGCACCGCGGAAACCCGCCGCGCCATCGAAGCCGCCGACAAGGCTCTGCCGGCCTGGCGTGCCCTGACCGCCAAGGAGCGTTCGGCCAAGCTGCGTCGCTGGTTCGAACTGATGATCGAGAACCAGGACGACCTGGCTCGCCTGATGACCACCGAACAAGGCAAGCCGCTGGCCGAAGCCAAGGGCGAAATCGCCTATGCTGCCTCGTTCATCGAGTGGTTCGCCGAGGAAGCCAAGCGTGTCTACGGTGACACCATCCCGGGCCACCAGCCAGACAAGCGCCTGATCGTCATCAAGCAGCCAATCGGTGTTACCGCGGCCATCACCCCGTGGAACTTCCCGGCCGCCATGATCACCCGTAAAGCCGGCCCGGCCCTGGCCGCCGGCTGCACCATGGTGCTCAAGCCTGCCTCGCAGACCCCATACTCCGCCCTTGCCCTGGTCGAGCTGGCCCACCGTGCCGGCATCCCGGCTGGCGTGCTGAGCGTGGTTACCGGCAGCGCTGGCGAAGTTGGCGGTGAACTGACCGGCAACTCCCTGGTCCGCAAGCTGTCCTTCACCGGCTCGACCGAAATCGGTCGCCAGCTGATGGAAGAATGCGCCAAGGACATCAAGAAGGTTTCCCTGGAGCTGGGTGGCAACGCCCCGTTCATCGTGTTCGACGACGCCGACCTGGACAAGGCGGTCGAGGGCGCGATCATCTCCAAGTACCGCAACAACGGCCAGACCTGCGTCTGCGCCAACCGTATCTACGTGCAGGACGGCGTCTACGACGCGTTCGCCCAGAAGCTGGCCGCCGCTGTTGCCAAGCTGAAGATCGGTAACGGCCTGGAAGAAGGCACCACCACTGGCCCGCTGATCGACGGCAAGGCTGTCGCCAAGGTCCAGGAACACATCGAAGACGCCGTTGGCAAAGGCGCCAAGGTACTGTCCGGTGGCAAGATCATCGAAGGCAACTTCTTCGAGCCGACCATTCTGGTCGACGTACCGAAGACCGCTGCCGTCGCCAAGGAAGAGACCTTCGGCCCGCTGGCGCCGCTGTTCCGCTTCAAGGACGAGGCCGAAGTGATCGCCATGTCCAACGACACCGAGTTCGGCCTGGCCTCGTACTTCTACGCCCGCGACATGAGCCGTGTGTTCCGTGTTGCCGAAGCCCTGGAATACGGCATGGTAGGTATCAACACCGGCCTGATCTCCAACGAAGTGGCACCGTTCGGTGGCATCAAGGCTTCGGGCCTGGGCCGCGAAGGTTCCAAGTACGGTATCGAGGACTACCTCGAAATCAAATACCTGTGCATCAGCGTCTGATAGCACGGTAAAGGCTTTACCTCTGCCAGCGGGGCGCGAGAGCGACGTCTCGCTGGCCTTTTTTACATCGCAGTACCTGGTGGCCAGGGCGTTCACGGCAGTCGATCAACGAATACTGTTCGCGAGCACTCCCAGCCACCCCCGAATAAAAGCGCCACTCCAGACCGGCGCAATGAGGGCATTATGAGCAAGACCAACGAATCCTTGATGCAACGTCGTGTAGCCGCCGTCCCACGTGGCGTTGGCCAGATCCACCCGATCTTCGTCGATACCGCGAAGAACTCGACCGTGATCGACGTTGAAGGCCGCGAACTGATCGACTTCGCCGGCGGCATCGCAGTACTGAACACCGGCCACCTGCACCCGAAAGTGGTTGCGGCCGTGCAAGAGCAGCTGACCAAGGTCAGCCACACCTGCTTCCAGGTGCTGGCCTACGAACCCTATGTAGAGCTGTGCGAAAAGATCAACAAGCTGGTCCCAGGCGACTTCGACAAGAAGACCCTGCTGGTCACCACCGGTTCCGAAGCCGTTGAGAACGCCGTCAAGATCGCCCGTGCCGCCACTGGCCGCGCTGGCGTAATCGCCTTCACCGGCGGCTACCACGGCCGTACCATGATGACCCTGGGCCTGACCGGCAAGGTCGTGCCGTACTCCGCTGGCATGGGCCTGATGCCAGGTGGCATCTTCCGCGCTCTGTTCCCTAGCGAACTGCACGGTATCAGCGTTGACGACGCCATCGCCTCGGTCGAGCGCATCTTCAAGAACGACGCCGAGCCGCGCGACATCGCCGCGATCATCCTCGAGCCGGTACAAGGCGAAGGCGGCTTCCTGCCAGCGCCGAAAGAGCTGATGAAGCGCCTGCGCGCCCTGTGCGACCAGCACGGCATCCTGCTGATCGCCGACGAAGTACAGACCGGCGCTGGCCGTACTGGCACCTTCTTCGCCATGGAACAGATGGGCGTTGCGCCTGACCTGACCACCTTCGCCAAATCCATCGCTGGCGGCTTCCCGCTGGCCGGTGTGTGCGGCAAGGCCGAATACATGGACGCCATTGCTCCTGGCGGCCTGGGTGGCACCTACGCCGGTTCGCCGATCGCTTGCGCCGCGGCCCTGGCCGTGATCGAAGTGTTCGAAGAAGAGAAACTGCTGGACCGCAGCAAAGCTGTGGGTGAGCGCCTGACCACCGGCCTGCGCGAAATTCAGAAGAAGTACCCGATCATCGGCGACGTCCGTGGTCTGGGCTCGATGATCGCTGTCGAAGTCTTCGAGAAAGGCACTCACACCCCGAACGCAGCTGCCGTTGGCCAGGTTGTCGCCAAGGCTCGCGAGAAGGGCCTGATCCTGCTGTCCTGCGGTACCTACGGCAACGTTCTGCGTATCCTGGTTCCGCTGACCGCAGAAGATGCTCTGCTGGACAAAGGCCTGGCTATCATCGAAGAGTGCTTCGCTGAACTCGCCTGATGTGACGTGCTTCAGAAAAAACCCGCTTCGGCGGGTTTTTTTTGTGCCCAGGAAAGCCTTGGGGCGCTATCGTTGTCGGAGGATTTGCTCAGGAAGCTGCGACGGACTGTGTGGCAGGGCTATTCAGGAGTTGGCGATGAACGCTGCAGACCCCACCCCACCAAGCGTACTTATTGTCGAGGGCGACCCCTGGGTACGTGACATGCTCAGCGAAATGCTGCTGAGCGTGCGCTGTGATGCCCGCCTGCAGCTCTGCGCCGACGGCTCGCAGGCCTTGAGCGCGCTGTCGAGCAAGCCTGACCTGATCATCGCCGCGCGCGAACTGGCAGGTGTCGATGGGCTCGACCTGTTGCGCAAGGTACGCGCCAAAGGCTCGAGGTTGCCGTTCATCCTCATGAGCAACCGCATTGACAGTGCCAGTGTGCATGAGGCGTTGCCCCTGCACCCCACTGCCTACCTGAGCAAGCCGCTGAACCTGGAAACTCTTCGCAAGCGCCTGGAAGAGCTGCTGCTGGCGGTTGGCGAAGAAATCGCCTGCCCGGTGCCGGCCTTGCAGCCAGGTGCCAGCCTGCCGGCCTACCTCGAGCAGCGTCGCGCTACCGCCGATGGCGGGCCGCTGCTGGCCGATGTGCAGGTGGCGATCAAGCGCGCGCTCAACCCCCAGGGCCTGAACCTGAGAGTGCTCGAAGAGGAAGTGCAGGGCGACCCGCAGATCACAGCCGTGCTGATTGCGGCGGCCAACAGCGCAGCGCTGCACCGCGAAGCACCAGTGCAGACGCTGCTGCAGGCCTTGAACAAGCTTGGCAGCACCCAGAGCATGAACCTGATCCTGGGCATGACCCTCAAGCGCAGCGCTCGCCTCAGCGACCCGCTGCTGGCGGAGCATGCTGCCCGCTACTGGGAGTTGTCGCTGCACGCTGCCGAATATGGCCGCACCTTGGCACGCATGCTCGAGCTGGACGAAGGGCGTTGTTATTGCGCGGGGTTGCTGCATTGCCTGGGCGACCTGGCGGTGCTGCGCTGCCTGCAGGAATGGCGGCTGGCCGGGGGCGAGCTGGATGAGGACCAGGTGCAGCTGTCGCTCAATGAGTTCGGTGCGGCGTTCGGCTCGGCGCTGCGTACGCGCTGGCGGTTGCCCCTGGGCTTGCGCGAGTTGATCGCGGCGATATACCAGCTGGGCGGCGGGGTTTACTCGCGGGAGATCCTGGCCATGAACCTGGCCGGGCAGTTGTCGCGGCTGTCGGCCGAGCAGGGGCTGGAGAAGGTGGCCAGCAGCAAGACGGCGCGCCTGCTCAAGCTTGGCCTGCCGGAGCTGAGGCGGTTGCGTAAGGTGGAGAACCCGGAGGTGAAGCCGCAGGAAGAGCCGCCGGTGGCTGAGGCCGAGGTTTCCAGCTGAGATTTTGGGGCCGCTTTGCGGCCCATCGCCGGCAGGCCAGCTCCCACAGGTACTGCACAAGGCTGGAGGATTGCGCCGTACCTGTGGGAGCTGGCTTGCCGGCGATTGGGGTGCAGAGCACCCCCAGAGCTCAGCCGCGGACGATCTGGTTCTTGCCCTGCCGCTTGGCCTGGTACATCGCCGCATCGGCCCGGGCATACAGGCTGTCCAGCGCCACATCCTCGTCAGTCAGCCCGGTCACCCCCTGGCTCACCGTCACCCCGTAGGTCTGCTCCCCATGGCTGAAGCTCAGCCGCTGGATCTGCCGCTGCAAGCGCTCGGCAATCTGCTCCGCGACCTGGGCACTACAGCCGGGGAACACTGCCGCAAATTCCTCGCCACCAATGCGCCCGAACAGGTCACCTCGGCGTAGCACGGCCTTGCCGCTGTCGGCGATCTGCTGCAACACCTGGTCGCCTTCCTGGTGACCGTAGCTGTCGTTGATGCGCTTGAAGTCGTCGATGTCCAGCAGCAGGAAGGCCAGTGGTGTACCGTCTTCGCGGGCGCTGTCGAAGGCTTGCTGGGCGCATTCGAAAAAGTGCCGGCGGTTGCTGCTCTGGGTCAGCACGTCGGTGGTGGCCAGGCGCTGCAGCTCACCTTCGAGCTGCTTCTTCTCGGTGATGTCTTCTGCGATGCCGACGATGATCACCCGGTCGCCATCGCGTTGCTGGTTGATGTAGCACTTGTCGCTCAGCCAGCGCAGCTGGCCGTCGGCATTGAGGATGCGGTACTCGCGGTCTTCCACCGAGCCCTTGAGCAGTACCTGGGCCAGGCTGCGCTCGGCGAACTCCAGGTCGTCGGGGTAGATGCTGTCTCGCCACTCGTTGTAGTCGGCCAGCACCAGGCTGGCCGGGCGGCCGAAGATGCGTTCGTAGGCGGGGCTGACGTACAGCACCTGACGGGTTTCCCAGTCGAAGGCCCATAGCACCGCATTGACGCTGTCGAGCAGCGAGCTGAACAGCTGTTCGCGCTCGCTCAGGCGGGCAACCTCGCCTTGGGCGTGGAACAGCGCAAGCAAGGTCTGGGCGGCTTCCGGAGGCGGGGTGCCGGGCAGTGTCGTCGGAATGTTCTTGGCCATGTGCACGGAGCAGATCTCGGCGTGAAAGCGTGCGGCCAGCATCTGGCCCGCCACGCGGGCGATGTGCCAGATATGAGTGTAAACGAGAGGGCGAAGTTCCGGACGGCACGCCCGGCCAAATGGGCGTGCCGATCAACGGCGGTCAGGCGCTGGTCGGGCGCAGGGAGTACGTCTTCAGCTGTGCCGCGAAGTCCCGCAGGGCGTGGATGCCGCTGGTTTCCGCCTCGTGTACCCAGTCCTTCATGGCGGCCAGCATGTCGTGGCCGTTGGCGCTGGTGCGCGCCCAGATCTGCTGCAGGGCCAGGCGTTTTTCGTAGATGGTCTTCAGCGCCTGGCTGTGGGCGAGCATCGACTCGATGCGCACATGGTGACGGTCTTCCAGCAGGCTGGTCTCGCGCGACAACAGGCGCTTGGCGCGGCGGAAGTGGTGACGCAGCGAAGCATCGACGCGGGCCAGCTCCTGCTTGACCAGCGGGCCGATCACCAGCTTGCGGTACTGGGCCATGATCTGGAAGCGGTTGTTGAGGATGGCCATGGCGGTGTCCATGTCCAGGCTGGCCTTGCCTGCCACCCGGTGGGCGATGGGCGCCACGCGCTGTACCTTGGCCAGGCGCAGCAGGCAGAACAGGCGGATCCACGCCCAACCCATGTCGAACTCCCAGCGCTTGACCGACAGCTTGGCCGAGTTGGGGTAGGTGTGGTGGTTGTTGTGCAGCTCTTCGCCACCGATGACTATGCCCCACGGCACCAGGTTGGTCGCGGCGTCGCGGCACTCGAAGTTGCGGTAGCCGAGAGCGTGGCCCAGGCCGTTGACCACGCCGGCGGCCCAGAACGGAATCCACATCATCTGCACTGCCCAGATGGTGATGCCGATGGTGCCGAACAGCAGCAGGTCGATCACCGCCATCAGCGCGATGCCGCCCAGCTTGTAGCGCGAGTAGAGGTTGCGCTCGATCCAGTCGTCCGGGCAGTTCTTGCCATAGATGCGCAGGGTTTCGGGGTTGCGCGCCTCTTCCCGGTAAAGCTCGGCACCCTTGCGCAGCACCGTGCCCAGGCCCTTGTACAGCGGGCTATGGGGGTCGTCGGGGGTTTCGCATTTGGCGTGGTGCTTGCGGTGGACGGCAGTCCATTCGCGGGTGTTCTGCGCCGTGGTCAGCCACAGCCAGAAACGGAAGAAGTGCTTGAGCGCGCCATTGAGCTCCAGGGCCCGGTGCGCGGAGTAACGGTGCAGGTAGACCGTGACGCTGACGATGGTCACGTGGGTCATCAGCAGGGTAATGCCGACCAGTTGCCAGGCCGACAAGTCGAGCAGGCCGTTGTACCACATAGGTGTAAATACCCTCGGAATGCAGGAGGAGGGGCTGATTATCCCTTGGGCAGGAAATAAATACAGTTACCCATTCAGATAGGAAGTCACGACATGTTTCAGCCTTTATAATGCCCCATCATTTTTCATGGGCAATTGCACCCGACATGTCTGTTTCCGTTCGCGACGCCTTGCGCATGGCCGCGCTGTATGTGGTGCTCTCGATCCTCTGGCTGACGCTGGCCGAGGTGGTGTTGCACGGCATGACCGACGACCCCCTGGCACTGACCGTGGGCCGGCAGATCAACGTGGTGGTCTGGGTGCTGCTCAGCGCCTTTCTGATCTATGTGTCGCGGGTGCGGCTGCTCGACTTCATCGGTGTTGGCGCGCGTATGCGTGGTGAAGACCGTGAACGCCTGCGCATGGCTGCGGCAGTGTTCGACAGCACCCTCGAAGGCGTGCTGGTGACCGACCGCCATGGCCTGATCGTGCACGTCAACCGTGCCTTCATGCGTATCACCGGCTACCAGCAGGACGAGGTCATCGGCCAGCGCCCGAACAAGTTCAAGTCGGGCCGCCATGGCCTGGCGTTCTACCAGCAGATCTTCGCCACTCTGGCGGAAAAGGGCGAGTGGAGCGGCGAAATATGGAATCGGCGCAAGAGCGGTGAAATCTACCCGCAATGGCAGACCATTTGCGCCATCCGCGACGATCAAGGCGAGCTCAGCCATTACGTGGCGGTGTTCAGCGACATCAGCGCGATCAAGCATTCTGAACAGGAACTGGCCTACCTGGCTCACCACGACCCGCTGACCGACCTGCCCAACCGCCTGCTGTTCAACGACCGGGTCGAGCAGGCGCTGGCCGCAGCCCAGGCCAACAAGCGTGGTTGTGCCCTGCTGTTGCTGGACCTGGACCATTTCCAGAGCATCAACGACGGCCTTGGCCACACCATTGGCGACCAGTTGCTGAAGCTGGTGGGCGAGCGCCTGGCAGAGGTGCTGCGCAGCGGCGTGACCCTGGCGCGCCTGGGGGGCGACGAATTTGGCGTGCTGGCGGAAAACTGCCATGAGGTTGGCCAGGCGGGCAAGCTGGCGCAGGGCATCATCGAGCGCATGCGCGAGCCGTTCCAGTTCGACGGTCACCGCCTGTTCATCAGCGTCAGCGTGGGCATCAGCCTGTTCCCCAGCGATGCCTTGAGTGCCGAGCAGTTGCTGCGCAATGCCGACTCGGCGTTGTACAAGGCCAAGAGCAACGGGCGGGCCTGCTATGCGCTGTACACCGAAGAACTGACCGCTCACGCCCAACACCGGGTCGAAACCGCCGGCGAGCTGCGCCGAGCCTTGGAGCAGGACGAGCTGCGGGTGTTCTACCAGCCGGTGCACGACCTGGCGACCGGCCGCCAGGTCGGCGTCGAAGCCTTGGTGCGTTGGCAGCACCCTGAGCGCGGCCTGGTTCCACCGGGCGAATTCATCCCGATTGCCGAGCGTACCGGGCTGATTGCCGAGATCGACGCCTGGGTACTACGCCAGGCGTGTCGGCAGATGGTGCGATGGCAGGGTGAAGGGCGGCAGTTGGCATTCGTGGCGGTGAACATTTCCAGCCGCCTGTTTGGCCAGCACGAGCTGTACCAGCAGGTGGCCGAGGTGCTGGACGACACCGGCCTGGCCCCGGCCTTGCTGGAGCTGGAGGTGACCGAGAGCGCAGTGATGGAGGACCCGGAGGTGGCGCTGGAGCAGTTGCATCGCCTGCGCGAGCTGGGGGTGACCTTGGCTATCGACGACTTTGGCACTGGTTATTCATCGCTGCTGCGGCTCAAGCGCTTGCCGGTGCAGAAGCTGAAGATCGACCAAGGCTTCGTTGCCGGGTTGCCGCTGGATGAGGACGATATCGCGATCGTCCGGGTGATCATCGCCCTGGCCCGCAGCATGGGCATGCAAGTGCATGCAGAGGGCATCGAGCAGGCCGAGCAGGCCAGCTTCCTGCTGCATGAGCGGTGTCAGCTTGGGCAGGGGTACTGGTTCGGGCGGCCGGTGCCTGCCGGGGATTTGGGCTGGGGTTGAGATCGCCGGGGCCGCTTTGCGGCCCTTTCGCCGGCAAGCCAGCTCTCATAGAACAACACATGACTCATTGGTTCGGCGAGGTTCTGTAGGAGCAGCCTTGTGCTGCGAAGAGGCCGGTACTGACAAAGCCTGTCTGTTGCTTGTACCGGCCTCTTCGCAGCACAAGGCTGCTCCTACAAAGGCCGCCTCAGACGAGCGATATTTGTTCTCTGCGCGACAGCGCAGCCCAAAAGGGCTGGGTAATCTCCCACAAGTACTCACAAGGCTGGAGGGCAGCGCTGGCCCTGTGGGAGCTGGCTTGCCGGCGATGGGGCGCGCAGCGGCCCCCGAACTATCGTTTGCTCAAGCCTTTCGCCAACCGGTCGCCACCCAACTGGATCAACGCCACCAACGCCACCAGCATGGCAATCACGGTCAGCATGATCTGGCTGTCGAAGCGCTGGTAGCCATAGCGGTAGGCGATATCCCCCAAGCCCCCGGCACCGATCGCTCCGGCCATGGCCGAGGAGTTGATCAGGGTCACCAGGGTAATGGTGAAGCCCCCGACAATTCCCGGCAGCGCCTCGGGCAGCAGCACGTGCCAGACGATGTGCCAGCGCCGGCAGCCCATGGCCTGTGCAGCCTCCACCAGGCCGTGGTCGACTTCGCGCAGGCTGACCTCGGCAATCCGCGCGAAGAACGGAGTGGCGGCAATGGTCAGTGGCACCACTGCCGCCCACACGCCATACGTGGTACCCACTACCAAGCGGGTGAAGGGGATCAGCGCGACCATCAGGATCAGGAACGGGATCGAGCGGAACAGGTTGACGAATGCACCCAGCACCCGGTTCAGCAGCGGCGCCTCGAAGATCCCGCCCTTGTCGCTGGTGACCAGCAGCACCGCCATCGGTACCCCCACCAGCAGGGCGATCAGCGACGACACACCGACCATCAGCAGGGTATCGAGCAAACCTTCCAGCAGGCGATCAAACCACATGGCCCAGTACCTCCACGTCCTCAGCCCAGCGGCGGGCGCGCTCCAGCAATTGATGGGTGTCGTGCGGTGAGTGCTGCACCGACAGGATCAGCTGCCCCAGGGCATGCTCGCCAATGGTTTCCACACCACCCTGCAGCAGGCGTACGCGGCCGCCAAGGTCGTTGAACAGGGCAGACAGTTCGGGCTCGCCGAGCAGGGTCAGCCTCAGCACCACGGCACTGTCGCGGCTTGCCGGGTTGGCCCGCAGGCTGGCTTGCAGCGCGGCTGGCAACCTGGCTTGCAACGGTGCCAGCAGGGTACGGGTGACTTCGTGGCGTGGTGAGCCAAACACCCGCCAGACCTCACCCTGCTCGACCACTTCTCCACGTTCAAGCACCACCACCCGGTGGCAGATATCGCGGATTACCGCCATCTCGTGGGTGATCAGCACGATGGTCAGGCCCAGGCGCTGGTTGATGTCGCGCAGCAGTTCGAGAATGGAAGCAGTGGTCTCCGGGTCCAGCGCCGAGGTGGCCTCGTCGCACAGCAGGATCTCGGGGTCATGCACCAACGCCCTGGCAATGCCCACGCGCTGCTTCTGCCCGCCGGACAGCTGCGCCGGGTACACGTGGTGCTTTTCCCGCAGGCCGACCAGCTCCAGCAGTTCGCGTACCTTGCGCTGGCGCTCCGCCTTGGCCACGCCGGCCACCTTGAGGGGCAGCTCGACGTTCTGCCACACGGTCTTGGCCGACATCAGGTTGAAGTGCTGGAAGATCATGCCGATACGCCGGCGCAGGGCTACCAGGTGGTCCTCGTCGAAGGGCGCGATGTCCACCTGGTCGATCAGCACCCGGCCCTGGCTGGGTTGCTCCAGGCGGTTGATGGTGCGCAGCAGCGATGACTTGCCGGCGCCGCTGCGGCCGATGATGCCGAAGATCTCGCCATGGCGGATGTTCAGGTCGATGCCTTGCAAGGCCGGTTGCGCCTGGCCCGGGTAGGTCTTGCCCAGGCCGATGAAGCGCACGTGGGCTTCATTGACCTCCGGGCGCAGGGCCTGCTCCCTGGCCGTTGGCGGCAGTGGTTGTGTGGTGGGCGCCCGCAGCGCGCTGGCCTGGCTCATGTCAGCCCTCCCAACCGGCCTGGTAGAGCTTGCCGTGGGCTTTGTCCAAGGCTGCGCGCACCACTGGCGAGTGCTGGTAGATGTCGACGAACTTGGCCAGGCGTGGGTCGTCCTTGCTTTGCGGTCGAATGACGAACTGGATCACGTACTCCTTGTTCTCCAGGCCGTCGAACAGCAGTGCGGAGCCGGCGTCGAAGCTGTTGGCCAGGCGGATGTAGGCCGGGTAGCCCTGCACCAGGTCGGCGTCGTCATAGGCGCGAACCAGCTGTACGGCCTCGACCTGAAGGATTTTCAGTTTTTTCGGGTTGGCGACGATATCGTCCTCGGTGGCCTTGTAGCCGACCCCCGGCTTGAGGGTGATCAGCCCGGCCTTGGCCAGCAGCTGCAGGCCACGGCCGCTGTTGATCGGGTCGTTGGCGATGGCCACGCTGGCGCCTTCGGGCA
This sequence comes from Pseudomonas sp. B22(2017), assembly GCF_002113105.1. Lineage (NCBI taxonomy): Bacteria > Pseudomonadati > Pseudomonadota > Gammaproteobacteria > Pseudomonadales > Pseudomonadaceae > Pseudomonas > Pseudomonas sp. B22(2017). Next base: position 62,973 of record NZ_NEJN01000016.1, read on the forward strand.
GGTCGGCGAAGCTCTTGTACTTTTTCGAGTACAGGCCGACGTTGTTGATGATGCCCGGGGCGTAGGGCACCAGGTTGAAGCCTGCGGCTGCCTTGGCGTTTTCCAGGAACGGGATGTGCTGGAAGTAGTTCACGTCGATGTCGCCGCTATTGAGGCTGACATTGGGTGCGATCCAGTCGCTGAACTCGACCAGCTTCACTTCAAGGCCTTGCTTGTGCGCTTCTTCCACTGCGGCTTCCAGCGGGATGGCAAAGGCCGAGGTGGTGCCGATCTTCAGCGGTTCGGCAGCCAGCGCGCTGGCGGACAGACCGAGGGAGAGGGCAATGGCCGCGACGGGCCGGAACAATTTATCAAGCATGGTGCAGGGCTCCAGTCGGGGCAGGGGTAGAGGTAAAGCGGTAGGCCGAGCCAGGGTGGTCGGCGGGCAAATGCGGGTGGTCGGCCTGGAACAGTTTTTCGCGCAGGGTGCCTTCGGCATAGGCGGTCTTGTAGCGGCCACGCTGTTGCAACTGCGGGATGACCAGGTCGATGAAGTCTTCGAAGCTTTCCGGGGTTACGGTGCGGGTCAGGTTGAAACCGTCCAGACCGGTTTCATCGACCCAGGCGATCAGCTGTTCGGCCACCTGCTCGGGCGCGCCGACCAGGGTCACGTAACGGCCACCCAGGGCGTGCTGCTGCAGCAGGCGCCGGCGGGTCCAGACGTTGTCCTGCAACTGGCGCGTGGCCGACTGGATGGCGTTGCCCTGGCTGAAGGCAATCGGCTCGTCCAGGGCGTAGGCGGCGAAGTCGATGCCGGTGGACGCTGCGAAGTGCGCGACCCCGGCCTCGGCGCTGGCATGGCGCAGGTACTCGGCATGCTTGGCCTGGGCCTGCTGCTCGGTGGCGGCGACGATCACCGTGATGCCCATGAACACCTTGACCGCTTGCGGGTCGCGGCCAGCGGCTTGGGCGGCGGCGCGCACCTTGTCGACCTGGGCGCGGGTGGCGGCCTTGTCCTGGCCACTGATGAACACGCATTCGGCATGGTTGCCGGCGAAGGCCAGGCCACGCTGCGAGCTGCCGGCCTGGAACAGTACCGGTGTACGCTGCGGTGAGGGTTCGCACAGGTGGTAGCCGTCGACCTTGTAGAACTCGCCCTGGTGGTTGACCTTGCGCACCCTGTCGGGCCTGGCATAGACGCGCTGCTGGCGGTCGGCGACCACGGCATCGTCAGCCCAGCTGCCTTCCAGCAGCTTGTACAGCACCTGCAGGTACTCGTCGGCCTGGTCGTAGCGGCGGTCATGCTCGGGTTGCTGCGCCAGGCCCATGGCCCGGGCGGCGCTGTCGAGGTAGCCGGTGACGATGTTCCAGCCCACTCGGCCATGGCTCAGGTGGTCCAGGGTGGAAAGGCGGCGAGCGAACAGGTACGGCGCTTCGTAGGTGAGGTTGGCGGTAAGGCCGAAGCCCAGGTGGCGGGTGACGGCGGCCATGGCCGAGACCAGCAGCAGCGGGTCGTTGACCGGCAGCTGGATCGACTCCTTGAGGGTGACGTCCAGCGACTGGCCGTAGATGTCGTAGGTGCCGACGATGTCGGCGATGAAAAGCCCGTCGAACAAGCCGCGCTCCAGCAGCCGCGCCAGACTGGTCCAGTAGTCCAGGGTCTTGTACTGGGTCGAGGTGTCCCGTGGGTGGGTCCACAGGCCGTGGTTGATGTGCCCGATGCAGTTCATGTTGAAAGCATTGAGCAGGATCTGCTTGGCCATCAGATGGTCCCCCGGCGTGGTGGGTTGGCATCATTGAGGTAGTAGTTGCCGATGGCGTGGTACTTCCAGCGCACCGGGTCGTGCAGGGTGTGCACGCGGGCGTTGCGCCAGTGGCGGTCAAGGTTGTGTTCGGCCAGTGTGGCCTGGCTGCCGCCCAGTTCGAACAGGGTGGTGCCGGCCGCGAGGGAAATCTCGGTGCTGATGGCGCGGGCCTCGGCCACCGCGATGGAGGCGGCGGCCACGTTTTCGGCAGTGCTGTCGTCGCGGGCGCGGTCCAGATATTCGCCCGCGCGCTCCAGCAAGGCTTCGGCGGCGTGCAGACGGATCGCCAGATGGCCGAAACTCTTCAGCGTAAGCGGGTCATCGCTGGCCTTGTCCAGGCCGGAGTCGACCCAGGGGCGGCTGCGGGTGCGCACGAAGTGCAGGGCATCTTCGTATGCGGCGCGGGCGATGCCGGTGTCGATGGCGGCATGAAGGATCTGCGCCAGCGGGCCGACCGGGGTGGGGCGTTCGAAGGCGCTCTGGAACGGCACCACGTCGGCGGCACTGACATACACGTTATCGAACACCACCGAGCCGCTGCCGGTGGTGCGCTGGCCGAAGCCGCTCCAGTCGTCGATCACCTGCAGGCCCTGGCTGTCGGCCGGGACGAAGGCCAGGTGCTGCACGCCCTGCTCATCGACCACCGAAGTGGGAATGCGCTGGGCGTATATGGCGCCGGTGGAGTAGAACTTGCGGCCGTTGATGCGAAAACCATCGCCGTCGCGGGACAGGCGCGTGGTGCGGTCGTTGGCGGTCTTGGTGCCCAGTTCGGCCAGGGCGTTGCCGAAGCGGTTGCCCGCCAGTACTTCGGCGTACAAGCGCTGTTGCTGTTCGGGTGTGCCGTTTACCCGCAGGACTTCCAGGCCGTAGAAATGGTTTTGCGGGATCTGCCCTAGCGAGCCGTCGGCCTGGGCGATGCGGGCGATTACCTTGGCCAGGGTGATGTTGGACACGCCGGCGCCGCCGAAGGCCTTGGGTACGCTGATGGCCCACAGGCCGGAGCGAGTGAACAGTTCCAGTTCGGCGTGCGGCAGACGGCGCTCGCGGTCGCGCAGGGCGCTGTCGCGGCGCAGGTGTCGGGCGACTTCTTCGGCGACGTTCAGGGCTTCGGTGTCGCTGGTGATGATGTTTGTAGTCATGGTGTTTCTCCGGGGCCTCGGGGCCGTTCTGCGGCCCATCGCGACACAAGGCCGCTCCTACAGGAGGTACGCGATCCCTTGTAGGAGCGGCCTTGTGTCGCGATGGGCTGCAAAGCAGCCCCAAGGCCCACAAATCAGATCCAGGAATGCCGTGCAGGCAAGGTGCCGTTGAGGTGGTAAGCGCCAACTGCGTGGTACTTCCAGCGCACTGGGTCATGCAGGGTGTGCACCCGGGCATTGCGCCAGTGGCGGTCGAGGTTGAACTCGGCGAGGGTGGCGCGGCTGCCGGCCAGCTCGAACAGCTTTTCGCTGGCCTGCAGGGCAATCTCGGTAGTCAGCACCTTGGCCTCGGCCACCGCGATCGAGGCCCGCGCTGCGCTTGCTGCATCGATTGGCTCGGCGTTGACCTCGTCGAGGACCTGCGCGGCCTTGCGCAGCAGGGCTTCGGCGGCGTGCAGCTCGAGCTTCAAGCGGCCGATGTCGGCGATTACGTAAGGGTCGTCGCTGGCGCGGTCGACCTTGGCTTCGATCCATGGCCGGGCCTTTTCGCGCACGAAGCTGATGGCGTCCTCGATCGCTGCTTCGGCAATGCCAGCATCGATCGCCGCCTGGATCAGCTGCGAGGCAGCGCCCTGGATGTTGGGAATGTCGCGCTGGCGCCAGTTGTCGATCACCAGGTCGGCATCCACCGGGACCTGGTCGAGTAGCACGGTGCCGCTTGCAGTGGTGCGCTGCCCGAAACCGGACCAGTCATCGACGATGCGCAGCCCCGGGCTGCCTCGGCGGACGAATGCCAGGCGCTGGCGACCATGGTCGTCCAGTGCCTTGACCGCCACCCAGTGGGCGAACAGGGCGCCGGTGGAATAGAACTTCTCGCCGCTGATGCGATAGCTGTCGCCGACGCGGGTGATCCTGGCCTTGAGGGTCAGGGTGTCCTTGGTGCCGCGTTCGGGGCCGGCATTGCCGATGCGCCAGCCATCGAGCACGCTGCGGAAGATCACCGCCTGCTGCGCCTCGGTGGCAGTCAGGCGCAACAGTTGCAGCATGCCGAACTGGTTCTGCGGGATCTGCCCCAGGGCCGGGTCGGCGGCGCTGATGAGGCGGAACACTTCAGCCACGGTCTCGAACGACACCTCCGGGCCGCCATGTGCCTTGGGTACGCTGATGCTGCCAAGGCCGCTGCGGGTGAACAGTTCGATCTCGGCCCATGGCAGTTTGCGTTGCTGGTCGCGGCGGGCGGCCTGCTCGCGGGCGACCTCGGCCAGTTCGCGGGCTGCTTGCAGGGCTTCGGTGTCGTTGCGTAGAACTTTGGCCGGCAGCAGCAGGGGCGAGCTGTCGAGATCGCTGTGGAATTGGGTATCGGGTTGGCTGGACATCAGTACCGCTCCTTGGCTGCACTCAATGCCCTGGCGTTCCGCACTGGGGTGATCGTGATCCTGACCATTCCTGACCTCACAAATGAATTATGTCGCTAACAGCTGATCGCGACAGATGTGTGCTGGTCCGGTGGTCCGGTTTATATACCCTAATGCTTTATAAAAAGTTTATGAACTAACTTTTTGGAATATGTATAGATGGAAGGGGGAGAGTGTCTGTTCCAGGCCGGCGCGATCGGTGTAGGAGCGGCCTTGTGTCGCGAAAGGGCTGCACAGCAGCCCCGGCAATCTCGGCGGTGAAGCTGAAAGCCTGGGGTCGCAGCGCGCCCCGTCGCGACACAAGGCCGCTCCTACAGGGATCTGTGTATGTGCGTGCCTATTCGGAAGCAGCAGTACCGAGGAACTTGCGCAAGAACTGCCGGGTACGCTCTTCCTTCGGCGCCGCAAACAGCGCCTTGGCCTCGCCCTGCTCAACGATCACGCCTTTGTCGAAGAAGATCACCCGGTTCGCCACATCGCGGGCAAAGCTCATCTCGTGGGTAACGATGATCATGGTGCGCTTCTCCTCGGCCAGGCCGCGGATGGTCGCCAGCACTTCACCCACCAGTTCGGGGTCCAGCGCCGAGGTCGGCTCGTCGAACAGGATCACCTCCGGCTCCATGGCCAAGGCGCGGGCGATGGCCACCCGTTGTTGCTGGCCACCGGACAGGCGCCGCGGGTAGGCGTCTTCCTTGCCGGCCAGGCCGACCTTGGCCAGCAGGCGCCGGCCCAGTTCGATCGCCTGCTCGCGGGGCGTCTTCTTGACGATCACCGGCCCCTCGATCACGTTTTCCAGGGCGGTGCGATGAGGGAACAGGTTGAAGTTCTGGAACACGAACCCGGCCTGCTGGCGCAAGCGGCGAATCGCACTTTGCTGCCCACCCAGCGGGCGGTTGGCGTCGATGCTGATATCGCCAATCTGGATCTGCCCGGCATCGGGTGTTTCCAGCAGGTTCAGGCAACGCAGGAAGGTTGTCTTGCCCGAGCCGCTGGGGCCGATGATGGCCACCACTTCGCCGGGCTGTACGGTCAGGTCGATACCGTTGAGCACGGTCTGGCCTTTGAACCGCTTGGTCAGGCCTTTGACTTCAATCATGCTCAATGCTCCTGGTCATGCTGGTTGACTCGCGCTTCCATGCGGTTCTGGAAGTGCGCGAGGATGCTGCACAACACCCAGTAGATGACCGCCACCGCCACGTACATGGTGAACACTTCGAAGGTGCGTGCGGTGATCAGCTGGGCCTGGCGGAACAGCTCGGGCACCTGGATGGTTGCCGCCAGGGCAGTGTCCTTCACCAGCGAGATGAAGCTGTTGCCCAACGGCGGCAGTGCGGTGCGCAAGGCCTGGGGCAGGATCGCCCGGCGCATGGCCTGGACGCGGGTCATGCCGATACTGGCGGCGGCTTCCCACTGGCCACGGTCGATCGAGGAAATCGCCGCGCGCAGGATTTCGCAGATGTAGGCGGCCATGTTCAGCGACAGGCCGATCAGCGAAGCCGGGATCGGGTCGAGTTCGATGCCGATCTGCGGCATGCCGAAGTAGATGACGAACAGCTGCACCAGCAGCGGCGTGCCGCGGAAGAACGACACGTAGACCCGCGCCAGCCAGTTCAGGGGCAATATCTTCGACAACCGCATCAGTGCCAGGGCAAAGCCCAGCACCAGGCCAAAGAACATGCCGCCAACACTGAGCAGCACTGTATAGCCCGCGCCCTTCAGCAGGAAGGGCGCGGAGTCGACAACGAGTTGCAGGCTTTCAGCGATCATTTGGTGACATCGGCACCGAAGTATTTCTCGGACAGCTTGGCCAGCGTGCCGTCAGCCTTGAGCTTGTCCAGCGCCTTGTTGATCGCTGCCAGCAGTTCCGGTTCACCCTTGCGCAGGGCCACGCCGCTTTCCAGGCGCGAGAAGGCATCGCCGGCCAGTTCGGTGTCCTTGGCTTTTTGCGCGTATTCCAGCGCGGCCAGGCGGTCGATCAGGATGGCGTCGATACGGCCGTTGCGCAGGTCGGCGAATTTGCTCGGGTCGTCTTCATAGGTGCGTACATCGGCTTGCGGCACGTCCTTCTTGACCCATTGCTCGTAGTTGGTACCCAGGCCTACACCGACCTTCTTGCCTGCCAGGTCTGCGGCCTTGTGGATGTTCAGCTGCTCGGCCTTCTTCTTCAGGATCAGCGCCTGGATGCCGGAGATAGTGTAAGGCTCGGAGAAGTCATACTTCTTCTTGCGCTCTTCGGAAATGGTCACCTGGTTGATCACCACGTCCAGGCGCTTGGATTCCAGTGCGGCGAGGATGCCGTCCCACTTGGTCGGCTGCACCTTGGCCTTTACCCCCAGCTCCTTGGCCAGCAGTTCGGACAGTTCCACTTCGAAGCCGGTCAGCTTGCCGTTTTCGTCCTGGAAGCTGAACGGTGGGTAGGTGCCTTCGAGGCCGACGTTGATCACGCCTTTTTCCTGGATGGTCTTGAGCTGCTCGCCAGCGAAGGCCTGACTGAGCAGGCCGGCACCCAGCAGGAGTGCCAGGCTGGCGTTGAGTAGCGGTTTGGCGAATTTCGACATTTCAGAGCCCCGCGCTTGTTGTGTAAGTAGTGGGTGGCGACTATAGGGTCGGCTGCTTAGGCCAAGAAATACTAAAAAATTATTTTGTTATTTCCTTTTGGATTTTGCCAGGTGCTGGCTGCATTGAGGGTAGGCGAGGTTGCCTGCTCCGTCATCGCGGCTTATGCCTGACTTAGCGCAGGATGGAATAAAGCGTTGTTTTTTCCAAGAGACGGATTTGCCGTAGAGTGAATTGCATGTAGGCAGGTCCGGCCCTTTCGCGGGCTCGCCCGCTCCCACAGGTACTGCACAGGGCTTGGAATTTGTGCGGTCCCTGTGGGAGCGGGCGAGCCCGCGAAGAGGCCGGACCTGCAAATAAAAATGAGTTTGGCCTACTCAGGCAGGAGAAAACCGTGAGCGAACAACCTTCATCCGGGCACTGGCAGTTGCAGAGCATCGTCACCGGCCTGCGCGGCGCCCGTGAACAATGGCGCACCCGCAATGGCCGCAGCAGCGGCGAGCAGGGCGGGCGTGAGCTGCCTTCGCGCGAAGCGATGCGGCACATCCTGGAGCAACTGTGCGGCGCACTGTTCCCCATGCGCCTTGGCCCGGTCGACCTGCGCGAAGAAAGCGAAGACTTCTACGTCGGCCATACGCTGGATGCCGCCCTGACCGCCTTGCTGGCCCAGGCCCGCTTGGAGCTGCGCTACGCCGCACGACAAAGCAAGGGCGAACTGGCCGGCGTCGATGCTCATGCGCTGAGCCTGGTGCAGGGATTCGCCGCCGCCCTGCCGGGCCTGCGCGTGCTGCTGGACACCGACGTTCTGGCCGCCTATCACGGCGACCCGGCTGCGCGCAGTGTCGATGAAGTGCTGCTGTGCTACCCGGGCATCCTGGCGATCATCCACCATCGCCTGGCGCACCATCTGTACCAGGCCGGCCTGCCGCTGCTGGCGCGGATCAGCTCGGAGCTGGCGCATTCGGCCACGGGGATCGACATTCACCCCGGGGCGCAGATCGGCCCGAGCTTCTTCATCGACCACGGTACCGGCGTGGTGATCGGCGAAACCGCGATCATCGGCGAGCGTGTGCGCATCTACCAGGCGGTGACCCTGGGCGCCAAGCGCTTCCCCAGCGATGAATCGGGCACCTTGCACAAGGGGCTGCCACGCCACCCGATCGTTGAGGACGATGTGGTGATCTATGCGGGGGCCACGGTGCTGGGGCGGATCACCATCGGCAAAGGCTCGACCATTGGCGGTAATGTGTGGCTGACCCGCAGTGTGCCGGCCGAGAGCAACATTACCCAGGCCAACCTGCAGCTGGATTGCCAGGACAAGAACTGATCTGGCATTTCATTGGCCTGTACCGGACTCTTCGCGGGCTTGCCCGCTCCCACAGCTACTGCACAAAATTCAATGTTCGTGCGGTCCCTGTGGGAGCGGGCGAGCCCGCGAAGAGGTCAGTGCAGGAGGGCACCAATCAGCGCCCCAATTCGCATTGAAATCCGATCCATGTTTAACTTGAACGCTTGTTCAATGAAAAAACGCTGGTCCGCTGCCGGTGTTCAACAGGAGGATTCCTTTGCTGAACCCGTTCATTCCGAGCCTTACGTCATTCGACGAGGTGCGCCCCCAATGAGTGCACCGACCCCTTCCCTTGCCAATGGCAAGATCCGCATGAACCCCCCGGTGTTCTATTTCGCGGCAAGTTTCATCCTCATCTTCGGCCTCGTGGTCATTTCCTATCCACAAGCAGCAGGCGATTGGTTGCTGGCGGCGCAGAACTGGGCGGCCAACACGGTCGGCTGGTACTACATGCTGGCGATGACGCTGTACCTGGTCTTCGTGGTGGTCACCGCCTTGTCCGGCTACGGCAAGATCAAGCTCGGTGCCGACCACGACGAACCCGAGTTCAGCTACCTGTCATGGGCCGGTATGCTGTTCGCCGCCGGCATCAGTATCACCTTGTTCTTCTTCTGCGTGTCCGAACCCCTGACCCACATGCTGCAGCCGCCCCAGGGCGAAGCGGGCACGGCCGAGGCCGGGCGCCAGGCGATGCAGATCCTGTTCCTGCACTGGGGCCTGCATGGCTGGGGCGTGTTCGCCTTCGTCGGCATGGCCCTGGCCTACTTCGCCTATCGGCACAACCTGCCGCTGGCCTTGCGATCGGCGTTGTACCCGCTGATCGGCAAGCGCATCAACGGGCCGATCGGTTATGCGGTGGACGGTTTCGGCATCATCGCCACGGTGTTCGGCCTGGGTGCCGACATGGGTTTTGGCGTGCTGCACCTGAACGCCGGCCTCGACTACCTGTTCGGCATCGACCACAGCCAGTGGGTGCAAGTGCTGCTCATTACCCTGATGATGGGCGCGGCGGTGGCCGTGGCGGTCGCCGGGGTGGAGAAGGGCGTGCGGGTTATGAGCGACATCAACCTGTTCCTGGCCTGCGCGCTGTTGCTGTTCGTGTTGTTCGCCGGGCCTACCCAGCACCTGTTCAACACGCTGATCCAGAACCTCGGCGACTACCTGGGTGCCTTGCCGCGCAAGAGCTTCGACGTTTATGCCTACGGCGAGAACCGCGACTGGCTGGGCGGTTGGACGGTGTTCTACTGGGCCTGGTGGATTGCCTGGGCGCCGTTCGTGGGCCTGTTCATCGCCCGCATCTCCCGTGGCCGCACCATCCGCGAGTTCGTCTTTGGTGTGCTGTTGATTCCGCTGGGCTTCACCTTGGCGTGGATGTCGATCTTCGGCAACAGTGCCCTGGACCAAGTCATCAACCACGGCATGACAGCGTTGGGCCAGTCGGCGCTGGATAACCCGTCGATGAGCCTGTACCTGCTGCTGGAGACCTACCCTTGGAGCAAGACGGTGATCGCCGTGACGGTGTTCATCAGCTTTGTGTTCTTCGTCACCTCGGCCGACTCGGGCACCGTGGTGCTGTCGACCTTGTCGGCCAAGGGCGGTGATGCGGACGAGGATGGGCCGAACTGGCTGCGTATCTTCTGGGGGGCGATGACCGCGCTGATCACCAGCGCGCTGCTGTTCGCCGGCAGCATCGACTCGCTGAAGTCGGCGGTGGTGCTGACCTCGTTGCCGTTCTCGCTGATCCTGCTGTGCATGATGTGGGGGCTGCACAAGGCGTTCTACCTGGAGTCGCAACGGCAGATCGCACAGATGCATTCGCTGGCCCCGTTCGCCCAGTCACGCCGCGGCCGTGGCGGCTGGCGCCAGCGCCTGAGCCAGGCGGTGCACTTCCCGTCGCGTGATGAGGTATACCGCTTCATGGACGACGTGGTCCGCCCGGCAATTGCCGATGTGCGTGAAGTGTTCGAGCAGAAGGGCCTGGTGCTGATTACCCAGGACGACCCGAGCCACGACAACGTCAGCCTGAAGATTGGCCATGGCGAGGAACAGCCGTTCATTTACCAGGTGCAGATGCGTGGTTACTTCACGCCATCGTTCGCCCTGGGTGGGCTGGGTACGCAAGAGTTGAAGAACCGCCGTTACTACCGGGCGGAGGTGCACCTGAGCGAAGGCAGCCAGAACTATGACCTGGTGGGCTACAGCAAGGAGCAGATCATCAACGACATCCTCGACCAGTACGAACGGCACATGCAGTACCTGCATCTGGTCCGCTAGATCGCTGGGGCCGCTTTGCGGCCCATTCGCAGCACAAGGCTGCTCCTACAAGGGATCGCGCTTCCCTGTAGGAGCAGCCTTGTGCTGCGAATGGAGGCCAAAGGCCTCCCAGTTTCAGAAGGGCGCATCCCCGAGGATGGTCGCCCGATGCATCACCCGCCGGTTCGGCCGGTAGTCATCCACCGCAAAATGCTGGGTCACGCGGTTGTCCCAGAACGCCACGTCATTCTCCTGCCACCGCCAGCGAATGCTGAACTCCGGCCGCGTCGCATGGGCGAACAGCAGTTTCAACAGTGCCTCGCTTTCCAGTTCGCCCAGCTCATTGATGCGCGTGGTGAACCCCTCATTGACGAACAGCGCCTTGCGCCCGCTCACCGGATGCGTGCGCACCACCGGGTGTGACAGCGGCGGGTTGTTCCGCCGGGTTGCTTCCCAGCGCGCCAGGTCTTCCGGCGTGGTACCAAAGCGCTCCAGCGGGAACGACTTGGTGAAGTCATGGGTGGCTGTCAGCCCGTCGAGCATCTCGCGCAGCGGCGCCGACAAGGCTTCGAAGGCAGCGATGCCGCTGGCCCAAAGGGTGTCGCCGCCGTAGGCCGGCAACTGCTTGGCGCTGAGTACCGCGCCCAGGGCCGGGGTCGGCAGGAAGGTCACATCGGTGTGCCACACGGCGTTGTCGCGCACATCGGTCACCGCCGTGTCGAGGATAAGCACCTGCGGGGTTTCCGGCACGTTGGGATAGATAGGGTGGATGTGCAGGTCGCCGAAGCGGGCGGCAAACCGCGCCTGCTGCTGCGGGTTGATCGGCTGGTCGCGGAAGAACAGCACCTGGTGCTGCAGCAGCGCCTGCTCGATGGCGTCTCGTTCTTCGACGGTGATATCGCGGCTGATGTCCACGCCGCTGATCTGGGCGCCGAGCGCCGGGCTGAGGGGGGTGATGGTCAGGCTCATGTCGGTCTCTTCAATCAGGCGCCAGGCTGCTGGCGTGGTCACACAGGATTCAGTGGCTCTGCCCGTGCCAAGGCACCAGCCTGCGCTGCAAGGCACGCAGGCTCATTTCCAGTGCGAAGGCGATCAGGGCGATCAGCAAAATCCCCAGCACCACCACATCGGTGACCAGGAACTGCGCCGCCGACTGCACCATGAAGCCCAGGCCGCTGGTGGCGGCGATCAGCTCGGCAGCCACCAGGGTCGACCAGCCAACCCCCAGGCCAATGCGGATGCCGGTGAGGATGTCGGGCAGGGCGCTGGGCAGGATCACGTGGCGGATCAGCTGGGCCTTGGTCGCGCCCAGCGACTGCGCGGCACGCAGCTTGGCCGGGTCGACCGTGCGCACGCCGGTGGCAGTGGCAATGGCAATGGGGGCGAAGATTGCCAGGTAGATCAGCAGCACCTTGGACAGCTCGCCGATGCCGCACCAGATGACGATCAGCGGCAGGTAGGCCAGCGGCGGGATCGGCCGGTAGAACTCGATCAGCGGGTCGAGAATGCCTCGGGCCACGCGGTTGTAGCCGATGGCGATACCCACCGGGATGGCGGTGAGGGTGGCGGCAAGCAGGGCCACGCCGATGCGCCCCAGGCTGGCACCCAGATGCTGCCACAGGCTGGCATCCATATAGCCTTGGGTCAGCAGGGTCCCGGCCTTGGCCAGGATGTCGGCGGGCGAGGGCAGGAATAGCGGCTCGATCCAGCCGGCCGCGGTCACCAGCCACCAGGCCAACAGCAGGCTGGCCAGGGTTAGGGTGCTGATCCAGCGGGTGGGCAGGGGGCGGCGCAGCTTGGTGGCTGGCCGGGGTTGGGTGTTGCGCTTGCCGGTGACCGGCAGGTCCAGGCTGCTCATGCGCGCTCCTGCAGGCTTTGGCGTTGAGAGAACACCCGCGCAAGTACGTGCTCGCGGGTTTCGATAAAAGCCGGGTCGGACTTGATAGCCCGCGCCGATTCACCCGCTGCGTAGCGCTGGCCGAAGTCCAGTTGCAGGCGCTCCACCACGCGCCCCGGGTTGGGCGCCAGCAGTACCAGTTCACTGGCGAGGAACACGGCTTCTTCGATGTCGTGGGTAATCAGGAACACCGGCTTGGCGGTGCGTTGCCATACCTGCAGCAACAACTCCTGCATCTGCTCGCGGGTGAAGGCATCAAGTGCGCCGAATGGTTCGTCCATCAGCAACACTCGTGGATCGGCTGCCAACGCCCGGGCCAGGCCAACACGCTGCTTCTGGCCACCGGACAATTGCCAGATACGCCGTTCGCCAAAGCCGTCAAGGTCGACCAGGGCCAGCATTTCGCGGGCCTTGGCCTCACGCTCGGCGCGTGGCACGCCGGCCAGTTCCAGGCCGAATGCGACGTTGCCCAGCACGTTCTGCCAGGGCAGCAGCGCATCGTCCTGGAACACTACGCCGCGCTCGGCGCCGGGGCCCTGGACGGGCACGCCGTCCAGGGTGATGCGCCCGCCGCTGGGGGCGACGAAGCCTGCGATGAGGTTGAGCAGCGAGGTCTTGCCACTGCCGGAAGGACCCAGGGCCACCAGCAGTTGGCGCGGCCCCAGGCTCAGGTTGATGTCGGCCAGTACCGGGGTTTCGGCACCGGGGTACTGTGCGCTGATGCGCTCCAGTTCGAGCAAGGCCATGGCAGGCTCCGGTCGGTTTTCTACAGGCTTAGTTGGGGAGGTACTGGGCGCTGACGTACGGGGAGTAGTCCGGCAGCACCGCGTCGACCTTGCCTTGCTGCTTGAGGAAGGTGGCCGTGTCGGTCAGCGCCTGGGTGGTCGGTGCGCCCAGTGCGTTGGCCTGGTCGGCGGCCAGCGGGTAGACGTTGCCCTGTAGCAGCACCGGGATGTCGGCAGGCTTGGCGCCAGACAGTTTGGCCAGCTTGCTCACGTTGTCGGGGTTGGCCAGCCAGGCTTGCGGGTTCTTGCGGTAGTCGGCGTAGGCGTCGAGGGTGACCTTGGCAAAAGCCTTGACCACGTCGGGGTGCTTGGCGGCGAAGTCCTTGCGCACGATCCATGCGTCGAAGGTCGGTGCGCCTTTCTCGGCCAGCTCGCCGGAGGTGATCAGCACCTTGCCGTTTTCCTTGGCCACACCCAGGGCCGGGTCCCAGACGTAGGTGGCATCGATGTCGCCGCGCTTCCAGGCGGCAATGATTGCCGGTGGCGCCAGGTTGAGGATCTGCACCTTGGCCGGGTCGATGTTCCAGCTCTTCAGCGCGGCCAGCAGGCTGTAGTGGCCGGTGGAGACGAAAGGCACGGCGACTTTCTTGCCGACCAGGTCTTGCGGAGTCTTGATGCTGTCGCGGGCGACCAGTGCTTCACCGCCGCCAATCTGCGTGGCGATCAGGAAGGTCTCGACCGGCAGCTTGCGGGAGGCTGCGGCGGCCAGCGGGCTGGAGCCCAGGTAGCCGATCTGTACATCGCCGCTGGCTACGGCGGTGATCACGTCGGCGCCGTTATCGAATTTGCGCCAGTCGATGCTGGCCTTGCTGGCTTTTTCGTAATCGCCATCGACCTGCGCCACCTTGGCCGGGTCGACGGTGGTCTGGTAGGCCACGGTCAGGTCAGCAGCCTGGGCCAACCAGCTGGCGCTGGCGAGGGTCAGGGCGGCGAACAGGCGCAGCGGGGCGTGCGGGATCATGGTGAACCTCTCGTCAGGCAATAGGTGTGGTGGATGACGAGAAGGCTAATTGATCTAAGAAATGTAAAATAAATAACTTTTTTGCATTAGCTTAGGAGCCAATGGTTTGAGACGCGTTAACAGGGAAACGCTGTGATTTCGCTCAATGGTGAAATCCGAGAGTGCTGCTAGGCTTTTTCGTCCCGATAGAACGATACGGAATTAGGTTATGAGCAAACGTTTGCAAATAACTATTAGTTATGAAAAGAGTCCTGCTTCTAACGAATAGCAGTAATAATTCCTAACATATTCCTTAAAAATCTTACCAATTCATAAAACGGTCATTTTGGATTTATAGGATTGTCATTATCCTGTAGCGCAGCTGGCGTCTTAGACCAAAGTCGCGAAACGTTTAGAAACGATTGACTTTACGGTCACGCTTTGGGACTAAATCGCCAATCCACGGTGAGCGGGGCAGCAGATCCCGCCACCAGAGATACACAAGAATTAGAACGTAGAGGAGCAAAACATGTACAAGTCCAGCCTGGCCCTGGCCGTGGCACTGGGGGTTCTCGCCCAACAAGCAGGCGCTGCCGGTTTCGTTGAAGACAGCAAGCTGTCGCTCAGCTCGCGCACCATGTACTTCAACGATGACAACCGCGAAAGCGGTATCGACCAGAAAGAAAGCGGTCAGGGCTTCAAGCTCGACTACCTGTCTGGTTTCACCGAAGGCACCGTAGGTTTTGGTGTCGACGTCCAGGCTTTGTGGGGCATTCACCTGGATGGTGGCCGTGGTAGCCGTCCAGATGCCAACAACACCTTCTTCCCAAGCGACTCCGATGGTTCGGCAGTTCACGACTGGGCACGCATTGGTGGTAACGCCAAGGCTCGCTTCTCCAAGACCGAGGTCCACTACGGTAGCGCCCTGGCGCCTATGCTGCCGATCCTGGTCTCCAACGACGGCCGTCTGCTGCCGCAGACCTTCGAGGGTGGCACCCTCCAGTCGAAGGAAATCGACAACCTGACCTTCAACGCAGGTCAACTGACCCACGCCATGGGTCGTGCTTCGAGCAACCGTACCGGTCTTTCCGTTTCTGGCGCCTTCCGCGACAGCAACAAGTTCCAGTTCGCCGGTGGTGACTACAAGCTCACTCCCGACCTGACCCTGCAGTACTACTACTCGAACCTGGAAGACTTCTACAAGCAGCACTTCCTGGGTGCTACCCACGTCTTCAAGATCGCCGACAACCAGTCGTTCAAGACCGACCTGCGCTACTTCGATAGCCGCAGCGACGGCAAGAATGGCGAGACCGGTTACGCCTTCGACAACAACGGTGGCTACGCGAAGAACACAGGCGAGGTCGACAACAAGACCTGGAGCGCCATGTTCACATACACCCTGGGTGGCCATGCGCTGATGGTCGGTCACCAGCAGGTAGGTGACGATGGTGGTTTCGTCTGGCTGAACCAAGGTAGTGTCCGCAAGGACGGCTCCACTTCGTCGCTGGAAGGCAATGGCGGCTCGAGCTTCTACCTGTTCACCGATAGCATGATCAACCAGTTCGCTCGTGCCGGTGAGAACACCACCTTCGGTCAGTACTCCTATGACTTCGCGTCCCTGGGCGTTCCAGGCCTGAAGGCTTCGGTGGCCTACCTGCGTGGTGACGACATCCGCAACAAGTCGGGCGACGGCAGCTACAACGAATGGGAACGTGACGCACGCGTCGACTACACCCTGCAGCAAGGCACTCTCAAAGGCCTGGGCTTCAGCCTGCGTCAGGGTGTTTACCGTGGTAGCGGCGAAAGCATCGGGGACAAAGACCAGACTCGCTTCATCGTGAACTACACTTACAACTTCCTGTAAGCCGTAGCTGAACAAGAAGCCTCGCCTAGTGCGAGGCTTTTTTGTGTCTGCAATATCGTATTATTTTGGTTATAAACAAATCAGTATTTATTCTTTTTATTTTTAATCGAATGCAGGCACATTGAACCCACACGGTACAGAACCCAGCACAGGAGCCGCAGCCCATGAGCCTAAAACTCGGCGATATCGCCCCCGATTTCGAACAGGATTCCAGCGAAGGCAAGATCCGCTTCCACGAGTGGCTGGGCAACAGCTGGGGGGTGTTGTTCTCTCACCCAGCCGACTTTACCCCGGTGTGCACCACCGAGCTGGGCCTGACCGCCAAGCTGAAAGACGATTTCGCCAAACGCGGGGTCAAGGCCATCGCCCTGTCGGTGGACCCGGTCGATTCGCATCACCGCTGGATCGATGACATCAACGAGACCCAGAACACCGTGGTCAACTTCCCGATCATTGCCGACGCCGACCGCAAGGTGTCCGACCTGTACGACCTGATCCACCCGAATGCCAGCGACACCCTGACCGTGCGCTCGCTGTTCGTCATCGACCCGAACAAGAAGGTGCGCCTGACCATTACCTACCCGGCCAGTACCGGGCGCAACTTCAACGAAATCTTGCGGGTGATCGACTCGCTGCAGCTGACCGACAACCACAAGGTCGCCACGCCAGGTAACTGGCAGGACGGTGACGACGTGGTAATCGTGCCCTCGCTGAAGGACGAGGAAGAGATCAAGCAGCGTTTCCCCAAAGGTTACCGGGCGGTCAAACCCTATCTGCGGCTGACTCCGCAGCCCAATCGTTAAAGGATTCCTCGTTGCATTGCTCTTAGCCAAAGCAGGGATATTCGGGCCGTTTCGACGGCCCTTTTTTATGCCTGCTGAAACTGCGTGGGCTTCTTCGCGGGTAAACCCGCTCCCACAGGAATAGTGCAAGTCCCAGGCCTTGTGCGATCCCTGTGGGAGCGGGTTTACCCGCGAAAGGGCCAAAACAGGAGATTGATAAAAATGGAATAAATAAATGAAAAAATATGATTTCTAGATATATGCGACGACTGTTAATGTCACCTCCAACAAAACACAAGGAAGCGCTGCAATGCTGGTCGTCTCAATCGGTGGTAGCCCCAGTACCCGTTCACGCTCCGGCGTGCTGCTGGAGCGTTCTCGCCAGTGGCTGCAGGACCGTGGCGTCGAGGTAGTGACGTTCCAGGTACGTGACTTTCCCGCCGAAGACTTGCTGCACGCCCGTTTCGACAGCCCGCAGGTGCAGCACTTCCAGCAGCTGGTGGCCCAGGCCGATGGCCTGATCGTCGCCACGCCGGTGTACAAGGCCTCGTTCGCCGGTGCCCTGAAAACCTTGCTCGACCTGCTGCCCGAACGCGCCCTGGCACACAAGATCGTGTTGCCGATCGCCACCGGCGGCAGCATCGCCCACATGCTGGCGGTGGATTACGCGCTGAAACCCGTGCTGTCGGCACTCAAGGCGCAAGAGACCCTGCAAGGGATCTTCGCCGACGACAGCCAGGTCGCCTACGCAGAAGGCTCCAGGCCCGCGCAGCTGGTAGCGGCGCTGGAAGAACGCCTGCAGGACGCGCTGGAAACCTTCCACGTTGCACTAGCCCGCCGGCCGCGCCCCGTGGCGCCCGGCATATTGAACGAACGCCTGATCAGCGCTCGCTGGAGCATCTGACCGGCCCAACCCGCTTCATCACCTTACTCGCCCGACAACGAGGCAAGCAGGTGCAACCCGAACCCACTCGCACAGGAGAGCGCCATGCGCACAGTCTTCTTGCGTCGCGGTCTGGTCGCCCTGTTTGCGGCGGCTGTGTCCTTCGGCGCCATCACCCAAGCCCAGGCCGAGAGCCTGCGTATCGGTTACCAGAAATACGGCACCCTGGTGCTGCTAAAGGCCAAGGGCACGCTGGAAAAGCGCCTGGCCGAGCAGGGCGTGCAGGTGCAATGGACCGAGTTCCCCGGCGGCCCGCAACTGCTTGAGGGGCTGAACGTCGGCTCCATCGATTTTGGCGTCACCGGTGAAACCCCGCCGGTGTTCGCCCAGGCCGCCGGTGCCGACCTGCTGTACGTCGCCTACGAGCCGCCAGCACCGCACAGCGAGGCGATCCTGGTGCCTAAGGGCTCGCCGATCCAGTCGGTCAAGGACCTCAAGGGCAAGAAAGTCGCCCTCAACAAAGGCTCCAACGTTCACTACCTGCTGGTTCGCGCCCTGGAAGACGCCGGCCTGAAATACAGCGACATCCAGCCGGTGTACCTGCCCCCGGCCGACGCCCGCGCCGCCTTCGAGCGCGGCAGCGTGGACGCCTGGGTGATCTGGGACCCGTACCAGGCTGCCGCCGAGAAACAGCTGCAGGCTCATACCCTGCGTGACGGCAAGGGCCTGGTCGACAACCATCAGTTCTACCTGGCCACCCGCAACTACGCGACCCAGCACCCTGCGGTGATCAACACCCTGATCGAAGAAGTGCGTGCCGTGGGTGGATGGTCCCAGGCCAACCCGCAGGAAGTGACCGACCAGGTCGCGCCGCTGCTCGGCCTGCCCGCCGATATCACCCTGACTTCGGTCAAGCGCCAAGGCTACGGTGCCGCGCCGCTCACCCCGGAAGTGGTGGCCGCGCAACAGAAGATCGCCGACACGTTCCAGGCACTGAAGCTGATTCCCAAGCCGCTGAGCATCAAGGACGTGATCTGGACACCCCCGGCCAAGGTCGCCAGTGCGCCTTGATTGATTCGCCTGCGCCGGGGCGCCGCCCTGGCTGAGCCCCCCTTGAGGAGACAACTCCAATGAGCCTTGACATCTTCTGGTTTCTTCCTACCCACGGTGACGGCAAGTACCTGGGCACCTCCGATGGCGCGCGCGCCGTCGACCATGGCTACCTGCAGCAGATCGCCCAGGCGGCCGACCGGCTCGGCTTTGGTGGCGTGCTGATACCTACCGGGCGCTCCTGCGAGGACTCCTGGCTGGTCGCGGCATCGCTGATCCCGGTGACCCAGCGGCTGAAGTTCCTGGTCGCCCTGCGCCCCGGGATCATTTCGCCGACCGTGGCGGCACGCCAGGCAGCAACCCTTGATCGCCTGTCCAACGGCCGCGCGCTGTTCAACCTGGTGACCGGTGGCGACCCGGACGAGTTGGCCGGTGACGGCCTGCACCTGAACCATCAGGAACGTTATGAAGCCTCTGTAGAGTTCACCCGTATCTGGCGCAAGGTGCTGGAAGGCGAGGTGGTCGACTACGACGGCAAGCACATCCAGGTGAAGGGCGCCAAGCTGCTCTACCCGCCGATCCAGCAACCACGCCCGCCACTGTATTTCGGTGGTTCCTCCGAAGCCGCACAGGACCTGGCCGCCGAGCAGGTCGAGCTGTACCTGACCTGGGGCGAGCCGCCGAGTGCGGTCGCTGAAAAAATCGCCCAGGTGCGTGAGAAAGCCGCTGCTCAGGGCCGCGAAGTGCGCTTCGGCATCCGCCTGCACGTGATCGTGCGGGAAACCAACGAAGAAGCCTGGGCCGCTGCCGACAAGCTCATCTCGCACCTGGACGACGACACCATCGCTCGCGCCCAGGCCTCGCTGGCGCGCTTCGACTCGGTCGGTCAGCAACGCATGGCCGCCCTGCACAACGGTAACCGTGACAAGCTGGAGGTCAGCCCCAACCTGTGGGCCGGTGTCGGCCTGGTGCGTGGCGGTGCCGGTACCGCGCTGGTGGGGGATGGCCCGACCGTCGCGGCACGCATCAAGGAATACGCCGAGCTGGGCATCGATACCTTCATCTTCTCCGGCTACCCGCACCTGGAAGAGTCGTACCGGGTGGCCGAGCTGCTGTTCCCGCACCTGGATGTGCAACGCCCGGAGCAAGCCAAGGCCGGCGGCTATGTGAGCCCGTTTGGCGAAATGGTGGCCAACGACATCCTGCCCAAGTCCGTTGCGCAGAGCTGAGGGCCAGGCCATGAGTCGTGCAACTTCCAACAACCTTGGCCAGCGCCTGGCGCCATGGGCGCTGCCGGTACTGCTGCTGGCTGCCTGGCAACTGGCGGTAAGCGCCGGCTGGCTGTCGACGCGCATCCTGCCCGCGCCCAGCGCCGTGGTCAGCGCCGGCGTCGAGCTGGTGCGCAGCGGCGAGATCTGGACCCACCTGGCCATCAGTGGCTGGCGTGCCGGGCTGGGCTTCGTCATCGGTGGCAGCATCGGCCTGGTGCTGGGCTTCATCACCGGCCTGTCGAACTGGGGCGAACGCCTGCTCGACAGCTCGGTGCAGATGATCCGCAACGTGCCGCACCTGGCGCTGATCCCGCTGGTGATCCTGTGGTTCGGTATCGACGAGTCGGCAAAGATCTTCCTGGTGGCGCTGGGCACGCTGTTCCCGATCTACCTGAACACCTATCACGGCATCCGCAACGTCGACCCGGCGCTGGTGGAAATGGCGCGCAGCTATGGCTTGTCCGGCTTCAGCCTGTTCCGCCAGGTGATCCTGCCCGGGGCATTGCCTTCGATCCTGGTAGGCGTGCGCTTTGCCCTGGGCTTCATGTGGCTGACCCTGATCGTTGCCGAAACCATTTCGGCCAATGCCGGCATCGGTTACCTGGCGATGAACGCCCGTGAGTTCCTGCAGACCGACGTGGTAGTGCTGGCCATCGTCCTGTATGCCGTGCTCGGCAAGCTTGCCGACCTCGCAGCCCGGGGCCTGGAGCGTGTTTGGCTGCGCTGGCACCCGGCCTATCAAGTGGCCAGGAGGGAGGGCGCATGACCGTACTCAAGGAACAGCCGCCACGCCTGCTGCGTGGCATCCCGCTGGCTTCCAGCGGCCTGCGCAAGACCTTTGGCCAGCGCGAAGTGCTGAAGGGGATCGAGCTGCATATTCCTGCCGGCCAGTTCGTCGCGATCGTCGGCCGTAGTGGCTGCGGCAAGAGCACCTTGCTGCGCCTGCTGGCCGGTCTCGACCAGCCCACTGCAGGCCAGTTGCTGGCCGGTGCCGCGCCGCTGGAACAGGCCCGCGAAGAAACCCGCCTGATGTTCCAGGACGCGCGCCTGCTGCCATGGAAGAAGGTGATCGACAACGTTGGCCTGGGCCTGTCTGGCGACTGGCGCCCGCGTGCGCTGGAAGCGTTGGAGTCCGTTGGCCTGGCCGATCGCGCCAATGAATGGCCGGCGGCTCTGTCGGGTGGCCAGAAGCAGCGTGTGGCCCTGGCCCGGGCGCTGATTCACCAGCCGCGCCTGCTGCTGCTGGACGAGCCGCTCGGTGCACTGGATGCATTGACCCGTATCGAGATGCAGCAACTGATCGAACGCCTGTGGCGTCAGCACGGCTTCACCGTGTTGCTGGTTACCCACGATGTCAGCGAGGCAGTCGCCGTGGCTGACCGGGTGATCCTGATCGAGGACGGCGAAGTCGGGCTCGACCTCACTGTCGACCTGGCACGGCCTCGGGCGCGTGGTTCGCACCGCCTGGCCGCGCTGGAAAGCGAAGTGCTCAACCGTGTTCTGTCGGCCCCGGGCGCTGCGCCCGAGCCGGATCCTGTAGCCCCTTTGCCCACGCAACTGCGTTGGGCGCACTGACTGACTCACTTACCAGACTGAAGCCATAGAGAAGGAATCAAATCATGACCATCAAAGCCATCAACGTTCGCAACCAGTTCAAAGGCACCGTGAAGGAAATCCTGGAAGGTCCGGTACTGTCGGAAATCGACGTGCAGACTGCCTCGGGCATCGTCACTTCGGTCATCACCACCCGCTCCGTGCGTGAGCTGGAGCTGCAGGTGGGCAGTGAAGTGATTGCCTTCGTGAAATCGACTGAAGTGTCCATCGCCAAGCTGTGATGGGTGTTGGCCATGGGGCTGCTTTGCAGCCCAATCGCCGGCAAGCCAGCTCCCATAGGTGCCCACAAGCTTCAGGCCTTGTGCTGTACCTGTGGGAGCTGGCTTGCCGGCGATGAGGCCATCAAATTTAACGCTTGGCCAGAAATGGCGGCAGATACAACCCCAGATACGCCTCGAACACTCGCTTGCCTTCCTCGGCCATGCGCGGGGTGATCGCCTCATGCAGCTGCACCGACCGCGCATACACCCGGTCACTCAATTCCATGGCCAGGGCAAACACGTCCACATCCACCGGCATCACGGGCAGATGAAAATGCTGGTCGAACAACTTGTGCATCAAGTCGCCCAGTTCCATGTCGTGCTGCCGGTCGGCCTGCACCACTTCGCTCAGGCCATGCTGGGCCAGGATCAGCTGCCGCGCCGCCGCGTCCTCGTTATAGATATTCAGCATCCGCTGCTCGATCAGCCGTGACAGCTCGTGCCAGGTGTTGAACGCACTGCTGTCGATCGGCGCGCTCAGCGCTTCCCGAAAGGCCCGGTGCACATCGGCCGTCAACGCCTCCAGCAGCGCCGGCACGCTGGCGAAGAAGTGGTACACCGACGACGGTGGTATCTGTGCGCGCTCGGCCACGCTGTAGATCGACAGGCTCGCCACCCCCAGCTCGGCCAGCAACTCGCGTGCAGCAGCCAGGATCGCCTCGATCCTGGCCTGGCTGCTGGCGCGCGGCTTGCGCGGGGTGGCAGTGCGGGTCATCAGTTGCTGATCGCCAGGATGCTGGCCTGGTAGGCGCCGACGAACAGGTCGAAGTCGCCGACTTCCTGCTGTTCCAGGCGCGACTGCTCGGCCAGCGAGTCGCGGGCGAGGGTTTCGAAGGCCTGCTGGCGTTCGACCGGCAGTGGCTGCTCGCGGAAGGTTTCGGCGTGAATACGACTCTGGCGCAGGGCGAACTTGACGAAGCTTTCGTTATGCTCGGTCATGCGCGCCAGCACTTGGGCCGACGGGGTCAGCGAGGCGTCGTCGACCTTGGCCTGCTGGGCATCCAGGGCATTGCCGTGCTCTGCACCGCCTTGCGCCTGGTCGAGCAGATCGGCCAGTGGCCGGATTCGCTCGATCAGCTCGCTGGCCCAGGTCTTCAGGCCGATCGGCTGGCCATTGCGGCGCAGTTCCAGGCCCGGGCGTCGGCCTTCCTTGACCACTGTCAGGAAGTTGTTGGTGCACTGGCCGCATTCGCCGTTGTCCAGTTGCGGGCTGTCTTCCAGCGCGCAGAACAGCAGGAACGCGTCGAGGAAGCGCGCCTCGGTCAGGTCGATGCCCACCGGCAGGAACGGGTTGATGTCCAGGCAACGCACTTCCACGTACTGCACGCCGCGCGAGGTCAGGGCCTGGATCGGCCGCTCGCCGGTGTAGGTGACGCGCTTGGGGCGAATGTTCGAGTAGTACTCGTTTTCGATCTGCAGGATGTTGGTGTTCAGCTGTACCCACTCGCCATCCACGTGCGTGCCGACTTCGACGTAAGGCGGGTAGGGCGTGCCCACCGCCTTGCGCAGGCTGTCGGTGTAGCTGGCCAGGTTGTTGTAGCACGGCGTGAGGCCGGCCTGGGCGTTGCTCTGGTAGCCAAGGTCGCTCATGCGCAGGCTGGTGGCGTAGGGCAGGTACAGGGTTTCGGCGTCCAGCTCTTCGAGCTGGTGCGGGCGGCCACGCAGGAAGCCTTTGTCCAGGGCCGGCGAGGCGCCGAACAGGTACATCAGCAGCCAGCTGTAGCGGCGGAAATTACGGATCAGCGCGATATAGGCCGACGACTGGTAGTCGCGGTCGCTCTCGCTGCCGCCTTCTGCGGCGCGCAGCAACGGCCACAGCGCTTCGGGCAGCGAGAAGTTGTAATGGATACCGGCGATGCACTGCATGGTGCGGCCGTAGCGCAGGGCCAGGCCCTTGCGGTAGACATGCTTGAGCTTACCGATGTTCGAGCTGCCGTACTCGGCGATCGGGATGTCCTCCTCGGCTGGCAGCGTGCAGGGCATCGACGGGCTCCACAGATATTCGTCGCCCAGCTTGCTGTAGACGAAACGGTGGGTCTCTTCGAGGCTTTCCAGCACCTTGGCCGGGTCGGGAAGGGCCGGGGTGATGAACTCCAGCAGCGACTCGGAATAATCGGTGGTGATCTGCTCGTTGGTCAGCGCCGATCCCAGGGCTTGCGGATGCGGGGTCTGGGCCAGGCGACCTTCGTCGGTCACGCGCAGACATTCGCGCTCAATACCGTGCAGGCACTGCTTGAGCAGGGGAAGATTGGCGCCGAGCAGGCTCAGGCGGCGGTTGAGGAGGTCGCTCAAGATGTATTCCTTCACGCGTCAGTCGCCCCAATATGGGGGTAGAGATAACGGTCTACAAGGGTAGGAAGAAAGGAACTGGCGTTGTCGCCTGGTTAACGCGGATCCAGCAGTGCCAGCGCACTGCTGAAAATACCGCAGATAATGCTTGGTGAGCTAGAGAACCGCGAAGGTTCCTTGCGCTTTCGCCACCAGCTTGTCGCCCTGAACTACGTCGGCGTCGACCACCAGGGTACGCCGCCCGGCGTGCAGCACGCGGGCGGTGCACAGCACCTCGCCGTCACTGACGGCGCGCATGTAGTTGATCTTGCACTCGATGGTGACGCTTTGCTGGTCAAAACCATGGCTGGCCGAGCAGGCCAGGCCCATGGCGATGTCCACCAGGCTGAAGATCGCCCCGCCGTGCAGCTTCTGGCCACGGTTGCGCAAGTGTGGCTCGAGCGCCAGGGCTACCTCGGCAACACCTGTCTCCAGGCGTTGCAGGCGGCAGCCGAGGAGCTGGCTGAAGGCGCTTTCGACGTATTCGCGTGGAACGTCCATCACTTCTTCTTCAGCTGCTTGGCGTTGGCGAACAGGGCTGCCATGGCGTTGTTGGCCGGTGCTGCGGTGGCGGTTTCGCGCTGGCGCGGCGCCTGCTGCTGGCGGTTGCCGCCATTGCCACGGTTACCGCCGCGGTTGCCATCGACCTTCTCGCCAGGGGTGTCGCTCATGCGCATGGACAGGCCGACACGCTTGCGCGGGATGTCCACTTCCATGACCTTGACCTTGACCACGTCGCCGGCCTTGACCGCTTCACGCGGGTCCTTGATGAACTTCTCGGACAGCGCCGAAATGTGCACCAGGCCGTCCTGGTGCACGCCGATGTCGACGAAGGCACCGAAGTTGGTGACGTTGGTCACCACGCCTTCGAGGATCATGCCCGGTTCCAGGTCCTTGAGGTCTTCGACGCCGTCCTGGAAGGTGGCGGTCTTGAACTCGGGGCGTGGGTCGCGGCCAGGCTTGTCCAGTTCTTGCAGGATGTCGGTGACGGTCGGCAGGCCGAAGGTTTCATCGGTAAATTTCTTCGGGTCCAGGCGCTTGAGGAAGCTGCTGTCACCGATCAGCGAGCGGATGTCACGGCCGGTATCGGCGGCAATCCGTTGCACCAGCGGGTAGGCCTCGGGGTGCACCGCGGAGGCATCCAGCGGGTTGTCGCCGTTCATCACACGCAGGAAGCCGGCGGCCTGTTCGAAGGTTTTCTCACCCAGGCGGCTGACCTTTTTCAGTGCCGCGCGAGTGGCGAACGGGCCGTTGGCATCGCGATGGGCGACGATGTTCTGCGCCAGGGTAGCGTTAAGGCCGGAGATGCGCGTCAGCAGGGCCACCGAGGCGGTGTTGACGTCCACGCCCACGGCGTTCACGCAGTCCTCGACCACGGCGTCCAGGCCGCGCGCCAGTTTCAGTTGAGACACGTCATGCTGGTACTGGCCGACACCGATGGATTTCGGGTCGATCTTCACCAGCTCGGCCAGCGGGTCCTGCAGGCGGCGGGCAATCGACACGGCGCCACGGATCGACACGTCCAGGTCCGGGAATTCGCGGGCGGCCAGTTCCGATGCGGAGTACACCGAAGCGCCGGCCTCGGAAACCATGATCTTGGTGATCTTCAGCGCTGGGTACTTCTTGACCAGCTCCGCCACCAGCTTGTCGCTTTCGCGGCTGGCGGTGCCGTTACCGATGGCGATTAGCTCCACCGAGTGCTTGGCGCATAGTGCAGCCATGATCGAAATGGTGCGGTCCCAGTCGTTCTTCGGCGCGTGCGGGTAGACCGTGGTGTGGTCCAGCAACTTGCCTGTGGCATCGACCACGGCGATCTTGCAGCCGGTACGCAGGCCCGGGTCGAAGCCCAGGGTGGCGCGCGGGCCGGCCGGGGCGGCCAGCAGCAGGTCGTGCAGGTTGTGGGCGAACACATTGATCGCCTCGCCTTCGGCGTTGTCGCGCAGCTCGCCGAACAGGTCGGTTTCCAGGTGGGTGTAGAGCTTGACCTTCCAGGTCCAGCGCACCACTTCGCCCAGCCACTTGTCGGCCGGGCGGTTGCGGTTCTCGATGCCGACGTGGTTGCCGATCATCAGTTCGCACGGGTGCAGGGTGCCGGGCAGTTCTTCGCCGACTTTCAGCGAGGCGCTCAGCACGCCTTCGTTACGCCCGCGGAAAATTGCCAGGGCGCGGTGCGACGGCGCGTTGCGCAGCAGTTCGTCATGGGCGAAGTAGTCACGGAACTTGGCGCCTTCCTCTTCCTTGCCAGGCACGACGCGGGCGCTGAGCACCGACTCCTGCTTGAGGAAGCTGCGCAGCTTGTCGAGCAGGGCGGCGTCTTCGGCGAAGCGCTCCATGAGGATGTACTTGGCGCCTTCCAGCGCGGCCTTGACGTCGGCCACGCCCTTGTCGGCGTTGACGAAGCGTGCGGCTTCGCTTTCCGGGGCAAGGTCTGGGTTGTTGAACAGGCCGTCGGCCAGCTCGCCGAGGCCGGCTTCCAGGGCGATCTGGCCCTTGGTGCGGCGCTTCTGCTTGTACGGCAGGTACAGGTCTTCGAGGCGGGTCTTGGTATCGGCCAGCTTGATCTCGCGGGCCAGTTCCGGGGTCAGCTTGCCCTGCTCCTCGATGCTGGCCAGGATGCTGGCACGGCGCTCGTCGAGTTCGCGCAGGTAGCGCAGGCGCTCTTCCAGATGGCGCAGCTGGGTGTCGTCCAGGCTACCGGTCACTTCCTTGCGGTAGCGGGCGATGAAGGGCACGGTCGAGCCTTCGTCCAACAGGCCCACGGCCGCCTCGACCTGCTGGGGGCGTACGCCCAGTTCCTCGGCGATACGGCTGTTGATGCTGTCCATGTAAACCACCTGACATTTGTGAATACGGGGGTCGCCTGTGGGCCTGTCGCCCGGCGGCGCTGGATGAAAGCCGCGCATTATACCCATCGCAAACGGCTTGCGGTGATGGCGCCCGGCCAGCCGGAACTGGCGCCGGGGGAAAAATCTGCTAACAATGCTCACGCAACGTGCAGCAATGGCTACGCCATAATGCGCGGCGATATCAGAGGAGTTATTCATGACCGGCACGCCAAACACCGCTGAAGGTGACAAGATTCTCATCGTCGACGACGACCCGGGGCTGAGCAGCCTGCTGGAACGTTTCTTCACCAGCAAGGGCTACCGTGCCCGCGCGGTGCCCAACACCGAGCAGATGGACCGCCTGCTGCAGCGTGAGGTGTTCAACCTGGTGGTTCTCGACCTGATGCTGCCCGGCGAGGATGGCCTGTCGGCGTGCAAGCGCCTGCGCCAGCAGAACAACCAGATCCCGATCATCATGCTCACCGCCAAGGGCGACGAGCTCAGCCGTATCAAGGGCCTGGAGCTGGGCGCTGACGATTATCTGGGCAAGCCGTTCAACCCCGACGAGCTGATGGCCCGGGTCAAGGCCGTGCTGCGCCGCCAGGCACCGAGCGTGCCGGGTGCGCCGGGTAGCGAAGACGAGTCGGTCACCTTCGGCGACTACGAGCTGTCGCTGGCCACCCGCGAACTCAAGCGTGGCGACGAAGTGCACATGCTCACTACCGGCGAGTTCGCCGTGCTCAAGGCGCTGGTGATGCACGCGCGCGAGCCGCTGACCCGCGACAAGCTGATGAACCTGGCGCGTGGCCGTGAATGGGATGCGCTGGAACGCTCCATCGACGTGCAGATCTCGCGTCTGCGCCGCATGATCGAGCCGGACCCGTCCAAGCCGCGTTATATCCAGACCGTGTGGGGCGTGGGCTACGTGTTCGTGCCGGACGGAAACGCCGGTAAATGATGCCGCGCCGTCGATGAAAACACCGCTCTGGTTTCCGCAAAGTTTCTTCGCCCGCACCCTGTGGCTGGTGTTGATCGTCGTCTTGTTCTCCAAGGCCTTGACCCTGGTCTACCTGCTGATGAACGAGGACGTGCTGGTCGACCGTCAGTACAGCCACGGTGTTGCGCTGACCCTGCGCGCCTATTGGGCAGCCGACGAAGAAAACCGCGACAAGATCGCCGAAGCGGCAGGCCTTATCCGGGTCACCGGCTCGGGCGTGCCCGAGGGTGAGCAGCACTGGCCCTACAGCGAAATCTACCAACGGCAGATGCAGGCCGAGTTGGGCGAAGACACCGAGGTACGGTTGCGCATTCATGCACCGCCGGCGTTGTGGGTCAATGCGCCAAGCCTGGGGCCGGGCTGGTTGAAGGTACCGCTGTACCCGCACCCGCTGCGTGGGCAGAAGATCTGGAACGTGCTGGGTTGGTTCCTGGCCATCGGCCTGTTGTCCACAGCTTCGGCCTGGATCTTCGTGCGCCAGCTGAACCAGCCGCTCAAGCGCCTGGTGTTCGCCGCCCGGCAACTGGGCCAGGGGCGCAGCGTGCGCCTGCCGATCAGCGATACGCCCAGCGAGATGACCGAGGTGTACAAGGCCTTCAACCAGATGGCTGAGGATGTCGAGCAGGCCGGGCGCGAGCGCGAGCTGATGCTGGCCGGGGTTTCCCACGACCTGCGCACACCGCTGACGCGCCTGCGCCTGTCGTTGTCGTTGCTGGACAGCGACAGCGAACTGAGTGACGACATGGTCCGCGATATCGAGGACATGGACGCGATCCTCGACCAGTTCCTGGCCTTTATCCGCGACGGCCGTGACGAGCCGGTTGAGGAGGTCGACCTGGCCGACCTGGTGCGCGAAGTGGTGGCGCCGTACAACCAGCCGGAAGAACGGGTGCGGCTGTGCCTGGAGCCGATCCCACCGTTCCCGCTGCGCCGGGTTTCGCTCAAGCGCATGCTGGGCAACCTGATCGGCAATGCCCTGCACCACGCCGGCAAGGGGGTCGAGGTGGCCGCCTATGTGTCGGGCGACGAGAGTGCACCGTATGTGGTGCTGAGCGTACTGGACCGCGGGACGGGGATCGACGAGTCGGAGCTGGAGACCATCTTCAACCCGTTCATTCGTGGTGACCGGGCCCGGGGGGGCAAGGGCACCGGGCTGGGGCTGGCGATCGTCAAGCGGATCGCGGCGCAGCATGGCGGGAATGTGGAGTTGCGCAATCGGTCCGGGGGTGGGATCGAGGCGCGGGTACGGTTGCCTTTGGGGCTGTTGCTGCCGCGTAATGCCGTGTGATTGCCGGGGCCGCTTTGCGGCCCTTTCGCGACACAAGGCCGCTCCTAAAGAGGATCGCGTAATCCTGTAGGAGCGGCCTTGTGTCGCGATGGGCTGCGCAGCAGCCCCAAAATCTCAGCCCTTACCCTTGGTCCGAGTCTGATTAGGCCCGCCATTCTTCTCGAGATGCTCGATGATCATGGCGGCCACGTTCTTGCCGGTGGTCACTTCAATCCCCTCCAGCCCCGGCGACGAGTTCACCTCCATCACCAGCGGCCCGTGGTTGGAGCGCAGGATATCCACACCCGCCACACTCAAGCCCATCACCTTGGCCGCGCGTATGGCGGTCATGCGTTCTTCCGGGGTGATCTTGATCAGGCTGGCCACCCCACCTCGGTGCAGGTTGGAGCGGAATTCCCCCGGCTTGGCCTGGCGCTTCATCGACGCGATGACCTTGTCGCCGACCACGAAGCAGCGGATATCCGCGCCACCCGCTTCCTTGATGTATTCCTGCACCATGATGTTCTGCTTCAACCCCATGAACGCCTCGATCACCGATTCGGCGGCCTTGGTGGTTTCGCACAGCACCACGCCGATGCCCTGTGTGCCTTCCAGCACCTTGATCACCAGCGGGGCGCCGTTGACCATCTGGATCAGGTCGGGGATGTCGTCCGGCGAGTGGGCGAAGCCGGTAATCGGCAGGCCGATGCCGCGCCGCGACAGCAATTGCAGTGAACGCAGCTTGTCGCGGGAGCGGGCTATCGCTACCGACTCGTTGAGCGGATACACACCCATCATCTCGAACTGGCGCAGCACTGCGCAGCCATAGAAGGTCACCGATGCACCGATGCGCGGGATCACCGCATCGAAGCCTTCCAGCGGCTTGCCGCGGTAGTGGATCTGCGGTTTGTGGCTGGCAATGTTCATGTAGGCCCGCAGGGTGTCGATCACCACCATTTCGTGGCCCCGCTGGGTACCGGCTTCGACCAGGCGGCGGGTGGAATACAGACGCGGATTGCGCGACAGCACAGCGATCTTCATGCAGCACCTGTGGCAGTAGAAAGGGTGGCCGGGAAGGCCGGTTTGTCTTGTACGTATTTGAGGCCAGGGTTGACCACCAGCTGACCATGGATCAGGGCCTTGGAACCCAGCAACAGGCGATAACGCATGTTCTTGCGGCAGGCCAGGGTGAACTCCACTTCCCACACACCGTCGCCCAGGGCCAGTGACGTGCGGATGACATAGCGGGTCTGGGCCTGGCCGTTGGAGCTCTTGATGGTTTTCATGGTCACCAGCGGTGCCTCGCAGCGGCGGTGGCGCAACTGCACTACCGAGCCAAGATGTGCGGTAAAGCGGACCCAGGGCTGGCCGTCGCGCTCGAACGGTTCCACTTCGGTGGCGTGCAGGCTGGAGGTGCTGGCACCGGTGTCGATCTTGGCGCGCAGCCCGGCCACTCCAAGGTCGGGCAGGGCGACCCACTCGCGCAGGCCGATCACAGTCAAATGGTCAAATGTCTTCACGAAACGCACCCTGCGGATGAGGTGGTGAACTGTAAGCACGGCGGGGATTTTTTGCATCCGATCGTTACGGTAGTACAGTTCGATGAAACACAGCGTTCGAGGTAACGGGATGGCACAAAAAGCCGAAGACGACGACAAGGTCCGCCTGGACAAATGGCTGTGGGCGGCACGCTTCTACAAGACTCGCGCGCTGGCCAAGGCTGCGATCGAGAGCGGCAAGGTGCATTGCCGGGGTGAGCGCTGCAAGCCGGGCAAGGAGCCGCGGGTGGGTGACGAGTTCGTGCTGCGCACCGGATTCGACGAGCGCACCGTGGTGGTGAAGGCTCTGTCGGTGGTGCGGCGTGGGGCGCCAGAGGCGCAGACGTTGTACGAAGAGACCGAGGACAGCGTGCGCCGGCGTGAACAGGCGGCGGAACTGCGCAAGGCCGGGGCGATGGGCGTGACCACCGATGGGCGGCCGACCAAGAAGCAGCGGCGGCAGATTCACCAGTTGCATGGGAGCTTCGAATAGCCGGGGCCGCTTTGCGGCCCATCGCCGGCAAGCCAGCTCCCACAGGTACTGCGCAAGCCCTGAAACTTGTGCAATCCCTGTGGGAGCTGGCTTGCCGGCGATGAGGCCACGGCAGCCAGCACAAGGCCTGAGGCCTGCGCCCCCCTGTAGGAGCGGCCTTGTGCCGCGATGGGCTACGCAGTAGCCCCAAGGATCTAGCGGGTCACCGCCAAGCGCCCGACCAACGGTAACTTGGCCGCTATCGCGAACAACGGCGCCGTCCAGCGCAGCAGCACTGCACTCCCCTTGGCCGCCAGCGGCGTATAGCAGCTCCAGCCCAACGCCAGCACCGCCATCAGCAGCCCGCCGATGTAGTCATCCTGCCCCCAGTGGGCACCGGCCACCAGACGCGGCAACATGAACAATACCGCCAGCCCCCAGACCACCAGGTACTGCACCAGGCGGCGGCTGAACACGCTCATGAACAGCGCCCAGACCAGCAGTACCGAGGCATGATCCCCCGGGAAACTCTTGCTGGAACGGTCCTTGAGCTCCCAGGCCGCCTCCAGGTTCGGATAGTAGTCGCTGAGGTGCACCACCTCGTCGAACATCATCGACGGGCTCTTGTGCTGCCAGCCGGCTGCATCCACCCACTTGGAAAACAGCGCGCGAATCACCACTAAGAGGATTAGCGTGACCAGGAAGCCGAAAAAGGCCTGGCGCACCTGGGTTGCCTTGAACACCCAGTCACCACGGATAAGCACTGCCAGAAGGATCAGGCCGACGACGATGTCGAATGGGCGCAGGCTACCGACGGTCCAGATGTAGCGCCAGGTGGTGTTGTCGGCCAGCGGCGCATTCAGGCTGTGGAACAGCCACTCGTCGAAAGTCAGGCACAAGATCTGGCCAATGGGCCATAACCAGAAACACAGTAGAGCGATAGGAAGCAGCGTACAGGCTGCCAATGGCCCCCAGGACCACCTTGCTTGGAACAGTGGTCGATTGTCCATAAAATACCTCTATTGCAAACAGGAATCGGAGCGCCTTGTGAGCGCTCTGTCACGGGGTTCTCGCATGTTTTCCGACAACCCTTGTAACCATTTTGTCATTATTTTTCAGATAGCCAAAACCTATGAGCGACTTGCCTGATACCGATTTCACCCAACGTTTCATCTTCGACGAGCGCGATGTGCGCGGCGAGTGGGTGTCTCTCGATGACAGCTACGCCGCGGTGCTGGCGCGTCATGAGTACCCGCAGCCGGTGCAGGCACTGCTGGGCGAGCTGATGGCCGCCACCGCCTTGCTGGTGGGGGCGCTGAAGTTCGACGGCCTGCTGATTCTGCAGGCGCGTTCCGCAGGGCCGATCCCGCTGTTGATGGTCGAATGTTCGGGTGACCGGGACATCCGTGGCATGGCCCGTTACGAAGCGGACCAGATCCCGGCGGATGCTACCCTGTCGCAGCTGATGCCCGACGGCCACCTGACCCTGACCATCGATCCCGTCAAGGGCCAGCGCTACCAGGGCACCGTCGACCTCGACGGCGCCACCCTGTCGGAGTGCTTCACCAACTACTTCGTCCAGTCGCAACAGCTCAACACGCGCTTCTGGCTCAACGCCGAAGGCGGCAAGGCCCGTGGTCTGCTGCTGCAGCAACTGCCGCGCGATCGCCAGCCGGACGATGAAGAGCGTGAAGAAAGCTGGCAGCACGTTGTGGCATTGGCCACCACGCTCAAGGCCGATGAGTGGGCGCTGGACAACGAAACCCTGCTGCACCGCCTGTACCACGAAGATGCCGTGCGCCTGTTCGATATCCAGCCGTTGCGCTTCAACTGCAGCTGCTCTCGCGAACGTTCCGGCAATGCGCTGGTCAGTTTGGGCGAGCACGATGCCAAGGCGCTGGTGGAAGAATGCGGCGGGCAGGTGGAGATCGATTGCCAGTTCTGCAACGAGCGCTATTTCTTCGACGCCAGCGATGTGGCGCAACTGTTTGCCGGTGGCGGCACTGACGTAGCCTCAGAAACTCGTCACTGAAACGTTTAACTACAGGACAATCTCCTGTCGAATTGCGCAAAAGCGCAGTTCTGACAGGAGGGGCCTACTTTTTTTGGGCGTTTCTGGCATAATCCGGCCACTTTTTTCGCTGTAGTAGTTTTTTCAAGACAACTACAAAACGTTTGGAGCACTCGGCCTCGGGCCGGATGGGGTATCTCATGACGCAAGCCAACAACACCGTGTACACCGACCTGAGCGTCGATGAGCTGGTAAAAGAAGCGCTGCAACGCGGTGAAGGCGTACTAGCCGATACTGGCGCACTGGTCGTGGAGACCGGTCACCGTACTGGCCGTTCGCCGGCTGACCGTTTCATCGTCGAAGAGCCTTCCACCCAGGACGCCATTGCCTGGGGCCCGATCAACCGCAAGTTCCCGGCCGACAAGTTCGATGCCCTGTGGGACCGCGTCGAGGCGTTCAACAACGCCCAGGATCACTTCGTTTCCTACGTTCACGTAGGGGCGGCCGCCGAGCACTACCTGCCGGTGAAGATGACCACCCAGACTGCCTGGCAGAACCTGTTCGGTCGTTGCCTGTTCATCAACCCGGAGCAGTACAACCCGGCTGGCCGTGGCGAGTGGCAGGTCCTC
Organism: Pseudomonas sp. B22(2017); assembly: GCF_002113105.1. Taxonomy (NCBI): domain Bacteria; kingdom Pseudomonadati; phylum Pseudomonadota; class Gammaproteobacteria; order Pseudomonadales; family Pseudomonadaceae; genus Pseudomonas; species Pseudomonas sp. B22(2017). The sequence goes on from NZ_NEJN01000016.1 coordinate 96,881, forward strand.
AACGTCGCCAACTTCGTGTGCGAGCCTGAGCGTGACGGCACCAACTCCGATGGTTGCGTGATCATCAACTTCGCCCAGAAGAAGGTGCTGATCGCTGGCATGCGCTACGCCGGCGAAATGAAGAAAGCCATGTTCTCGGTGCAGAACTTCCTGCTGCCGGCTGCCGACGTGCTGCCGATGCACTGCGCCGCCAACATCGGCGAAGCAGGCGATGTGACCTTGTTCTTCGGCCTGTCCGGCACCGGCAAGACCACCCTGTCGGCCGACGAAAGCCGTTACCTGATCGGTGACGACGAGCACGGCTGGGGCGAGGGCGTGGTCTTCAACATCGAAGGCGGCTGCTACGCCAAGTGCATCGACTTGTCCGAGAAGAACGAGCCGGTCATCTGGAAAGCCATCAAGCATGGCGCCGTGTTGGAAAACGTCGTCCTCGACGCCAACAAGCACGCCGACTACACCGATGTCAGCCTGACCCAGAACAGCCGTGCGGCCTACCCGCTGGAGCACGTTGCCAAGCGTTCCGCAGCGAACCTGGGCGGCGAGCCGAACGCAGTCATCTTCCTGACCTGCGACCTGACTGGTGTTCTGCCTCCGGTTTCGATCCTGAACAACGAGCAGGCTGCCTACCACTTCCTGTCCGGCTACACCGCGCTGGTCGGTTCCACCGAAATGGGTTCGGGCAGCGGCATCAAGTCGACTTTCTCCACCTGCTTCGGCGCCCCGTTCTTCCCGCGCCCGGCTGGCGAGTACGCCGAGCTGCTGATCAAGCGTATCAAGGGCTTCGACTCGAAGGTCTACCTGGTCAACACCGGCTGGACCGGCGGTGGCTACGGCGTTGGCAAGCGCTTCAGCATCCCGACCACACGTGCCGTGATCGCTGCGATCCAGAGCGGCGCGCTGATCGGTGCCGAAACCGAGCACCTGGACATCATCAACCTGGACGTGCCTAAGGCCGTTCCGGGCGTTGATACCGAGCTGCTCAACCCGCGCACCAACTGGGCTGACAAGGCTGCCTACGACGAGGCCGCCAAAGGCCTGGCCAAGCTGTTCATCGAAAACTTCAAGAAGTTCGAAGTTTCCGACGCCATCAAGGCCGCTGGCCCGCAGCTGTAAGCTGCACCCGCCCGCAACGAGAAAGCCGCCCCTTGGGGCGGCTTTTTTGTTTTCTGATTCCCGGCGAGTGCAGTCTCTTGTAGGAGCGTGACCCGCGAAGAGGCCGGCACAAGCAGCGGAAATCCGGTTTTTCTGTTTCACTGTCAGCATTCATTGCGAAGACAAGAGCCAGCCAGATGACCGAATCCCCTCAGCGCACTGCCTTCTCCCACTTCCACCCCATCCTCACTCGCCCCCAGGACAATGACCTGAATGGCCACGTCGCCGGTGCCACCGTGCATGGCTTTTTCGAAACCGCCATCCAAGCGTTCCTCGTCGAACAGGCCGAACTGGACCTGCGTGACGGCGAGCTGGCGGCCTTCGTGGTCAGTTCGGCGGCGGATTTCTACGCGCTGCCAGGGTTCCCGGATGTACTGGAAGTGGGGCTGGGGGTGACGCGCCTGGCGGGCAGCACGGTGGAGTACCGCCTGGCCCTGTTCCGCCCAGGGGAGCCGGAGGCGTGTGCGGCAGGCACGGTGGTGCAGGTGTTCATCGAACGCGCCAGTGGCCGGCCAGTGGCATTGCCAGAGACGCTGCAGGTGATCCTGTCTGGTGTAGTGCTGGAACAGCAGGCATAAAAAAGCCCCGCTGGCAGGGGCGGGGCTTTTGTTGCCGGGGCAGGGCCCTCAGGCGTTAGTCGCGCCAGTGGCGCTTGTGCTTGCGATGGCCGTAATGATGGCCGCGGTCCCAGTGGCGGCGGTCGTCGTCATAACCACGACGGTAACGGCGGCCATCGTGGTAATCGTCTCTGTCGGCCTCTTTACCAAGGTAGTTACCCAGTGCGCCACCGGCACCACCGCCGGCTGCTGCGCCAATGTAGCTACCGGTAGTGCCGCCCACGGAGCGGCCGACCACGTTACCGCCTGCTGCGCCCAGCGCGCCGCCGATTGCGGCTTCCCCACGCTGACGCTTGTCGGCACCCAGGGCACCGCCAGCCGCGCCGCCCAGGCCGGCACCAATGGCGCCGCCGGTGCTACCACCGATGGAGTTGCCCACCACGGAGCCCAGTACCCCACCCAATGCGCCGCCAATGCCGGCCTCGGTGGTGCCGCCTGCCATGGCAACGCCGCTGAGCAAGCTGAAAGACAACAACAGTATCGAGGAGTACTTCTTCATCAAGAGAGCCTCATTAGGATGACGGGGCGATTTTTGAGCCTTACAGGCGCGGCTGGCAACGGAAATCCGACGAGTAACACGAGTTGTACACAATTCTCTAACTTACTGTATTTACTGTGAAACTTTATCGTTTTTTCGCTGTCTGAGACCTTTATGACGAAGCCCTGAACCGCGTATGGAACAGGGCTTTTTTGATTTTTGCGCAGGGGCTTCCGGCCTCTTCGCGGGTAAACCCGCTCCCACAGGGATATCACCGCTCTCGGTCCTTGAGTTGCCTCTGTGGGAGCGGGTTTACCCGCGAAGAGGCCAACACCGTTCCTACAGGATGCGCCCGTCGTCCCGCGCCCGCTCCAGTTTGATGGCAATGAACTTCGACGTCGGCGTATGGCTGCCATCGCCAATGCTCTCCAGCGGCACCAGCGGGTTCACCTCCGGGTAGTACGCCGCCGCCTGCCCGGCCGGGATGTCGAAGGCCAGCAGGGTGAAGCCGTGCACACGGCGCACATGCTCATCCCCCCACAACGACACGATGTCGACCTGCTGCCCCGGCTGGAAGCCCAGGCGGATGATGTCGGCTTCGTTGGCGAACAGCACCTCGCGCTGGCCACGCACGCCACGGTAGCGGTCGTCCAGGCCGTAGATGGTGGTGTTGTACTGATCGTGCGAGCGCATTGACTGCATGATCAGGTCTGGCACCTGGCCGCTGGCCCGTACACGCTCGTCGAGCAGCGTGTCGGGCAGCAGGTTGGCCTTGAAGTTCGCGCGGCCGGTGCTGGTATTCCATTCGCGGCTGGCGGCGCTGTTGCCCAGGTAGAAACCGCCCGGCTCGCGCAGGCGCTGGTTGAAGCCGCTGAAGCCGGCGATGGTGTCGCCGATCAGCTCGCGGATACGGTCGTAGTCAGCCACCAGCCAGTGCCAGTCCACGGGCTTCTTGCCCAGGGTGGCGGCGGCGATACCGGCGATGACCGCCGGCTCCGAGCGCATCTGCGTTGACAGCGGCTTCAGCTGGCCATTGGAGGCGTGGACCATGCTGAACGAGTCCTCTACCGTTACCGCCTGTGGCCCTTCTGCCTGCAGGTCGATGTCAGTGCGCCCCAGGCACGGCAGGATCAGTGCCTGCTTGCCGTGCACCAGGTGGCTGCGGTTGAGCTTGGTGCTGATGTGCACGGTCAGCTCGCAGTTGCGCAGTGCCTGGGCGGTGCGCTCGGTGTCCGGCGTTGCCTGGGCGAAGTTGCCGCCCAGGCCGATGAATACCTTGGCCCGGCCGTCGAGCATGGCATGGATCGCCTCGACGGTGTTGTGGCCGTTGTGCCGGGGCACGGGGAAGCCGAAGCGCTGCTCGATGGCGTCCAGCAGGGCCACCGGCGGGCGCTCGTTGATGCCCATGGTGCGGTCACCCTGCACGTTGCTGTGGCCACGCACCGGGCACAGTCCTGCGCCTGGCACGCCGATATTGCCGCGCAGCATCTGCAGGTTGACGATTTCCTGGATGGTCGGCACCGAGTGGCGGTGCTGGGTAATGCCCATCGCCCAGCACATGATCACCCGCTTGCCACGGCAGTACATGCGCGCGGCCAGTTCGATGTCGGCCAGCGCCAGGCCGGACTGGGTCTGGATGTGCTCCCACGGGGTGGCATCCACTACCGCCAGGTAGTCGTCGACGCCATGGCCATGTTCGGCGATGAAGGCGTGGTCGAAGACTGCCGGTTCGCCGTTGGCCTGGGCTTCGCGTTCCCATTGCAGGACGAACTTGGCCATGCCGCGCAGCAGCGCCATGTCGCCGCCCAAGGCCGGGCGGAAGAATGCGGTGTTGGTCGGCCGGTCGCTGTTGGTCAGCATCTCCAGCGGGTTCTGCGGGTGCTGGAAGCGCTCCAGGCCACGCTCCTTGAGCGGGTTGATGCACACCACCTGGGCACCGCGCTTTACCGCATCGCGCAGCGGGTCGAGCATGCGCGGGTGGTTGGTACCGGGGTTCTGGCCCCAGACGAAAATCGCGTCGGCGTGCTCGAAGTCGTCGAAGGTGACGGTGCCCTTGCCGACCCCGACGCTTTGCCCCAGGGCCACGCCGCTGGCCTCGTGGCACATGTTCGAGCAGTCGGGGAAGTTGTTGGTGCCGTAGGCCCGCACGAACAGCTGGTACAGGTACGCTGCTTCGTTGCTGGCGCGCCCCGAAGTGTAGAACTCGGCCTGGTCAGGGCTGGCCAGCTTGTTCAACTCGCGAGCGATCAGGGTGAAGGCGGCTTCCCAGCTGATCGGCCGGTAGCGGTCGCTGGACGCGTCATAGACCATCGGCTCGGTCAGGCGCCCCTGGTACTCCAGCCAGTAGTCGCTCTGCTGCAGCAGCGAAGTGACGCTGTAGCGGGCGAAAAAGGCGGCATCGACGCGGCGCTTGGTCGCCTCCCAGTTCACTGCCTTGGCACCGTTCTCGCAGAACTTGACCATGCCGCTTTCCGGCGAGTCGCCCCAGGCACAGCCGGGGCAATCGAAGCCGCCGTTCTGGTTGGTCTTGAGCAGCGCGCGAATGTTCTTCAGCGCGTTATCGCTGCCAACCCAGGCCTTGGCCACGCTGCGCAGCGCGCCCCAGCCACCGGCGGGGCCGTGGTAGGGCTTGTAACGAGGTGGAGAGGCTGGGGCGTTGTCCGGGAGGTGTTGGTACGAGGTCACGACTGTTACGACTCCGCCGCTGGGCTGTAGACCCGCGGTGCGCTGTGCTTGGGCAGATGGATAAGGTTGAGGTTGTGCTTGCGCGCCCATTGCAGGGCAAGGCCGGTGGGCGCCGACAGGCTGACCAGGGTCTGGATACCGGCCCGCAGCACCTTCTGGATCAGCTCCAGGCTGCAGCGGCTGGTGACGATGGCCAGGCCACCCTGGCTGTCGATGTCTTGGCGCAGCAAGGCGCCGATCAGCTTGTCGAGGGCGTTGTGCCGGCCGATGTCTTCGCGGCCGAGCAGCAGTTCGCCGTGGCGGTCCATGAACAGCGCCGCATGCACCGCGCCGCAGTGTTGGCCGAGGGGCTGGAAGGCATCGATGCGCTCACGCAGGCCGACCAACCATTGCGCGGGTGGCAAAGGTGCGCCAGGCAGCTTGGCCAGCTCTGGCAGTGCCTGCTCCAGCGCTTCGACCCCGCACAGGCCGCAACCACTGGTGCCGGCCAACTGGCGGCGTTGGTTTTTCAGGTTCCAGAACGCACGGCTGGAAATCTCCAGGTCGGCGTACATTGCCGAGCCGCTGCCGGAGAGTTTCAGGTCGTAGATTTCCGTTGTGCCTTCGACTATGCCGCTGCCGACACTGAAGCCGACGGCGAAGTCTTCCAGGTCGGTGGGGCTGACCAGCATCACCGCCTGGTTCAGGCCGTTGTAGGCAATGGCCAGGGCCACTTCTTCGGCCAGGGGCGTGCTGTCGCGTCTGGCATCGTTGAGCTGGACGTAATCGTAGGTGTTGCTGGCGGCGGGCATGGTCAAGGGCGATGAGGCCGCGCAGACCGGAGGCTTGCTGTTCATCGGAGCTGACTGTTCATCGGGCTATCGGCAACTTTCAGATAGCACAAGCCTAGGCGTGCGGGCTGGCGGCGTCTAATCGCTAGGGTCTATGCCTTGATAGACCGCGTCGATTGGTCGCATGGGGCGCCAGGGGAAAAGCTGGCCTAGACTGCTGTGTCCGAGGTTTCGTCAACAAGGAGAGCGTTATGAGCTTGTTCAGTTTCGTCAAGGAAGCGGGCGAGAAGTTGATCGACCTGCTGACCCCCGGCAATGCCAATGCCGAAGAGCAACTGAAGAAACACGTGGAAAGTGTCGGCCTGGGCAACCCGAATATCACGGCCACTGTAGAGGGAGACACGATCATCCTCAAGGGTGAGGTGGCCAGCCAGGAGGAGAAGGAGAAGATCATCCTGGCGGCGGGTAACGTCGCGGGCGTTGCCAGTGTGGATGACCAGATCACCGTGACCGGACCGGTGGCCAAGGCCGCGCGGTTCGTGACGGTGGAAAAGGGTGATACGTTGAGCGCCATTTCGAAGAAGGTGTATGGCGACCCCAACAAGTACCAGAAGATCTTCGAGGCCAATAAACCGATGCTCAAGCACCCGGACAAGATCTATCCGGGGCAGGTGTTGCGTATTCCTGACTGATCTCTGCAGCCTGTACCGGCCCTATCGCCGGCAAGCCAGCTCCCACAGGATTACCACAGGCCTGAGGGCCTGCGAGGTACATGTGGGAGCTGGCTTGCCGGCGAAAGGGCCCTCACAGGCCTACCAATAATTCCCGGTAATCCTCCACCGCCGCAAACTCCTCGGTATCCCGCGGCCCTGCCTGGCTATCCGGCTGGCGCACCGCCAGCAGATGCCCCACGCCAAACCTTCGCGCACTGCGCAGAATCGCCAAGGTGTCATCGATGAACAGGCTGCGCTCCGGTTCAAAGCCGATGTCCGCCTGCAACGCGTCCCAGAACTGCGGGCTTTCCTTCGGGTAGCCGTAGTCATGCGAGCTGATCAGCCGTTCGAAGTACGGCGCCAGCTCCACCCGCTCCAGCTTCAGTGACAGCGAATCCCGGTGCGCATTGGTGATCATCACCACGCGCTTGCCCGCGTCGCGGATCGCGGCAAGGAAAGTATCGGCATCCGGGCGCAGGGCGATCAGGTCGGCGATTTCCTGTTTCAGCTCACGGATCGGCAGCCGCAATTCGCGGCTCCAGAAGTCCAGGCAATACCAGTTAAGCGTGCCGGCATTGCGTTCGAACAGCGGCTGCAGTTCCATTTCCGCCATGGCACGGCTCACCCCGTGCAGCTCGGCATAGCGCTGGGGCAGGTGGTCCAGCCAGAAGCGGTTGTCGTAATGCAGGTCGAGCAGGGTGCCATCCATGTCCAGCAGGACGGTATCGATGGCGGACCAGGGAAGAACAGGCATGGGAAACTCTCGATCAGTCGGCAAGCCACGGTATAGTAACCCGTTCACGCCAAGGAGCCGCCCCATGCGCCAGAAACCCACCGTCCTCAGCCGCGAAATCGTCGCCAGCAGCCGCCTGTTTCGCGTCGAAGCCGTGCAATTGCGCTTCAGCAATGGCAACGAGCGTACCTACGAGCGCCTGGTGGGCCGGGGTAATGGTTACGGCGCGGTGATGATCGTGGCCATGCTCGATGCCGAGCACGCGGTGCTGGTAGAGGAATACTGCGGCGGCACCGACGAATACGAGCTGTCGTTGCCCAAAGGCCTGATCGAGCCGGGCGAGGACGTGCTGGCGGCAGCCGACCGGGAGCTCAAGGAAGAGGCCGGTTTTGGCGCGCGCCAGCTGGAGCACCTGACCGAGCTGTCGCTGTCGCCGGGCTACATGAGCCAGAAGATCCAGGTGGTGCTGGCCAGCGACCTGTACGAGGAGCGCCTGGAGGGCGATGAGCCGGAGCCGATGCGGGTCGACAAGGTCAACCTGCGCGAACTCTCGGCCCTGGCCATGCACCCACAGTTCACCGAGGGGCGTGCCTTGGCGGCGTTGTATCTGGCGCGTGACCTACTGATTCAGCGGGGGCTGCTGGAAGCATGAACGACCTGCAATTGATGCACGAAGTGGTCAAGCTGGCCCTTGCGGCGGGCGAAGCGATCTTGCCGTTCTGGCGCGCCGATGTGGCCGTGACCAACAAGGCCGACGATTCGCCGGTCACCGCCGCCGACCTGGCGGCGCACCGGGTGATTGCCGATGGCCTGCTGGCGCTGGCGCCGCAGATCCCGGTGCTGTCTGAAGAAGATTGCAACATTCCGCTGGCCGAGCGTCAGGGTTGGAGCCGCTGGTGGCTGGTCGACCCGCTGGACGGCACCAAGGAATTCATCGCCGGCAGCGAGGAGTTCACGGTCAACATCGCCCTGGTCGAAAACGGCGAGGTGGTGTTCGGCGTGGTATCCATGCCGACCAACGGGCGCTGCTACTTCGGTGGGCGTGGGTTGGGCGCCTGGCGTGCGGAAGCGGGTGAGGCTCCGCAGCCGATCCAGGTTCGCGACGCGCCGCCGGCAGGTGGGCGTTTCACCGTGGTTGCCAGCCGTCGCCATTCCAGCCCGGAACAGGAAGCGCTGTTGGCCGGGTTGGGGGCGGCGGTGGGTGAACTGGAGCTGGCCAATATCGGCAGTTCGTTGAAATTCTGCCTGTTGGCCGAGGGCAGCGCCGATTGCTATCCCCGCCTGGCACCGACCTCGCAGTGGGATACCGCGGCGGCGCAGGGGGTGGTGGAAGGGGCTGGTGGGGAGGTAATCGGGCTGGATGGCTTGCCGTTCCGGTACCCGGCGCGGGAGTTGTTGCTCAACCCGCATTTCCTGGCGTTGCCGGCAAATGCTGCTTGGCGCGAAGCCTTCCTGAGCCTGATCTGACGGGTATCATCACACTCTGTTGGAGCTCAGGACTTCAGCTTCGCCGCCTATATCGCCGGGGCCGCTTTGCGGCCCATCGCCGGCAAGCCAGCTCCCACAAGTACTGCGCAGACCTTCAGCATGGCGCTGCACCTGTGGGAGCTGGCTTGCCGGCGATGGGCTGCGCAGCAGACCCAACAGCACTAACTGACTGGCATCAGTACTTGCCCGCGGTCAGCGGTGCAGCACGTATTGGCCGCTGAAGGTAACAGCAGGCTCGTCACTACCGGCATTGCTCACCGTGGTCTCCAGCGTCAACCGTGCCCGCCCGCGCCGCTGGTACATGGTCAGGAACCGCTCCCAGGTCTTCTCATCCGGCGGCGCACAGCGCGCCACCGCCGCCCCGGTAACCGGCAGCGGATAACTGATCTGCCCTTCCTGGATGACGATATGCCCGTCATCGATACCCGACTCGCGCAGGCGCAGGTGCAGCCAGCCCCAACCCACCAGCACCGCGGCGCAGTACAGGCTACCGCCGAACATGGTGCTCTTGTGGTTGACGTTGGCCGCCAGCGGCAATTGCAGGCGCAGGGTGTGCTGCTGCCAATCGAGCACTTCCAGGCCCATTTCGCGGGTCAGGGGGATGTCGCCGTGCAGGACGGTCTGCAGGTACTGGCTATCGGTGTTCATTAACGGTTGTCCTCTTGATCGTCATGCCCGCCGCTACCGCCATCAAAGCTCAAGCCATGCTTGCGCAGCTTGTCGTGCAGGGTTTTGCGGGGGATGCCCAGCGCCTCGGCCAGGCTGCGCATGGAGCTGTGTGGCTGGGCCAGTTCGGCAGCGATCAGCGAGCGCTCGAACTGCTCGACCTGTTCGCTGAGGTTGCCGCTCGGCATCGGTACCGAAGGCATTGCCGCCGGCGGCGCCTGACCGTCCAGAGCCAGTTCCAGGCCAAGGGCGAAACGCTCGGCGGCGTTCTGCAGCTCGCGTACGTTACCGGGCCAGTCGTGACGCAGCAGCATGGCGCGCTGGGCCGGCTGCAGGGCGTGTGGCGGCAGGCCATGGCGCTCGCTGGCGGCGTCGGCGAAGTGCTGGAAAAGCACCAGGATGTCATCGCCGCGTTCGCGCAGCGGTGGAATACGCAGCGGCGCCACGTTCAGGCGGTAATACAAATCGGCGCGGAACCGCCCTTGGTCAGCGGACTGGCGCAGGTCCTCCTTGGTCGCGGCGATGATGCGGATGTCCAGCGGGATCAGCTGGTTGCCACCCAAGCGCTCGACCACCCGTTCCTGAAGCATGCGCAGCAGTTTCACCTGCACATCCAGGCTCATGCTCTCGATTTCGTCGAGGAACAGTGTGCCGCCGTTGGCGAACTCGAACTTGCCGATGCGGCGTTTCTGCGCGCCGGTGAACGCCCCGGGCTCATGGCCGAACAGCTCGCTTTCGACCACCGACTCGGCCAGTGCGCCGGCATTGATCGCCACGAACGGCCCGTCGCGGCGGCTGGACAGGTCGTGCAGGGCGCGGGCCACCACCTCTTTGCCGGCACCGGTCTCACCCAGGATCAGCACATCGGCGCGGGTGCCGGCCAGGGCGCCGATCTGCTCGCGCAGGCGCTGCATGGACGGCGACTGGCCCACCAGGCGGGTGGCCAATTGCTGACGGTCGCTCAGGGCCAGGCGCAAGCTGCGGTTGTCCAGCACCAGGCGGCGCAGGGCCAGGGCGCGGCGCACGCTGTCCAGCAGGGCGTCGCTGGCAAAGGGTTTTTCCAGGAAGTCATAAGCCCCGGCGCGCATTGCCTGCACCGCCAGCGGCACATCACCGTGGCCGGTGATCAGCAATACCGGCAGCTCGTTGTCACGGCCGTGCAGTTGTTCCAGCAGCTGCAGGCCATCGATACCCGGCATGCGGATGTCGCTGACCACCACCCCGGGCCAGTCGGCCTCGATGCGTTCGGCCAGGCCCTGGGCGTCGGCCAGGGCGACCACCTTGAGCCCGGCCAGGTCCAGGGTCTGGCTCAGGGCCTGGCGCAAGTGCGGGTCATCATCGACCAGGATGACCTGGGCTCGGCTGTCGATCAGTGTCTCGGTGGTCATGCCGAGGGGTCCTCCGAATTGGGCAAAGTAGCGCCAGGCGCGGCCACACGCAGCTGCAGGGTCAGTAGTGCGCCACCTTCCGGGTGGTTGGCCAGCAGCAGTTCACCGCCCAGGGCACGCATCAGGCTTTCGCAGATGGCCAGGCCCAGGCCCAGGCCCTGGGTGCGGGTCTTGGTGGTGAAGAACGGCTCCTTGGCGTGCTCCAGGGCCTGGCGGCTGAAGCCGGGGCCGTTGTCGCGAATGTACAGGTAGACGCAGTCATCGCGCTGTTCGGCACTTAGCCACAGGCGGCGCGGGTTGGCTTTTTCGGTCAGGGCGTCGAGGGCATTGGCCAGCAGGTTGCCGAGCACCTGGCGCAGGCGGGTCTCGCCGGCCTGTACCCACAAGGTGGCTTCCGGCAGGTCGCGGATCAGTTCCACGGCCATTGCCCGGCGGCGCTTGGCCAGCAGCGCCAGGGCGTCGTCCAGGGCCGGCTGCAGGGCCACGCTCTCCGGGGCATGGCGGTCACGGCGGGCGAAGGCGCGCAGGTGGGCGATGATCGAGGCCATGCGCCCGGTCAGCTCGCCAATCAGCTTGAGGTTGCCGCGGGCTTCTTCGGTTCGCTGGTGGTCGAGCAGGATCTCGGCGTTTTCCGCGTAGCTGCGGATGGCGGCCAGCGGCTGGTTGAGTTCGTGACTGATGCTGGCCGACATGGTGCCGAGCACCGACAGCTTGCCGGCCTGTACCAGTTCGTCCTGGGCGCGCACGGCCTCCTGTTGGGCGTTCTCACGCTCCAGTACGGCGCTCTTGAGCCGGGTGTTCAGGCCTTCAAGGTCGGCGGTGCGCTCGGCCACGCGTTTTTCCAGTTCCTGGCGGCCGCGTGCCTCGAAGTCGATGCGGTCGATGTAGTGACGGCGCCGCTGCATCACCAGGCCAGCCAGCAGTATCAGCACCAGCAGGGTGCCAGCGCCGATGGCCATGACGGTTTGCACCGAACGGTCGACCAGCATGCGCGGAGCGAGGATGCTGACCTGCCAACCGGTTTCCTTGATGTCGCGGGTCTGGCTGATCCAGGCGTCCGGGTTGAGTACCAGCGGTTGCGGGGCTTGGGTCGGGTAGGGCTGGATGGCGATGATGGCCTGGCGCTCGGCCTCGGTCAGCGCACGGGTCGCGCGGAAGCGCCAGTCGGGCCGCGAGGTCAGGATGACCACGCCATTGTGGTCGGTCAGCAACAGCTGCTCGGGGGTGCGGCCCCACAAGGTTTCGGTGTGGTCGAGGTCGACCTTGACCACCAGTACGCCAACGATGCGTTCACGGTCTCGCACGGCGGCGGCGAAGAAGTAACCGCGCTTGGCCGATGTGGTGCCCTGGCCAAAGAAGCGCCCCAGGCGGCCGGCCATGGCTTCGTTGAAATACGGGCGGAAGGCGAAGTTGCGGCCGACGAAGCTGTCACGCTTGTCCCAGTTGGAGGCGGCCAGGGTGTTGCCGCTGACGTCCATCAGGTACATCACCTCGGCGCCGGTCTGCTGGACGATGTCCTTGAGCAGGCGGTTGGCATTGGTCACCGCTTCCAGGCGGAACGGGTCGGCCAGCACCCCGCGCAGCGCCGGCAGGTCGCCGAGTATCTGCGGCAGGGTTTCATAGCGGTGCAGGGTACCGAGCAGGTTGGCGACATACAGGTCGAGGGTCTGGCGGTTCTGCGAGGCCAGTTCTTCCTGGTAGTAACGTTCGGCCAGGTGATGCAGGGGCCACAATAACGGGACCAGGCACACGGCCAACAGGGCCAGGCTGCGCCAGCGGGGACGGCGTGGGGGCGTGGGTTTTGCAATCATCACGTAAATGCGCCAGAAAAGTCTGCCGCAATTATGCGCTAGTTAAGGTAGCAGTTCCGCCTCTGCCAGCGGCAGGCCGAGCTTGTCCTTGTCCGACAGCACCGGTGGCTGCTGCAGCCCCCAGTCGATGGCCAGCGTCGGGTCATCCCAGCGGATGCAGCGGTCGGCACCCGGGTTGTAGTAGTCGGTGGTCTTGTAGAGGAACTCGGCCGACTCGCTCATCACCGCAAAGCCGTGGGCAAAGCCTGGTGGAATCCATAACTGGCGATGATTGTCGGCCGACAGCTGCACCGCGACCCATTGGCCGAAGGTTGGCGAGCTCTTGCGCACGTCCACGGCAATATCACGGATTTCCCCCTGCACCACGCGCACCAGCTTGCCTTGGGTGTTTTCCACCTGGTAGTGCAGGCCACGCAGCACACCCTTGATGGAGCGCGAGTGGTTGTCCTGGACGAACTCGGCCTTCACGCCGGTTTGCCGGGCGAACTCGCGGGCGTTGAATGCCTCGAAGAAAAAACCACGGCTGTCACCGAAAACCTTCGGCTCGATGATCAGTACTTCAGGGATCGCGGTAGGGATGATGTTCATGGCGGTTCGCTGGCCCGTTCTGCTCATGTATTGACCCTAGCCGGTCTGGCCGTTTTTTCCGCCTCGGGCTTCAACGGCATTCACAAGGGCTGGCTATGGTAGATGTCGTGCCGTTTCGCTCCTCGGCCAAGGTTGGGGTTGTATCGATTCTTATCGATTTAATTTCCTTGATCGCTCATGATTTTCCCGATTATAGGGCTTCAAATATCGATATATATCGGTTATAAATTGACAAACGCCCCAGCACAGTCCGGCTCAGGGCCATCACAGAGGTCAATCATGAAAACCCTCAACTCCACTCCCCGTGCCGATGGTTTCCACATGCCCGCCGAGTGGGCCCCGCAAACCCAGGTGTGGATGGTCTGGCCGGAGCGCCCGGACAACTGGCGCCTGGGCGGCAAGCCGGCGCAGGCTGCCCATGTGACCCTGGCCAAGGCCATTGCCCGCTTCGAGCCGGTAACCGTCGCGGTTTCCGCTGGCCAGTACGAGAATGCCCGCCGCCAGCTCGACCAGCCGAACATTCGCGTGGTCGAGATCAGCAATGACGATGCCTGGGTGCGTGACACCGGTCCGACCTTCGTCATCAACGACCAGGGTGAAGTGCGTGGTGTGGACTGGGGCTTCAATGCCTGGGGCGGCTTCGACGGCGGCCTGTACGCACCGTGGAACCGTGACGAGGAGCTGGCGGCCAAGGTCCTGGAAATGGAGCGCTGCCAGCGCTACCACACCGAAGGCTTCGTGCTCGAGGGCGGCTCGATCCACGTGGACGGCGAAGGCACGGTGATTACTACCGAAGAATGCCTGCTCAATCGCAACCGCAACCCGCACCTGAACCGCGAGCAGATCGAAGCGGTGCTGCGCGATCATCTGGCGGTGGACACCGTGGTCTGGTTGCCGGATGGCCTGTACAACGACGAGACCGATGGCCATGTCGACAACTTCTGCTGTTACGTGCGCCCGGGCGAAGTGTTACTGGCCTGGACCGATGATTCCAACGACCCCAACTATGCACGCTGCCATGCCGCCATGGAGGTGCTGAAGAACACCCGCGATGCCAAGGGCCGCGAGTTCATCGTGCACAAAATGCCGATCCCGGGCCCGCTGTTCGCTACTGCCGAAGAGTGCGCCGGGGTCGATCAGGTGGCAGGCAGCCAGGAGCGTGACCCATCGGTGCGCCTGGCCGGCTCGTACGTGAACTTCCTGATCGTCAACGGCGGCATCATTGCGCCTAGCTTCGACGACCCGGCAGATGCCGAGGCCAGAGCGATCCTGGCGAAGATTTTCCCCGACCACGAGGTGGTGATGATCCCTGGTCGTGAGCTGCTGTTGGGCGGTGGCAACATCCACTGCCTGACACAGCAGCAGCCGGCGCCGTTCAAGCGTTGAGCGCACGGTGAATGAAGAGGCCCGTCACATGACGGGCTTTTTTGTTTCCAGGGGCCGTCCGCAGGCCTGTACTGGCATATGTTTTGTATTGTTTTTCAGACAGATAGCTCGGCCATGCTGAGCTCTCGAATCTGTAACAATCCTTACGTAGATTAGCCGCTCACGGGCCAGGGAGTACGTGTAGAAATGAATGCAGCAAGTGAGTCGGCTTTGCGCCCATCGGCAGTGAATCACCAATCGCTCAGACTTGTGGCGAAGTGGTTGAAACACCATGGAAGCATCAGGGTCAGGACGACCGACCCACGACGTCTGCTTGCCGGACGATACCCCCAAGGGCTGATCAGCGAAGCAGAAATGCAGGCGCTGATGGCGGTGTGGCACTGATCGATTGCTTCAACCTGTGCTGGCCCCTTCGCGGCTAAAGCCGCTCCCACAGGTACCCCACTGGGCTCGATGCATGTGGGGTAGCTGTGGGAGCGGCTTTAGCCGCGAAGGGGCCGGCACAGGCATTAAAGATCAGAAGCTGTAGCTGCCAGTCACCACCAGGCTGCGCGGGTCACCCACCTGGATCTGCGCCGCACTGGTCGCCGAGCTGTAGTAGGTCTTGTCGGCAATGTTGCTCAGCGCCGCCCGCACATCCCAGTCATGCGTGCGGTACCCCGCCAGTGCATCCCAGCGGCCATACCCCGGCAGCACCGTGGTGTTCTGGTTGTCCGCATAACGCTCGCCTACCAACGTCAGGCCGGTTTCGGCGTACCAGCCCAGTTCCGGTTTCCAGGTCACGAACAGGCTGCCGTTGCGCTTGGCCACGTCATTGATGCGGTTGCCTTCCTGGCCGTTGTTGTCCTTGACGATGGTCGCGTCCTGCAGGCCGATGCCACCGCGCACGTACCAGTTGCCAACGATGTTGCCGGTGGCGGTCAGCTCGATACCGCGCGAACGCTGCATGCCGCTGAGCAAGATGTTTTCCGGGACAAGCGGGTCGCGGGTGCGGCGGTTGTACAGCTCCAGCTCGTAGATGGCCAGGGTGGTGGTCAGGCGCTGGTCGAGCCAGTCGCTCTTCACGCCGATTTCCTTCTGACGGGTTTCTTCCGGCTTGGCGTCGTTACCGTTGCCTTTTGCGCCTGGGGTGATGCCGATCAGCCCGCCGCCAACCGGCGAGAAGGTCTTGCTCCACGAGGCGTAGAACGAATGGTCGCGCCACGGTGTATAGACCACACCCAAGCGTGGGCTGGTGCTGTTGCTGTCCTGTGTTTCGCGCACGCCATCCTTGTTGGTGGTCTGCACGTCGAACTGGTCGAAGCGTACACCGGCAAGAACCTGCCACTGATCGTTCAGGCGGATCTGGTCTTGCAGATAAAGGCCGCGGCTATCGACCACGGTATGGTTGTCACTAAACAACGTCATTGGGCCATTGAGCTGCTGGTTGCGGCCGGGCTTGCCCAGGCCCTGGAGTTTCTGGTCGACCGCTTTGTACAGCACCGGGTCGCGCTTCTGGTTGCCGAACTCCAGGCCCAGCAACAGCTTGTGCTCCAGGCCCAAGGTGTCGAAGTCGCCCTCGGCCTCCAGGGTGTTGAACAGGTTTCTGGTGTTCAGGTCCTGCTGCCAGCGCTGGCGGGTCAAGGTGTCGGTGCTGGCGTCGTAGCCCGTGACGTAGGTGTTGTCGAACTCACTGTCGAGCTTGAACAGGCCAAGGGTATGGCGCAACTGCCAGGTTTCGTTCAGCTGATAGTTCAGGCGCGAGCGCAGCGACTGGGCGCGGTCGTCGATATAGTCGCGCTGTGTGTCGCCATAAGTGGTGCTGCGGCCGACATCGGCCGGGCGGCCGTTGACCCCGGGGATGCCTCGGTCCGGGGTGCGGTTGTAGCGGCTGTATTCGTATTGCACCAGCCAGTTCAGGTCGGGGGTGACCTGCCAGCTGATCGACGGGGCGAACAGCTGGCGGTTGCCGTCGATGCCGTCGCGGAAGCTGTTGTTGTCCTGGTTGCCCATGTTCAGGCGCAGGCTGACGGTGTCGCTGGGGTCGGCACTGAGGTCGGCATACAGGCTGCGCAGGTCTTCGCTGCCGGCCTGCGCCTCGATGCTCGAACGGCGGCCGTGCTCCGGCGCCTTGCTCACCCGGTTGACGATACCGCCCTGGCTGCCACGGCCATAAAGCACCGCTGCCGGCCCCTTGAGCACTTCGACCCGCTCGATGTTATGCAGGTCGCGGATGTACTGGCTGTCGTCGCGAATGCCGTCCAGGTAGAAGTCGTTGCTGGCTTCGAAGCCGCGGATGCGCACGCTGTCGAAGCGGGTGTCGGCACCGCTGCTGACGTTGGGGATGCCTTCCAGCGCCTTGCCCAGGGTGTTGCTGCCGTAATCCAGCACGTTGACGGTCTTTACCGTGTCGATGGCCTGCGGCACATAGCGTACCGGCGTCGAGGTGCGGGTCGCGGTGCTTACCTCCTTGACTCGCGGGTTGTCCTCTTCGCGCTCACTGTCGGCGGTTACCGACAGTTCCGGCAGGGTGGTGGTGGCGGCACTGGCCAGGCTGGCGCCGAACAGCAGCGACAGGCCAAGCGTCAGGGGTGAAAGACGGCAGGGTACAAGCATGGGCACATCCGGATCGAGCAGGTGAAAAAGAGATGCGGATGGTAATGCTTGTTATTTGCTATTGCTTGAGTATTTGTAAAGGCTTGTCATTACATCTGTGTCAGTTTGTTACGGTCTCCACCGCGCCGCGTTTCCCTGTAGGAGCAGCCTTGTGCTGCGAAAGCCCTCGCAGGAAATTGTCCATTCGATCAAAAGGCTATTTCTCACACGAGATAAATTGTCCGCTGATAGCGCAAACCTGCATGGAAATGCACCAGGCAAGCGCGCAATTTTGGTTATATCAACCTGCATTTCACGATTTTTTGACATTTGTAATCGCACACGGCTAGGATTCGGCCAACGCCTGCTGGCCATGATCTTGGCCATGCTGCTGCCAGAGGCCGCCGTGTGATTACCGGCAGGCCTTCCAGTCTGGATCCGCATAGCGTCGAACCTACGAAGGGGCGTTGGTTCCTGGCGTCATATTGCAGAGCGTTTTTGATTAAGAAATAAGGAAAACAACATGTTGAAAACCAGGATCAGCCTGGTCGCCCTGGCGATGATCGCCGCGACCCAGGCACAGGCCAATGATCAGGCCGACAGCAAAGGCTTCATCGAGGACAGCCACGCCAACGTCCTGCTGCGTAACGCCTACATCAATCGTGACAAGAAGCACGGCACCGACGACCAGATCGAATGGGGCCAGGGCGTCATCGCCAACTTCTCCTCCGGCTTCACCCAGGGCACCGTCGGTGTCGGCGTCGATGCATTCGGCCTGTACGCCGTGCGTCTGGATGGCGGCAAGGGCCACAACGGTGGCGCCGGTGTCGACTTCTTCAAGCCTTCGGACTTCAAGGACGAGAACGGCAACGCCAACTCGCCGCACAACCTGGCCCGTGGTGGCGCTGCAGTGAAGTTCCGCATCTCCAACACCGTGCTCAAGTACGGTGACCAGATGCCGGCACTGCCAGTGCTGCAGTACGACGACGCCCGTCTGCTGCCAGAAAGCTTCACCGGTACCCTGATCACCTCCAAAGAGATCCAGGGCCTGGAACTGAACGCCGGCCGCTTCACCCAGGAAGCGCGCAAGAGCGCCGAGCGCCGTGACGGTGGTGGCCTGAAGTCGATCAACGTCCTCGGTGGTAGCTACAAGTTCACCGACAACTTCACCGCTTCGCTGTACACCGCCGACAACGAAGACGTGATGAAGAAGCACTACCTGGGCCTGAACTACGTCTTCCCGATTGCCAACGACCAGTCCCTGACCCTGGACTTCAACGGCTACAAGTCGGACATCGACAACAAGTTCGTCAAGAGCGCCAAACTCAACGGCGACTCCAACACCATCTGGAGCCTGGCAGCGACCTACGCGTTCGGTGCGCACTCGTTCACCATCGCCCACCAGCGCAGCACCGGCAGCACCGGCTACAACTACGGCTGGTACCAGAACGAGGGTGGCGTGGGTGACGGTGGTTCGACCATCTACCTGGCCAACTCGTACTGGTCCGACTTCAACGCCGAAGACGAGCGCTCCTGGCAGCTGGGCTACGGCCTGGACTTCGGTGCCTACGGCATTCCGGGCCTGACCTACAAGCTGGCCTACGTGGTGGGTGACAACATCAACACCCGCAACGTCGACAACCCGCAGGGCTTCGGTGAAGGTAAAGAGCGCGAGATCTTCAACCAGATCCGTTACGTGGTGCAGGATGGCCCGGCCAAGGACCTGTCGATCAAGCTGCGTAGCTCGTTCGTGCGGACCAACAACGCCGTGCAGCAGAACGGTTACAACGACGACGGCAACGAAGTCCGCGTATTCGTCGAGTACCCGATCAGCATCTTCTGATCCTGATCTGATGGCCTAGGGGCTGCTTTGCAGCCCATCGCGACACAAGGCCGCTCCCACACGATGGACTGCCCCCAAAAAGTTGGACAGTTTAAGCTGCCGCCTGGGTCCTGTACTCGACAGGGCTCAGGCCATTGAGCCTCAGCTTGATGCGGTCATGGTT